>NZ_BAGN01000386.1 GCF_000308835.1 Nocardia vinacea NBRC 16497 | reverse complement strand
AAATCCAGTTCCGGCCCCATGGATCGACCAAGTGTCTGACCAGTGTCGAAGCCCTCAAACATCGGTGCAGGCCAGCAAGTTTCGCTCTCAGGCCGATGCGACGCGAACCGACACGAAATGTCAGGCAGGGACACGTGTCTGCCCCATGATTTGCCCCACTTCCGCTGCTGCTCTGCCCCACGTAGAGTTTGGCGTTGATCAGCGACTGGTTGTCTGAACCGGGGCAACACCAAGGACGGTAGGGAGGGCAGGACGTGGGTTGGGCCGAGAAGCTTCCGAGTGGGCGGTATCGCGGTATCTACCGAGACGCGTTCGGCACGAGACGAAGTGCCGGCGTCTTCACCAACAAGGATGTTGCGAGGCGCAAGGCCACGGCGAAGGAAGACGAGCAGCGGGAGAATCCCGCGCGCCCGGTTCCGGCAATGACCTGGGGTGAGTGGCTGCCCAAATGGAAGGCCCTGCGAACCGTCGAGGAGGGCACCCAGAAGATCGACGATCAACGCATCGCCAAACACCTGACACCGAAGTGGGGTGGCGAGCTTCTGAAAGAGATCGAGCAACACGATGTGCAGGAATGGGTGGCGGAGCTTCGTGCAGTCATGGCGCCGACGAGCGTCGCGAAGTGCTACCACCTGCTGAGCGGATCAATGAATGCCGCACGCAAGGCGAAGCTCATTACCGATAACCCGTGCCACGACATCGACCTGCCGAAGGCGGGCCCGTCTCCCGAGCGTTTCGTGGAGGCCGAGGAGTACGCGGCGTTGCGCGAACCCTTCGAAGAGTCGGACCGATTGATCATCGACGTGTTGATCGGCACCGGAATGAGAATGGGCGAGGCTCAGGGCCTGCACAAAGAGCACATCGATCTGAAGCGGAAGACGATCTCAATCGAATGGGCTTGGGACAAGGCCGCGCGCCGAATGAAGCCCCCGAAGGACCACGAGAAGCGGGTGGTCCCGATCGGCGACACTCTGACGAAGATCCTGGCGGCCGTGATGAAGCGAGATGGGCTCGGTGAACCGGCGCCAGTCCCGTACGCTGCTGGCCGCTCGGTCCGTAGTGGCCTCCTGCTTGCGCACGTTGATGGCCGACCGTTCGATGCTGACAACTTCGGCAAGCGGTTCCAAGCCGCGTCACGAGTTGCCTGGGTTGGCGAGGGGGACGAGAAGAGGCGACTGGGAAAGGTCCGGCCTCACGATCTACGACACACGTATGCGGGCCGCCTGGTGCGCGCCGGGGTGCCCATCCAGCAGGTTCAAAAGCTGCTCGGGCACGCCTCGCTGCGGACGACGCAGCGCTACGCGAGCCTGGCTGATAGTCAGTGGGAGAGCGTACGCGGCGTGTTGGGTTAGCGGCTGCGCCTATATGGGGACAGCGCGAGAGTGCTTGCTCACTACACTCGCGATATGGGGTGCTTGGCAACATGGGCGGAAGAGCTGGCGCGTACTCAACTTGCGTCATCCCTACCGCGCCGATGGGCGCACGTTCAAGGCGTGGTCCGGCAGGCCCGGCTGGCCGCCGATGTGGTCGACAACGCAGACGAGCTGGTTGCCGCGGCTTGGCTTCATGACATCGGATATGCACCCGAGTTGGTCCGGACGGGCTTCCATCCTGTCGACGGTGCCGATTTCTTGCGCGATGAAGGGGTGTCCGACCGTCTCTGCGCACTCGTCGCGAATCACTCGTGTGCGTGTGTCGAGGCGCGACGCCGGGGTATAGAGCTGAACTGGACCGACGAGCACACGCCGCTGCGAGATGCGTTGTGGTGGGCCGACATGACGACAACGCCGGACGGCGCGGTCACGACCGTGCGGGAGCGGATCCGCGAGGTGCGTTCAAGGTACGGGGACGAGCACGTTGTGGCCTTGTCGCTGCAAGAAGCGGCGCCAGCACTGCTCGAGGCGGTGTCGAGAACCGAGGAACGCTTGTCGAGCTGTGCGTCTAGGTGAAATACGGCTCAGTTGGATTGCGCATGCCTTCCTCGATCCGGAGCCTGATCGACGGATGTATGTCGAGATCTGAAAGGTCCTGGGGTGCAACCCATTCGACTTCCTTGGATTCCGAGCTCGGGCGCAAGGCGCCGCCAATTGGCTTGGCGTAGAAGCAGATCGAGAACTCTTGGCGCACTTCGCCATCGTCGTATTTGATGACATGTTGCGGGTCGGAGAAGACACCGATCATCCTGGTGACCTCGACGTTGACGCCAGTCTCTTCGTGCACCTCGCGGACAACTGCGTCCGCGACGGTTTCGCCGAACTCCTGGCCGCCTCCTGGGATCGAATACTTGTCGTTGTCAGTCCGTCGAATCATGAGGATCCGGCCTTGGTCGTCACGAACGAGTGCGCTGACCGCCACTTTTAGGCTGTTGGCCTGCGGTGCGTTCGGATCGTTGTAGTAATCGGTCCGAGTCATTCGTAACTCCCTGAGAAATCGGCAAGTGTGGCATTGACCCAAACGTGTTCGAAGCTGGTCATGTACGTCTCGAAGAGGTCGCCACTCGGCAGTTGACGAAGATGAAGCGCTGGCGCATGCGCGCCAGGGGAGCCATAGACGTGCATGTTGACGATCATCTCTTCATCAAATCGGAAGATCGAGTTGTAGAGCGTTGTCTGGTGGAACCGAACTTCGACACCTTCGATCGAGGCCAGAGGCTCTATGAGTGCGAGGGCATTTCGAATTCGCAGCGGTACGGTGCCTGTGGCGAGTCTTTCCTCTTCGCTGCGTTTGGTGGCCTCCGGCGCGGCCGGATCACCGAAGAGCATGCGAACGGAGACACCGTCTCTGGTCTTTTGCTTGATTGTCTTTGCGAGGGCGGGATCCTCGGCGAGGAATAGTCCCGCCAGAACCAGGATGTCTACGCGTTCGTTGACGTCCGCGAGCAGTCGGGCCCAGAGCTCCGAAGGAATCAAATTGCGGTGCGGATAGACCTTCAGGACTTCTGACTCGGCGACCTGGGCGCGGCGCTCCGGCGCAACGGCATTGGGCCACAGGTAGTTCTCGGTTTCGCGGACCAATGAGGCGATGGTGTGCCGGTGCCGCGGGTAGGGAACGCGGCCCTTGGTTATCCATCGCTCGACTGTCTTTTGGTCGACGCCTGTCTTCTCGGCGACGTGATCAATATCAAGTCCGTGGCGCAGTAGCGCGTCGCGAAGTCGCTCATTGGCCATGCCAACCCCCAAGGGACGAGTAGGGACGTCTTAACGTTACGTTGGACGTCCCTACTTGTCCAGCTATGTGGTCTTGAAATCCGACAAATTCCCGGAAAGTGCGTCATTACAAGGCATTTCGCGCCTTGACGACTTAGGGAAGGACTTCAGATGACAAAACGTCACACAGTCGGTGCACTGCCTGAAAAGTTGATCACTCTGCGTGAGGCAGCCAGCCAGCTCGGGCTCAGCGTCCGGACTTTGGAGCGTTCCATCTCGGCAGGCGAATTGCAGGCATACAAGGTCGGCGCGCGCTCGGTACGAGTGGATCCGAACGACCTGGCTCAGCTGGTCCGGCCGATTCAGATCGCGGGCTAGGTGGCGTGATGGACAGCTGGGATATCCGCAGTCGTCTTGAGCGGCTTGTGTTCACGCAGCTGCGTGATGAGTATGGCGATGTTGCGATCACGCGGGAGCCGTTGATCTCGCAGTTCACGGGTCACAACTTTGGTGACCAGGACGTGCCGGTCGATTACTTGCAGGCGGTCGAGGCCGCCGAGCAACTGTCCAACATCGCTTGCGGGTTGGTGATCGACTACGCCGATAAGGCTCGTGGGCAGGGCCGTTCATGGGCGGAAATCGCTACCACTTTGAAGATCGACCCTGCCGGGGTCGACGACGCCGCCATCGAAGCGTTCGAGCGCGTCGCGCCTCCGAACCGGCACAGCTGGCGTTCGGACAACTACACGAGTTGGACGTGCACTTCGTGTGGGCAGCGGGTGACTGATCGGGGTCCGTGGGAGGGGCATCCGGCCGACAACGAGTCCGGTCATGCGGAGGACTGTGAGCGGCATCAGCGTGAGATCCGCGCCTACCTGGGT
This sequence comes from Nocardia vinacea NBRC 16497, assembly GCF_000308835.1. GTDB lineage: Bacteria > Actinomycetota > Actinomycetes > Mycobacteriales > Mycobacteriaceae > Nocardia > Nocardia vinacea. The sequence continues at coordinate 17,911 of NZ_BAGN01000386.1, read as the reverse complement.
GATGACTACGACGTCGATGACTACCAGCCGGGCATCGATTTCGAGGACAACGATACGACTGATTATGGCCGGGGGTGGCGGCCATGAGGCTCGCAACCGAGATTCTTGCAATCCCGCTGATTCTGGCGATTCTGCTGTTCGTCTGGTCGCCGAGCACCGCGCTGGCGGTGGTGTTCCTGATGGTGCTGTTGGCCGCTTGGCGGCGTCGGCCGCGCCGGTCGGGGGTGCGGCGATGAGCATGAGCGAGCGGTTCCACGCTCCGGTTGAGTTGCTGGACGAGATGGACGGAGTCGAGCGGTGATCGGGCCGGTCATGAGGACCGATGCGCAGGTCGCTCGCGCGGGTGGGCAGTTGTTTGCGTTGCTGCCGCCGCTGGTTCGGCTGGCGTTGCTGATGTTCGGTCTGTTGATCGCGCTGGCGGCGTGCGGGCGAGCGTGGATCGATTTCCAGGACTACGTGCCGTCGCCGAATGTGTGCCGCCATGACCAGGTAGCGCATGCCTCGGAGCTGGGTTGTGTTCCGCCGCAGGATATTCCGACTCCTACAGGGTGGCGGCGATGACCGAGCAACCAACCGAGGGCGGTATCCCGGTTTACCAGTGGCGTTGTGCACCTTCGCATTTGCGAACTCGTCGCCAGTTGGCGGCGGATGGTTTGCGCCCGAATGGGCAGGACATCGCGGGCAAGGTGCAGCGTCCGCGCCGGGCTGGGGAGCCGTTGACGGCCTACCTGTATGACATCAATCTCGCTGCGGCGAAGCGGGAGGCGTCACCGGCGCAGCTGGCCGCGTTGGCGAAGGCCACGCGTGAGCACCAGTTGCGGGCGGCGGAGCGTCGCGGCATCGACCGTGCCGAGTTCGAGCAGGTCGGGGACCTGGGTCCGGGCTGGGGCACATCCACCAGCGCTCTTGCGAATTACCAGCCCGGCAGCGCCTTGGCTGTCTCGCTCGGGCGTGGCGCCGAACGAGAGGGGATGGACCGATGAGCATTCGTTTTTCGCCGCGCGACATGGCTGGACTGACGATCTTGGCCGAGATGTACGGCGCGCCAATGGATGTCGTGGCCGAGATGTTGGGCGTGAGCATCAACCGGGCGTACCGGATCACGGCGAAGTGGGCAGCGGCGCGCATGATCAGCGACAGGCGTATGCGGCCGGTACCGGGACCGTCGTGGGTCTTCCCGACGAAGGCCGCGGCTGAGGCCCTGCTCGGCCGGTCGGTGCGCCACTGGGTGCCCACACCGAAGATGGTCGCCCACACCAAGGCGGTGTTTCAGCTGCGGTTGGCACTGACCGGAATGGATCTGGACCGCTGGATTTCTGAACGGCAGCTGCGTTCCGAGGTCGGTCTGTTGAAGGCCGGGCAGCCCCGTCCGCATATCCACGACGGCCGCTACATCACCGCTGCTGGTGACTTGTGGGCGGTCGAGGTCGAGCTGACCGCGAAAAGCATTAGTACAGCTCGTAATTCAGTGGCGCAGGCACTGCACGTCGCCGATAGCGCCAACTGTGCGGGCTTGACCTTCTACTGCCGTGGTGAGGCGACCAAGAACGTGATCCGGACCGCTGCGGCAGGTCTGGGTCGGCCGGACGGGCCGAAGTTGACCCTCACCGATCTGGACGAGCTGCTGGCCAAAAAGCACACCGAGTCCTCACCTGCTCCGCGCCCCGGGCTCCGGGTGATCGCGGGCGGTGCCGCTGATCACGAAGACACCCAGGTCTCAGACCACAACGATGGAAAGGCGGTCTGATCATGACCTGCACTCCGATGATTACCTCGGCCGATTGCGCGCCGTACGCGCCGACTCCAGCGGCCACCCCGCCTCCGACGCCGACCGAGGCGCCGCGCATCGATGTCCATCCGACGATGCCGCCGGTCGGGCTCAAGCACGACCCGCTGGGCTGGCTGCCTGATTTCTCGTCGTGGTCGTGGGACAGCGTCGGCGATGGCGCCCTGTTGGGTGCAGCGGTGCTGGTGACGGTCCTGATCGGCACGTTGGTGATTCTGGCACCGGCGACCCTGCTGGGGTGGAAGCCTCAGCGGCTGCGGAACTGGCTGTTCGGCAGCGTGTTGGCGATGCCGGGCGCGGCGGCGTTGTGGGCGTGGGATGTGTTCGCCCCAGCCCGTGATTTCGCCCAGGCCGCAACCGAGTTCATGACCGGGCATTACGTCGGTGGGCTGTTGGGTATGGCGTCGCTGCTGATCCCGGCAGCGTGGCTGACAGCGACCATCACCTACACCCGCAAGCGTGTGCAGCTGGCCACGGTGGGTTTAGCGTCCCCGGCCCGCACCGAGCGGGCACTGTTTCTGCAGGCCCAGCGTGAGCAGCGGGCCGCTACCCGCCTGTCGCGGCGCCGGTTGCCGTTCACGACCGGCGGACTGAACCCGGAGCTGGTGATCGGGCGCTTGGCGGTCGAGTGCGATCAAGCCCCGCCGCGTTCGATGCTGCGGTCATTGACCGGTCGCACCGAGACCCGGCTGATTCTGCCGTGGATCAACGTCGCCGAGCATTTCAGCACCGTCGCATCCAGCGGTTCGGGTAAGACGACGCTGCTTAAGCGGGTGCTGGTGTCGTGGTTCGTGACCACGTGGACGCGGCATCGGCAGTGGTGGCGGCTGGATCGTCCCGGCCGGCCACTGGCGATCGTGGTCGACTGCAACGGCGGCCCCGAGTCCCGCAAGGTCGCGGCCAGTCTTCGGAAGTGGTTCCGCGCGTTGGGTGTTCCCGCCGATCGCATCGGTGTCTTCCCCGACGACGTGTCACTCGGGTTGTGGAACGCCAGTGTCGATGACCTGCGTTCGATCCTGTCGGCGATGATCTCCGGTGGTTCGACCCCGACCACCGACACCGAGAAATATTTCCACGAGATCCGCGAGACCCTGATCCATCTGGTCGTGAACGCCCCAGCCCGTGTCGAGCTGATCGATGGCGTGCCGACGCCGATCGGTGAGAACCCGCCGCGGTCCTGGATCGAGTTCCTGTCGCGGCTGGATCCGGCGCGGTTGGCGAAGTTGTGGGGCGGTGAACTCGGGGCAACGCCATGGACCGGGGTCATGGGCGTGGAGATGGAGATCGCCTCCACGCTGGATGGCAAGCAGCCGGTCATGAACTCCGCCCGCGCCGAATTCGCGAACCTGTACCGGTCGTTGGGTGATGCGTTCGACGGCGAAAAGCAGCTCACCGATTTCGACCTCATCTACATCGTGCTGGAAGGGGTGAAGACCCCGGATCGTGCTCGTGCTCAGTTCGGTGCGCTCGGCACGATGTTCGAGCAGCTGGCCGACAAGCAGCACGGCCGTACCGCGCTGATGGCGGTGGACGAATTCTCGGCTGTTTCCGATGGCAAGACCCGAGCGGTGAAGTGGGTTGAGCGGCTGCGTAAGGCGGGCATCGGGTCGTGGTGGATCGCGCAGTCTTGGCAGGGCTTGGGCCACGACGACGACAACCGCGATGCCCTGGTCTCCGCCGCGTCGGGTGGTTCGCTGCTGATGCGGTCTCCGGATCCGGAGACGCTGGCCAAGAAGTACGGAACCCGCCCGAAGTTCGAGCTGTCGCGCAAGTTGATCAGCGGTAACCGCGACGGCGATGAGGGCAACGTCCAGTCCTCGGATCAGTTCCTGATTCCGCCGAACCGGTTGCGCGCCATGCAGAAGGGCGACGTGGTGCAGGTCTCGGGTGGCCGCGCCCGCTGGGGCTTCATCACGCCGTTGAACGACGACGAGCGCAAGCATATGCGCCCGCTGCCGGGCCTGGACCGCTTCACCGACCCCACAACCGGCGACGCCGACGCTTTGGCGCCGGTGATCGACCTGCCCAAGCGCCGCCCGGCGTAATCCCGTTTACTGCAAGGAGATTCACATCATGGCTATGCCCAACCCCCCGGTTGATCCGGAAGACCACGGCGAGGAACTCGGTGGCGGTCGCGGCGCCGAGAAGGCCCGCGAACAGCAGATCCTCGAAGCGCTCACCGCCGACATGGAAGGCACCACCGCCGAGAAACTCGCCCAGCAGCTGGTGCCGGTCGTCCCGGACGGCGGATCGGTCGGACGCACAGTCGCACCCCATATCGACCGGCTCACGAAAACCCGTGACTGGGCACGGATTTGGGGACCAGCTGTCGCGGCCACAGGGGCGGGGACAACCGCGGTCGCGGTGCTGCCGCTGCCCGGGCCGCTTGCCTTGTATGTGCTCGCTCTGGCGGCGTTCGCGTGGTGGCACTGCGCTGGACGGCCGGGTGCGGTCGAGAGCGTTCGGATGCTCGCCTACGCGGTCGCCGACGCTGGCGCCTGGATCAAGCGTCACATCGAGCAGCTGGCGCGCCGCCGCGCCGTGATGGAGTCGCGCCGCACGACTTCCGCGACACCCGCCACCTCCGAGAAGGAGAACTGACGTGGTGCTGATGTCGGTATCGCTGACTGAGGGCCAGGTCCGCGCACGTACCAAGACCGTCACTCGCCGGATGGGCTGGCTCGGACTTGAGCCCGGTACCCGACTGACGTTGTGCCGCAAGGTCATGGGACGCCGCAGGGGTGAGCCGCTGGTGCGCATTGTCGATGTCGTGGTCGAGGACGTGCGGCGCGAGCGCCTGGCTCTCATCACCGCCGAGGATGTGCGCGCCGAGGGTTTCCCGGACTGGACCCCGAACGAGTTCGTCGCGTTCTTCTGTCGCAGTCACCGCGGCTGCACACCCGAGACGACCGTCACTCGAATCCAGTGGCGCTACCTCGCCGACGACACAGCCACCTTGGCCGGAGTCGATCCCTCGATCCAGCGGGCCGGAATGGACCTGCTGACCCATGTTCGCGCCAACGTCGCCGCGGGCTACAACCCCACCACCCAGAAGGAGCAGTGATCATGTCCGATCGCAGTCCCGAAGACGAAATGATCGCGCAGGCACGGCAATTCAGTGCTTCGATGCGGGCGGCGATGCGCCACTACGCCCAAGCATCGAATTGGCTGGAGCGGCGCCGCGCACGCCGTGAGATCAGCCTGATCACCCGCCAGGAGGCCCGCGAGCAGCACGCCGCCCGCCAGCGGCATCTGGTGTATTCCGACCAGGCCATCGACAAGTACCGGGTCCACGCGCTGGCAGTGAACCAGCGCGCGAACGACCCGAACGTCGACCACACCCGCAGGTTCCACGATCAGCAGATCCTGGCCCGGCATCGGGCCGATATGCGGGATCTGGTGCTGCGCAACCCGCACCTGAGCGAGGTCGAGAAAGGTATCGCTCTCGACGGCCTGGACGCGGCAACCGCGTTCCCGGAGTTCGAGACGGGCAAGTTGTTCAACCGCGCCCACAAGGTGAAAGGCATTGAGGCACTGCGCTATCGGGCGCAAGTCGCCCGCGCCAGCCGCAACGCCGAAGCCGAGCGGGCCCAGCTGCGGGAACGGGCCGAGCGGCTGAGCACGATCACCGAGCAGACTCGCCCGGTGCAGGCCGCCCCGGTCCAGCAGTTCCAGGTCAAAGCGAGTGTGAGTCGTTGGTCTCCAGGTATGCCGACCTTGGAGCAGGACCGGTTGTTCGTCGGGGAGCAGGAAGCGATCGATTGGCTGCAGCGCGATATCAGCGAGTCGCGGTGGGCTCCGGAAGCTCGCGTCGGTGTCGAAGTTGTTGACCTCGCTGATGTTCGGGAACCGATCTACTCCGATGAGGGCCGCCCGCTGACCGTCGCTGGAACTCTCAAGGCACGCAGCGCCGAGTTACGCGAGCAGGCCCGCGAGCGTCAGCAGGATCGGACCGATCACACTGCGTTCGGAGATCCAGACCGCAACGGGCAACCGGCTCGTAGCACCGGCCGCAATCGGGAGGACCTTGCCGCGGAACGGGATTCGTTGAAGGCGCGGCTGAATCTGTCGATCGAGCACAACAGCGAGCTGGCCGACAACAACGCCCGGCTGACACGGCAGCTGACCGCGGTTACCGCTGAACGTGACCAGTTGCGCAGTGAGTACGCCACTGGCACCGCTGATGATGCCCGTCTGGAGGCGGAACGCTCCCAGTTGCGTGAAACCAACGGCAGGCTCACCGCGAAGTTGGATCAGGCTCTTGCCGAGCGGGATCAGCTGCGTGCTGAGCGGGACGCGGCGGTGCGCAAGGTCGCTGAGCGTACCCCGGCCGAGCAGCGCTACGGCAGCCCGCAGCGACAAGCCGCCCAGGTTCGTCGCGAGGCGACCGAGCGGCTTGTCGATGGTCTCAAGGGTGGCCGGGAGCGGATCAACCAGGAGCTTGCCGACAAGGAGGCCAAGGAGAAACGGGCCGCTGAGCTTCGTGAGCAGATCCGGCGAGGCATGGAAGCACACGCCGAATATCGCGCCCGCCAGGGCGAGGCGCGAGATGAGGTGTTTCGCGCCGCCGGAGCCAGCCAGGAAGAGCTGGAGACGATCCGGGCAATCCAGGATGCGCCTGCCGTCCACGCCCAGGCCACGGCCACCGAGTCCGCGCCGCGTTCCCCGCTCGCGGACTACCAGCCCGGCCACGCGTTGGCCGACGCCGTGGCCCGCAACGGACACGACCGGGAAGCAGGGATGGAGCGATGAACCACACCGACGATCTCGATGACCCGTTCATCAACCAGTACGCCGACAAGGTCACCAACCCGGAGGAGGTGTTGATGCGCGCGGATTTCGCTCGCGCGCAAGAGATCCGCGACAACATGCCGCACGTTCAGACCGAGCAGGAACTCGATCAGCTCATCGAACAGGCCGACCAGATCACAGTGCCCTGGTCGTCGCGGCACGACGACCTCGGCGCCGCTTGGCGGTACCTGCGTGATGCCCATGACGACTGGCAGCGCTCACCGGAGGCGATGCGCCGCTTCCACGAGCAGGTCGCCATCGATGAAGCCGCGGGCGCACATGTGCTGTCCGGCATCCAGTGGCGCAGCCAGCAGCAGGCCCGCGAGATGACCGGCCACGGTTTCTGGTACCCGGCCACCGAGTCCGCGCCGCGTTCCGTCCTGGCGGACTACCAGCCCGGCCACGCTCTCGCCGATGCCGTGGCCCGCAACGGTTCCCAGCGCGACGGCGCCGAGCGCTGAGTACCGAAACAGCCATGCCGGGCGTCGGAAGCGCCCGGCATGGATTGGCCCGACACCAACCTCAACCCATCAGAGATCAAGAAGGAAGCCGAACCAATGACCGACACTACCGCCGCCGCACACCAGTACCTGGTGACCGGTCTCGAGCAGGTGATGCGCAGCGATTTCATGCACGCCGAGCTGTACAGCTCGCGGGACGCGGAAGACTACGACCCGGCCGACGAGCTGGACTACCGCGAGTACGCCGCGCCGTGGCTGGACCGCAACGACGAGTGGGCCGACCACTGGATGTACCTGTCGGACGCGACGCAGCGGTGGCGCGATGACCGCGCCTACGCCGAGCGCATGCTTGCCATGCATCAGCGCGCCCTGTCACCGATCGAGGTACGCAGCGAGGAGCAGGCCCGCTGGATCGCCGAACACGGTATCGAGCGCGACCAGTCCGGTCTGCTGACCTCCCACTATGTGACCCGCGTGGACAACCGGGCCGTATCGGCTTCGGATGACCGGTTCATTCCGATGACCGATCCGCAGTACTACAGCACCGCCGAATCCGATGACGAACGCCAGTTGCGCGCGGATTACGTCCGCCACGTCGATGAACTGAACAACGCGGCGCTCACCATCGACCCCGACGACCCGGCTGGTGACGGTCCCGTGGCCGAGGGACACTCGGACGCCGCCGACGGTATCGCCGCTCGGTGGGAAACCCACGAGTCGCGGTATTGGCGGGATGTGTGGAACCACTTGGATGGCGCGGTCACAGCGTGGGAGCGCGAACCAGAAGCCATGCGCAACGTCGCTCACGTGCTCGCGGACCATCAAGCACACGGTCGTGAGGTGATCGAGCCGATCCATTACCGCAACTATCAGCAGGCCGCCGAGCTGACCGGCAACGGCACCTGGACTGCCGAGACGGGACGGCAGAGCGAGCCCGCGCGGGATATGCCGTGGGCGAATGCCGCCGAAATCCGAACCAGCGCACCGGTTCCGGTGTCGTCGGCCTTCGCCGCGGCTCGTACCCGTGAGCTGACCAGCACCGCGTCGCCGTTGGCGCAATACCGGCCGGGCAATGCTCTGGCCGCGAGCCTGGCTAACTCCGAGCGCGACGGAGCCGAGCGGTGAGCGCCCCGACCGTCGAGGCGACGATGCCCGCCCAGGCCGGAGAAGACTTCGCTCAGGTAACCACGCGACCGGCGCCTGCGCCGTCGCCGGTGCGGCCGGTCTGCACGACACCACCGGCATCAACCGCGGTAACCGCGCGGCCGACGCCGGAGGGTCTTTCCCGGGCCAAGTTGGCGCAGCGGTTGATCGCGGCGCATGAGCGGGCCGCGGAGTTGGAGGAGCGGCTCGCCGCCGTGACGGCGGCACTCGACGCCGCCGAGCATCAGGCCGCGCAGCTAGAAGACCGTAACCGGGAGTTGGCCAGCGACCTGGACAACGCCCTGGATGAGCTTGCCGGGCACGCCCTGCACGCCGAGCAGGAACGGCTGATCCGCACTCCGGCGTGGAGCCCGTGGGCCGCGTCCACCGACCGAGAGGGATATGACCGATGAACTCGACAGCCACTGTCCACCCTGTCCAGCAGCCGTCCACCGGGCGGTTCGATCTCGCTGAGCTGACCGCGTTGGCGATGACAATCGTGATCGGCTTGGGGGCGTTCGCGTGGTCGTTCGCCGCCCTTACCGAGCTGAGCGTGATGGCCGGAATCACGCGGCGTCTAGCGTGGGCGGGTCCGATTTTCGTGGACGGCGCTATTGTCCAGTCCGCCGTTGCCCTAGTTTCGTTGCAGCGACGCAGCCGCCAGGGGATCACGATCCCGACCGCGACGCGGGTGTTCTTCTGGGGTGAGTTGTTCGCCGCCGAACTCATTTCGGTGGTCGGAAATGGTCTGCACGCTGCGGAATCCGGGCAACGCATCCTGCCCGCGACCATCGCGGCGTGCGTCGCTGGTGCGGCACCGCTGTTCGGCCTGGCCGCCACGCACGGCCTGACCGCGCTGATCGAAGTCCCCCGTACCCCGGAGCCGAACCCGGAGGCCGAGTGGACACCGGTTTACGCGGACGCGACACGGCTGGACACCGACCGGACAGGACTGGACAGCGACCGTCCACCACTGGACAACCCACAGCCGGAGCTGGACAGCGGGCAGACAGTCACCGCCGAGGCGGTGGACAGTGACTCACTCGCCGACCGCGACGTGGAGATCCTCCGCCGTGTGGCGGCGGGGGAGTCGACGCGCCGGATCGGTGCCGCGGTCGGGTTGTCGAAGTCGCGGGTCGCGCAGATCATCGCCGCCGCCGACCCGGATGACACTGGTGGGGAGGTGCTGAGCCTGATTCGCTGACCGATAACCCCGGTGGTGCGGGAGGGTGTGCGGCGGTCCCTCCCGCGTCAAGGGCGCAAGCGTCGCCCGGCCGGGCGATGGCCCTGGTGGCCACCCTGGACCTGCGAGCCTCCACCGCCACACGGGCAGAGCCCTTCGAGGGCAGGCAGTGAGCCTGCCCCCTTGAACCCCTTTCACCACCTCAACCATGGAGAACCTCATGACCAACGCAATGACCGACCTGGACCAAATCAACGCCGAGCTGATGAGCCAAGGCGCCCGCAACCCGTTCGGCCGTGACGTCGAACCGAACACAACGGTGTCCGGTGAGATCGTGGCCGTGGTTCGGCGACACCGCCACAACAGCCAGGGGCAGCCGCTGTATTGGGTCAACCGCAAGCCGATGGTCGCCCAATCCGGGGACCCGGTTATCGATTCCGCATTGATCCTGGAGACCGGCGAGCGTGCCGACTCCGACGACGAGGGTCTGCGCTCGATCACGCTGGATCGCGATATGCAGCGCGCTATCGCCGCGGGCGTGCGTCGTGCGCGCGCCGGTGGATTCGCGATCGGCGGTCGCCTCGAGCAGCTGGTCTACGTCGGCCCGGTCGAGGGAGGCGGCTACGGCCGCGTCTACGAACTGGTCGCCTACATCCCGCCTGCCGCATAACCCGACCAGCCACCGGAGCCCCGGCCGAGATTTCGGCCGGGGCTTCGTCGTGTTCACAGCTGATCGGTCATCCACCCCGAACCTTCCCCTGGCCCTTCCTCCGAAGGCAAAACGAGTCCGGAGCGGCGGTTGCTCAAGGGTGGCCGCGAGGCCATCGCCGCCAGGCGACGCGACGGCAGGAGCGCCCTTGAACAACCGCCGAGCCGGACTCACACTATCTGGCCGAGGAAGGGCGTTCCCGCCGTGGTTTCAGCAGGCACGAAAATGTCGATCTTGCTGGCAACCGAACGTGCGAAAAACGCGCAACTTTCACGCGAATCAGGCATACAAGAGGGTGCGCGTTTTTCGCGCCTCTCGACCACCACCCCAACCCGCCCGTGAGCTGGGTAAAGGGCGGGATTTCTGCTCACTCCCCCACCCCCTCCCAGTCCGACATCTCATCACCCACTTCGTGGTCAACGAGATGTCGGACTGGGAGGGGGTGGGGGAGCAATCAGAAATCAAAAGATCAAAAGAGGGGAGGGTTGGGGTGGTGGTTGAGAGAAAAAAGTGGTTGCGTGGGTACGTATCGGTGCGTTAGCTGGCTGGTTCCGTTGGCATACGTATCGACACCTGGCGGTGTCGCTTCCAGCTGGTCGACTCGTCTGTATCGGTGGCGGTCTACAGATCCGCGACTACTGCCCGATGCAAGTCATCGGACGGCGGCTCAAGATGCGGTGGTTGGTGCGCGGGCGTCGTGGCGCCCGCGTGCACGAGCGATGCTCGTGGAAGAACTTCCGCGACCTTCGGTCGCGTGGCCCTGGTGGTGGGTCGGCCTGCATTGTGTTTCCGCGCCCCTCCAGCGTCAAGGGCGCCTGGCGGCGTCGGCTGCGCCGATGGCCTGCGGCCACCCTTGACCCCGGAGCCTCTACGCGAAAAAGGCAGGCCTTATCGGGCAGGCGGTGCCTGCCCGCCTCCCTGTGCAACCCGCCCCACACCGGGGCCAAAAGCAGACGGGCCGCTCGGACTGGACCGTTGGCCATCACAGCGGCAGCAATCATCTGGCGATAGATTTCGATCGGCAACTTGCCAGCATCAAGTTGGCGACTACTTGGCAGCGGCTCGTGTCGGCCGCGCCAAGTGTCGGTGAAAGGGCCGCCGATTCGCGGCGAAAGACCCGCGTCTCGAACCGGCTGAAAGTGCTGGTAGACATCCATATCAGACCGTATCGGACGGCTTCGGCTCACGACGATACATGGTCAGCATGGTTCGGTCGATTCAGGTGGCTCGGCCCGGGGGGAACTTGCGTGAGGAGGGTTTTCACGAAGTGCTCAAGTGGTTCCCCGCATTGACCGTTGTATATCATTTCCAGTGCGGGCTCGATCCACCTGTTTTTCGCGGCACTAATCTCCATCCAACTTTCCAGCTCACCGACTGGAACGACGTTTATTCCGAATTCAGCGAGGTGATCGAGAAGCGTCTGCAGTACGGCGCGAACGGGGCCCTCAAGAGCGTCAATTCCCGTTTTCTTAATGGGTGACCATTTTCCATAGGAAAGGATTTCATCCACACGTGAACGTATTTGATTCTTGCTTAGGTCGCCTGCTTCTCTTGCGAGTTTGAGGAGCTCGGCAGATCGGCGAGAGACTATCTCCTCGTCCTCTGTGGCATCTCCTATGCTGGTCGCGACCGCAGACCTGAGACCCTGTATTTCATTCTGTACGGTATCGGGGACAGCATAGTCCTGCATGAGCTTCTTCAGATCTACAGCATCTCGGATTATGTCGATATCGACCACGGTCCTAGGTTTCATTCCCGCGTCTCGTAGGACGCGAGCGATTCGCCCGCATGTTTGCTTGTTCTGGGCATTTACGAAGAAGGTGTCTGTATTCTCGAATACCTTGGCGGCAACGGCCTGATAGATCGTTCGATCGCTATCGGACTCGCATATAACTGTGTGGTTGTGAAAGATGGATTCGATTACTCGTTGACTCGACAGCAGGGGGTCCTTTGCCAGCTTATTCACGGTATCCTGCCCCATTGGCACGAACCTTGTGGGGCCAGTTCCCTCCCGGTGTAGCCTCATTATCTTGACCATTGCGTTTCCGGATATCAGCCCTTGCAGGAAATGAGCGTTGTGCGTAGATATGATGGTCTGCTGCTCGGGTTGGTTGATGGCGTTTCGAGCTACCCAGCGACCCAGCCTTCTGGCTTGCTCCGGGTGCAGGAATGCTTCTGGTTCATCGAGGAGGATGAGCCGATCGTCTGCCAATAGCAATCCGAGAACAACGCCAACAAAACTACGCATTCCGTCGCCCTGTTGCTCCAGCTCTGGAAACTGTTTGTAATATTTCCCTGCCTCGTTTATCGAAGTTGGGCTATCGCCGAAATCTTCAGCGATCCTCAGGCGCAGTTTGGCAAGTCCGTGGTGGTCAAGCTCAATTCTCATTCCAAATGTCTCGTAGAATGCGGATTTGAGCGCATCCAGGATGTCATGACGTGGGAGCAGCCACTGTAAAAGTAGGCTCGGATTAGCCGAATCGTCTTGCAGGTCGATCGAAACGCATGAGTTCGCAAGGTCGAGTCGTGTGCCTGCTGTCAGGTGTGCGACATGAAAGCGGCCGAAATTTTGACTATAACCAATAGCATTGGGGACCGCTGTGACTTTCCCAAGTTCGGCTTTACTGGCCCAGTTTCTTAGCGAGCCATCGTCGCAGCCAAATTCAAATCGTGAATTTAGATCGACGCCAAGGCCGCCGTACATCACGCCATTGCGGCTATATTTCATGCGATCCGTTATCATCGACTGATAGAGAGAATCTGGCGAATAGATTGCTCTTAGCTCCGCAATTGAATGGAGGGTAGTGCCTGAAAATTCTGCCGTAATTATTTTCCGAATATCGCGCAAAGTTGTTGATTTGCCGCTGTTGTTCGGTCCCACTAATACGGTAAGGCCGTCCAGATACAGCTCAAATCCGCCAGTTGTGACTGCCTGATAATATTTCACGGCACTCCTCGTTATTCGATCGCCAGACTGTTGCGGCGCTCAACCATCGCCGCGATCCCCTACTTGGCCACTACTTCGCGATTCGATGTCGAAGTGCTACATGGCTCAATCGCCTCGTGGCAAACATCGAGGTGACTGGCAAGATGTACTGGTTATAAGGGCGCAACTGCCCCTGCCGTCGGTGCGTATGGCAGACGATCAGACGATGGCGTCGGTGGTGCAGACATACTCACGGGATAGGACATGACCATGGCGAACGTTGGCGATCGCATGTTACTGGTGGCTAGTGGAGGGTCGGTGTTCGAGGTTCGTGAGATCGGACGGTCACCACGCGATCGTCGAGTCCGCCGAGGCTGATGGGCCAGCCGCTACCCGTTCCCGTGCGAGTGGCCAACCTCGTACCCTCGGAGGCCTAAATACGCGGCCCCGCTCCCGAAATACGGTTGAGAAAATAAGCGTGACCAGGACCTTCGAACAGCACTAAACTTTCGGTTTTGCGCTTGAGAACGTGGTGGATCTTTCGCCGTCGGCACAGCGTTCAAGCGGATTGACCTTGCAAGTTACCGGTCGGAGTGGCTGAAGTTCGACTTTCCTATCGCGACGCCGAGTGCGACGCCGGCGCTGATAGTGAGGGCGACGAAACCAGAGTTCAGCCATTTCGTTTGTTCGCGGGAGTTGGACAGCTCCTGGGGACTACTGGCTGTCTGCTGTGCCGCGCGGATCGCAGCCCACGTGATCGGTGCTGGTCCGGCAGCTACGGCTTTTCGGTATTCCTCGTCTGCGATGCGTTTGAATGCCTGGGTCCGGCGGTTGTAGCTCGCCATCGTCTCCCCCCATAGTGACCCGGTCTGACTCCAGTAGTCTCGGCCGATATCGCTACGGAATAGATCGCCAAACAGATCCTCGCGCAGTGACCGTTCGCTGACCACGCCAGACTCGTATGCCATCAGCCCGTACCGCATCCACGCAGCGGCGTAATAGAACTGACGAGCCTCGATACCGGGTGGTTCGACTAGCCTCCCGATGCACGGCCCGTAGATCGTCGGGTCCTCCAGTGCAATACGGTTCAGGTCAAGTTGGTAGCGACGAACTGTCTCGTATCGGGATGCCTTGAACTGTCGGGTCTGTATGAAGAGGGAGGTCGCAACCCCGCAGAGAGCGAGTGCCGACACGATTGTCGATGTCGCCCCGTAGGCTTGGCTGATTTCGCGCAGTCGGCCCCAGTCGACGCTGTTTGCCGTCGGCAGCAGCAGAAGCAGAAAGGGCGACAAGAGCACCGCGACCACGCCGGTGACGACTGCCACGCCGAAGGCGACATGTCGAGTGATCCTGTGACCGAGCCAAGCGGCACTCCAGTGAAGCGACACTGGCCAACGAAAACTGATGCTCATCTGTAGATCCCCCCACCACCGGCCGCGGTTGCTCGCGGATTCCGAATCTAGAGGCTATCGCAGGAGTTTCGTGCATGCTGGCGAAAGATCCGGCGATATTGACGAGACGACAGCTGGTCGACCGGGTCGGGACGTTGGTCAGTTCGTACAGGGATCATCACCGACGACACCGCGCAGGACTAGAAGCTCAGGGCGTCGGCTGTGCTGGTGCGCGGTGTGCGCGCATCCGGCAGGCGGTAGAGCAGAAGCGGCCCGGGCGGCCGGTACCGCGGCGGGCGAGGACCTTCTCGCAACCTGGTGCCTGGCATCGGGTTTCGTAACATGCACCCGCGCCGGGCGCATCGCTGTTACGAAACTCCTGCAGGGGCAAGGTATCTGCGTCTGGAACTCGGAGAGGGTGGTTGGACCACAGGACTTCGGTGCGGGCCCGGTGTGCGCCGCCCTGGGTGGTGAACGACGCCAGCTCGTAGCGGTGCCAGTGCGGATACAGCTCGCGGTCGTACAGTTCGCTGGTGTACCCGGACAGCACCACCGTGGCCTGGCAGGCGTGCAGGGCGGCCGCCAGCTCGCGATGGGAGGCATCACTGGTCATCTCGTGACGGTAGTTGCGATCCCGGGTCGTGCCCAGGTACGGCGGATCCACGTACAGCAGCACGGTGCGGTGACGGCCGTAGGCGCCGATTAGATCGAGTGCCGGTCGGGATTCCAGCGAGACCGCGGCAAGTCGTTCCGCGGCGGGCAGCATCCGCTCCAGGTAGGCGGTCAGGTAGCCGGGCATGGACACCCCGGATCCGTTCGGGTCGACGTGGTGGCGCCAGCCGGTGCGTCGCAGGGTTCCGGTGCGGGACTGGGTGATCCGTACCCACACCCGGCGGGCCCGCTCCAGATCGTCCAGGCCGGACAGGTCGGCGTGCGAGGCCTCGTGCTCGGCCCGCGAATGCGGCGTCAGCGCGCACACCCGCGCCAGATCCGCCGGCCGGTCGCGCAGTACCCGCCAGAAGGTCATCAGGTCGCCGTCGATGTCGTTGACCGTCTCCATCCGCGCCGCAGGCTTGGCCAGCAGCACCGCCAGTGATCCCGCAAACGGTTCGACGTAGTGCCCGTGGTCGGCGGAGCATGCCTGCAATCCGGGTCGCGATCGTGGTCTTGCCTCCGTAGTAGGCCATCGGCGGTTTCATCCGGTGATCCTCGTTTTCCCAGTTCAAAGGTGGACGTCCACCCTCATTCTATCGTTTCGTGCGGGTGGACGTCCACCGTGAGATACTCGAAAAATGCCTAGTCAGCACCGATTTCCGGTTGTGACGGTCCGAGTCGACCCCGAGCTTCACGAACGCGCGAAAACTGTCGTCGCTCAGGCTGATTCGAACCTGAACGCCCACGTGGTCGGGTTCCTACGCTGGCTAGTCCATGACACCGACGATTTGCCGCAACGGCCGGGCGGTGGCACCGAACTCGCGAGATAGGGCACCTAGTGGTGACACTTTGGTGTGAGCGGTGGCGTGTACACCGCATATCGGCAGATGTTGCAGATGTGCACTCGGTGGTGACCACTCGCTTCCAAGCAGGGCACCGCCCCGACGGTCGCTCGGCCTAGTCCGAAGCAATGCCCGCGCGGGCAGGCGACCGGCGCGGGTTCAACCCAGCCCTCGCGGGTCCGGTATAGCCGCTCCGGATCGGCGACGATTCGGCCTTCTGCTTGGTAGACGGGCCGCCAGTTATCGAACATACTTTCGATACTTGCAGAAACTGGTCGGTTGCAATAGATAGGCTGCGGGCATGGTGAACATCGGTGACCGAGTCCTGCTCGCGGCAGGTGGCGTATCGAAATTCGAGGTCCTCGAGCTGGACGGCGACCGTGCCGTCGTGGAATCCGTCGATAAAACCGCGCCCGGCTGCTACCCGTTCAGCACCGAGGCCGCCCTGCTCGTTCCCGTCGAGCCGGACTGACCTGACGCGCGGTATGGGGTGATTGCTGTTGGGACGTCGCCAAGGAAGATGGAGGCACCCAGCCAGCGTCCTATGGTTTTCCGGACAGCTATCTCAGTCGTTCTCCGAGAAGGTAAATCGCCCCTTTGCGCTGATCAAGCGCTGCCGGGCCGCTTCTGCGGTTAATCCTCCAAGCGCAACCGCTTTGCCGAGGCGAAATAAGTCTCGAGTGTCGATGGCCAAGCCGTCCGCTTCGGCGAGCACATCAAGGTCTTCCTGATGTCCATGAAGCAGTGGACGTCGAGTGTTTGGATCGCGCTCTCGGAACTGGTTTACGACATACCACTGAGCTGATGGGAGCTTGCCGCTGCTCTCTTGTGCATACAAGGTGACCCATCGACTGAGCTTCTGAAGATCGGCTGGCTTCCCGCCTGATGTGTAGCCTTTAACCTCACACACCGCAATCCAGTCATCGAGGACCACACGAAGATCCTCTCGCTTCTGCCGTCGACCTTCCTGCCTGTCCATGTTGCGGACTGTGAAGCCGAGCTGACATAGGGCGGATTCCACAGCATCGACGAGTTCGTCATCGCCGGCAGTCAGCAGGATGCGTTCGTCAGCATCGGCCGCGTCCTGCTCGACCTTCAGTTGCGCTTGGGCGGCAGCGATTTTGCGATCCTGTTCAGCGATGATCCGCTGCGCTTCCTCCTGCTGACGGTCCAGCTCGGCCCGGGCGGCAAGCTCGGCAGGAGTCATCCACATTGGATCGCACGTCCACGCTGGCTCCGCAGGAAAGGTTGCCGAGTCTTCCTTCGACCATTCCTTGAATGCCGCCAACAACCAGGGCGTTATGTCCTCAATCGCCTCCGGAAGGTACAAGCATTCGAGAGCACCCCGCGGGGGTCGGTACCGCATGGCGAAGACATTGCCGTCGAGATCATGGATAAGCGGTGTGTATGACGCCGACTCCTCCGACTCGTCCCACTTGACCCCGCGGCTGAATCCAGGACGCTCGCGCAACGGCCTGAGGAGCGGCACGAGCACCCTTTTGGCGAGCTCGCGCCAGTCGCCATCCAGTTCGTCTGGTACTACAAGTTCTTCGCCAGCGCAGGAGTGTCCATAGAACAGTTGAGGAAAGGGCAAGGAGATACTGGTCACGGGGATGTACCCCGTTGGATGCCCTCCGAGCTGAATCACCCGCAGGTGTTCAGTGGAGGCGGATCCCCGCAGGTGTTCAGCGGAGGCGAATCCGAAAACTTCCGGTGTCCCGATACTGACTAGAAGATCTCGGCTTTCCCAGCGCATCAAGCGGTGGCCATCGTGGTAGTCCACCGTCCCGCAGTACTTCTCAAGCGCTTGACCAGCAGGGCTGTCGGGTTCGATCCCTTGAGCGACGGTCCGTGGCTTTGTGTTGTCGTCGTACACAACCACGTCGAAATCTACCCCCTGGTCATCGTCGCAAGACGGCGCACATCAGCCTGCCTGCCCCACGTTTGCCCCACGCAGCCCGCCGCGCGAAGGGCCTTGCCCCACAAAATCATTGATCTACCTCGGTACTTGCAAGTGGGCGCAGA
>NZ_BAGN01000387.1 GCF_000308835.1 Nocardia vinacea NBRC 16497 | reverse complement strand
ATCGGTTTTCGGGGTACTGTCTGCAGGCTTCGGTGGATCGAACCCGTCGACTTTTACGTTCGAGATATTACCAGTAGATGTATCGGATATTTCAGAGTGGCTTCTATTGAGATTTCCACCCCCCTTCAACGGGTAGAGGTTTCCATCCGCATCTACGACATTCTTGTCGTGATAGTTTATCGATTGATAATTTCCGTCGCCCTTGCAATAGTAGGGCTGCATAGTGCCATCGTCGTTTTCGAGATAGTAATACCCCTGCTTCTCCGGCGTACTGCCGACACCATTGGCAAGGACCCACCCTTTATCCTTGGTGTACTGGTAGAAAGAGCCGCTCATTTCACCTCCCCGCCCCGCGGACTAGTATCGGACAAACGCCCCGAATCGACTGACGGAACCGCAGGCACCCGCTCGGAAGCGAAAGGCGAACGGTCGGCCGCAACCGTGACGTGAGTCCCGGCCGCGCCCCGAACCTGGGACCGCTCGGGCACCGTCACCGCCGCCGGAGCATTCGCGAACGCCGGATGTCGGACAACCTGCTCGTATGCGTAGACCGCGTCTCGCAACTGTTGCACGCTCGGTTTGCCGTCGAGCAGCAGCAGCAGCTCGGTGCAGCGGCGCTGGAACACGAGGGCGCGCAAGGCATCCGCGCCGACCTCGACGCGCAGATCACCGAGACCGATGCGGGCGGCATCGATGCGGCGTGCCGATATGCTGTCCGCAAGCCGATCGTCGGCGGCGCGCAGTTCGTGCCACCACTGCCGCGGGATCTCCTGCCCGGCTTGCAGATTCGCCAAGATCCGGTCCCGCAACTGCGCCACTTCGACTGCCTCCGCCGGGGCAGACCCCGTGCGGGCGAGACGCAAGTGCGCGTCAGCTGCCAGTTCCAGACAGCGGTCCGACCGTTGCGTATCGGGAACAGTGGCGACATGTTCCATCGCTTCGATAGATCCGGTCAGCCCGAGTCGGTCGGCAGTATCGAAGCTGGGCACCCGCAGGTCGACGTCATAGACGGGCTCTACCAGCCCCTCGGTGGCCACGTTGTCGAGCTGAGCGCGCAGTCCGGGATCGATCGGACCGGACGCAACCAGCGCAGTGAGCGCGACACCGGCCTTCGGCCCCCACACCCGACCGAACTCCACCAACACCCGGGCCGGATCGGCGATCCCTTCCCAGGCTGCGGACGCGCCACCGAGCATCTGATCCCAGAGCCACGGGGTGGACACCGCAGGCGGCAAGAATATGCCCGCCGGCAGCCACCCGCGGCCCTCATTGGTGGTGATGAACAGGCCTGCGCCGGATGGGCCGCGCAATGCGGCCACCGCCCACGCCACACCGGCCACCTCCGCGTCCACCGAGCCCAACACGGAAGCCAACAGAGTTCGGGCGACCAGCAGATCGTCGATTACCGGTTCGCCGACCACATGAGCGGGGTCGGCGGCGCGTTTCTGGGGCGCAACCCGCGCAGCGGGCGGGGGCATTACCGCGCCGGATCGTGGTCCTGCGCCACCAGCGGCGGACGAAGTCGGCGTCGAATGCCCACCACTCGGTCCGGACGGCCCACCACCCGGACCAGCTGGTCCACCCGCATGGCTGGACGGCCCACCGCCCGGACCAGCCGGCCCGCCGCCGGGGCCAGCCGGCCCGCCACCTGGTGGCGCCACCGCTGCTCTGGTTGAAATCGGAGCCGAACCAGGTGGGATGGCAGCGGCTGGCGGCGCAGCGAAGGGCGGTGCAGTGGCTGGCCCCGATACCGGCGGAACTGGGACACCGGGCCCGGGCAGGCCGGAGGGACCGGTTGTCGGACCGCCGGGATATGTCCGGTTCTCTCCCGAATGGCCGCTCGGGCCAGGCGGAGGGGAACTCGGGCCCTGCGGCGGTACGACGTGACCGGGCGGAGCTACGACCGGGCCCGGCACCGGGGACGGCCCGTCGTCGCTTCCCGGGTTCCCTCCCGCCTGGCGAACCTGCCGACCGCCATTGGCGTCGCTACGCTCCATCGCGTCGGCGGCCGCACGCAAGTCTTGTGCGGCTCGGTGGTGTTTGTCGGCCATCGCGTTGCCTGCGCGTTCGCGGGCCTCGTAATACCGCTCCATCGCGTTGTGCACCTGCGCAGCGATCGGGCCGTTGCTGGAGCCGAACTTCTTCAGCCAGTCCGTCGGCTGTCGCGCCCAATGCCGCGCTCGCTTCTCGGCCTCGTCTTGGCCAGCGGCCAGACTGCGGAGCACGTCGGGATCCAAATCGGTAAGGTCCGACATCAGTCAGACCGCCCTTCCCGGTGAGGCCAGATCTTCATCCCGCCCCTTTACGCCTGGTCCGTCACATCGGGACGATCGACGGGGCGAGCCGAGGACGGCGGGGCTACCGCACCCGTGGGCGGGCCAACGATCACACCCGGGGCCGTGACACCGGGTGCCGAGACCTGTCCGGTAGCTGGCCGAGCGACAACCTCGTCCACCGACGTAGACACGGCCGCTGGAACCTCGACGAATCGTGGATGCTTCACGATCTGCTCATGCGCGTAGACCGCGTCGCGCAACTCCTGGCGAGTGGTTTCCTCGGCCAACAGCAGGACCAGCTCGTTGCAGCGCCGTTCGAATACCAACGCGCGCAATCCGCCGTCCGCGTCGTCGACTCGCAGATCCCCTGGCTCGACCCGACCGACATCGACGCGGCGCGGCATGATCGAGGCCGCGATCAGATCGTCGGCGTCGCGCAGTTCATCCCACCAGGACCTCGGAATGTCGCGTCCGGACTGGATCGCCGCCAGAATGCGCTCCCGCACCCCGCGTGCGCCCGCGCCGTCCGCCGGGAGGTCACGGATCCGGCTCACCTTGGCGTGCGCATCCGCCGCCAATTCGATGCAGCGTGCACGAAGAGCCGAATCCGGTACGGCCGCAATCTGTTCCAATGCCTCGGGGGAACCGGCGAGCCCGAGCCGGTCGGCGGTGTCGGGGGTGGGCACCCGCAGATCGACGTCGTAGGACGGTCCAACCATGCCCTCCATCGAGACATCGCTGAACCGCGCCCGCAGACCGGAATCGATCGGCCCGGACGACACCACCGCCGAGAGCGAGGCTCCGGCCTTCGCGCCCCACGCCAATCCGAATTCCACCAGGACGCGCGCCGGGTCGGATACGCCCTCCCATGGCGACGCTGCATCCGTGGACCCCGCACCGAGCATTTCGTCCCACAGCCATGGCGTGGACACCTCGCGCGGTAGATAGATCCCTGCGGGGAACCACCCACGGCCCTCGTTGGAGGTGATGAATACCCCCGCGCCACCCGGACCGCGCATCACCGCCACGGCCCAGTGCAGCCCGAGGACCGACGAGTCCACCGCCGCGAGCACCGCGCCGAGCAGGGTGCGCGCGACCACTAGGTCGTTGTTGACGGCATCGCCGACCACGTACGCCGGTTCGGCCTCCTTGTCCTTATTGGCGGCAACGGCCGATGCGAACGGCGTCGACATGGGCACGGGCGGCAGATCGCCCGCCGCGCTCACGCCCGACCCCGACGTTCGATCGTCGGGACCGGGGCCGGATGGGCCGCCGCCCGGTCCCGCCGATACCGACGTTGGGGTGATCGTCGGCCCGGAAGGGCCACCACCTGGGCCGCCACCGGGACCGCCACCTGGGCCACCACCGGGACCGCCACCTGGGCCACCGGGCGCAACGGTACCCGCCGTCGGCGTCGACCCACCCGTCGCGTCGGGCCCCGCGCCGTTTGTCGACGGAGCAGTGACAGGTCCGACACCGACCGGCGAGTTGTTCGAATCAGGCGTGGAGCCGACCGGCTGGTTTCCTACCGGCGCGTTATCGGACGGGCTGGCATTGACCGGCGCGCGCCCGTTCGGCGATGTGCCGTTGGGCGACGACGGCGAGGTCTGCGGCTGGCCGTGCCCACCGGAATCATCCATGATGCGGCGGATACCCGACGCGCCGTCCAGGTCGGATTGTTCGAATTCCCGGGCGGCCTTACGCAAATCTTCCGCGGTCTTCTTGTGCTCGTCCGCCAGCGCGCTACCGGCGCGATATCGCGCGTCGTAGTAGCCGCCCAGGGCTTTGTACACCGGGTAGGCGATCGCGCCGTAGGTGTCGGTGAACTGGTTCAACCACCCGTCGGGTTTCTGGGCCCATGCGAGTGTGTCTTCCGCGACCCGATCGTGCTGGTTCGCCAAGTCATACAACACCAGAGGGTCGATTTCCATGCTGCCGTCCGGCATATGCAATCAGATCCTTTCCCGCCACCCGACGCCCACCATTGTCGATCCTTCCCACCGCTGGGGATGCGAAGACCGCCCGCGCGCTGGGAAGACTCGACAATGGATCGCTGAGTGGATTCGGATATCCCGCGCGAAGCAGGTGGATCGGGCGCGGTCGGGCTGAGCACGGCAAGGAGATCGACGCGGTCGAATCGCAATGGGGGCCGAACTCGATGCGATGCAAGCTTCCTCGTCACAGCTCGATGTGGTTGCCGCCGAAGTTGCCCGGATTGTCGCCGACCTGAAGACCGATCTCCCCCGCGTGAAGGCGAGTTCGTCCGATACCGCCACACCGGGAAGCACCACTGCGGCCCCAGCGAGTACTGCCGCCGCAGCTGGCGCACGGGCAAATCCGGTGTCCGCCAGACAGCCCGGGTCAGCCGCACGCACCGCGGGTGCCATTGCGGGCACACCCCGGTCCGGAAATCCGGCAGTCACTCCGTGGTCGAAGTCCCCGGCCGCGTCGTCCCCGACAACTTCCCGCCGAATGGCGCACCACCGCAGGTTTCCTCACCGCGCCCCGGTGGCCGCCCAGGTACCGACAAGGGCGCGGCGGATACGGACAAGCAGCAGCGCGCAGTACCGCAGCGCCCGATGCCACAGCAGGCCGAGACCGATACCGATGCAATGCGGATCGCCCGTGAGATGGCCGCCGCCCTCGACGCCATGCTCGGCTGATATCCCTCGACTGCACGGGATCGAGATCACCGAGCTCGCCGGTGGCCCATCAAACCGGGCCCGCGAAGGCCCTGCATCGGCTGCTGGTGAAGGCATCCACCTTCGACGAGTAATGAAAGGGAGGTTACGAGAAGACCGATGAGATATGACAGCATCATGACCTTGCCCCAGCCGGCCGGGATATCACTGGATGAATCAGATCGAGAGACCTACCCCAGGCGGGTGGCAAGGAGTTACGAAAAATCCTCTACCGAAGGAGGAAACATCAACGCGGATCTCGCAGCGTGTTGAATATTGATACTCAACACTCATTTCGAGTTTGCTGAGCCGAAAGAGCATGACACCACAAACTCATATGCGCTGATGCCTCGAATTTACGATTCAAGCATGACATATGCCGCCGCCCAGTACTGCGACGGCACTCAGATGGTGGACGCGGTGAGCAGGTTTGCAGCGTCTGCCCGCGGTTCCGGGTCACATTCGGGCCGAGCGAAGTCGCTTGTCACCCCCGCAGCGGGCGTGGACGAGTCATCACACCGACGCCATCGTCACCGGTGGGGACACATTGATCGGCGGGCTTCCTATGGCCGACTACGGTCCACGCCAGAACACGCGAATTAGGAGTGACGGCGTGCAGGTGCTTTTGTCGGCGAGCGGGACGCGCGGCGATATCGAGCCGGCCTTGGGGTTCGCGCTGCGGCTGCGGGAGTTCGGAGCCCAGGTGCGGGTGTGCGCGCCACCGAACTTCGAGCGGCGCTTCACCGAGCTGGGCGTGCCGCTGGTGCCGTTGGGGCCGCCGATACCAGGTTCGGATGGCGCAAAAGCCTCGATGGCGGACCTGCTGGACTACGCAGACCAGTGGCCCACAGTTCAGTTCGACACGATCCCCACAGCAGCCGCAGGATGCGATGCGATAGTCGCTACCGGCATTACGGAGATCGCCGCCCGGTCGGCCGCTGAGAAGCTGGGAATCCACTATCAATACGCGAGCTACCAGCCGACCAGCCTGCCCTCGCCGCATCATCCGCCGATGCCGCGGATGCCAGGCGAGCGACCCGCGCCGGAGGCGATCGGCAACCAACTGCAGTGGGAGATCGACGCCCAGGGTTGGAACGCGGAGTACGGTGCGGCGCTGGATACCCGCCGGGCGGCGCTCGGGCTGCCATCGGTGGGCAATGTGCGTGACCATGTCATCACCGACCGCCCGTGGTTGGCAGCGGATCCGGTTCTGGGGCCATGGCCGGAATCACCAAGTCTGGACGTGGTACAGACCGGTGCCTGGATCGTGCCGGACGAACGCCCCCTCCCCGCCGAGTTGGAGGCGTTCTTGGACGCGGGTACACCTCCGGTGTATATCGGCTTCGGCAGCATGCCGGTGCACAACGGCATCGCCAGGGTCGCGATCGAAGCAATCCGCGCGCACAACCGCCGCGCGCTCCTCTTTCGGGGCTGGGCCGAGTTGGCGGTGATCGACGACCTCTCCGACTGCATGGCCATTGGCGAAGTCAACCATCAGGCGCTGTTCCCCCGGGTCGCTGCCGTCATCCACCACGGCGGTGCGGGTACGACAACGACCGCGGCCCGGGCCGGCGTGCCTCAAGTGGTGGTACCCCAGATGATGGACCAGCCGTACTGGGCGCGCCGAGTGGCCGGTCTCGGCATCGGCACGGCGTGTGCGGGCGCTGTTCCCGACCCAGCGTCATTGTCCGCGGCTCTCGACATGGCATTGACCTCCACCACCCGAGCGCGTGCGAGCGTAGTAGCCGGCATGATC
This sequence comes from Nocardia vinacea NBRC 16497, assembly GCF_000308835.1. Classification (GTDB taxonomy): domain Bacteria; phylum Actinomycetota; class Actinomycetes; order Mycobacteriales; family Mycobacteriaceae; genus Nocardia; species Nocardia vinacea. Next base: position 15,558 of record NZ_BAGN01000387.1, on the reverse strand, counting down.
CGCGCCGACGGGGCAACGGCGGCAGCGAAGTTGCTGATCGACGCGATCAGATAGGGAAGCTGCGATCCTTTCCCGCCACCCGACGCCCGCCACTGTTGATCCTTCCCACCACTGGGGACCGTCCGCGCGCTGGGAAGAATCGACAATGGACAGCTGAATGGATTCGGATATCCCGCGCGCGAAGCGGATCAGCACGAGCACAGCTAGGAGAGATCGAGATGGCCGAATCGCTGTGGGCCGATCTCGACGCCATGCGCTCCTCCGCGGCACAGCTCGATGGGGTCGCCGACGAGGTCGCGCGGATGGTGGCCGACCTGAAGGCCGATCTCGCGCATGAAGGCGAGTTCTGGGGCGACGATGATCCCGGAAAGATGATCGCCGAGTCATATGTGCCTGGCGCCGACAAGGCCATGGAAGGTATGCAGAACCTGGTCCAGGCGGTGCGGTCGATACAGAGCCAACTCGCTTCCGCGGCGGAAACTTTCAGTCAGCAGGACCTCGGCGGCGCGCAGCACATCAACAAGACGGACCCGACCGCTGCCACAACAGATGCCGACGGCACGGGTGGATATCGGAGTCCGACCTCGTCACCCATTACCACACCCACCGGTCAGTCCGCACCACAGAGCTCCACACCCGGACCGAATGTCAACCCGACCACCACCGATCGTCCGGAGACCAACGACTCGGCGGCGCAGAACAATGCCGGACAGTCTCCATCGGTGCAGTCACCATCGGCACAGTCGGCGGACCCGCAGTCGAATGCACCGGCCGGTAACAATGGACGCGACCAAGACGGGAACGGTGGCGCCGATAACTCTCAGGCACCCACCGACGATTCCAATTCCGCCGATACCGCCCCACCCGGAAGCACCGCCGCTGCCCCACCGAGTACTGCCGCCGCGAATCCCACCGCTGGTGCGGGGGCGAGTCCGGGGTCTGCCAAGCCGTCCGGGTCGGCCGCACGCACCACGGGGTCCACTGCGGGTACACCCTGGTCCGGAAATTCGGCAGGCAGTCCGTGGTCGAAGTCCCCGGCCGCGTCGTCTCCGACCAGTTCCCCGTCCAGTGGCGCGCCACCGCGGGTTTCCCCGCCGCGCCCAGGTGGTCGCCCGGGTGCCGACAAGGGCGCGGAAAAGGGTAAGAAGAAGGAGAAGCGCGCCGTGCCGCAGCGCGCAGTGCCGCAACGGGCCGAGACCGATACCGAGGCCATGCGGATAGCCCGTGAGATGGCTGCCCGGCACAACCTCGAGATTCGCGGTTTCGAGTCGGCGGGAATTCACGCGGACACGGTCCGCGAGATGGCGGCCGCTCTCGATGCCATGCTCGGCCGGTACACCCTCCCGCTGTACGGGATCGAGATCGCCGAACTGGCCGGTGCCCCGTCACGTGTCGAGAACCGGAACACGGAAGCGGAGTCCGATGATCCGGCACCGTGGATCGTGCTGGATCGAGCCGCAGCCGCGAATCCGCGCCTGCTGGCCGGGTCGACCGTTACGGTGCCGCACTCGACGCGCCCCACCCGACCGGAACGCCCGATGTACACGACGATCCTGCGCGCGCTCGGCGCTTCGCTGGACCTCGCCGGTGGATTCCGGGCGCGCGCCGAAGCGCAGCGCACGTTGATCATGGAGTATCTGCGGGTGCACGGCGCCAAGGGCGACACACTCGCGCGCGTGGTCAGCGGCTACAAGCGGTGGCGTAGCGCATTCAGCGACACCTGTTTCCGCAACGGTGTGTTCGTGCCCGCCGCGGCCCTCGCCGAGGCCTTCGCCGCCGTCGAGTTGGACGGCGACGCGGCCAGCGGGCCCGCGAAGGCCCTGCACCGACTGCTGGTGATGGTGGCGAAGGCCTCCATCTTCGACGAGTGATGAACGGAGATCGGAATGGATCGTTGGCAGCGGGAAGGTCTGCGGTCGGCCAACAGCGGATTGCGTAACCAGATCGAACACCTCCTCGACGCCTACGAGCAGCAGCAGCCCCGGCTGACCGAGATGTTCCGGCAACTGGAAGCCGTTCGTGTACAAGCGAACTCGCCGGATCAGTCGGTGGAGGTGGTCGTCGATGCCAGCGGCGTACTCACCGATCTGACGCTGACCGCCGCCGCATTGCGCAAGGCTCCCGATCAGCTCGCCCGCACCATTCTCGACGCGGTCCAGGAGGCAGTTCGCCATGCCCATGAACAGCACACAGCATTGACCACTCCGATCGGTACCGAACTCGACGATGTGCCGGACCTCTCCGATATCCTGCCGGAGGCGCCGAATCTGCGCGAGGTGCGCGCCTTCTTCCGTGGCGAGGAGAAGCGAGCCGAGTGAGCACAGCGCTTCAGGACGCCAGCCAGTCCTCGATCTCGTCCAGGCTTGCGGCCGAGTAGATGAGTTCGTCGTCTTCGGCGTCCAGGAGTTCCCAAACATACGGCGATACGACGCCGCGGACGAGGCGGTAGCCCGCTCGGGTCGCTCGCACGGTGAGACGGTTGAGCCGTTCCGGCAGCGGATAGGAGTTCGCCGGATTTGGATTCCGGTCGCTCATGAGACGCGCCACCCCGCGGGAACATCGTTGTGCCGGAATCAATTCCGTCCAGTACTCGTGCCGGACCGCATCCCACAGCCGGGACAGTTTCGGGAACCGCTCACGCATCTGGGCCAGGTCGGGGCAGCGGGCCGGATGAAACGATGCCAGCGTCTCGGCGGCAACCACGTTGCGTACCAGCATCATTCGAATGCGGTGACGGTCGATCCGCCACACCGCCAGCCAGCCGTCCACCTCGGTGCGATGCTCGCCCATTCCGGTCACCGTCGCCGTTATCCGGCGGCCGTGACGCGCCCGGACGCCGGAGCCGCCAGCTCGGCGAGCCTGTCCAAAACCTCCTGCAATGTCCGCAGCGGTGGACCGTCGGCCACCGAAGGTGCGACAGTTTCGAGCGGCGGATATGCGATCCCCCGCGCGGCCGCTCGCTCGCGTGGGCTCATCGATTGCGGCACAAGGCAACCCGCGCTTACCAGCGTGTAGAACGCCGCCGACTTCCACACGCATTGCCCCGACCGGCACGCCCGGTGAACCCGCATCTGTTCGTGGGCAAGTCGCACATCGCCGCGCTCGCACACCCTGGGCGGGGTGACGATCACGGCCTCGCCATGTGCTGTTCTCGCGTCGGCCGATGCCGGTTGCCCGACGCATGCAACGTGGGTATCCGGCTGCGATACTTGCGTTTTGGTCATCGTTGGAGGCCCCGATCGATGTCGTGATGGTCTGGGCGGCGGCCGGGCCGGCCGCCGGAAGGCTTTGCGCTACACCGGTTCATCAGGTGTTATCAACCGCCGGACACAGCACACCACGGGCGATACGATGCGAGGAACCAATCTGGGACTCCCAAGGAATTCATCCCAAACCTGCACGACAGGTCCCAGTTCCGGTGCTAGTCCGTGCCGCATTCAGATGCTCTATCGTCCCAGATTTGTAGAGGGTGTGATGGCTTTGACCAGTGAAGATGGCTCCTCGACCCTGCCGAGGCGGCAGCTCGGGCGCGCCTTGCGCGAAATGCGCGAAGGGCAGGGACTTCGCCTCGACCAAGCGGCGGTGCTGGCCGAGCTCAGCAAGAGCGGGCTACACCGCATCGAGAACGCTCAGGTGGTGAAGGTCAAGATCCGCGAGATACGGGCGCTGTGTGAGGTGTACGGCGTGACGACCGGGGATACAAGCCAGATGCTCAAGCTCGCCGAGAAGGCGCAGGTCAAGAGCTGGCATACGGCATTCAGCGGGCTCTTCAGCGATGACACCTTCGCGATGTACCTCGGACTCGAAGCCTCAGCACACCAACTTATTTCGTATAACGAGATCGTCCCCGGACTGTTGCAGACGGAGGATTATGCACGCGCGGTGATCAGCTCGTACTACCGCGATAGCACCGCCGAAGATCTCGACAGACGAGTCGAACTGCGGCTCAAGCGACAGGCAATCGTCGCACGGAAGTCCAGCCCGGTGGCACTGGAAGTGTTGCTGCACGAATCAGCTTTACATCGTGTCATCGGTGGCAAGCGAATTATGGCGGCCCAGCTGCGGCATGTGGCCGAGATGAGCAAATTGCCGAACATCTCGGTACGGATACACCCCTTCGCCAGCGGATGCGCCTGGGGTCTGGTGCACGGCCCGTTCGTCATCCTCGACTTCGGTACCGACGCCAAAGGTCAGCCGGTTGAGCCCCCTCTCGTCTACTTCGAAGGGAATGGGAAGCCCGACCTGTACATGGAAAAGGCCGAAGATGTACAGCGCTACCATGACATTGCTTCAGCTCTGCGGAGTACTGCTCTGGACGAGACACAATCGCGAGACCTGCTCAGGCGGGCAGCAAGGAGTTACACAGCATGAACACTGACCTGTCGGAGCTGAACTGGTTCAAGAGCAGCCACAGCTCCGGCGCAACCGAGTGCGTGGAGGTAGCTTGGCTCGGAGGAGGCGGGATAGGCGTTCGCGACTCGAAAAACCCCACCGGCCCGGCACTGATCTTCACCCCAGGCGCATGGGACGCCTTCACGGCAGGCATCCAACACGGCGAATTCAACCGCCCGCAGCCGTAACCGCGCAGCACCACTGGAAGCCGTTCACGTACAAGCAAACTCACCAGAACAGTCGGTGGAGGTCATCGTCGATGCCAGCGGGGTCACCGATCCGACGCTGACCGCCGCCGCTACGCAAGTCTCCAGACCAACTCGCCCACACCGTCGTCGACGCCGTCGAGGATGCGATCCGCCATATGCGCAGGCCTACGCCGCCCGCGCCATTCCCTTGGGTGCCGCACTGCTGTTCAGCCTGACCAACCGCCGCAAGCGGGCGCTGCTACCGCTGCTGGCCATGTCCGGCGTGGTACAGCTCGGTGACGTCGCGATCGGTGCCATCCACGGAATTCCGGGCATGATGCCCGTGAACAGTACGCAGCGCTGATCACTCCCGTCTGCATCGAACCGGATCACGCCGCAGGCCCTCGGCTGCGCGAGGTCCGCGCCTCCTTCCTGGCGGGAAGAACGCGGCGGTGTGAATGTGCGGGCACGCGGCCGGAGGGGTTGGCGTCCGACGCGGTATTCCCACTGAAGAGAATTCGCTGAGACGTAGGCCAAAATCAACCACGTTGGATCGGGTGCTGCTGGAGAGGGCGGAAGTCTGCTGGCCGGGCGAGGTGTGGCGGGGTAGATGACTCTGACATTGCCCTCATATTTGCCTGCGCCGGTGATCGACTGTGTTGCGGGGCATTTCCCGCGTGGTGATGAAACCGCGACGCGTCGTGCCGCTGACTATTGGTCGGACAAGGCCGAGCAGTGCCGTGGTTACGCCGAGCATCATCACGCTCTGGCGGCGCGCACGGAGAACGACCTTCGGGGCGAGACCGGGACCGCGATCGCACGCAATCATCGCGACCTCGCCGAGAAGTTCGACGCGCAAGCCGATTTCATGGACACCCTCGTCAAAGAACTGTACGAGGCCGCCAACACCATCGAAGAGCAGAAGTGGACCGTCATCGGTTTCGCGCTGCTGCTGGCCTGGCAGATGGCGCGGGCCGCGCTGATGTTCTCTCCCGTCGGCGGCGCGTTCGAGGCCTATATCGACCGGCTCGAAACCGAAACCAAATGCCAGATCGCTACCCGCAGACTCCTGATCTTCCTGGCCGGGCAGTCCTCGAAATACGCGACCCAACGCGGGGCGATCGTGCTGGCGGGCAAAGCGATGTTCTGGGGAGCACTGCAGGTCGGCGGCATCAACGTCGCCGTGCAGGCGGGTCAGGTCATGGCGGGCGACCGCGAACACATCGACTGGAAATCCGCCCGCAACGCCGCCGCCGCCGGCGGTGTCGGCGGCGCCGCCGGCGCTCTGGCGGGCAAGTGGATCGGCGAACGCTGGATCGTCCCCCGCACCGCCGCACGCGCCGAACAAGCCACCGGCGCCCAACGCCTCGCCTACCAGCTCGTCGGCACCAGCCTCGTCGGCGCTACCGGCGGCCTGGCCGGCGGCATCCTCGGCGCCCTCACCTCGATCCTGGTCTCCGGCCAACAATTCACCACCAAAGCCATCACCGAAGGCCTGCTGCCCGCTGTCACCGGCGGCTTCCTCGGCGCCGCCGCCCACGGCGCCGCCGAAATCCGCAACAGCACACCAACATCCGCATCCGAGCCCCCGGTCACCGCGCCTGCCGAACCCGCCACCGCTGCGCCCGCCGAACCCACCCCCCGCACCCAAACCCGGGCTCTGGCCAACGCGCTCACCGACCACGGCGTGCTCAACCCGACCGACCCGGCCGGACTCAACCAGCAAATCTCCCAGATCCTCGCCCGGCTGCGCCAGCCGGCGGCCGAACCGAACCAGCTGCCGGCGCCGGCACCGTTCCTGCGCGAGGACTACCACGCCGGCGGTATCTGGAAACCCAAGAGTCCGGACGCTGTGCCTGCCGAGGGCGTGAACACCGCAACTGCCGACCAAATCCAACACCCCACCGGCGCACGGCTGCCGACGAATGTCGCGGCACCGATCCAGGCGGTGTACCCGGCCAGCAGCGGCGGTGGGTCACCGGTGAGCTCCGCAGCCCCCCAGGCGGTGGCACCTGCGGCCGATGGCCCCACGGCCGACGGATCGACGCACCAACGCGCCGAGGGTGACGCGGGCAACGCGCGCCCACACCCCGATGGTCCGGCACCGGAGGCCCAGCGGCCGACCCCGCATCCGGTCGACAGCGAGCCTGCGCGCCCACATACCAACGAGCCAACGCGACCGGTTCGGGATTCCGGTCCCACACCCGAACAATCCCGTCCCCGGGTCCCACAGCCCGCCACCACAGACAACGGCCACGGCTCGGTACCGGCCCCTGGCCACGTCGGTGCGAGCAGCGAGGGGGCGCAAGCGTCCTCGGTGGCGCCGTTGGCCGATGCCGGTGCCGCCCCACAGGTCGAGACCCCGGCTCCGCGTGCCACCGCCGAGCAGGCCGCAGCTGATCCGCAGCCGCATCCGGCCGATAGCGAAGCCACAGCGCGCCCCCACTCCGACGAACCAACAGCACAACCAGACGCCCAGCAGCAAGGTTCCGCTTCCGACGATGCCGGCGCCTCCGGCGCAGAACACTCGGCCGACACCGAGAACGGTGGACCGCAGGCACGTCCCACCGACACCGAGGCGGACGGCGACGCGCGGCCGCATCCCGCCGACACCGATACCGGCGATGGCGCGCGGCCGCATCCCGCTGACGCTGGTGCGGACGGTGGCGTGCGGGCGCATCCCTCGGATGCGGACCCGAATGGTGAACTGCCGCAACCGGTGCCGGCGGCTTCGGGCGCGACACCCAACGGCCCAGCGCGGGCCGGCGCCGCCCAGCCCCCACTCGCCGATGGCCGTGCGGCCGGTACCCGTGCGGATACTCCGGCTGGGTCACCGCAGCGTGGTCAGGATCGTCGCGGCGGCGCGGCGGCGGACACTCCGCGACAGGTCAGGCGCCGCATGGTGGTGACCGCCCAAGCCGACACCAAACCCCCGGAACTCGAGGTCACGCCGGCCAACGCATCCGAGACCACCCCCGTCCTCGTGAGCGTCGCGGCTCCCGTCGAGGCGGGTGTGGTGGTGGACCGCCCCGCCGATCCGGCATCGAGCACACCCGGGTCCCCCGACCAGCCGCACCCCTTCGATTCCCACACCACACCAGCAGCCGACCCGACCAACCTCACAACAACCTCCGATGCACCTGGTGGCGGCGAAGGTTCGGCACGCGGCAAGAACGCCTCGGCCGACGGAAACGGAACCGACACAACCGAAACCACCCCGGAACACACCGGAGCCCCTGAGCCGCAACCCGATCAGCAGACCATCGACGCGCCCGCATCGAAACAACCATCAGCAGCACCGGATACCGCCGAAGACCACGCGCCAGCTACCGCGCGGCATCCCGCCGACAGCGATCCGGCGGGCGGCCACGCCGACGAACCGACAGCCCAACCGTCGACGCAGCACGGCCCCACGTCGGATGACGCCTCCGCATCCGGCCGCCCGCACCCCGCCGACGCCGAAGCGACCGACGGTCCTCGCCCGCACCCGACCGAGGAAGCCACAACACAACCCGCCCCGGAAAACACACCCGCCAAGACAACCGACGAGGTGCGACAGCCCACCGACAACGATCCAGCCAACGCGGGCAGCCACACCGACGAACCAACAGCCCAACCATCGACACAACACGACCCCACGCCGGATGACGCTCCGGCCTCCGGTCAACCGCACGCCGAAGCGACCGACGGCCCTCGCCCGCACCCCGCCGAGGAAGCCACAACACAACGCGCCCCGGAAAACACCCCCGCCAAGACAACCGACGAGGTGCGACAGCCGACCGACAACGATCCGGCCAACGCGGGCGACCACACCGACGAACCAACAGCCCAAGCGACGGCTCAGCACGGTCCCGCGCCGGACAGCGCCCCCGCATCCGGCCGACCGCACCCAGCCGAAGAAGCCACAACACACCCCGCCAACGAACCCAAGGCACACCCCGACTCCGCCGACCCCCCGGAAGGTGCCAGCGCAGCCAAGTCAAGCAAAACCGTCGATGAGCCAGGCGAGCCGGATGCCGTCGACGGCGCTAGTGAACCCAACGCTGTCAAGGGCGCTACACCCGACGACGACGCGGCCGCACAAGAGCCGCGAAGCGCCGATGTGGCGGCGAAGTCCGGTGATGAACAGGCATCCACCGGCAACGAGGAACCCGGTGCCACCGGGCGCGGCGCCGCTGAACGCGAAGCCGAGGCGCAACAGCGGATTGCGCAGGAGCGGCAGCGGCACGAGGCGTTGCGGGAGGATCAGCAGCGGCGGGTGGATGCGGCGGCCGAGCGGGAACGCGCGGCGCGTGAAGTGTTGCGGGAGAAGGAGAACAAGGCGCGCGCGGCGGCCGCGCACGAACGCGCCACCCGCCGGGGCATCGCTGACAAGCTGGGTGAGCTGCTCACGGGGAGCAGTCCCGCCGACCGGGTGGCCATCGAGGCCGAGCGCGCGGCCCACGCCCAGGCCGAGGTGGCGCGTGCGGAGCTGGCCGAGGCGCGCGCCGCCCACGACGCCGCGGTCGCCGAGCACGAGGCGGTATCGGCCGCGGTAGCCCGCGAGTTGGCGATATCGGAATTGCGAGTCGAGCTGGCGGAGTTGCCGCGCGCCGATCCGCAGACCAAACAAGATCTCACCGAGGCGCAGGGCGAGCAGTACACCGCGACGGCGAAGAAGGCGCTGAAGGTGTACCGGGCCCGACAGGAGGAGCTGGCCGGTGAGTCGTGGGAGCAGCGCCGACAGGTGATGGAAAGCGGCGATGAGGTGGAGTCGCTGCTGCGCTGCTTCGACGCTATGCGTGAGGGCACGGGTAAGACACCGCGATGGAATCAGATCAAATCGTTCCTGGTCGGGGAACGCGGGTTCATGCGGCAGATGGGCACGGGGCAGGGCAAGTCTCTGGTCGGCGCGTTGGATGGGCTGTGGCAGCTCTCACGAGGAGAACCGGTGCAACTCGCCGACGGGCGGTCGGTGCGGGTTCATCATGTGATCACCACGACCGAGGTACTGGCCAACGAAGGCGTTCGGGAGTTCGGGCCGATGCTGCGCAGTCTCGGTTACGAGGTGTCGCGCTGGGATACCCACAATCCACCGGCGGATCCGCAACAGTCGACCCTGTATTACCTGACCTATGACGAGCGGGCGACCGCGGAGTTGTTCGGGCGGCCGCCGGCCGGGGATTCCGCCACGATCGACGAGGCCGACGCGGTGCTGGTCCATGAGGAGACGGTGCACTACCTCTCCGAGGGACAGCGTGCGCCCGCCACGGACACCGAGGCAGCTGGGGTGTATCGGGTCCGGGATTTCCTGCGGGGTGTGCTGGCGGATCGGGAGTTGACCTCAGCGGATCTGCGTGCCCGGCCGCAGGAGAGCCTGGCTAAGGCGAGCCGGTTGTGGGAGCAGCGGACCGGGCGCGCGTTCACCACCGAGGAAACCGAGATGGCCCGCGCTTTCCTCGACGTCAAAGCGGGCCGGTTGAAACTGAATCGGGACTTCCAGAAATTCGACGGCAAGATCCAAATCCTCGACGCGAACGGTAAACCCCGCAGCGACCCGAAGGTCGGCACCGACAGTCGCTGGTTCGGGGGACGCCACAAAATGGTGGAAGCGATGTTCGATGTCCCGGTGTATTCCGACGGGTCGGGATCGAAACAGGTCACCGTGGAGACCGTGCTCGGCGGATACAAGCGGTTGAACCTGATGTCGGGGACGCTGGAGCGCACCGCCACCGAGATCAAGGACAACTTCCCGGTCCAGGGCGGTCTGGCGAAGATCGAGAACTTCGGAAAATCGAACCTGGTAGCTGAGGAGGATCGGATCTTCCTCACCGGACCGGAGATGTTCAAAGACGCGGTCGAACGGGTCCGTGAACTGCAGGACGAGGGCAGACCCGTCCTGGTCATCGCTGCCAACGACGTGGCCTGGAAATTCTCGCTGATGCTGAACAAGAACGGTATCGAGCACACCGGCATCACCGGCAAATGGTTCGCCGAGCATCGCGACAACAACGCGGCCGAAGAACACCTCACCGGGGTCATGGCCACCGCCGGCAAACAGCACACCGCCGACGAACCAGGCACGGCGGCAAAACACGACACCACACGCGGCCAGGCCAGCGACGCAGGCGGCGAACGCAAGAAGGGCAACGTGACCGTCGGCACACCCGGGATGCTCGGCCGTGGTTTCGACGCCGTCGTCGACGACAACGTCAACCAGTTGGGCGGGCTCCACGCTCACATGCTCGGCCGCTCGGACAACCCCGACACCAACGACCAATGCGCCGCACGCGCCGGCCGCAACGGCCGTCACGGCAGCCACGGAACCAGCGACACAGTCAACGGCAGCCTCTACAGCCAGACACAAAGTCCGCGGGCCAAGGTGGCGGTCATGCACTTCCGGAACGCCGCAGCCGAACACGCCCAAGCTGTCAAAGAACATGTCGAAGCGACCCGCGAAGCCAACACACCCAACCCCACCCAAACGGCCAACCCCGACAGCGCCGCCCCGGCCGCGGCAAAAGCGAAACCCGACGCCACAGCCGCCGACGTCACCACAGCCGAACAGAAACTCACCACCGCCGAGGAGAAACTCACCGCGGCCGAGAAGAAACTCACCGCGGCCGAACAAAAACTCCGTGACCTGACCCCCGCACTAGAGAATGAGGCCGCCGAACGCGCCCGCCTCGAACGCGCGATCAGGCGCGCCAACCAAGCCCACACCCCAACCACCACTGGTGCCCACCTCCCCAACGCACCACCAACACCCCACACCACCCCGACACCACAGCCGGCGAATCAGCCGCCCATCAACCAGGTGCTGCCAACTTCATCCGATCACCTCCTCAGCCCTGCCACCCCTGGGCAACAAGACATGCTTGCCGACAAGATCGGCAAATCCGGCCGGGAGATGGTCGACGACCCCGCCACGGTTCTGCGGCAAGCACAAGACGGCCATCCGAGCGCGACACAGGAATTACAACAACGCTTCGGGGACGCAACCCTCGAGTACGTGCTCACCATGCTGGGCTGGGACCCCGCACACGGCACAGCACCCGAGCCCGTGCAACAGCTTGCCCACGCGATCAACACGGCCGGATACCACACCGCCCAACTCAACCGATGGCAGATCCCCGCCGGCCAGCAACCCGGCGAGTACCTGGCCGCACAGCTGCAAAACGTGTTGCTGGACGGCCTCGGTCGTGCGGCGGACACCGAAGTCGAACACTTCACCAACGCACTCGGAGCACTGCGCGGCGGTCACGACCTCAGCCCTGTGCAACTCGCCGCGATAAACGGTGTGACCAAGGCGGTGCGAGCACAGGCCCAGACTGTGGTGGTCGGCGCACCCGACACCGCTGCGCAAGCGGTGACCGCACAGCATCAGGGCGGTGACACGGCCCCCCTGCACCAGCCGACCGAGGAACCGCTCACGGGCGACCCGCAATCGACGCCGCCCATCTCCGCCGTGGCGGCAAGCGATGAGACATCGCCCGAACCCGGCCCGACGCCTGCGGATTCGAGCGGGGCACCGGACGCGCCACCACCCGCCACACCGGCCACCGCAGAACCACAGGCAGCCGCTCTGTTCAAGCAACGACTTGTGGCCGCGTACACGAAACTGGAAGGTGTAACGGCATCCGACCCGGTCGCCGTGGCCATGGCCAACACGCCGGTCACCGCTTTTCTGCGTCATTTCAGCACGCTGTGGCCGGCTCAGCAGGCGGCACTTTCCCTTCGGTTCCAGCACGAACGGTCGGACGGCCAGGCAGCAACGGCCATGAACCGAAGCGTGACCAGGCCCCGGCCCCTCCGTGCCGCCGCGGTACGGACCATCACCGCAGGCGCCTTGCGCTACCTGGCCAGATCCGTTGCCGCGGAACAGGGCGTGCCCGGAATTGGCCCGGATCTGACCGGTGACGAGGTCGCTGTTCTGCACGGGACAGCTCAGGGCCTGCTGCCGTTCGAGATCGCGGCGCACGACCCGCGCGGTTGGTCACGGCGGAAAGCGGTCACGGCCAAAACCCGTGCCGCACATAAACTCGGCGCTGCCAACGGGCCCGCAGCGGTGGCCTTGGCGGTCCGGCGAGGCGACCTCGATATCACCGACTTCCCGGTGGCCGAACAGCACGGAGCCGTCGCATTGACCGGCACCGAGGTCGAGATTCTGACGTTGGTCGCGAAAGGTTTTGCGGACGAGGCCATCTCGGATGTCCTGCCGCTGACGGAGTCGCAGGTGAAGCTATCCCTCGACGTGCTCGGCACTCGATTCGGGATCGACGACCGCGCCGGCATGGTCGCCGTCGCGCTCCGTGAGGGCCTGCTCGACCTCGACGGTCCGACGTGGACGAACTCGGCCGAGGTACGCACCGACGAGCCCACCCTCTCCCGACGGGAGCGTGAGGTGCTGGCGCTGGTCGCCTCGGGGCAGACGGTCGCCGGGATCGCGGCGCTGCTGGGCCTGGCCGATAACACCGTCAAGACCTATATCGGACGGATCCGCCGCAAGCTCGACGTTTCGGCACAGGATGATCCGGTCGCGGCGGCATTCGACCGAGGCATCGAGTTGCCCGGCGTCTCACGTGAAAATTATTCGGGCACCACGAATATCGGCGGGACCGTCACAGCCGTCCATCCAGGCGGTCGTCCGAGTTCACCATTGCCGAGCACGGTACCCAATCGGGCCCTCATCGCGGAGTTGCGCAAGCGATACGGTCACGACACTCTCCGGCAGACGCTGGCCGCACTCGGGTGGGATCCCGACGACAATGCGCCCGGTTCCGATAACAGCCTCACGCAATTGGACGCCGCTGACCGCATCTTCCTCGACTCCGCAGTCGCAGCGATGCGCAGCCGCCAAGATCTGACCGGGGAACAATTCGACGCGATCACCCGTATCGCCCAGCAACTAGCCGATCGACCGCACAGAAGTAATGCCGGACTAACCGACACCGAGCTCGCGGTCCTCGCTGAATTCACCGCAGGCAAGACTCCCGCCGAAATAGCGAGCGACACCGGCCGACGCTACCGCGATGTGCAGAAGGATGCCAAGAATATCCGCGCGAAGCTCGGCGCCACCGATATCACCCATGCCGTGCAGCTGGGGGTGCGGCTGGGCATTTCCAGCCTGAGCGATATCTCGGAGCCGGAACACCTGGCACCGCGACCGCTGACTCCCCGCGAGGCCGAGATACTCGGAATGATCTTCGCGGACAAGACAACGGTCGCGATCGCACAACAGACCGGACTGGCCAGAGATGTCGTGCAGACAACGATCAATCGCATGCTCCGGAAGTTCGGCGTCGGGACCCGCGTCGAAGCGGTAGTTCATGCATTGCGCCTCGGCTATATCGACCTGGACAATATCCCAGGACCAGCAATATCCCCACACAGGCAGCTGTCCGGTTCGGAACTCGAAATTGTCCGATTAGCGGCCGCGGGACAGACAAACGAGCAGATAGGAAATTCCGGCCACCTCGGACTGTCACCTGACTCGGTCGGGCAGATACTCCCGCAAATCTTCGAAATGCTCGGCGTTCGCACCCGGTCCGGTGCCGTCGTGCAGGCACTGCGCCTCGGATATCTCGACCTGGCCGACATTCCGACGCCTGCGGCGATGGCGTCGGGCATCGCCGCCGGCGATGCGAACGCGGCTGCGCACTCCGTCACACCCCTTCCCGCTCGACCGGCGTCAGATGACAGCCCCCAGCAGCAGGCTGCGTCCCGATCCGGAACCGCTGATGCGCCGCCACCAGCCGTGGTCGTGGACTCCGATGCCACCGCCGCCCGGCAGATCAAACAGGCTATCGCGGCTGAGCTGCTGAAGACTTATGGGATCGAGGTGCTCGGGCTCGATAAATCGACGATTTCCATCGAAACGGCGCTTTCGATCCGAAATGCGATTGTGGATGAGTTCGCCGAGGATCCGGCTCTGCTGATCGACGCGATTGTCATCGCCCCGATGGCCCGCGGCACACATGCGTCCACCGGTACCGTGCTCGATGGTCTAGACCATATCGTCTTTCTGAACGAGATATATTTCGGCAACGTCGATTTCTTCCGAGAAGGTTACGATGCGGGCGTCCGGAATGGCTGGTTGACGGCGCCGACAGGCGATCCGGTTTATGACTGCCTTAGACATGAACTTTTTCACCTTCGGGATCCCAGCGCACGGCGAGCCTTCAACCGCTACAACAGGCGGGAAAGCTGGACCGCCAAGCACAGAGTCGGCCGTTATTCATTGGAGTCGAAGGCTTTCGGTTTTCTGTACGCACATTTCGATGGACTGAAGAAAGCGCGTGCACTCCCCCCGGAGGAGCGCTTCGATGACTGGCTCGACCAACTCGATGGTTACAGCCGACACTTCAAGACAGTGTTATCGGAAGACTATTTCTATGCAGCCTACAACGCGTGGCTGAAGCAATTCAACGATAGGGAAGCAGAATTCGACGAATGGCTGGAGCGATTCGACGTCCCGAGGATCGACGGCAAAGTCCAGGCCGAAGCAGTGTTCGAGGCGTGGCATAACCAGCTCGACGAGGACACCTGGCAGCGCATACTGTCGGGTGCAGAATATGAAGAATCGCGTAAAACCGGAGACGAGCCACTCCTTGGTGATCGTGCGGTTTTCAACCCCACAGAGGCCTTGGCCGAAGCCAACAATGCCTTCGGGAAAAGTGCACCTAAAGATTTCACCCATCCGGCCTACGCGCTACAGGCTTTGCTCAGGGGCGTCCCGGTCGCGCAGGTGTGGCGGGACGCGGAGAAGCGGAATGCGCTGGCTGCCCAACGCGCGAGCGACCGCGGTCCGGTGCCCGCGCCCGCCGGCTTCCAGCCGAGTATCAAACCGAGTGGACGGATGGTCGCGCTGGCAACAGCATGGCGTCAACTGAGCGCCGACGACCAGGCAGCCGAGAGTCGCCGCCAACCCCACATGACGCATACCGATCGAACTGGTTGGCAATACGAAGCCCTCGATGAACTGGCGCGTCTGGTGGAT
>NZ_BAGN01000388.1 GCF_000308835.1 Nocardia vinacea NBRC 16497 | reverse complement strand
TCCACACTCTCTATGGCTTCGCTGTTCATAGAGAGTGTGACCGGGCAGAGCGAGAGCCAAATCAATCACCAAATGAAGGGAAGTAGTGGGGAGGGGTTTGGAGAAGAGACCACAAAAGAGGGACCNCAAAAGAGGGGTTGGGTGCGTGGTTGCGTCAGGTGCCTACGTTGCGTCTAGAGCTACGCCACCTCCGGCGGCGTGTTCGCGCGTCAGGACGCACTCAGTGCGTAAGTCGATTCAGGTAACCAGGTGTCCGTGCCGAGAACGCGGCTCCAGAGGCCGTCACCTCCCGCGACGCGTTGCCAGCTCCAAGCGCGGGATTTGGACCACAAGGGATGAGTCAGCCCCGTCAGGTACGGTTGGAGCCGTGATTTCTGCGGTGGTCTTCGACGTTGGGGAAACGCTGGTTGACGAGACGCGTGAGTACGGTACCTGGGCCGACTGGCTCGGGGTTCCGCGTCATACGTTCGCGGCCGTTTTTGGATCCGTGATCGCAACCGGCCTCGATTACCGCGAGACCTTCCAGGTGTTCCGGCCAGGGTTCGACCTCGACCGCGAACGCCAGGCCCGTGCGGACGCCGGGCAGCCTGAATGGTTCGGCGAAGATGATCTCTACCCCGACGTTCGGCCCGCTTTGACCAAGCTTCGTGAGATGGGCATATGGGTCGGCATCGTCGGCAACCAGACTGTTCGAGCTGGCGGACTGCTCCGCGGTCTCAACCTGCCGACCGATTTCATCGCGACGTCAGACGACTGGGGCGTTCAAAAACCCGCGCTTGAGTTCTTCGACAAGGTGATCGACGCCGCTGGACATCCCGCCTCGGAGATCATTTATGTCGGCGATCGGATCGACAACGACGTGGCTCCGGCCAAGCAGGTTGGGATGCGAACCGCCTACCTGCGCCGCGGCCCTTGGGGCTGGATCCACCGGGATAAGCCAGAGGTCGCTGAGCTGTCGGACTGGGAGATCAGCGACCTTAATGAGCTTCCAGGAATCGTTGGTGCCGAGAACAATCCGGTCTAGCTGCGCTATCTCGTGAGATTGGTATCACCGGTCGGCCATCCACGCGCTCGCGCTTCCGGTCCACGCCACAAGTGGCAATGTACGGGCGTGTCGGCAAAGCATGTCGCCGAATCAGGCGCCGTGGACGGCTATCGCTCGTGACAACTCAACGATCGCTTACTAGCACTCTTCGATATGTGCGAACCGACCGGTGTCAGTTGATCTTTCAGCGAGAATCGAACGATGACGGGGAGGATCCGCCGGATCGGCGCCTGGATAGCCCACTCAACTGAAACGCTATTGTCTGCCAAGACCCGCAAGACGGTAGCTCGCTCCATCGGCGGTGTGGGGTTATTCCCCGCGATCATTACTGCACTCGGCCTCGGCGTGGTCTTAGCTGTTGCTGCACAGTGGATTCTGCGGCGGTTCATCGCCACCAGCGCGGCAGTCGCTGCGCCGATCGATGTCACAAAGCTGTCGCTCACTGTTGTCGCCGGTGTCGGTGGCACTGTGGCCCTGGTCGTTGCTTATCGCCGTCAACGTGACCTCGAACAGGGCCGGTTCGTCGAGCGGTTCGGCGCCGCGGCTGCGCAACTCGGCGCGACCGATGTCGCGGTCAGGATCGCCGGGGTGTACGCAATGGCCGGCGTCGCTGATGAATCCACCGGCCGCCGACGCCAGCAATGCATCGACGTCCTGTGCGGATACCTACGTCTGCCCTACGACGCCGACCATGGTGCTAGCGGCCGGGCCAAGTTCGTGGTCAAGGCACCCCGCGTCGACCACGGACGAGTCCGTGGGGAGACTGAAGAACACATCGAATACCGGCAGAACGACCGGGAAGTCCGCCAGACCATCGTCCGCGTCATCGCCGACCACCTGCGTCCTACGGCCGAATACAGTTGGTCGAAGAACGACTTCGACTTCCGCACCGCATATCTCGAAGACGCTGATTTCAGCCATGCGACGTTTGCCGGACCCGCCCGATTCGGGAACGCAAGGTTTTCCGGTGTCGCCTCATTCGACGACACGACGTTCTCCCATATCGCCTCGTTCGAGCGCGCGACGTTCTGTGACATCGCCTGGTTCGAGCGCGCGATCTTTTCTGACTTCGCCTGGTTCGAGGACGTGATGTTCTGCGGCCTCGCCCAGTTCGGGAGTGTGACGTTCACAATCTACACGTGGTTCGAGGGCGCGACGTTCGGCAGCAACGCGTGGTTCGAGCGCGCAACGTTCTCCAGCAATACAACGTTCGAGCGCGCGACGTTTTCCGGCTCCGCCCGCTTCGGGGACGTTACGTTTTCCGGCCCCACCCGGTTCAAGGACGCGAAGTTCTCCGACACCGCCACCTTCGGAGGCGCGACGTTTACCGGGGAAGCGACATTCGAGATGGCAGATTTCGGAGCCAAGACGATCTCGTTCGCCGAACCGAAACAGTGGGGACCGCCAGGACCATTATTCGACTGGAACGAGGACGTCGCGCAGAAACCTACCAACGTCGAACCTCATCACTGGCCGCCGACCACAGCTACCTACGTCTAGCCGACAAGGGAGTTCACCGTGGTATGCCAGTCGTACAGCCGTTCGTCGAGGCTCCGTACGGCAGGCACCGAATCCCACTGCCGCAGACTCTGGCGGACCACCTTGATCCGGTCCATCGCTGTCGCATACCAATTCCGCCCGAGGATGTCGAGCGCGTCCTCAAGGTACTGGCACGCCAGCTCAGGGTTGTTCTCAAGCACGGCAGCCGCGGCTATGTCGGAGAGATAGATCGAGCGTTGCTTGATCGCGTCTTCCGGAAGGTCACTCAAGACCTGTTCCAGCGTCTCGCGCGCTTCGCGCCCGCGACCGGCGACCATCAGCGTGTTCCCCTTGAATCCGGCCAACCGAATCGGCGAGAACCAGTCCATCCACACAGGCGACGGATGCGCCTCGCTATCGTGCTCCCGGTACGCCTCCTCAGCGTGATGTATCAGAGTTAGCGCACGCCGAGTGTCTCCGAAACGCGTTTCGACCTCCGCTTCTACCGCATCAAGCCACGCCATCATCTCGGCGTTTGCGCCGCCACGACGAGCAAAGGCCCGCGCCGCACGCATCCGCTCGCGCGCTTCCTCGGCCCGAGACGCGTCGCCCGAGAACGCAGGCGCGAACGCCATGTGCGCCAGCACCGCCGAGCCCAGAAGCGGATCGTTCGCCTCGTGCGCGGCCTGGAGGGCGAGAACGAAACTCGGCTGCGCAAGGTCCGGCTGTTGCAGATCAAAGAATTCCAGGCGTCCCGCCAGGAGGCTCGACTCCGAAACCGCTTTCGCCAGAATCTCTTTCGCTGGTCTGGACACTTGTGGAAGGAGCTCCACGCCGAGCTGTGCATGCTCTGCTACCGACCGATGGAGTCGGACGGCTGGTAGCAGCCAATAGAGGTGGCGATACGACACAGTGACCGACATGTAGTCAGTCGCGACGGAAGGCGGCAGCAGTGGTGTTGCCCCGCCTACGAGACGCTGACTTACCGACAATCGGGAGTCGCGAACAGGCGGGCGGTTCGATCCAGGACTTCCGGCAGGAGCGGACTCTTCGGACCACGGTGGCGTGAATCCCAACTCAGCTATGGGCCGCTTGAACAGGACCTCAAGCGCTCGCGCGTGGTCGGGATGCGGCCAGGGAGGCTCGGCAGATTCCCACCGTCGAACAGTCCGGGCGGCAACCTCGATTCGTAGCCCTATCTGCCGCGCGGTCTCGGTAACTGCATCAGCGAGAGCCGCCTGCGATCGGTAGCCGAGTGCCTGTCTCGCCGCCCGCAGTGCGGCATTCCCTGACGTTGCCATAGGTAGCAGTCTAGTCCCACATCTGGCCGCGTCGACAGGCGGGTGGGCAGAAATGTCCTCTCTACGTCCTCTCAATTGGCCTTCTTTAGGACATTGCCGAGAGAGAACCTCAGGTAGACGAACTTTCCGTCGTTTCCAGCCCTGAGGAGTGATCGCGTTGACCACAAGCCCACCCCCACTCGTTTCGCCCGAGGAACTCATCAGCGTCAAGACCGCAGCATCGCTGGTCGGTGTCGACGCCAAAACCATCAAGAACTGGATCAAGGCAGGCCACCTCGACGGTTGGCTGCTGAACGGACGCTTCTGGCGCGTACGGCGCGAGGCTGTTCTTGCGATGGTCCGCCCTGCAGTCAGCGGTGCTTCCCATGACGGCGGTGAAGCGTGATGCGCGCCCGGACCTTCGTGATCGCAATCGTCGCCGTGTCTGTCGGTCTCGCTGTGTTGACCGCGCCGGAAGTCGTCGGTTTCACGATCATGCTGCTCGGCGCGATCGCGCTGTGGCGGTCGACGCGTCGATGGGGAGTGCGGCGATGACCGCGCCGTGGCGGCTGGACCCAGCATCGCAGGTATACACGGTCACCCATTTCGACCGCGGGCGCGGTGCTCATAGCCCGTTGCATTCGATGGCGGGTCCGGAGTTTACCGGGCTCGGCGCGGTGTATTCGCCGCTCGGGTTGTTGCCGCCGACCGTGCGGATAGCAGCGTTCGCGGTGATCCTGCTGATCGGGATGGCTGGGTGCACGGCCGCGATGGTCGATTACCAGCACTACACGCCGTCGCCGAACATCTGCCGGTCCGCGAATTCCGGTGTGACACCGGAGAAGCCGGGCTCGTGCGTTCCGGCGTCGCGGGTTCCGGAGGTGCGGCGATGAGCACTTCGGATCGAAGCCAGGAGCAGGCACGTCTAGAGGCCGAGTTTGAACGCTTGGACCTTACGCACGGCGTGCTGTCCGACATCGTGCACGCCGTTGCTGACGTTTCGAAGGCGAAGGGCTACCGCGACAACGAGTTCGAGATGTCGAGGAATGAGCTCGCCGCAGTCAGCAGCGCGGAAGTGCATGCCGAGCGGATGGCGGTGTTCGACCGGCTGCTCGACTTCCGTCACTCTGCGGAGTCGGCAGCGAATATCCGTGCCACGATCGCCGTCCCCGACCGTGAGCGGCGCGATCGTTCCCGTGGAATCGGGCGGTCGCGATGAGCAGCCGATTCCACGATCCAGATGGTGAACGGCACGGGATTCCGACGTGGCCGTGGGGTTTCGCGCCACAGCATCTGCGCACCCGTCGTCAGCTGGCTCGGGAGGGTCAGCGGCCGGGCGCCGACTACGAGGCGCAGGTGTTGCGCGCTCGAGGTGGTGCGCGCGGGCCGTTGAAGGCCTACCTGTATGACGCGGAAACCGCTGTGCCGAAACGGCTTCCGACCGCCGCCCAGTTGGAGGCGTTGGAGC
This sequence comes from Nocardia vinacea NBRC 16497, assembly GCF_000308835.1. Taxonomy (GTDB): domain Bacteria; phylum Actinomycetota; class Actinomycetes; order Mycobacteriales; family Mycobacteriaceae; genus Nocardia; species Nocardia vinacea. The sequence continues at coordinate 17,001 of NZ_BAGN01000388.1, read as the reverse complement.
TGGCGCGGATGGAGCGGTCGGTGCGGGCGTGTGAACGCCGGGGCATCGACGCCGCCGATATGCGTGAGGTAATCGAGCAGGCCCGTCGCGATATCGCTGCGCGTCGACCTGGTCGGGCGCGGGGATCGGAGCGGAGCCGATGAACCACCAATCTCCGGACGGCACGGTGTATTTGCTGCATTTCGAGCGGCCGTACCGGCACGCCAAGCACTACACCGGTTGGACCACGGATCTGGATAGCCGGTTGGCCGAGCATCGCGCCGGGCGCGGCGCCCGCCTGTTGGCGGTGATCAAGGAAGCCGGTATCGGCTGGTCGCTGGCTCGCACGTGGGACGGCAACCGCGGCCGCGAACGGCAGTTGAAGCGCGAGGGCGGAGCGACACGGCGCTGCCCGATGTGCGGGGTGACCCCGCGACCGGCGGAAGACATGCGCGAGGTGGTTCTGAAGGCCCGCGCCGACATCGCCGCCAGCCGCGCCACCCGCGATCCGGCAAATCCCGTCGAGCGGTTCGACGCGCGGAATGTGTCGGCGCAGGAGATCGACCGGATCTGTTCGGCGATCGAATCCCGCCGCGCCGCCAGGAGCAATGGAAGGGAGCGGAGTCGATGAACCACAACAAGAAGAATCGTTACGGCGAGCTGGAATTCGAGCACCTCGACCAGATCATCGACGGATTGCGCGGCGCGGGTGCGACGTACCGCGAGATCAGCCAGACCCTCAAGGTTTCTGCCCGCAGGGTCGAGATGGCGCTCGGTGAGGTCTCGGCATTTCGTGCCCGCGGCTACAGCCAGGTTGAGATCAGTCGTCGTGTCGGCCTGCCGCGCACCACAGTGCAGGACATCCTGCGTGCGAAGCGATCGCCGATATCCACCGCTCGGAAAACGGCGCTCCTCACCGCGCTGGCGGACATGCGGGGGATGCAGCTCGACGTGCTGGGTTGGTACCTCGGGGTGGAACGCAACCATGCCTATCGGCTGGTCGCTGATCTGGTCAACGACAACAAGGTTCATCCGCTCGAGCAGGTGCAGCCCGGTGAGAAGTGGGTGGTCCCGACCCGTGTGACCGCAGCGCGGTATCTGGGGTGGCGGCCCAAGGACTGGCATCCGCCGCTGATGTACGCCGAGCATCATCGGGCGGTCGCGCAAGCCCGGATCATGCTGGTCGGCAACGCCCCGGATCGGTGGGTTTCCGAACGTCAGCTGTGGCGGCGCGCCGCCGTCGAAGCATCGGAAAACCGGTCCGCACGAATCGAGTTCAGCACCGGCCGGCGCCCGCTGTCGGGGCGACCGCACATTCACGACGGCCGCTTCCACGGCGAAGTCGATGGGCGCCGCGGCTGGTGGGCGCTGGAAGTGGAGCTGAGCCTCAAAGACCGCGCCCACATGGATATCGCCCTGCAAGGCGCGGTGCGGGCGGCGCGAGACGCCAAGACCGAGACCGTGATCGGGCTGCTCTACCTGTGCCGGACGGTGCAGGTCCTCGATGGTGTCACCGCGGCTTATGACCGTCTGCCATCCGAGCTCGCCAACCTGTCGCTGCTGTTCGCCGCGGGTGATTTCGACGACGAGTGGACCTCCTTCCTCGCCGCCCGCAACCAAGCCCGCGCCGCGAAACTCCGCGCCCGCAACGGACTTCACATCTCCAGGGAAGCATCATGACCAACCAGAATTGCCAGCCGATCCTCACCCCCACCGATTGCGCCCCGCTCGGGACGACCACCACCGCACCGGCACCGGCCGGGCCACCGACCATCGTGCAAGAGGCGCCGCCGTCGATCGAGGTGCACCCGGTCAAGCCGCCGATCAAGCAACTCGACGGTATAGACCTGCCCGACCTGAGCGGCCTCACTCATGTCGTCGGGACCGCGACGGTGTGCGGGCTGGTGGTGGTCGCGATGCTGGTCATGATCGTGGCCGTCGCGGCGCGGTGGCCGTTGGCGCCGCACCGGCTGCGGAACTTCGCGATCGGATCGCTGCTGCTGCCCGCGTCCTCGGCGTTGGCGGGTGGTTCGTGGACCACGCCCGCGGTGCTGTTGTGGGCGGGCGCATCCCGGGTCGCCGATGGTGATTGGGCCGGGCTGCCGATGATGCTCGCGCTCGCCGCGCCGGTCGCGGCGCTGCTGGCTACCTACTGGTGGGCGAAATTCGTCAACAAGACCAACACGGTCGGGTTGAAGTCCCTTGGGCGCACCGAACGAGTCCAGCACGCGCTCACCGCACGCAGGGCCGCGGCCGCGGCGCGCGCAGCGAAGTTGGGTGCGCCGTTCACCACCGGGGACGGGATTGTGTTGGGCCCGTTGGCTGATCGGACGTCCTCGACACCGTTGGGGGTGTGGTCGGAGCTGACCGCCCGGCATCAACCCTGGCTGGTGGTTCCGCACAAGGAAGCCCGCCGACAGATGGCGATCATCAAGACCACCGGCGGTGGCAAGACCGAGACCATCAAACGGTTCGGGTTCGCGATGCTCGAATACGAGTGGACCGCCTGGCAGCGGTGGAAAGACGTCCCCGCGATGCGGGCCAAGCACCCGCGTCCGCTGCTGGTGTTCGTCTCCTGCAAGGGCGGTGAGGACGACCGGGTCCTGGGCCGCGAGATCCGGGATCTGGCGACCCGCAAGGGAATCGAGCCACACAAGATCGCGATCGTGCCCGAGCAAGACCGGCTCGACGTGTGGGACATGGGAGCCCGCGACCAGCGGGCGGTGCTGGGTGACATGTTCAACGCCGGGCAGGCCAGCACCAGCGAGGGCCAGCACTTCGACGAGATGCGCCACCGCATCGTGTCCCTCGTCGTCGATGCTCCCGTCGGTGAACCCCGGTCCTCCACGGAGTTCCTCGAACGGCTCAGTGTCGAAAAACTGTGCGACATCTGGGGCAACGCCCCTGATGTGGTGCGGATGGTCGAGGCGTTGCAGTCGGAGAAGGTTCCGCAGATCGACGACATGTTGATCAAGGCATCCAACCTGTTCGACCGGCTCCAGGACGAGCAGGGGCGGATGGTGTTCGACGGCGGCGTCGATCTGGACGAGGTCGATGTGCTGTATGTGACCGTGCCGGGCATCGACAAGGACGCTGCCCGCGCTCAGGTTTCGGCGATCCTGCGGATGCTGATGCAGCGCGCCGGGCGCACCGCCAAAGACCAGCGCCGCTCGATCACCCTCATCATCGACGAACTCTCGGCCACGACCACCGATCAAGGATCGATCGGCCTGGAAGAAGTCTGCGAACGCGGCCGCTCCCAAGGCGTATCGGTGATCTTCGCCGCCCAATCTCCCGAGGGCATCGCCCGAGACCAATGGTCGCTGAACCGGATCCTGAAGGCCTGCGCGGGCGGGGTGATCATCGGCTACTCCGAAAACGCCGGGGAGCTGTGCAAACACTTCGGGCCGATCCATCGGATGCTGCCCTCGCGGCACCTGATCAAGGGCCAACGCCACGGCGACGAAGGCCAGGTCTCGATGGGCGAGAAATGGCTCGTCGACCCCGACCGGGTCCGCGAATTCGACACCGGCGACGTCGTTTACGCCAAGGCCGGACGCGCCCAATTCGGCCGCGTCGTCCCGGTCAACCCGACCGAATTGCGTCCGATGCCGGGCACAGCCGCCGCCGAACGCGCGCAGGCCTCCCCCGGTGACCCCACCACTTCCGGCGCCACCGCCGTCGCCTGAACACCCGCCTCTGTTCCTGAACCCCGATTGGAAGGCAACCCCAATGCGCATCATCCGCGACAACGACAACAACGACGAAGACCCCGACGAGCAGCGCGAACCTATCGAACCGAAAGCGATCGGCGACATCCTCGCCGACGAGTTCGCCGACTACCTCGCCGACGTAACAGCCGCGGCCGACACCCCGGACCAGCGCGCATCCGAACCGCACGCCCCGGCGCGGCCGGTCCTGCGGGTGGTCCACAACAACGACACAAGCGATCCCGTGCAGCAGTGGGACAAGCCGCTCGATCCCGACGCAGTTGCGACGGCTGGGCGCACAGCAAGGCGGCGGATGGTCCGCGGCGCGGCTGGAGCCTCCTATGCCGTTGTCACCGCGACTGTCCTCGCGACGTGGGGGCAGCCGTGGATCGTGACCGGCCCGCTGGCCGCTTACGGCGCCGGATGGCTGATCTACCTGTGGTGGAACGCCGCCCTGCGCCCGAGCATCCCCGATGTCCTCGCCACCGTCACCAACGGCCTCAGCACGGCATTCGCCGTCGTCATCACGACTATCGCCGCGATCGTGCGCGGGGTGGTCGACCGGATCGACACCGCGCGCACCCGGCACGAAGACAACCGGACCGCGCCCGCCGCCCGGTAACACCGAAAGGAAACAAATCCCATGTCCGACAACACGAATGAGCTGGTCCTGCCGATACCGAGCGACCTCGATGAGCAGGTGTGGCAGGTGCAGGAGAAGCTGCAAGACCTACGGCGGATGACGCTCGAGCTGCAGCGCCGCTATCGCGAGCTGGCCCAGTCTCCCGAATCACTGCGCACCGACAACCTCGGCAAACCGATCTCCCCCACCACCGCAACCGAATTCGCGCGGACATGGCTAGGCGATGCCGACACCACCCTCGAACGTGCCCAGGAGCAGCTGGCTCACGCCCGCACATTCTCTAGCCGGTTGTCGCTGACCGATCAGGCCAGCGAGGAGCGCGAGCAGCGCCTTGCCGAGCGCACCCAGCGTCCCCGCCGCACGCGATAACCCGAATTCCCTTACCACTGAAAGGAATACAACAACATGACTGATCGCAGTCCGGAAGATGAGTTGATCGCCGAGGCCCGCAAGTTCGGGTACGCGATGAAGGAAATGCTGCGTTTGCACGCCCAGGCCGGGAACTGGCTCGAGCGTCGCAGGATCCGCAAGCAGATCAACCTGACCTTGCGTGAGCAGCGCCGCAGCGAGCAGGCCGACCGCGACAAGCATCTGGTGTGGACCCAGCAGATGATCGACCGCTACCGCGCGCATTCCCTCGCGGTCGCCGAACGTGCCACCGACCCGACCGTTGATCACCAGCGCCGCTACCGCGACGCTCGAGCGTTGACCCGGCACGCCGATGATCTGCGTTCTCGCGTCGTGAGCAATGCTCGGTTGACTCGGGTTGAGCAGGGCATCGCGCTGGATGGTGTGGACGCGGCCACGGTGTTTCCGCAGTTCGAGCCGGGCCGCCTGTTCACCAACGCGCACAAGGTGCGGGGTATTGACGCGCTGCGGTATCGGGCGCAGGTCGCTCGCACCGTCCGTGACCAAGCCTCAACCTCGCTGCGCGAGCGGGTACAGCAGGCCCCGCGGTATGAGGCGAGCCTGCGGTGGAACAGCGCCACAGGCCAGGATCCGATCGTGGAAACCCGCGGGTTCGACAGTGCCTGTGACGGTTTGGAATGGATGTACCGCGATATCGACCACGCGATGTGGGTCGATGGACAAACCGTGGACGCCAGCCTGCGCGATCCGGCTGGACGGCAGGTGTATCACCGCCACGGCGAACCCGAAATGGTGGCCGAGCAGCTCGAACACCCGCTCGGCATCATCCGCACCGCCGATGGCGGCTACCGGCAGAACCCGCGCACCGGGTTCTTCGCTGATGCCGATACCCTCGCCGATCACCAGCGCACCGTCGCCGACGCGCACGCCGAACAGCTGCATCCGGCCGCCGAGCGTCCACCACAGCAGCAGTCGGCGCGGCCATTCGTTGTCAATGTCGGACCAGCCGGTGTGAAGCACACAGGGGCATTCGAAACCCGGGGCGAGGCCTACGACTGGACGCTGCATGTGCTCGGCACCTACCGCGACACCCACAGCGGGCAGAACTTCACCGCCAGCATCGGTGAGTCCGATCGCCGCGGGAATGCCGAGAGGGTCGACGGCCCGCTCGGGATGGTCACCGACGAAGTACGTGCCCTGCGTGAACAGCACCTGCGCCCCCAGCGTAGGCAGGCTAGCGAGCAGCCGAAAACTCGTCCCACCGAGCAACAGCGCTCGGCCGCGTCGGTGGATCCGGAGCGGTTCGCCCAGGTTGAACGCCAGCTGAAAGACATTGCCGCCGACCGCGACCGGTTGGAGAACCGGGTCGGGATCTTGCAGCGCGGTCTGGACGCGGTCACCGCCGACCGCGACGAGTTCAAACGCAAACTCGCCACCTCCGAGGGACGCATCGAGGAGTTGAAGAACCGCAACATCCGCCTCGCCAACGAGATCGGTGAACTGCGTGACCGACCGACCGTGGAACACGTTGCCGCTGAACGGGATCGGTACAAACGCGAACGCGACGAGGCCGTGCAGAAGCTCGCACAGACCACACCTGAACACGAACGCTACGGCAACCGGTCGGAGCGCACCGACACCAATTCGCACGGCAACGAGTCGGCCGGCGCCCAGCAGCAACGGACGGGTGAGGACACCGGCAGTCACGGACCGGTTGGCAAGCGCGCCAGCTACCTGGGCGACCTTTCCGACACCGGGCATGAGCGGCCTGGTCCCGACACCCAGTCGTGGCCGCAGCCCGGACGCAATGGTCACGGCCGCAACGGCATCGAGAGGAGTCGTTGACATGGAACGCGAACATGAGGAAGCCATGCGCGCCGACTTCACCACCTATGTCGAGCTGGGACGACAGATGTATCGGCCCTCGACCAGTGAGGCCGAGATCCAGCTCCTCGACATGCAACAGCAGGTTGTGGCCGATCGGTGGGAGTCCGGCCCGCACGCCGAGCACTGGAACTATCTCGAAGACGCTCGTGAGGACTGGCGGCGAGCGCCGGACACCATGCGCCGGTTCCTGGACAACGTTGACCACAACGGCGGATACGGCCTCACCGAGATCCAGCGTCGCAGCCAGGAACAGGCCCGTGACCTCACCACCCAAGACCGGCCACGGACACGGTCGCGGGTCGAGCGAGGGCGGTGAACGTGATGCACATCGAGCACGAGGAAGCGATGCGTGAGGCGTTCACCGAACTCGACCGGCTCACCCGCATGGCCTACCGACCGGACGCGACTGAGGCTGATATCCACCGCCTCTACACCGACGGCGCGGTGATCGATCACGGTTGGCACCACGGCCCACACCGCGAGCAGTGGTGGTTCCTGAAAAACGCTCGCGCCCAATGGGTATCCGATCCTGATGTGATGCGGCGCGCGCTGGTCGAATCCCTGCACACACCGGGCGGGAAGTTGGATGCGGTGCAGCGACGCAGCATCGAGCAGGGCCGTGTCCTGGCCGCTGCCGACACCACCCGTCCCGGGATCGAGCGGGGGCGGTGAGCGATGCACCCGCAGCAACCGCAGGGGCGTTCGTACCAGGTGGTGACCGATGCGTTGACCCGCAGGGTCGGACCGCCACCACACCCGCGGGATCCGATGCAGTGGACCAACTACCTGTGCCCGGTCCACGAGAGCGACGGACAGCACCACAACCCGTCACTCGGTGTGCGCTACGACCCGAGCCAAGGCAAGACGATGGTGCGGTGCTGGGCAAAATGCAACGACGAAGAGGTCTTGGACCGGATCGGGTTGCGGGTACGGGACCTATGGGATCGGCTGCCCGAACGTGACCCGAACCGCCGCAGCAGCAACGGTGTCCACGGGCAGCGGTACGGGGTGAGTGAGCGGCGGCCGTTGACCCCGGTCGAACGGGCGATCGCCGCGGCCTCGTTCCCGATCCAGTACAAGCCCGATTTGGGGGCACAGACCGGGCCAGCGGAGAACGTCGACACCTACGTCTACCGCTGGCACACCGACCAGATCGAGGGCGCGGTGTTCCGGATGCGGACCCCGCACGAACACGGATACACCAAATCGTTCTGGCAAGCCCGATGGACCGGAACCGGTTGGGAGAAAGGCGGTTTCGCCCCGATCCCGTGGAAGCTGGCCGATATCCGGGAAGCCCTCGACACCGGCCGCGAGATCTATGTGTGCGAGGGCGAGAAGGACGTACAAGCCGCGAACCGGGTCGGGCTGATCGCGACCTGCAACGCGATGGGCGCCGGATCCTGGACCCCCGAACACGCCAAATGGCTACGCGGTGCGGGGCGGGTGATCGTGGTCGCCGACCGCGACCGCCCCGGCTACCTGCATGCCGCCAAGGTCGCCGAGTCCCTCGACGGGCGGGTCGGTGAGGTACGGGTCGTGCAGGCCCGCGACGGCAAGGACCTCGCCGACCACTTCGCCGCCGGATACCACCTCGAGGAACTCGATCCCGTCCCCTACCTGGATCGACCACAACAGCAGCGGTTTCGGCCAGCGAGCCGAACACGAAGCCGCTGAACCGATTTCACTCATTACAAGGAAGGACCCACCATCATGACCAGCACTTTCGGACAGCGCTTCCGCCGCGCCGCACGCCCCACCTCCGCGTTCAGCAAGACCAGCAACCCGGGCACCACCGTGTACGGGCGCATCACCGCGATCGTCGAGGAGCCCAAGCTCAAGTACGGCGGCGCCCCCGACGAGGTCGAACTCGACGAGCACGGCCAACCGGTCATGCAGCTGGTGATCACCATCGACACCAGCAGCGGACCGCGGAACTTGTATGTGTCCTGGCGCATGGAACAAGCCATCGGCCTGGCGCTGGAGAACGCCGGCACCGAGGACTTCGCGGTCGGTGCGTTGCTGTCGGTCACCTACACCGGACCCGACCCCGACTACCCGAAGGCCCGGTTGTTCACCGCCGTCTACACCCCCGCCAACGGGCAGAACGGTGCGTGAACCGTGACCGGACACGACTCCGGTGCGAACCTGGTGCGCAGCAACGACGCTGCGCACCACCACGCACCAGACAATGCACAACCCGGTGCGCAGGCATCGAAACGGCCGGTCCGGGCGTGGCCGGTGCTGCTGCTGGCGCTGCCCGCGTTCGTGGCGATCTGGTCCGGCTGGGTCGGCCTCGGCGAACTGACCGGCTTCGGGCCGGTACACCCATTGCCCGGCATCGCCGACGACTTCGAGATCAACACCGCGATCACCCTGCCGATCGGAATGGAGGCCTACGCCTCCTACGCGCTGTCGGTATGGCTGTCCGGGCGGATCCGTTCGAACCGAACCCGCAGCTACGCCAAGTATTCGGCGTTCGGAAGTCTCGCACTCGGCGCGGTCGGCCAGGTCGCCTACCACCTCATGCAAGCCGCGGGCGTCACCGTGGCGCCGTGGCCGGTCACCGTGCTGGTGGCCTGCCTCCCCGTTGTGGTCCTCGGCATGGGCGCAGCCCTGGCGCACATGATCCTCGGTGAGCACCACACCGCACCGATCGAACGCACCGACCCAGAACCCGTGCACCGGCCCGAACCGGTACGCACCGTCTCGGTGCGCGAGATACACACCGAAACCCGTTCAACATCGACAGAACTCACCGAATCCCGGGCAACAGCCGAACTCGAACCAGCCCAACGCACCGAAATCGAGGCCAGCGCACCGCCCGACCGATGGGCGGTGGTCGCCGATCAGGTCTGCAGTGCTGATCGCGCGGGACGCCGCGACCCTGACAAAGTCGCGGAGATTCTGCGGCTGCGCCACGAGCAGGGTTGGTCACACGCGCGCATCGCTGAGCGCGTCGAGCTCAGCTCGTCCTCGGTCACCCGCACCCTCACTGCAGCACAGGAATTCACGAGAACAGAAGGAACCGAGCCATGACCACTGCCGATAGAGGGGAAATGTCGGAGCTAGCTGAGAACGCCTGGTACACCACGGAAGACGTTGCCGCGGTGCTCAAGGTCGATCCGTCGAGCCTGCGACGTTGGCGTACAGCCCGCCCGCCGCAGGGGCCTGCGTTCGTTCATCTGTCCGACCGAGTGACGCGGTACCTCGGCGCTGACGTTCTGGCCTACCTCCGACGCAATCGCATTGATCCAACGGCGGCGTGATGGGTACCGATCCAGTTCGATTGATTCCGCTCGGGGTGGAAATCCGAGCGGATATCGAGGAGCGAAAGCGGGCCACCCCCTTCCGTGCGCGTGTGCGGTGGTCCGATCCCGTCACGAAGTCGCGCCCATCCAAGTCGGCAGCATTCGACACGCGCGAGGAAGCGGAAGAGTGGGTAGATCGGATCAGGCGCGCCGCGGCACGCGGTGTTGATCCGAAGACCGCGACCGCCACTCTCAATGACTACGGCGATGACAACTGGGCCGCGGCCATGCGCGGCCTGGAAGAGAAGACAGTAGGCGACGCTTACCTGCCAGCATGGCGCCGCCGAGTGGTCCCGGCTCTCGGACATATTCCGGTGACCATGGTTACCGCAGGTCTGGCCGACCGCGCGGTCATGAACTGGATCGCCGAAGGAGTAAGCAAGTCGGCGGTCAAGAACAGCTTGGCCGCGCTGTCTCGAGTACTGGACCAGGCCGTCCGGGACGAGGTGATCGACAGGAACCGTGTCGAAGTCAGCGGCTGGCAACGCCAATACGAGCGGTACGAAGACGAACTCGACGACCCGCGATCGCTTGCGCTGCCCGATTGGGCGGCACTGACCCGGCTCGCAGACGCCCTGGTCGCTGCGTCATCGGACAACTACCAGGGATGGGGTGATGTCGTCGTCTTCGCGGCCTGCACCGCGACCCGAATCGGGGAAGTCTCCGGATGCCGTGTCCGCGATATCGACACCGACCAATGGATTTGGCGATTGCGCCGCCAGACCTCACCCGGACCGGGCGGGCTGAAAGACAAAGGAACGAAAGGCAAACGCTCCCGCAGAATCCCGATCATCGAAGACATTCGCCCCTTGGTGCTCCAACGAATTAAAGCAGCAAACCAGGATCCCGACGCCCGACTTTTCGTCGGCCCCCGCGGTGGACGAATCCAAACAGGAGTGCTGCACAAGGCAACTCACTGGGACAAGGTAGTGACAAAGGTCGGCTACGAACATCTCCGTCGGCACGGACTACGCCATACCGGGCTCACCTGGTTCGCCGACGCTGGTGTCCCCCTGCATCGGCTCCAGCAGATTGCCGGACACACCGACCCCCGGATCACCCAGCGGTACCTCCACCCCGACACCGAGGCGCTCCAGAACGACGGCAATCTGCTCTCGATACACCTACGAGCGCCCCAACGGTCCCCAAATGGTCCCCAACTACGCATCGTCCAATAACAGCAAATCCCCTCCGACCCAGGTCGGAGGGGATTTTTGTGTGTCGGGCTGACAGGATTTGAACCTGCGACCACCTGACACAGGTTCTAATTTCATCGACAGGCCTCAACGAACCTCATCATGCCTGGTCAGAACCTGTTCGGCGCAATCGAACCCGGCCCGCTACATCGCATCAGATCTGGACGTTTCTCATCAAAAATGTGAGATTTTGGTGGGGCGGGTCGAATGATGAAATGGGCAATCAAAGCCATGATTTGGATACCGATGCAAGCACCCCAGACCCATATCCACCCTCTGCGTGTCGGGCCGCACGGTCCTGCGACCAGACGCGCCCTTTGGCACAGGGCCCCGGCAAAGTCCCTTTTAGCAACTCTTGAGCAGTTCTAAGGGTCGTTGGTGCAGGTAGGAGTGATAGCGGAGACCGTGGGCGATGCTGTGATGGCCGCTTATGCGTAACAAACCGATTGTTGTGTTTCGCAAAGTGGCCATCACTTGCGCTCCGGCGCCAGTGCGGACCCGGCACCGGTCCTCGTCGAAGGTGACATCGCGGACGCAGTGCACTCGGTTCTCGATGTGCCAATGCCCACGCAACCAGGCCGCTATCTGGCGGGGCGTAGCCTCGGCCGGTGAGAGACTGGTGATCGCATAGATGGTGGCGCTCTGGAATTTCCGGGTCTTGGCATCGACGCGGCGGCGGGTGATTTTCAACGCCAGCCTGGCGCCGGGGAACTTGATGCCGGGCCCGCGGATCGCGAGGGCTTTGAGGGTGCGGGTCTCCTCGCGGCCGTGCCTGCGGGAGTGGGTGCGGTCGTGGGTGCGCACCGAATTCCACGGCAGTTTCTTCAACGCCTTGCGCAATTTTGGTTGGTTGTCTTTCACGGTCAGCAGGTAGTGCCCGCCCAGGTCGGTGATGTAGGTGGCGGTGTCGCGGTTGGTGTGCAACGCATCAGCGGTGATGATCATCCCGTCGATATCGATTCCCGCCAAAAGCTCACGCAGCATTGGGATTTCGTTGGTTTTGATGTCCACACCGATCTGTCCCAGGATCACGCCCAGGCGTTGGCAGACACCCGAGAGCAGGTGGATTGGCCGACCCTCACCATCGCGGGTACCGCGCAATGATTTCCCGTCGAAGGACACCACCCGCCGCCCGCGTCCCGCGGTCTTACGCCACATCCATTCTCCGATCACCTTGTCCAAGGCATCCGCATCCAGGGCTTGCAGAAACCGGCGGATCGTCGATTCGGCCGGCACCGACCCCTCGAACCCGAGCTGCACGACCACCGTCGCAGGCGCCTCGGCGACCCACTGACCGATCGCGGTCAACGACCGCGCACCCGCCACCACCGCCGCCAGCGCGGCCGCCAGAATCGCTCGCGCCGAATACCGCACACCGCGGCGAGCCCGCGGATCGGCCACCTCTCCCAGCAAATCCAGCAAACTCACAACACCGGGAAAAGCGGCCGATTCACCACCCTCCCAACACATCTCGACGGCAGGGGCAGGAATGGGAGATGATGATGTTGGATGACGTCGATGGATTATTCGCTCCCCCCTCGCTTTTCGGTGGCGGCGCAATTCCGGTCTGCTGGTCCTACGGCCTCGGGGTGGAAAGCACCGCGGCGATCGTGCGGATGTTGTTGGATCCGGGGTTCCGGCCACCGGAGCTGCGGGAGCATCTGTCGAATCTGATCGTGATGGTCGCCCAGACCGGTGATGAGTGGTCCAGTACCTGCGATCTGGTCGCCGAACATGTCCTGCCGTTGCTGGCCGAGCGGAAGGTGCGGTTGGTCGAAGTCGCCCGAGCAGGTCCGCGCGCCGCGGACGGGATCGTTGTCTTGCAGGACACCCGCGCGCCGACGCGGCTGCATCCCGACCCCGACGAACACGGCTTCTACTCCCTCAGTGCCGAGCACCGCCGCAACAGAGTAATGCCGACCCTCGGTGGACAGCGCACGTGTTCAGTTAACTGCACCATCTCCCGCCGGTTGATTATGGCGGTCTACACCGTGATTCGGTCCCGATTCCTTCTCCACTTCCAGCGCGGCTCCGCTCGATGATATACCACAGTTCTTCTCAATCCATCGAAAGAGCCGACCGGTATTGTTTTCAGCCGCCACGAGTTGCCCGCCTGGAAGAATTGCCGTGTGACAGTCAATGGTGATTAGCACCAGCTCCATGGAATCGCTCGATCGCGCAACGAGCGTTGTGCTCAGTAGGTCGGACCAGAAACGATCCAGATCTATCACTCCTTCGCCAGTCAGATATTCAATCAACCGTTCATCATCAAACCTAACTTTCTCGCCGTGACAGAGCATGTTCACAATGACCCACTGGGGTATAGAAAGATAACAAGGTGACCACTCCTCGTGGTCACCTAGCCTCGACAGGGAGGCTGCAGTATTGTTCACGAACGCATAGTTCCAGCCGGAACGTCCCTCCACACTCTCACCGGCTTTGGCGAGTAGAAAAGCGTGAGGAACCTCTAGTTCCAAATCCTCACCCCATAGTCCGCCGATCTTATATCGGCAATCGAGCCGCGTCCATATAAGTTCGAGAATCATGAGAACTGGATTCACCGTCGTGGAGAAGTAAAATGGCCACCAGTCATCGTCTATCAATTGCGCCGAGAACGGCTCACCGTTCGCCTTTACCAACGAGAAGTTTCCGGAGACAATCAACTGCGGGAACCCTGCGACGCCGAAGCCCTCCTGTCCGAGATTTTCTTCGAGGTACTCATAAAGGGCCGCTCGAAAACGGTGTTCGGACTTGAACCCGTGGTATCCGATAATAATCCGTAGCGGACTTATATGCTCGACGACCAGCGTATGGAAAAGAACATTCAGGTGGAATGGAAGAGACTCGATCGAGTCGTAGGAGGGCGCGGCACTATGAGTTGTCTCCGCAAACGAACGCGCAACACACTCAAGATCTACTGGATCGTGGTCACTCTCGGCTGATCGTCGATATGAGCGTTCAATTCCCCGAACCTCATTCAAATGTTGGAACGCTTCCCGCAACTGACTGGTATAAAGCGACTTTTTAATCTCAAATACGGCGATGACGTCTTTGACATGCCAAGCGTAAGCCCTTGTATACGGGATCGGCGAACCCTCGCCCCGGACAAGCATACAGTCGATCTGGCCCGATGTGTTGCCAAGTCCATCAACAATGAATCCGCCGAGTAGTCGTAGATCAAGTCCTGACGGTATCGCTCGGCTTAGCAGATCTTGAGATAGTCCCTCATACATTTCGCCAATCGTGGGTCCGTGCTTCAGAGGGACTGCGTCCAACAATTTCCGCTCATTTTCCATGAGCTGACGAAGAAGCTCTGCGACGGTCTTGATCATTGGCCCCCACCTCGCGTCTGTCATCATGTCCTGGACTCAGGTTACCGATATTAGTAATTGTTCGCTACACGGCAATTGCAGCGGTTCTGCGCTACCGGGGAAGCCGCGATGTGCGATCGGCAACTCAGCCCCCGAACGAAAGAGGAACAACTCAGGCGCGTTCAAAGCCGGACGGTCGAGTGGCTGCACGACATGACCAGGGCACTGCCGAGGAGGACGACAGCCAGCCTCGGCGAGAGTACTGATGGCCGTTGGCTGCCGAGAAGAACCTCGCGTCGGTTTCTGCGACCGAGTGCTGCGGAGTTCCGACTCTAACGAGTGCAGAGAAGTTCAGCCAAGGCAAAAGGTCAACCGCTCGATGCCTGGCGCGCAAAACATTTGGGTCACCAGCCCTACATTCACGCGGTCGGGTTCAATGTCGAGGAGACCGGGCGGATCGCCCGGGATACCTCGGTCACTATGGGCGGGCGGCGTCGCCCGATCTATCCGCTTGCCGCCGAAAACTGGTCCCGCGCGCGGTGTCAGGGGTATTTGTTCGGGTTGTTCGGGGTGTGGTGGCCGAAATCGTGTTGCCGCCAGTGTTGTTTTCGTGTCGGTGCCGAGCTGGCCTGACCAGCTCGCCCGTTACCGGGCCGCCCCGGAGGAGGCGCACAAACACCTGGTCGATGAATTCGTCACCCTGGCGTTGAATCACCGCTCCGGCCTGTTCGGGCCCGGTAAGTCGTTGCGCGATCGGTTACGCGGCGACGGTGGCACGAGGTTCACGCTCTCGCCGATGCCGTCCTCGATAGGTGTGGGTGGGCGGTGTATCGGGTGCGGCGCTGCTACACCGCTCCCGCCAACGCGTGGCGGTCCATCCAGATCGTGCACCGCGGCGACCGCGACGCAACAGGTGCGTTCGTCGCCGGGCTGGCCGAGCATCTGCAGTTGCCGCTGCGAACCGATGGTGAGCACACCCGTCTATGGCTGACCGCTGCGACCGAGGGCTATCCGCGGTTGGAGGAGTTCTATGTCGCGGCACCGGACTCGGTTGCTGATAAGGCGCGCGGGAAGCTCGAGATCCGATGGCGTGGCCACGCCGATCCCACGCTGCTGGCACTCGAGGACACCGCCGAGACATTCATCCCCTCAACATCTCTGCGTGCCGCCTGACCCTGCCGCGGCCCCGTCCAGCCCTGCGCAGGACCTCATGAATATCAACAGCGATACAACGCGTTGCGCTCTTCCTGGACAGGAGGTTTCCCGATCATGGCTCGCCCGAAAGTGATCATCGACTGCGTCGCCAGCCGCTACCAAGGCCCCGACGAGCGGATCGTCGAGATCAGTCACGCCTGTGGTGGCGGGCTGATCAGCATCCGCGCGACCGGCTCCGGCCGACTGGTCATCGACCTGTACCGACTCGACGACACCGTCGAGATCCACACACCCGCCGCAGCGAACTCCCACACACAACGGTCACGCCGAAATACCCACTCACGCAACAGAAAGAGGTGATCCATGATCGAGGTTTCCGAGCTGATGAACTGGTTGTCCGGTCTCGATTCGACGGGCCAGGTCGGTGTCGATGAGGGCGGAGGCGCCCTGGTCGAGGTACGGGAGGACGACCTCACCGCTGCCGCCTATATCGACGTCGGGGATACGACGACGAATGTCCGCACCGGCAAGGCCGGGTCCGCCGCAGTGACCGCAGGCCCGACGCGGACGACCGCTCCATTGGATCCGGCGGTGATCACGGTTGCGGATCTGCTGGGGCTGGTCGGTACCATGATCACCCGCGCCGAACTCGACCAGGTCCGTGCCCGGGTCAAGTGTTCGAGTATCGGTGATGTGGTCTTCGCGGTGACCGAGGCGCGCCGCCGTGAACTCACCCATTCCGTGCGGGGTTTCGGTGATGGCACCGCCTTCGCCGGTTGCCTCGGCGCGGAACCGCTGGCGTCGGTGCCCGCCGAGCGGATCGGATCACTGCTCACCGACATCGAAACCGCCACCGGCCTGGCGTTGGTACGGGTCCGTTGCGGCGACGACGCCTGGCTAGGTGTCGACGATCCCGCGAGCGGGCGTCTGTTCGAGATCGACGACTTGTTCGACGCCTAGCTACACGGTGACAGCGCCTCCCCCGGCTCGAGCACCCATTGAGTCGGGCCCGTGGTCGACAGTTTCACTCGCGACGAACTGATCCAGACCGGGCCACACGACTACGTCCTGCCCGAAACCGTCAGGGGCCCGCTGACCTGATCCACTGCGCACGGCAGCCGGCAGACCAACACACGAATCGCATGCATTAATGCGCATGTTCAAACTTAGAAGGAGGTGGTGGTGACGGTGGTGACTATTTCCCATACCGCTGAGGAAGGCACCGTGTTGGAGGGCACGGTCCGTGGCGACGGCACCTATGAAGTGATGACGGGGGTGAAAAAGGCTGTCGGGCATTGGCGGTGGGCTCGCAGCCTGGGCATGTGGATCGTGGTGTCCTCCCGGGATCGCCAGGCCAAGCAGTTCGCTATCGACGCCGCCGCGAAAGCGTTGCGGCAGGCCGGGTTCGACGTCGAGATCCAGATCGATCGCACCGCGCGCCCG
>NZ_BAGN01000389.1 GCF_000308835.1 Nocardia vinacea NBRC 16497 | reverse complement strand
GGCACCGGCGTCGGCGGCACCGGCGGCGTCGGCGGGAAAGGCGGCACCGGCGTCGGCGGTAGCACCGGAGGAGTAGGTGGCGGAGGCGGAACCGGTGATGTAGGTGGAAGCGGGGGCTTCGGAGGGACCGGCGGTTTGGGCGGCTTCGGCTCACGCGGCGGCACAGGCGGCTTCGGCTCACGCGGCGACACCGGAGGCTGCGGCTCACGCGGCGGCACAGGCGGCTGCGGCGGCGTTGGTGGATGTGGTGGCTTCGGGGGTTTCGGCGGGTGCTTCGGCAGCGGCCACGTCGGATCGAACGGTGCCCTACTCGGCGGATCGGGCATCTCGTACTCGTGGTTCAGCCTCGGCGGATGTGGGATATGGGAGCGCAGCACCGAGCCGGGCAGCGGAGACGGCTCGGAATCACCTGAGTCCGACCGCCCCTCCGGCGGCTCCTGCCCGCCACCCCGATTCGACCGAGCCCCACCCTCGCTCGAACCTCCATCACGGCCACGACTCCCGCCCTCCCCGGCCGCCTCCCCATCGCCCGCGCGACCACGCGAGGCACCGCCGGACGATTCCCCCTCACCAGCACGCCCGCGCCGCGCCCTCGCGTCAGACGACTCGCCGGCACCTCCCTGCTCGGGACGCGTTGCCCCTTCAGAAGTCTCATCATCCGAACGACCACGACTGCCTGCACCGTTGGGTGCATCCTGACCGTACTGCGGGCCCGGATCAGTGGCCGAGTTGTCGTCCCATGGGTCGCCGAGTTCCGAACCGTTGCGAACCGGCGGTTCCTCCGGGGTGGACGATTCCCCCTCGTCCACTCGATCACCACGCTGCGCGTTCCCAAGCAACTGCTGGTCATCAGTCCTGCCAACGGGTTCTGTGCCAGTGGAGGACTCGTCCACACGATCACTACCGTCTGCGCTGTCCGGCGCATCCTGACCCTGTGGGCCAGGCTCGGTGGTCGAGTGGTCGTCGGCGACCTGCGGCGTACCTTCGCGAACCGGCGGCACCTCGGGCGCGGACGATTTGCCCTCACGATCACTATGGGACGTGGTATCGGACATGTCGGCGCGATCGCGACTGTCTGCGGTCTCCGGCAGATCGTGACCGTACTGCGGGCCCGGATCAGTGGCCGAGCTCTCGTCGGTGGTCAGCGGCTGTGTTGGTTCCGAATCCTCGTGAACCGCAGGTACTTCCGTTGTAGGCGGCGACTCGAAGCCGTCGGGGGGCGGAGTTGGGGCGGGGGTTTCGGCCGGTGCTGGTCGGGTGAGTTCGTTGGTTGGGTGGGGTTCGGTTGGGGGGAGGGCGAGGGGGGCGTCTGGATTCGGAAGTCCGGGTGGACGGAGTTGGGGTTGGTGGTCGACTCGGGGTGGGGCGTACGGGATTTTGGTGCGCCAGTCGGTGCGGGGCGGGCGGTTGGCGTTCCAGTCGAAGCCGATGCGGATGGCGTGCTGGTTGGCGTCGTGCCAGGCGGCGATCGGGTTGTGGCGCAGGTAGTTGGATTCGGCGAGGGCGTCCTGTAGGAGCAGGATGTCTTGTGGCAGCGGGGTGCCCGCGATCAGGCGGTTCCAGGCTTCGGCGACATCGGCGACGGCATCGAGTGGGCGGCGACGGAGGATGCCGTCGTTCGGGTCGTGCACCAGATACGGATCGCGCATGAGGTGGTTCTTGATCTGCTCGATCTCGGCATGGGTGAAGGCGGGGGTCGAGTTGTCGAGTCGGTCGGCGACCAACCTGGTCAATTCGGCGCGGTCGGCACCCAGGTTGCCGAGCTGGTCGCAAAGATTGTCGACCAATCGTCTTGCGTCACCGGGCTGTTCGTCCCGCAGGTGGCCAGTGAGCGCGTCAACGATCGGATCGAGGTCGCCGGAGCTGTCGAGTCTGCGGGCGATCTGATCGACGATCTCCGCGGCCCGCACGGCACGTGCCGCACCTTCCGCATCCGGATGCGCGGCGAGGTGATCGACGATGCTGTCGATATCGCTGTCGTCGGCACGGAACCGCTGGTATTCGGTGTCGGCCCAGTCCTGCACGCGCGCCCACGCCGCTTCCTGATCCCGCTGGCGCTGTTTGTATTCCTCCGACAACTCGCCGCGATCGGGCACCCGATCCTGCGGATCCCATTCACGCGCCATCGGCTGCACATCGGCCGCGCGCGGACGGAAGTAGGGATGTCCCTTGAATCCCGGACTGATTCGGCCTGGATGGTCCTTATCGCTATACCAGGTGAATCCGGACAGCTTCGCCGATTCGAGGACGATGCGCATGGTGTTGTAGAACACGCCCGCCATCGGCGGTTCGAAGGTGGGCACACCCGGATCGAGTGGGTCCATGCCGGGGATCCGCGGCAGCAGTTCCTCATCGATCGCGCCCGGTGGCGGATCCAGGAACGGGTCGACAATGGACGACTGGAACGGATCGACCGCCCAACCACTGACGCCTTCCGGAAGTACACGCGGCTCGAATGCCTTTGGCACCCTGGGACCTCGGCGGTTGGTCGTCCAGTCCGGGCGGGTCGGATTGACCGGGTGCCAGTCACCATTTCCGTCCTGCCACCGGGTGAGGTGGAGGCCGGGCGCGCCCTCGCGCCAGCCCGCGGTGAGATAGTCGCGACGCGGTGGCGCGAGGTCCGCGATACGCACCGGCATCTCCCGCTCGGCGATGATCACGCGATATTCGATTCGCGTCTCAGGTCTGGTCATCGCCTGTGCCACTGCGGAATTGCGCCGGATCGCATCGGCGAGCGCCGCATCGTGGCCCGCGTGCGGATGCTCCAATGTGCCGCGCGGGGCCACCACGATGATCCGCGGATGTTCACCCTCGACGAGGCCGACACGATCCGTGATCGGCCTGGCACCCTCGGTGGCGACGACGTCGCGACATGCTCCGGCCAGTTCAGCCATCTGATCCTGGATGCGGCCGATTCTGTTGTCCGCCTGGTTGACTCGGTCGGCGGCCTCGCGCAGCAGTCGCAGTTGCCTGGTGTTCTCCTCGGTCGGTACGAGACGGTTCGCCGCATCACGCAGAGTCTGGTCGATCTCTGTGGGGCCCAATGCATCTCGGTCCACGCCGAGGCGGTCGGCGAGGTCGTCGCACATCCCGCGCCATGGCTTGCCGGCGAGCACTTCGGTGGCGCGTTCGGCACCGAGCCGGTCGAGCTCGGCGCGTGTTTCTGGCGACAGCGGCTGGTGTGCAATGACATCGGCACCCTCGAGTGCGGCGATACGCCGATCCAGTTCGGCGAGGGCGGAATCGGCTTCGTTGAAGCGTTCCGCAGCATCTTGCAGCTTGAAGATGTTGTTCTCGCGCTGGGTGCGTTCGGCCGAGCCGACCAATTCCGGTTCCGGCCTGGATGTTTCGTCGCCGGTGCCCGCAATGTCCCTGGTGCCGACGATATCGCCGCTGAGCTGCCGCAGCGTCGGCTCCAGGTTGTCCTGGTTCAGAGCGTGATCGGGATCGCGAATATCGAAGCGTTCGGCGCGGTCATTGCGCTTGGCCCGCCAGAACTCGCATTCGGCGGCCATTGCGGCACGTTCCCGCACCAATGCGGCGTGCACGGCCTCCGGTGTTCCGGATAGTTCGAGCGTCGCGATCGCCTCATCGAGCCTCGCCACTTCGGCATCGGCACGGTTGAATTCGTTGGCCGCACGCTCGAGTGCGTCGATCCGCGCATGCCGCTCGGCCTGCTCATGGACCAGCATGGTCTGGTTGCGCAGCTCGTCGAGGGTCGTCTCCAACGGCAGGCCTGGCCGCAGCCCCTGCTCGACATCGACTGGTAGTCCTTCGGCACGAAGTCGGCGGAGATCGCGCAATTCCTCGCGATCGGCGGCGGCCACGGCACGCTCCGCACGCAGCCGCTCGAGTTCGGCTCGGACCTCAGGGGTCAGAGCGTCCGAATGCTGTGCACTGTCGAGCGTGGTTCCGGAGGCCGACTCCGAGGCATCGGCATCTCGTGTTTCAGGCGTGGAGCGCGTGGTGTCGGAATCGTCCGCGGCGGTGGTCCGGGTTTCCGACGCAAGTCGCCTCGGATCCGAACCACCCGCATCAGTGCCCCGAGTTTCCGACGCAAGTCGCCTCGGATCCGAACCACCCGCATCGGCACCCCGAGTTTCCGACGCAAGTCGCCTCGGATCCGAACCACCCGCATCAGTGCCCCGGGTTTCCGGCGCGGATCGGCTTGGATCCAAACCATCGGCATCGGCGTCCCGTGTCTTGGGCGCTGACCGTGTCGGATCCGAACCGTCCACAGCGGGACCCTGCGGCCTGGATCGGCTCGGATCCGAACCATGTGTATCGGCGCGTGGCGTCTCGCGCGATGCCTGGGTCGGATCCGCCTGTGCCGCACCGTGTTCCGGCGGCGCTGCGGAACCCGAACCCGGTGTCTCCGGCGGACCTGTCGGGCGGGCGGGCACCGCTCCTTCGTCGGGCGGGCGGATCGGGGTGACGGTGATGACGCCGGATTCATCGACCACGACGTGCAGATAGTCGACCTGGACGCCCTGATCGGTCAGCTGTCGGCGAACCTCGGCAGGCATGACCTGCTCGGGTGCCGATGACGGCGACGCGACGACTACGCGTTGCCCATCAGGTGCGATTCCGACACCCTCGGCGACCATATGCGCCTGTTCCCCGGCCAGCACGTCACGAGACGCGAGCACGGCGGTGCGCTGTCGAGCCACGTTCTCCTCGCCAACCGCCTGGATATGGCGGCGCAGCTCGGCCTGAAATGCGCTGGCAGCATCCCTGACCTCGGCGGCGTGCTGCTCGGCGGCCCGGAGGTCCGCGAAATGCTGCACCATCTCATGGCTCGGGACGCCTTCACGATCCCGTATCGCGGCAGCATGATCCTCTGCCGCGCCCACCAAATCGTTGACGGCACGCTGTATTTCGTGCGAACTCAAACCATCGGGGTTGATTCCGAGCCGCCTGGCACCTTCGGCGATGCCCGGTTCCATGGCCCGGCGGGCAGCCGCAGTCCCCGCAATTCGTGCGGCCAAACCAGGCAGCGCGTCACGCAATTCCGGCGTGACAGGCTCGTGTACCCGCGAGGGCCCATCCTGCGGCCAACCGCCCGAACCCGGCTCCGGTTGCCCCGGACCAGGCGGCTCCTGCGGCGGATGCTGCGATCCCCCATCACCACCCGCCTCCGCCGGACCCGAATCGGCCTGGCCGGGCTCCGGCGCACGACCACTCGCGTCGGAGTTATCCCCCTCCGGCACCGTCGCATTCAACCAGCGGTTGAACTCGTCGAACCTGCGTTGATTCGCCGCCAAAGCCTCTTCGTGCCAGGCATCGATCCGCTGCTGCAACTCATCCAGCCCGGCCTGGGCGCGCTGGCGAAGCTCGTCGATTCTGCGCAATAGATCGCTCTGCTCGGCACCATCGTCCGGTCGCGGCCGCTCAGCCAGTGCCCGGAGGGCTTCTTCATGCCTGCGCTGGTTGGCCGCCAGCGCATCCGCATGCCACGTATCGATTCGTCGCTGCAACTCATCGAACCCAGCGGCGGTGCGTTGGCGGATCTCTTCGATCTCACGTAGCGGCTCACGCTGCCGTGCAACAGGGTCCGCAGCCGGCGGATCAGAACTCGGCTGCGGGCCGGGATCAACCAAGGCACGCATCGCCTCGTCGAAGCGACGCCCGTTCTCTGCCAACGCATCCGCATGCCATGCATCGATCCGGCGCTGCAACTCATCGAATCCTGCCTCGGCACGCTGCCACGTTTCCTCGATCCGCCGCACCGGAGTCGATGAATCGTCGCGCCACACCGGCGGCTCCGGCTCACGCAGCGAGTTGATGGCCTCCTCATAGCGGCGCTCGTTTTTCCGCAACGCATCCGCATGCCAGGCCTCGATGCGTCGCTGCAACTCATCGAAACCAGCCTGAGCCCGTTGCAGTGCCTGCTCGATTCGCCGCACCGGGTCGAGGGATTCGCCGTCCGTGTGCCAGCTCGGTGAACCATCCGGTCCGGCAGCATCGTCTGATGTCGGCACGTCCAGCGGTGGGTCCGACAATGGCGGCGGAGCGGAGTCCATGAGTGATCGGAGTGCTTCCTCATGGCGCTGCTCGTTCTCCCGCAACGCTTCCGCATGCCAGCCATCGATGCGGCGCTGCAACTCGTCGAAACCGGCCTCGGCACGCTGATGGGCCTGCTCGATTCGCTGAACCGGATCGGTGGGTTCGTCCGGAGATGCCGGGGTCGGGGGATCTTGGGGCGGTAGCCCTGAACCACCGTCACCGGTCGCTACGGGCGAGGTATCGGTACCCGAATCATCCTGCCGTGCACGCACATGCTGCGTATCCGGCGAATCATGATGAGTTGCTTCGGTTTCCGCGATGTCGTTGGCGACCGCACGGCTCAGTTCCTCGTTCAGCCGGGTCAGTTCTGCGTCGGCCTCGTCCAATCGGCGTGCTGCGGCGGCCTGTTGTTCGTTTGCGTGTTCCGGGCGCGGGTCGGCCATAGCCTCGTCGAGGGCCGTGCGCGCGTCTTCACGGGCGACGAACGCCGCTGCCCATTCGTCCGCGATACGCTCGATTTCGGCCTGTCGAGCGGCCGCATCCCGCCCCGGCGCGGTGCCTTCCGGTTGAACCTCCGGCACGGATTCCGGCTCCGCACCGGGTCGCGCACTCCCATCGGAACTCGGCGCATCAGGCTTCGGCGGCGGGGCACCCAACTGCGGCGCATCCGGCGGTGGCAGTTCGGGGCCGCCGTGCTGGTCGGGCGGCGACCAGGACGGATCAGGCGCGACGATGTCGACGGCGTAGGGAATGCCCGCGCGCCAGTCGGTGAGCGGCGGGCGGTCCGCGTCCCAGTGGAAGCCGAGGCCGATGGCGTGGGTGTTGGCGGCGCGCCAGGTGGCACCGGGATTGGCGCGCAGGAAGTCGGATTCGGCGCGCGCATCCTGCAGCAGGACCAGGTCCTGGGGTAGCGGTTCGCCCGCCGTCAACCGGTTCCATGCCTCGGCGACATCGGCGAGGCGATCCATCGGGCGACGGACATACGCGCCATTGGGATCGCTGTAATCGCGCACCAGATGCTCGTCGACCATCAGGTGGTTCTTGATCTGCTCGATCTCGGCGCGCGTGAAACCCGGTACGTCGTGGCGCATGTGCTGGGCCAGGATCTGAGCGATCGCGTCCGGATCGGCGCCCGCGCGCAAGAGCTCGCGAATATCGGCGATGGTGTCGCGTATCGCATCGCTGTCATCGACCTGAAAGCGGTCGGCCAAATCGTCTGCGACACGGTCGTTTTCGTCCTGCATCCGCAGCAACTGCGCATCGACATCGCGGGTCGGGTCGATACCGCGATCCGCGGTTACCAGCCTGTCCTGCACGGTCCCGACCACATCCCGTGCCGCAGCCACCTGCTGGGCACGGCGGTGGGCGTCGAGCCCGTCCATGATCCGATCGATATCGCTGTCGTCGGCGAGGAACCGCTCGTACTCGGCATCGGCCCAATCCTGCACGCGACGCCAGTTCGTGACGTCGCGATCCCATTCCCGTTGCAGCCCTTCGGAAATCTCCACCCGATCCGCGGGGTTACCGTGTTCGGCCGGATCCCACGGCCGATGCATGGGCTGAATATTGCGCTCCGGTCCCGCGAACCACTCGTAGTTGCGGAAGACGGTGCCGAACGGCGGAATCTTCTGGAGCCACGGCCGGGCCTGCACCCACTCACCGATCTCCGGATGCGCCTGGATCCAGGCCTTCACCGCCGGATGCTTCGGCGTCTGCGCGGCCATCAGGATCAGCCGGGTGATGTTGTAAGCGTCACCGCCCCAGTGCTGTTCGAAGATCGGTGTGCCCGGCGGCACGGATGACGTGTCGTAGCGTGACGGCGCCTGCGGCATATTGACCGGCAGCGTGCTCTCCGCGATCTCACCCGGCGGAACGTGATCGGTCGGCAGGGTGATGTCGTTGACGACATCCTCCATGGCCCAGCCGCTGACACCGTCCGGCGGATCCTTGGGCGTGAACTTCTTCGGCACGGTCCCGGCATCTCGATTGCCCACCCAATCCGGGCGAGTCGGATCGACATGGTGCACAGTGCCTTCGGCGTCGACCCACGACGTCATATCCATACGTCTGCCGTTGTGCCAGCCGGTGCTCAGTCGTCGGATATCCGGTGGCGGCATTCGCAACGTCCGGGTATTGCCCTCGCGATCCGCGAGCACCTGGCGGTATTCGACGCGGGTTTCCGGACGCACCATCGCCTGGGCGACCGCAGGATCGCGGCGCAGCGCATCGGCGAGGGCCCGATCGTGATCTGCGCGCGGTGCCGCCGGATCGGGGCGCGGACCGTGCACGATGATGCGGGGTCGCTCCCCCGCCACGATGCCGACACGGTCGGTGACCATACGGCCACCTTCGGCTTCGACCTGCTGCCGCCATACGCCCGCGGCTCCGGCCATTTCGTCCTGGAGTCGACCGATCCGATTGTGCGCCTGGTTCACATCGTCGGCGGCGTTGAAGAGTCCGTCGATCTCACGATGGCGAGCCTCCGACTCATCCGGAGACAGCGTGCCGTCGCGCACCTCGTCATCCGCATCGAATCGCAGATCGGTGATCGTTCTACGCAGCCGATCCGGTTGCAGCGCAACCTCATCCGGATTGCCCGACGCATCGACCACACCGAGCCGGACGGCCAGATCGTCGCGCATGGTCCGCCGCGGCTTGATCTGCCGGAGCTCCTCCGCCCGCTCCCGCGCCATCCGATCGATCTCGGCAACACCCTCCTCCGACGGCGGGCGGTGCCGCGCGACGCCCTGGTCCTCCAGCTCGGACAGCCGCTGATCGACGCGCCGGACCTGATCGTCGAGCGATTCGAAGTCCTCGGTCGCCGCAATGAGTTTGCGCAGCGCCTCTTCGCGCCGTCCCTGCTCGCCGGCCTCGACCGGACTGCGCACCTGCCGGTTCGCCTCCTCGAGGCCACCCAGCACGTCGACGACATCGGTCCGGGCATGGGCATGCAGTGCTTGAATCGCCTCGTCGCGCGCATCCGGGTCCCGGCGCACCCATTCGGTCGAATCGTCCAGACCCAGATTGGCGGCGCGCTCATTGGCCTTGGCGCGCACGAACTCGCGCTCGCGCACCAGATCTCGTCGCTCCTGCAGCAGCCGGTCGTACTCGTCGACCAATCCGATGCGTGCCGCGAGCTCGCCGACCTCGGCATCTACTCGTGCGCATTCCGGTGCGAGCCGCTCCAATTCGGCTACAACGGCGCGATCAGCATCCGAAAGCAGTCGCCGCCCGGCGAATTCTGCAACGGTCGCTCGAATTCGGCGCGGCGTCCACGCATCCGCATCCTCCTGCGCTGGAAGTCGGTCGGCCAGCTCCGCGATCCGGGCCGCCAGCGCATCGCGTCGCGCGAGTGCATCCGCATGCGCCCGGACCGCCTCCTGGTGCTCCGGTCCGGTCCGGGCTTCGGCCCCTGGCTCTGCTTCCGTGCCCTCACGCCGGTTATCGGCGCCGCTCTGTTCACCATCCTGGTTGCGACCCGACGGTTCCTCGGGCTCGGACGTCGGCGGGGCAGGCGGGTCGGCGGGCGGCTTCTTCGACCCGCCACCGGCTTCGGCGACCGGTTCGGTGGCCTCATCCGGACCCGCCTCTTCCGGACGAACCGGCTCCACACCATCCGACCGCGGTGGTTCCGCGGAACCCGCCTCGAGACGCCGCACCATCTCATCGAGTTCGTCTACCAACGCTCGATACTCGGCGTCTTCATCCTGATGGAACAACTCCTCGCCATCCCCCGAATCACGGGTCGACGCCGCATCGACAGGAGGCTCCGAATCAGCCGAATCCGGTTCCGGCGGTGGAGGCTCCAGACCGTGCGAAGCCTCGTCGGCGCCAGCCGGATCAGGCGGCTTCCCGGCCTCAGCGCGGCGCGGCTCGGACGGTGGCTCCGAAATATGGGGCGAGGCATTGCCGGATCCGCCGGGCCACAGTTCGACCGGCACGGACGGCGCTCGGTTGACGTACTCGACGGAGCTGGACTCGCCCGCTCGCGCCTCGTCGACCAGCAGGCGATACAGGACCTGCGCGGGTTCGGAGGCGTCGTCGCCGTAGCGCTCCACTTCACGGAACGCGTCGGAGAGGGCCTCGCCGGGGTCCAGGTTGTCACCGTCGAAGCTGTAGCGGGTGAGCTGGTCGACCCAGGCGCGGAAGTCCGTCTCGCCGGGGTGTTCGCGGGTGGCGAGGTAGTGCTCCCGCAACGCATCCATCACACGCCGCTGCGCGCGGCCTTGTCCGGCGAAGTCGAGTACGTGGCCGAGTTCGTGCACCATCACGCCGTACACCGGACGGTCGGCACCGATGATCCGGGTTCCATCGCGACTCGTCTTCGAGGCGAGCGTGTCCTCGTCGGACCCCCATGACTGTCCGCGCGCGGATTCCTCGAGCACGACGATCGACGGGGTCACCTGCCGAAGCCGTTCGGCCAGTGGCGCATCCGCGCCGACGCGAGGACTGGTGCTCGCGTAGGCGACTCCCCCCTGCGGATGGCGCGGGTCGCCGGGCTCGATGCGGACGCCGGCGAGCTTCATCTCCGGATGCTTGGTCAGCATTTCGTCCACCGCTCGCGCGATTTCGCGAACCACCTCCGGATCGATGCCCTTGCGGCGGAACCCCTCCACCTCGATCGAATGCCGCCGCGCCAGCACCTTCGCGACCTGCCGCGGACTGCGCGACGACCATTCGTCGACGATCGGTCGCGATTCCGCCTGCACCGTTGGATGCTCTGTCGGGTCGGCCGACGACTTCGGCTCTCCCCCATCGGTATTCGTATCACGAGCGCCGTCCGCCGCATCCGGGACGGGAATCGGTTTCGCGCCGGAGGCTGGGCTGTCCGGTGGGTCGTGCGGCGGGGCGGACGGTGTGGCGGCGGGATCGGGTCCGTCCTCATCCGGCCCACCCAACCCGCGGGGCGCACCAGCCAACTCACTAGGAGCGTCGTAGAACTCGTCGAGGAGCGCCGCGAGATTTCTGATCTGTTCGGCGCGAGTCTGGATCTCCGCGCGCATGCGGCCGAGCTCCGCGGTCAGTTCGGCGGGGCTGAGACCTTCGTGCTTCTCGATCTTTCCATCGCGGTAGGCCTCGTACACCTTACGGAAGGTCGCATCGTCGGCACCCGCGATATCGACACCGACGAGCCGGGCCCAGTCGCGATTCGGTTCGGGCCGTCCACGCCCCTCGCCGGATGCGCCGTCGGCGCGGCCCGGGTGGTCCGCAAGCACACTCCCGAGACCGAGTGAATCGCCGGATTGCATTGCCTCGGTGATGAGTTCACGCAACGCCTGCAGGCAAGCCAGTTCATGGATAGGCGGTTCGCCGGCGGCCCGCGGATCGGCGGAAAGGTCGCCCCGCGGCACATCGGAGTACGGATCGACATCGATCAGCGCACGCATATATTCGGTGAGCGCGTCGACCACCTGATCGTGCTTACCGTCACCTTCGAGGCCCGCGATCACCTTGCGCAGCTTTGCCGGATCAAGTCCGTTCGCATCCAGTCCGCGCAGGATCTGCCCGTCATCGGCGATCCGAATCTTGGCTGGCTGCAACGATTCCGAACTGTCCAGGCCGAGCTGTGCGGCCAGGCGATCGCGTGCAGCGTTGACGGCGCCGAGATCGATATCCCGCAACTGCTTGGCATAGTCGGCCAGATCCTTGAACTGCTGTTCGCGCCGCGCGCTGCGCCATTCCGGATCGGCCAGCGCCTCGGCAACTCGTCGAGGCGTGAGCTCCGACTCCGGAATATCGAGCCGATGCGCGAGTTGACCACGCGCATCGCCGATATCGTTGAAGTTCTCGATCTCGTTCATCGTGCGCGCGAAGTCGGCCAGCGCCTCGACCTGACCGGCGCGCAGGGCATTGGCCAGCTTCAGTTCCGCGATGGTCTGTGCCAGCCGATCCGGATGTAGCGCCTCTGGTCCGAGGCCGAGTTCGTTTGCCAGATAGACGATTTCGGCGACCATCTCCGCGCGAGTGCGCGGCGCCGCATCGCTCTCGTGGCCGGGCGAATGGCTCGTCGGCTCCTCGATAGGTGCCTGCACGGCGCGCCATCGACCGTCGTTGTCGCGCACCATCGTGACGACCAGCTCGCGGCCATCGATCGTCTCCCGATGGTGGTACACCTCGGGTGTTTCGACCGGATCCAGATGAATCTGCCCCACGCGATCTGTGCGCGCGTTCCGGTAATCGAGTTCGACCTCACCGCGATTGAGCGCATCGGCCAAGGCAGGATCATTGGCGAGCGCTCTGGCCAGCGCATCCGCCCGGTCCAGCGGCCCATTGATCACCACCAGCCGGTCCGGCGCGCCTTCCCCGACGGGCACCCGAGCGACCTGATCGCCATGGACCTCCCCGACCGGCTCCTGCTCTCCGGCACGCAGATGCGGTTCGGCGGCGTCGGCGAATTCGGCGACCCGGGCCGCGCGCGCATCGTTCTCGGCCCATAGCCTGCGCAGCGTGGCATCGAGATTTCGCGGGTTCACATCGTTGAGGTCCAAGCCGAACATCTGCGCCCACGTGGACGCCTCGTCGCGCAGTTGGTCGCGGCGCAGGGCATGCTCGAAGAACACCCTGGGCCCCTGGTCGCGGCCCAGTTCCTGGCCGTCGCCGATATCGCCCCATTCGCGCAGCGGGTCGGCGCCATTGCCGACGGGCCGGAAGTTCTGCAGACCGGGATCACCGTCGAAGGCGCTGATCAGTTCCTTGAGGAAACGGCCCATCGGATTGTCGTCGAAAATGCTGACCTGATCGGCCAGCGGCACCGGACGGCCAGTCGCATCGGGCGCGCCCAATTCGGGGCCGGTGGTCGGTTCGTCCTCGTCGTAGTAGTCCTCGTCCTCATCGAGCCGCCGCGCATCGGGATCCTCGATCTCCCCCGCCACCGGCTGTCGACCGTGCAGCTCGGGCGCCGAGTCACCCAGCAGGTCGGCATCGACGTACGGACGCGTGACCTCCTCGTTGAAGCGATCCGCCGCCTCCGCGAGGCCCGCGATCGCGGCCGCCTCACGCATCGTCCGGTATTCCTGCTCGTCGAGCATCCGGCGAATGGTTTCCGGACTTTCGTCGGGCAGGTCGAAACCGAGCCGGTGTGCCTTATCGGTGAGTGATTCGTCTTCCGGTGGCGGACCATCGAGTTCGGTGGTCGGCTCCGGATGCGCCGGCTCGTGCTCGAGTGCCCTGGCCTCCTCGTCGGAGATCAGACCGAAGTTCTCCAGGTCATCGATGATCCGCTGCCGCTGTTCCGGATCGGCAACGGCCAGTGCCTCTTCCAGCACCGCCCGCGCCTCTTCCGGCGCGATGGCCTCGACCTCGAGCAGTTCGGTGACGGTCTGGCGCACCAGATCCGGATCGGCATCGCTGACCCAGAACCGGTATTCCTCGCCATCGGGCGTGCGTGGCACCACGAAATCGCCTGCCACATCCTGGGTCCGACCGGAGAACCTGTTCAGGATCGGCAGATGCTCCCGGTTACGCCAGGCGGTCCAGCCTTCCTTGGCGATTCGGGCCATATTGAGGCCCCCGCCTTCACTCTCCGGGGCCGGTCGAGCAACGGTCTCGTGCCCGGGTGTCGCCTGCGGCGGATGGGGCGCATTCGGATGCGATTCGAAGAGGTCCGGCGCATGCTCGACGCCATCCTTCAGCGCATTCTGACCGCGGCGGTCCTCACCCGAACCCGACGGGTACTTCGGGTAGTCGCCCACATAACCACGCACCCGCATCTTCTCCCGAATCCGCTCCCACGCTCGGCGCAGTGGCGATTTCTGCTCGGGCGGCTCGGAATCCGCTGGGCGAGCGGGTGTTCCGGATTCTTCGGGAGCTTCGACCCGCCAGCGGCCCTCGTCGTCGGGCCGCACCTGTAGCGGCACCTCTTCGCCATTGGCATCGATGACGACGCGGCGCGGCTCGTCCGGATTCGCCGGCGCGAACGGCCGTCCCGCTGACGTCTCCTCGGATCCGTTGCCGGAGTTCTCATTTCGCGAGTGCTCCGGATCGCCGGGCGTCCCGGCGGGGACGGGAGGCTCGGACGGCGGCTTCTTACCGCCGCCACCCCCCTCGGCGGGCCGCTCGACCTTTTGCTGCGCCGCCGGATCATCGATGCGCAGCACACGTGTCTCGCCTTGCGCACCGATCCGCAGCTCGCGCACGACCGTGCCGGGTTCGGCGCGCAACTCCGCGAGCTGTGGATGCCGGGCGGCCGCATCGTCCAGCACGCGAACCGGATCACCGTCGCCCCAGCCGACCACGAACACGCGCGCCTGCTCACCCGGCACCACACCGACCCGATCGGTGACCGGTATCGCACCGGCCCGCAACAACGCATCGCGCTGCAGTGCGATCGCCATCGCCTCATCGAGCCGTTCCACCCGCTCCTCGGCCCGCCCGATGCGCCCCGGATCGCCTGCGGCCCTTGCCTCGTCGCGCTCGCGCACCGCCGCCGCATTCTCGGCCGCCAACCGATCCAGCACGTCTTGTCGCTGCTGCTGGGCCTGACGCTCGTGTGCGCCATCGTCCGGATGTGCCGGTGGGAATTCGGGCGCGTCGAACGAATCGTCGCCGGGGCGTGGCCGATCGATCGGTCGCGGTGCGGAATCACCCTGCTCCGACCGGTTTCCGAACGACAGTCGGTCGGTAATCCTGCGCAGCAGGCCCTTCGGCGCACTGTGGTCGTACAGATCGGCCGAGCCATCGAGCATGATTCGGGTTATCCGTTCCCCGAGCCGCCCGGTATCGGTATCGGACATGCCCTGGAACTGCCTGGCCAGCACATCGCCCGCACTGCCATCTCCGGTGGGCGGCGCCACCCGCCAGCCGCCATTGCCATCGGACTGCAGTGTGACCGGGAAGTCCCACGCCCGCGTCTTCACCTCGGTTCGACTGAACTGCGGCCAGCGACGTTCCCGCCTCGCCGCATCAGCGGATTCCGGCATGACCACCTGCCGCGTCAGCAGCCGACGCGTCACCTCCGCCGGATGCGGCTCGCCGATCGACGGATCCGCTTCGGCCAGTTCGTAACCACGGGCCATGAAGTCCAGACGCAGTCTGCCCTCGAGGTTCGGGGACGCATTCTCCCTGGTATTGAAGGCATCCGGGCCGAGCTGGCGCACCCAGGCATCGAACCCGAGATCCGTCTGTCCGGCGGCGCGGTAGCGCAGGTAGTGCGCGAGTAGTTCGGTGGCCGCCTCGTCTTCGGTCGGACGGCGGTAGGACCCCTCGGCAGCGTCGGCGTCGATGAACCGGGCATCGTGCAGACCATCGGAACCCGGCCCCACTTGCAGATATTCGATCCGTTGCGTGCCGTCCCACAGCACACTGGTGTATTCCGGATGCGTCGCGGCCAGTTCGCGCAGCGCGTCCATGTGCTGGCCTTCGGGTGCCGCCACAACCAGACGTCCGCGTCCCACCGGCTGGTCGCCCGGAAATTGGGCGACCCGGTCGGTGCGCCGGGCGCCACCCGGATCCCGCGCCAGTTCATCGTCGAGAGCGCGACGTACACGGTCCGCTGCTTCCTCGGAACTCATCGTGCGCGGCGATGCGTCCTGATCGGCCGGATGCCCGGTTTCCGGCTCGGTCGTATCCGACCACGGACGATAGTCGTCGACGTTGTCGTCGGCGTGCCGAGCGACATCGAACGCGACCTCGGCGGGTTCCAGACCGACCTTGTCGATGTACTTGCGCAGCGCTTCGCGCCCAGCCTCGTAACCCGCCCGCTCCGGCCGGATCGCCGGATCATTCGAGCGAGCCGCAGCACGCTCCGCACGCTGATAGGCGCGGTCGTAGGCGTCGGCGTACGCGCGTTCGGCCGGACCGACCGGCACGAAACGGCCCGAATCACGCAGCAGCCGAAGGGATTCGATCTCCGCCGCGTACTGACGGCTGCGCTGATCCCGGATCGCCGGGGTGTCGGTGTGGTATGTCGGCGGCCCCTCGCCGGGCGCACGGGTGATTCCGTGTGCACTGTCCCACTGAGCCCGGTAGAACGCGGCGAGGTCACCGCCGTCGACGCGCGGGCCCAACTCCACCAACCGATTTCGCACTTCACGCGCGGCGGCATGGTGTGCGGCCGCATCGATCATGCTGTCCGCGACCTCACGGTTGTCGCGGTAGGCCCGCAAGGCTTGCTGCTCCGCCTGTTTGAAGGCGTCCTTATACGCTCTGGACAGCAACGTTTCCGGAGCCGGTGACGCTTCCGTCCCGAACTGCCGCCACCTATCGAATTCGAAGGCTCTTGCCTGTGCCACCGCCTCGCGATCCAGCATCAGATCGACGTATTCGTCGCGTCCGAGCGTGAATCGCTCGAGCGGACCGTCGCCGAGCTGTTCGGCCAGGTATGCCGCCCGAATCGCTTCCGCCGCATGCTGGGACGGTGTATCGGTCAGGCCGAGCAGCACGGTATTCGAGGCCGGATCGTATCCGGCGTCGACGCCGCGCTGCTGTCTGCCGTCGTAGAGGGTGGAATCCACGTCGAGGCCGAAACGGATCTCCACCCCGTGCCTGGCCAGTACCTCGGTCGCCCACCGTCCGAGTTCGTTGCCCCTGAGGATGCGCCGCAGCCGGTCCGACGCCACCTGCGCGGTGTCGGCCATCGACTGGTCCGGCAATGCCGCGGCGGGTTCGTCCGGCGGTCGCGGTGCCACCAGGTGGTCTACCTCCGCACGCACGTCCGCTGCGGCAGCGTCGACCCAGTCGGCGCGCGGATCCACGGGCTCCCGGCGCACCTGGACGGCACCGGAATCGTCGACGCTGACGTGCAGCCGTTCCGCGGTGGCATCGCCGTAGCGGATGGCGCGATGCAGATCACTGCCCCGATCCGCCGCCACACGCGAGATCGCGGCATGATCACCGCGTCCGTCTACCACGATTACCCGCAGCGGCTCACCAGGCAGCACCGCGACTCGATCATTTGCCCAATATCCTTCGCCTGCAAGGACTTCCGTACCGAGCACTTCCTGACCGACCCGTGCCGCGATCTCATCGAGCAGATGGTTGCGCCGCGCCTCGACCTCGACATGCCGGCGAGTCGCCTCATGCAGTGCGCGCACCTGCGCGGGGCGCTCGGAATTCATTCCGCGCCCTACTGGGCGGATTCTGTCGTCCGCCACGGCCTGTCGGCCGCGCTCGAACAGATCGCGATCGCCGCGGTGCGTTTCTGGGTCGAAGGCGCCGAACCGTCGGACGGCTCGATCCCAATCGCTCTCGACCGCCCGCAGTTCCCGGGTAAGCGCGGCGTGTTTACGGACAAGGCGCTGTAGTTCACGGTCCGACTCCGCGGAGGTCGGCTCGTACATTCCGTCCGGATGCTGGTGCGCTTCCCAGATGCCGCCGTGAATATCTCGCAGACTCGCGCCCTCGCTCGGATACAGCGGCGAGTCGAACATATCGCCGGACAGCAGCGCATCGATGCCCGCCTCGCGACCGATTCGGCGCAGTTCGTGCTCGCCCAGGCCGGGATCCGCGGCGGCCACAGCCGCGTCGCGGGCAGTCAGATACTGCTCATGCAAGGCGCGGGTGTAGGCCGAATCCGCAACACCGTGCGTGGTCGGGGCCGGTTCCGGATATCCGGCCGCACCCAGCTCTCGATGGAACTCGGCCTGCCTGCCGAGCACCGCTGCTTCCGTACGCAGCTGTGCGTCAACGTAATCCGCGCGGTCGGTGGCGCGGATACGGGCCGGATCCACCTCGACCCGACCGGACAGCACGGCATCCGCGAGTACCGCCGCACGTACCAGCGCCTCCGCTTGGGCGGGCTGGCTGCGGTCATGGGTTTCGACGGACACGTCCATGGTTCGGCCGTTGAACGAATCCGGCCGGCCACCTTCGAAGCGCACCGCGACACCGGCGGTCCGCAGCGCGTCGGCTGCTTCGCGTCCGGTTTCGCTGCGTCCCAGCAGTTCCCACACCGGACCACCGGTCATATCCCGCGGCCGGACCTGCCAGGCCCCGGCGTCCGGTTCGGGACCGTCGTCGGCCGGCCGGAACTCGGGCGAATCCGCCCCGTCGCCCGGCGCTTCGGGTCGGACCGAGGTCTCCGGCCTGCTGAAATGCGCGACGACCTTCTCGTATTCGCCCGGCCGGCCGCGCATCGCATCGTGGTCGAAGCTCACCTCGGTGAAGCCGAGTTCGACGGCAAGTTTGCCGGTGAAGGTGTTGCGCGCCGCCTCTTCCGGAGTCAGGTACAGCTCCTGCACACCGGCATTGAAGGTGTCCAGGTTGTCCCGGACCCGGTCGTCGGCATTCCATTCGGCACGGATCTCGGTCACCTGATGTCCGAGCTCACGCATCATGTCCCGGAACATTTCGCGCCCGGTCGGCGTGCCGTCACCGACACGCACCGTCGCGCGTAGTACGCCGTCCGCGTCGACCCGACCGTGGATGCCGTGCTGGTTGTCGCCGCCGTACCGGTTGGTGTAGGCGTTCGGGCGGTCGTCGAAATCCTCGTCGTGCCTGCTCGAATCCTCCGGCCGCACTGCGATATCGCCGTGTTCGGGCGGCAGATCGGAGGCGTGCGCACGGATTTCGGCAAGTCGTGCCATCACCGTGTCGTGCCACTGGCCGCGACCGTGCTTGTCGAACTCCGGTCGCAACGCGGCGACGCGTTCGCTGATCGCGTCGACCACCGCGCGCGGCAGATGGTGGTCGATGACCTCGATGCTGTCACCGTTGCGACGCAGGAAGTGTTCGGCGAATGGGCTCAACGCATTTCGCGCGGCTTCGCTCTCCTCGAAACCACGACTGTGGTCGATACCGAGCACCTCGCCCTGCGGGCCGATCATCCAGCCCTGTCCGTCGCGGTCCGGAGTCCGGATCAGCGCGTCCAGCAGACCGAGCGCACGGCCCGCGACCGTATCGGCGTAACCGAGCTCGTGCACATCGATGAACTGGGGATGTCGTTCGGCCGCAACATGTCCCGCCAACTTTTCCATGTACACGACATTGGATTTGGCGTGGAAAACCTCGGGCACATTCGCACCGATAGTACGACCGAGCAGCGACGCCAACCGCTCGGCGACGGCGTGGCGCGGATTCATGACGGTCTTGCGGATCAGTTCGGTGCCATCGTTGAAGGTGACCAGCTCCACCTTCCTGGCGGCATGCGCCGAGGACCCCTCGCTGAGCACCGTGACCGAACGCTCGCCGGAAGCGATGGCGGAGCGGACGATATCGTCGAACGAGCGGATGCCGTGCGCGTCATCCCAAGCGTGGCCGTAGAACTCGGCATGGGTTTCGGTCGAATGCTCGGGGCGGTGTCGAGCCACCTCGGGGCGGATGGCGTCCAGGCCCGCATCATTGGCGATTCGATCGAGTTCTGATGCGGGCGCTTCTGGATTCTCTTCGTGCGCTCGGGCTCGGGTCTCGTCGTAAGCCGCGGTATAGGCGCGCTCCAGCGGAGTTTCCGCGAGATCGTGTCCGGCGGCCCTGAGTTGTTTCGCCGCAACGATTTCCAGCGCGTGCGCACGGGTTTCCTCGTCGAGCATGCGTGCGATGTATTTCTCGCGCGGCAGGCGCATGCGTTCCTGCGCACCGCCGGGAGTCTCACGGGCATGGGCCAATTCGACGTGGATGGCGCCGTGCACCAGGGCGGCCATCTGTGCCGCATCGGAGGCGCCGACATCCAGGGCGAGGGTGCGGCGGCTCGGGTAGTAGCGGTCGTCGGCGCTCGACTCGTGCACGATATCGACGTCGTAGCGGGTGAACACCTCGTCGGCCCAGCGGCCGACTTCGGTCTCCCGCAACTGTTCTCGAATCCGGGCGATGCGTTCCTGGGCCGCCTGACCGGCACGGTCCAGTGGAGTCAGATCGGTGGCGCGATCGAATTGGTTGTGTGACGGCTCGTCGATGGGCTCGATCCTGATGCGGCCGACCTGGTCCGCCTCGACGTTCAGGTGCTCGCGCACGGCCTCGGGCCCGTCGAGCAATTCGCGGATTTCCGGGTGCTGCTGGGCATCGCGCAGGACGCGCTGGTGGTCATCGGTGCCTGACGCGATGATCAGCCGGTCGGGCTCTCCGGGGATATGCACGATGTGTTCGTTGAGCATTCGTGCATTCGGGTTCTCACGTACATGTTGGGTGAGAACCTCTTTGATCGCCGCATTTGCCACCTGGTCGGCGCGGTGATCGTAGGTCGCCTGAGCATGCTGACGCTGGTCGGCCAGGTCGGCGAGGATGCGTAGATCGTGTTGTTCGGTACGCAGTTCGGCCTGCCGCTCGGGCGGAACATCAGGTCCGGCAAGTTCATTCGTGATGCGCTGCAGGCGGTCGGTGATCTGGCGTTGCAGCGGCTGTCGGGCGAGGGTGGGATCGAGACCGAGGGCGGTCGCGCGCCTGGTGAGTTCTTCCGAGGTGTCGCGCAGGTCGCGGAAGGCCGACTCGCGGTCGAGCGCCCCGGTACGCATGTTTTCCGCGATATCGGCGGTGGTGTCGTGCACGCGTGCGGCCGAAGGGAGTTCGGCAGTGGGGGTGTGCACACGATCCCAGGCGTCGCCGTAGTGATCGGTGTAGTTCTTGCCGTTTCGCCATTCGTAGGTGGCGATTTCCCCGCGCAGCGCATCGACGGCGACCTTATGTGCGGCCTGGCGGATCTCGGCTGGGGTCAGCGACGCATCACCTTCCAACAGTTCGGCGGCGGCGCGGTAGGCGGCGGTGTAGGTGTCTTCGAGCGGGTGCACATCGATGTCGTGGCCGAGATCCCGGAATTCCTGGGCCAATTGGAAGCGTCGGCCCGTTGCCGCGGCCTCCTCGTCGACCATGGTGCGCACGAATTCGTCGCGTGCCATCCCCCGGACGTCACCGGTTCGGCCCTGGACGTACCGTTCGGCATGCACGGATTCATGGGCCAGGGTGAGCGCCTGCTGGACATGATCGGCACCCGAGGTGAAGGCGACGGCGGTCAGCTCGGCTCGCCGGAATACCCCGGACCGGCCGTCACCCGCTGACGGCTCGAATCCGTCGCGAACGGGACTGTTGTCGAAGCTCGCCGCGATCCGTCGCCCGGTTTCGGTCTGGCGCAACAGTTCGCGGACCTGATCGGGCTGCGCATCGAGCGAGCGGCCGATGCGGGCCCCAGGATCGGTTGCAAGCGGATGCTCGGAACCGAGCGGGTGCAGCGGATTTCCGGCCGGGTCGAAGGCGATGGCATACGTGCCACGGAGTTCGCGCGGCACCGTCGGCGGGAAGCCCTCCACCCGGCCCGCCCCCGGATCGCGCACCACGATCCCGCCGTTTTCGTGCACCAGCACATACGCGTGCGCGCCGACGCTGTACCTGTCGACCGGACCGCTGTATTCATCGACAACCAGCGCCGACGACCCCTCCGGCATGGAAAGCAACAGCCGCGCGATCTCGGCATGACCGTCATACGAACGCAACTGCCCACCCGCGGCCGTCTGCACCTCCGCAGCCGTCATCCCGTCCAGCCCGACCACCCGCTCCGGCAACCTGATCGCCGCACTCCCGGTAAGCGCCTTGATCAACCGCAGCGACAACTCCGCGCACCGACCACGATTCCGCTCCGGAATCCGAGGCTCATCGCCCCTTTGCCGCTGCTGAACATCCGCCGCTTCACGAGACCTATCCGCAGGCGCATCCCCCGCGGTCCGATGAGTATGCGGCTCGGCCACCGGCTGAGGCACGAAAGCCGCTGCGGGATCCAGAGATTCAGCCCGCTGCCGCGCCGCCTCCCGCCGCGCCTCGACCTCCTCCCGCCGCGCCGAATCATCGGCACGATGCGACTTGGCAGGCTCGACATCCGCACCCCGATGCGCCCCGTCCGCCCGTGCCGTCGGATCCGTCGCATGCCGGACGTCGGAAGGCTCGGAGCGCACCGGAGTGTCGTCGGCGGCGCGCGCGATGCCCTCGTCGACACTGTCGCCACGACGCACGGCACCGTCACCGCCGTCACGTACAACACCCTCACCATCGGGACGCGCAGCAGTATCGCCCTCTGCCCGCACCACGCCGTCCCCCTTGGCGCGCACTGCCCCTTCATCGCGTGGACGAACCGCACCATCCCCGTCAGGACGTACGCCCTCGTTCTCGGGACGTACCGCACTGTCCCCCTCGGCGCGCGCCACGCCGTCACCCTCAGGCCGAACAGCACGGTCGCCATCCGGGCCATCGCTCTCGTGCCGCGCAGCACCGTCACCCCCAGGCCGCACAACGCCGTCGGCCTCGCGACGCACAGCACCATCGCCGTCAGGGCGAACCATGTCATCGCCTTCGTGCCGGGAAGCACTATCACCATCGCGCAGCGCGGCGCGGTCGCTGTCGGGCCGTACGGCACCTTCCCCGTGAGGTCGAGCAACTTCGCCGCCGTCAGGCCGCACTGCACTGTCCCCCTCGGGCTCTACGGCACCGTCACTGTCGCGCAC
>NZ_BAGN01000390.1 GCF_000308835.1 Nocardia vinacea NBRC 16497 | reverse complement strand
AGGGTGTAGACACCGAACCGCGCTGG
This sequence comes from Nocardia vinacea NBRC 16497, assembly GCF_000308835.1. Lineage (GTDB taxonomy): Bacteria > Actinomycetota > Actinomycetes > Mycobacteriales > Mycobacteriaceae > Nocardia > Nocardia vinacea. The sequence goes on along the minus strand of NZ_BAGN01000390.1, from coordinate 22,552 downwards.
GGGCATGGCCGCGATCCCGGCGGGCAAGGAGATGAAGGTGCGTATGCCGGGCAGCAGCCGCCCCCAAAACACCGAAGAGGCGCCGCGGCGGACGAACCAATCCTGGGCTCGATCGATCTCTTCGGTGCGTAGCAGCACGAATTTGCCCCATCGATGCAGGGCCGGTCGGCCCCCGTAGCGTCCGGCCAGCCACGCCACATAGCTTCCGGCGACGTTGCCGAGGGTGCCTGCGGCGATGACGGCGATCAGGTTCGGATGCGCTCCCGCGACGGCTCCACCGGCGAGCGCGCCGCCGAGCAGCATGGTGACCTCGGAAGGGATGGGGATGCAGGCGGATTCGGCGAGCATGAGAACAAAGATCGCGGCCAATCCGTAGCTGAGGATGAATTGCTGCATTCGGAACGAACTTCTTTCGTGCGGGGCCGCCCTGAAGTCTGGGCAGGCGTGCGGGTCAGGGAATCCGATAGCGGCCGGTGAAGGTGCTTGCGTACGAGTCGCAGATCGCCTGGCGCACCGAGTCTGCGGGCCACGCGCTACCGGTGTACTGCTCGCGGATTTCTTCCGCGTGCTTGTTGATGACGCTTGCCCGCCAACCCGGGCACTGCTGGGGCAGCGCGTGAACCACATGCAGCAGCGATATCAATGCCAGCGTGCGATGGCGGGGCCGTTGTGCGTCCAGCAGTGCATGCTGAAGTGGTTGGCGCAGAGCGTTTTTGGTGTCGCGATCGATCGTCGGCCATACGGTGATCGGGATGAATCCGAGCAGGCGATCGGATTGCCGGAGTATTTGCCGACGCGAGCACAACCGGTCCAGAAGCGTCTTTCGCAGTCCTGGTTCGAGTTTGTGGATCGCCTGCTTGGGAGTCAGTGGGCGCTGCCGCAGCAATTCGACGGCGCGCACGAGCACCGGATCTGCCTGCCACGTACCAGATTCGCGCTCGTCGAGGACGAGGAGTCTGCCCGGGCGCATCGGGTCACCCGGCCCGGTTACCCGGGCGAGCGCAGAGAAACGGTCCGGCGCGGCCAAGTCGATGAGCAGGGCACCGGCGAGTGCGTGCGACAAACACTGTTTGTCCACGAGTGGTTCTCCGGTGTCGTCGTCGAGTAGTAGCCACAGCAGGTCTTCGGCGAGCAGTGTCACGGCCTGTCTCCAGCTGACTTCACCAACACCGCGGGCGTCCGGGTCAAGCGCATACGCCCACAATGGTTGCCGACCGCTGTGAGCACGCTGAGAAGCCGCCGGAGAGTGACAGACGGCGACCAGACAGCGCCGTTAGACGTCTGTGAGTGGTAGGTCGATGACGGCGATCGCGCCGGTGGGGGCGTTCTGATCGATGCGCACGGTGCCGTGGTGTGCGGTGATGATCTCGGCGACGATGGCAAGGCCGAGTCCGGATCCGCCGGTGCCGCGACCGCGGTCGTCTTGTGGGCGGTAGAAGCGGTCGAAGACGTGTGCGCGGTCGGGTTCGGCGATGCCGTGCCCGTCGTCGGCGATTTCGATGTGGGCGTGGCGGTCGTCGTGGCGGAGTCGGACGGTGATGGTGGTGGCGGCGTAGCGGGTGGCGTTGTCGAGCAGGTTGCGGATGGCGCGTGAGATCTGAGTGGGGTCGCCGGTGATGCGTGCGGGTTCGATGGTGAGGTCGATGGTGAGGGCGGTGGTGGTGCGGGTGCGAGTTACTTCGGCGGTGAGGACATCGTCGAGGTCGATATCGGTGCGACGCTGGGTGAGGGCGTTTTCGTCGGCGCGGGCGAGCAGTAGCAGGTCGTCGATCAGCTGGCGCATGCGTTGGGCCTCGGGCAGCACGGTGTCATCGAGCATGGCCGCGTCGAGGATCGCGGGCTCGGCGCGGCCCAGTTCGAGGGCGGCGGTGATCGTGGTCAGTGGGCTACGTAGTTCGTGGGAGGCATCGCTGATGAAGCGGCGTTGGGTGTTGTGACCGGCCTCGATCCGGGCGAGCATGTCGTTCATGGTCATTGCGAGGGCGGCGATTTCGTCGTTCTGTGGTGGCACGGGAACGCGGTCGGTGAGGTCGGCGCTGGTGATGGCGGCGACGCGGGTGCGGATGCGTTCGACCGACCGCAATGAGCGCCCGACCAGGGTGTAGGTGGCCAGTGCGGCGAGCGCGACGATGAACGGTGTGGCGAGAGCGACCAGGGCTGCGACCAGTTTGATGGTGCGTTCGACTTCTTCCTGGTTGGTGGCGACCACGATGGTGTAGCGGCCGCCGCGACCGTCGACGGTGGCCGCACTGACTCGGCCTTCGTCGGCGTGGGTGATTGTGGGCAGGTGGTGGGCGATGGTCCCTGGGGCCGGGCGATCGTCGGTGATCGGGCGGGCGGGGCTGTCGGTGGAGCTCTGTACGACGTGGCCGGTCCTATCGATGATCTGCACGATCGCGACCCGGTTGTCGGTTGCCAGGGCGCTTCGATCCAGGTCCGCAGGAGTGTCGAGGGCCAGCTGGGCGGTGATCTGGCGGATCCGGTCGGTGGCCGCGTCGTCGGAGGCCGTGACCAGCGATCGATACAGAACGTAGGTCAGTGACAGGGCTGCGATGGCGAGTGCCGCGGTGATGACGACCGTCACGATGAGCGCCGACCGAAACCGCAAGCCCCATCGGGTGGGATGTGCCAGCGTCCTGACCATTCGTGTTGCGGCGTCGACGAACCAGCGGTCGATCGACCGTGGTTTCGCACCGGATGGGGGTGGGTTCATCCTGTTCACCTTCGCGCGATTGCCCTCACTGACATCGAAACACCTTGCAGCGCAAGTGTTTCCTCGTCGCCGACGCGGTAGAACCGACACAGCGACCGAGCCTCGACGGCGCGGAACACCCTCATCGCCAGTACAGCGAATCACTGATCTGACGCCACGGATCGACATTATCGGCCCCCAGTGGCCCAGACAGGGTGAGCACGACTTCGTTTCCGGCACGCCAGAACTCGTAGCGCTGCACCGCCTCGGTGACGGTCTTACCGGTCACCGAACTCGGCGCGGAGGGCGCCTGATAGGTGACCAGCACGGCCGGACCCGCATGCCGCTGGACAGCAGCGACCGCTCCCGGTTCGTAACCGGCAGTATCGGCGGCGATCGCGGGTAACTCCTCGGCGTTCACACTGTCCACGGTCGGCGCGGTGGGGCGCGCCAGCAGTTGCATCCGAACGCTGTTGAACTTATCGGTGAACTCGGTGGCCGTGCCGAACTCGGCGCGTGTCCAACCCTGCGGAACAGAAACCGTGAACACGCCACCGGGCGGGGTGAACGGCACGAACACCTGGTTGCCGGGGATGTCGCCGACGGAGCCGATGTCACCGGAATTCCCTGGCATGCTTGCACATCCGGCGGTTAGCGCCATCGTGCTCGCAGCGACGGCGGCCAGTAGAACCACGGCTCGTCGAGTCGTGCGATCGTGCGATCGCCGCCGCGAGTTTCCGAACAGAGCTTTCGCGGTGATCATGACATCGGCACCACCTTCGAGGATTCGTTCACCGGCACGCGGTGCAGCCACGCCCACAGATAGGGCTGAAGGACGGCGCCGATCAGCACGACCGAACAGCCGAGCAGACCGCCACCGATCACGTCGGTGAGCCAATGCACCCCCAAATAAAGGCGGGTCGCCGCCATCATGGCCACGACAACAACCACGAGCAGCACAGCGGTTATCCGGCGCCACACCGCTGGTCGCGCACCGAGATAGGCCAGCAGCACCGAACCGGCGAGCGCGGCGGTGCCGGTCACATGACCGGACGGATAGGAGAAGTCGGTCTGGCTCATCAGCTGCACTACCGCCGGTGGGCGAGTACGCCCGACCACGACCTTACTGATCCTGCTGGCCGCCGACGCAACGGCCACCGTGCCCAGAATCAGCACCATCGGCACCGCGCACCGCAACCGCCAGACCAGCAAGCCCGCGAGAAGCAGTCCGATCACCGCGAGCCCCGCCGGGTCTCCCGCATGGGTGAAAGCACGCGCGGTGACGGTCCAGACCGGGGATCTGTGGGTGGTGAACCAGTCGAGCGTCGTGGAATCGGCGCCGGTCAGCCAGCCCGAACGTGACACCTGCACACTCAATTCGATAAACATCACGATCACCGCCGCGGCCCGGACCGCGCGCCGCGCGGTCACCTGCGCCAGGCGTTGCGCAGGGGTGAACCGATCGACGAGCAACGACGCCACGATCACCGCTATACCCACCACGACGGTCGACACCGCGATCTCCGCGGTCGCGGCCTCGGTGGAAACCTCGCTGATGGTCCGATCGATCAGATCGACGATGACGGGCACTGTCTCAGTCTGAGCGTGCAGTGCTGTGGAAACACTGAGAGCCCAGCGCTTCACGAACCAACGTTGAGGTGTAATGAAACAGCGGACAGATCAGGAAGGATGGCAGCGGTGCGGGTACTCGTGGTCGACGATGAAGTTCGATTGGCCGAGACCCTGCGGCGTGGGCTCTCGACGCAGGGGTTCGTCGTCGAGGTCGCACACGACGGAATCGATGGTCTGGAACTGGCCGCCACCGGCGATTTCGACGTGCTCGTGCTCGACATCATGCTGCCAGGCAAACACGGCTACCAGATCGTGCGGGAACTACGCGAACGCAAGATCTGGACGCCGGTGCTGATGCTCTCGGCCAAAGACGGCGAATACGACCAAGCCGACGCCTTCGACCTCGGCGCCGACGACTACCTCACCAAACCCTTCTCCTTCGTCATCCTCATCGCCCGGCTACGAGCCTTGGTACGCCGCGGCGCACCGCAAAGACCGGTGATCCTCACCGCCGGCAGCCTGTCGGTGGATCCCGCACGACGAAGCGTCACCCGCGCCGGACACGACATCATCCTCACCCCGCGTGAATACGGAGTGCTGGAATACCTGATACGCCACAAAGGGGACGTCGTCACCAAGAACGACATCCTGCGCGGCGTATGGGACACCAACTACGAAGGCTCCGACAACGTCGTCGAGGTATACATCGGGTACCTGCGTCGCAAACTCGACACCCCCTTCGAACCGGCCAGCATCGAAACCGTCCGCGGTGTCGGCTACCGCCTCCTCGATACCGACCAGCTCTAACCGCCCCCGACCTCGCCACCCGAACAACCTCCAACATAAAACACCCCGACCAACTGTGCGCCACTTCACACTTTCAGCGTGCTCTCAGCGGCGCTTCGGCAGACTTCGCGACCGGAAGGTGCCCGGGCACAGGAGAAAGAGAGCATCGATGGTCAAGCACGCCGCTCGGAGTCTGCTCGTCGACTACAAGCTCCCACAGGTCACGGTCATGTTCTGGGTACTCAAGATCGCCGCGACCACATTGGGGGAAACCGGCGGGGACCTATTGGCGCAAACCCTGAAACTCGGCTACGCCCCAGCGTCACTGCTGTTCCTCGCCGTCTTCGTGATCAGCCTGCTGACCCAGTTGCGGGCGCGCCGATTCCATCCCGCCCTCTACTGGACGGTGATCGCCGCGACCAGCACCGCAGGCACGACCATGTCCGACCTCATCAATCGCGGACCAGGCTCGGACACCTCCACCGACGGCGGACTCGGCTACGGCGCGGGCGCGATCATCCTCATCACCGGGTTGGTCATCGTATTCGCGATCTGGAAATACAGCGGCCAGACCTTCGACGTCGAAAACATCACCACCTTCCGCGGTGAACTGCTCTACTGGGCCGCGATCCTGCTGTCCAACACCCTCGGCACCTCACTCGGTGACTACCTGTCCGACAGCTCCGGACTGGGCTACTGGGGCAGCGCCGCGCTTATCGGCGCCATCATGGCCGTGATCCTGGCCGCCCACTACTTCACCAAAATCTCTGGCGTACTGCTGTTCTGGATGGCATTCGTGCTCACCCGCCCACTCGGGGCAACGATGGGCGACTGGCTTTCCAAACCACACACCAGCGGCGGATTGGCCCTCGGAACATATGGCACCTCCGCGGCACTGCTAGCGATCCTGATAATCGGAATCGCCTACAGCTACCAAAAGAAGAATCGTCGCACGCCTGGTACCGAACCCGAGACCACAATCGACGCCGACACAGCACCCACGGCCCGTGGGGCCACGACCACCGTGCGGAACTGAACCGGACCCACACCGACGGCCACCCGGTTGCACACCCTGCCGTCGACATCGACGATGCGCTCCGCTCGAGCAACACGGTGACCACCAGAATCCGCCGAGCGGGCAAGTACAGATAAATCGGTTGGCCACCAACGTCTCTGGGACCTCCGCGACTGCCGATCATGTGGTGTTCACCGAGCAGCACTGCGGCGGTCGAACACGAGGTCCCGGCCGGTGGATTCCCGGATCTGACGATTCCACAGAGGATGGGGTGCGTTCTCAGCGTCTCCTCAGCGACGTGCGAGCAATCTGTAGGCATAGTTCCCGCCAGTGCGAGGCCAGCGGCCATGGGTGGGTGCCGTACAGCTGCAGCACTCGGGGCGAGCAGAGTCCGAGGTGTTGCACCGGACTGTCAGCCATATGACGGGCGGCCGGTCTCACCCGGCCGTGTGCCTGCGGAGACGGAAGGCAGAAGAAAATCATGCGATACGGCACGGCATTGCGCGAGGAGATCGGCCGTCCGGGCGTGACCCCGTTGATCGGGATCTTCGACATGTACTCGGCCTCGATCGCCGCGCAGCATTTCGACGGCATGTTCGTGTCGGGTTTCGGGTTCGCTGCTTCCTACTACGGGCTGCCCGATATCGGATTCATCGCCTGGCCTGACATGGTCGGATTCGTGCAGCGGTTGCGCCTGGCGTTTCCGGACCGGCATTTGCTGGTCGACATCGACGATGGCTACGTCGATGCGGAGATCGCCTGCCATGTGGTCGAGCAGCTGGAAATGCTCGGCGCTTCGGGGGTGATATTGGAGGACCAACAACGTCCGCGCCGGTGCGGTCATGTGGCGGGTAAGCGAATCCTGCCGCTCGAGCAATATCTGGAGAAGCTGAACCTGGTGTTGCAGACGCGGACCGATCTGGTGGTGGTTGCGCGTACCGACGCCACCGACGAGGACGAGATCCTGCGCCGTGCGCAGGCATTGGCCGCTACCGATTCCGACGCGTTGTTGGTCGACGGTGTGCGCAGCGTGGAGTGGATCCGCACGGTCGGTGGCGTGATCGGCGCGAAACCGTTGTTGTTCAATCAGATCGCCGGCGGGCTCTCGCCGCGGTTGTCGTTGACCGAACTCGAGGCGCTCGGGGTCGATGCGGCGATCTACTCCACGCCGTGCCTGTTCGCGGCGCACGCGGCGATGACCGAGGAACTGATCAGGCTGCGCGCCGAGGACGGCCGACTGCCCGAGGTCGGTGACAACGATGTCGGGGTGGCCTCATCGATGGCGTTGCTGGAGGCCAACCTCTCCCGCCATCACCACCGGCGCCGCGACCACGTCGGCACGGTGACAGACCCGCAGCAGTGATGCGGGCGCGGCATATCGACTCGCCTGCCGCGTCACGGCGCCGGTGCCGGGCGGCGATCCGCTGGTCGAGTAGAAACGATTGCGCTGGCCTTGCCGACGGAATCTTGACGGGAACTCGCGGTCGGCCGCCGACGTCCTCGCCCATGCCGCACACTATGGACACTATCCGGCAGCAATGCACTCGAGCCGACCGAGGAGGGGTGTATTCATGACCAGGGATGCGGGCAGCCGGTCGAGGTGCTCACACCGCGGTCGGCTGGCTGTCGTGGTTGTTCTCGTACTGCTCGGCGGGAGTCTGTGGTGGGTGTCCACCGGTCACGGTGGCGGCCGGCACCAGCACCCTCTCGGCACGCCGCCACAGCCGATGCCCGTCCCGCCCAACCGGATCAGCCTGCAGGGCTGGAAGCTGACCATCCCGGAAAAGGACAAGAGCGGCCACGCCGCTGTTATCGAGCCCGCCGCCGTCGAGCCGCCGTGGCTCACCGAGAGTCCGGACGGCAGTCTCAGTTTCTGGGCGCCGGTTCGAGGCGCTACCACGCCGCATTCACAGCATGCCCGTACCGAGCTCGACAGCCTGAGCAACTTCTCCGCCGCGACCAGCGGCCCGCACACCCTGAAGGCCGCATCGGCGGTCCGCCAAGTGCCGACGGACACCCAGGACATCATTCTCGGCCAGATCCACGGGGCCGGTGCCATCAGCTCGGTGCCCTATGTGATGCTCCATTACCGGGCAGGCACCATCGAAGTGGTAGCCCGGCAGCAGCAGAGCGGCTCGCAGACACTGTCCTTCCCGCTGCTCAACGGGGTGCCGCTGAACCAGCGATTCAGCTTCACCATCAGCGACATAGGCAATGGCACCATGGTGTTCAGCGCGACCTATGGCACCCAGACAAAGCAAGCAATCGCGCAGGTACCACAGAACTTTCACGATGCGACGGTCCGGTTCCAGGTCGGCGACTACCAGCAGGCTCACGACTCCCCCGACACCGAAGACGGCGGCCGAGTCACCTTTTACCAGATCGATGAGTTGACCACCACACCGTGAAAGAACCTGCTGCGGCACTGCACCGACGGGGAATCGAATTGAGGTACGGCGGGTGGGGTATCAGCCGTGCAAGGTGAAGAACGCCGCGCTGCCGATGCCCGCGACCAGGCAGTAGACGGCGAACGGGGTCAGCTTCTTGGTCTCGAAGTACGAGGTGAGAAACATGACCGAGATATAGGACAGCACGCCAGCGACCACCGAGCCCGCCAGCGCCGGACCGAGAATGTCATGGTTCTCGGGCTTGAACAGTTCGGGCGTCTTCAGCACGCCGGCGGCGAGGATCACCGGGGTGGCCAGCAGGAAGGCGAAGCGGGCGGCGTCCTCGTGCCGCAGGCCCTTGAACAGGCCGGCCACGATGGTGCTGCCGGAGCGGCTGATGCCAGGGAAAAGCGCTGCGATCTGGGCGGATCCGATGAGCAGCGCGTCGGTGACGCCGAGTCGGGAAAGCCGCACATCGGAGGCGCGGTCCGGATCGGTGATGGGCAGCACGACAGTGTCTTGCATGGACAGGTCTGCGGGCCGGCCGGCCGGGGTCAGCATCTGCTCGCTCTTCGCGCGAGTGCGCAGCAGTTCGGCCGACAGCAGCACGAATCCGTTGACCGCCAGGAACACCGAGGTCGGTACCGGGGTGCCGAGATAGTTGCGGACGGCCTTCTCGAGCAGCAGTCCGGCCAAGCCGACCGGGATGGTGGCAATGACCAGCAGCACGCCCAATCTGGCTTCGGGCGTGCGGATTTCGCGCATGCGCACCGCGTCCCACAGGCCGGTGAGGATGCGCACCCAGTCCCGCCGGAAGAAGATGACCAGCGCCAGTGCGGTGGCTACGTGCATGGCCACCAGCAGCGCCAGGTATGGGGAGTCCTTGGCGGACATGTCGAGATCGGTACCCCACTGCCCGCCGATCCAGGCCGGCAACAGAATGCTGTGCCCGAGACTGGACACTGGGAACAGTTCGCTCACCCCTTGCAGTGCCCCGACGACGATCGATTCCAGATACGTGATGGCCATGCGCTTTCCTGTCGAGAGTCGAGCTGCTCGATTGGTGACTACCGGGTCGTCCTCAACGCCCCGGAGCTACAGTGCTGCGGTCCGGTAAGTTACCCGAGCGCAGCAAGCAACTTCGTGAGAGCCTGGGTTTCGGTTGCCAGGTCCGGGTTTCCGGCACGGACTGCCTTCAGGGCGCTGTCGATCTGGCCGTCGAGCACGCTCCACGCGGGCCCGTCCAAGGGCCGCAATGTTGCCTCGTCCCGGTCCCAGGCGGTTTCGAGGTCTTTGATCCGGGCCTTCGCTTCGTTCGGCTGACCGGCTCGCACCTTGGCCAGGGTGTCCTGCGTGATCGTGCGGAACTTGGCGATTTCCGTCGGCGGGAAATGCGCCGTTGTCTGCCCCGGCGTCAGCGTGGAAGTGACCGGCGCGGTAGCGGTTTCCTCTTCACCGGCCGAGGCGGTGTGTGGCTGAGCGGCCGCCCACACGAGCAAGGAGCCGGCGAAGGCCGCGACGATCGCGTAGTAGGCGAGCATGATTCGCTCACGTGCCGGGCTGGTGGTCGGGGTGAACGACTGCTGCGGATCGTCGATGACGTCGCTGCGGCTGCGGGTGAGATACACGACGGTCGCGAGGATAGCGGCCAGGAACAGCACACTGGTGAGTGCTGTACCCACACCGAGGCCGTGTTCATCGGTCGGGGACGCGAACCAGTCGCCGAGATTCGCCCCCAGCGGCCGGGTCAAGATGTAGGCCAGCCAGAACGACAACACCGCGTTCGCACCCAGTCGCCAGCCGAGGACGATCGCGGCGATCAGCCCGGCCGGCAGCAGCACCGAGGTGCCCGGTCCCCAGCCGGTCGCCGACAGCGTCCAGTCACCTGCCGCGGTACCGAGCGCGAAGGTGACCAAAACCGTGAGCCAGTAGAACAATTCACGCGGCAACGTCACGATGCTGTGGATCGACAGCGTCCGCTCGCGTGCGAACCACATTCCGAACACCCCTGCCAGGAGCACGGCGAAGACGCTGGTGCTCGCCGCGAGCGGAACCGAGAGATTGTCGGTGAGGATGTCGGTGTACAGGGTGCCGGTCACGCTGAGCACGACGACACTCAGCCAGTAGACGAACGGAACGTAGCGGTCCAGCCACAACTGCCAGCCCAGCACCCCGGCAAGCACCACCGTGAACAGCAGCGCCGTGAGGTTCAGACCGACACCCAGCGAGTTGTTGATCCAGTCGGCGAAGGTCTCCCCCACCGTGGTGCACAAGATCTTGATGACCCAGAACCACACCGTGACCTCGGGCACCTTGCTCAGCATGCGCCGAGTGGTGCCGACCTCGGACTTCGTCATCTCCGCCACAGCGGGTGACCGTACAGATCAGTCGCTGTGACGACGCTGAGAACTGCCGCCGCGCACCACAGTGTGGCGGCGGTGATGAGTCCGCGCACGCTCAGCCCGTCGCGCAGGATCACGCCCGTACCGAGGAAGCCGATACCTGAAACGATCTGTGCCGCGACGCGAGTAGCGTCGGCGCCGCTGAAGCCGTATGCGGACAGCAGCACGAACAGGGTGGATCCGGCGGCGGCGAGCGCGTTGGTTCGCAGGCCCGCCATACGTGCGCGGTACTGGCGCTCGAGCCCGATCACCGCGCCCAGGCCGACTCCCGCGCCCAGGCGCAGCAGTATCTCCCATATCGACATGACGAACTCCCGGTCACTTGGCGGCGACATTCGGGGCCGCAGGCCAGCTGGGTAGCAGTACGGCAGTCCGGTGCGCGAGTGGTTGTTCGGTGAACATTCGGTGAAACACCGTTTCGGTCGGTCGCCTTTTCTCTATATCGAATCCGCGGCATACCAATCGATTTGACTTGGTGGCCTCGGAGGCTCAATATTGGTCGGTCAGCACCTCGCTAGGCGAGGCTCCTGTACGAACAAAGGCCACTGATCCGACGACGTCGAGAGACGCCCAGGGTTAGGACAGATCGCCCCGGATTAAGGCGCGATCCGAAGTGGCTTTCCTGGGCTGCGAGTCCCGGAATACGTCGTGCAGTGCCGAAGCTCTGACGAGAGGGGTGCCTGTGTCATCGTCGGTGGTGATGCGGTTCTCCTCGCTCGGTGCGGCATCCTGTGTGATCGACGCGCACGTGTGTCCAGGCGGCAAGGAGGTGAGGGACGAATGAGTTCCGGCGATAGTCCGTATCCCAGTCCGGTTCGAAAACAATCGTTCCCAGTTTGCCGCTCCCTGAGTGCAATCCGATCCTGAAACGTTCGTCGGCGAATTCGGCGACCGGCTTATTTTCGCGCACCCTGAATAGGGCGGTCGCGGGTTGTATTTGCGCTATTCGGATAACGCCCCTAATTCGGTGCGGTGAACTGGACTGCCTTTAAGGATTTTGTCATGGCCATCCTCGGTTTTCCGCGTTCCCGCGCTCGGTTCATCGTGTTGCCGTTCCTCGGTGATTCGATGCGCGAGCTCCGTGCTCAGTACACCCTGACCGAGCAGGAGCGGGCGAACCTGCGCGCATCCTGCACGCGGGCCGCGGTGCACACCGCCGCTCTCGGTGCCCACACCTACCTCGCGTAGGGCCCTCCCGGTTCGGATCCGCGCCGGGACATCGGTTTCTCACGGGATCTGCGGCTGTTTCGCCGGAGCTCCCGTCCTGCTCAGCCATTAACGAGGAAAGTGGGGAAGGGCGATGGCCTTCTTCTCGAACGGCGGCGCACGCCGTGCCACCACCGTCTCCGCACCCGCCGGCGCGGCCCAGCCCGGCAGCGCGGTCATGGACAGCGCCCATGTCGGCGACATCGTCGGCGCGCTGGGCACCATCCGCCTCGACGACACCGCGCAGGGGCGTTCGCGCCGGCAGCGTTTCCGCATGCTGCTGGCAGTGATCGGTCCGGGCCTCATCGTGATGGTCGGCGACAACGACGCCGGCGGTGTCGCCACCTATGCACAGGCGGGCCAGAACTACGGGATGGCCCTGGTCTGGACACTGGTGCTGCTGATCCCGGTGCTTTATGTGAACCAGGAGATGGTGGTGCGGTTGGGTGCGGTCGCAGGGGTCGGACACGCCCGGTTGATCTTCGACCGGTTCGGCAAGTTTTGGGGCGCGTTCAGTGTGGGCGACCTGTTCATCGTGAACGCGCTGACCATCGTCACCGAATTCATCGGTGTCTCTATGGCATTGGGCTATTTCGGCCTGCCCAAGGCGATTTCGGTGCCGCTCGCCGCGGTGCTGCTGTTCGCCATGGTCGCGGGCGGATCGTTCCGGCGCTGGGAGCGGTTCCTGTTCGGGCTCATCGCGGTCAATATCGTCATGTTCCCGCTGGCATTCCTGGTGCACCCCAAGGGTTCCCAGATCGCGCACGGGTTCCTGCCGTCGTTTCCGGGCGGGCTGAACTCGACGCTGTTGTTGCTCATCGTGGCGATCGTCGGCACCACCGTCGCGCCGTGGCAGCTGTTCTTCCAGCAGTCCAATATCGTCGACAAGCGCATCACCCCGCGCTGGATCCGCTACGAACGCTATGACCTGATCGTGGGCATTGTGGTCGTGATGGCGGGCGCGATCGCCATCATGTGCGCAGCCGCCTTCGGGCTGGGCGGCAGCGCTGCCGCCGGCAATTTCACCGATGCCGGGGATGTCGCGCAGACGCTGCGCGATCACGCCGGACCGGCGGTGGGCGCGCTGTTCGCGATCGTGCTGCTGGACGCCTCGTTGATCGGCGCGAACGCCGTCGGTCTGGCCACCACCTACGCCCTCGGCGACACCCTCGGCAAGCGGCATTCGCTGCACTGGAAGATCAGCGAAGCGCCGGCCTTCTACGCCGGATACGCGCTGTTGCTGGCGCTGGCTGCGGCCGTATCCTTCAGTCCGGACCATGTGCTGGGCCTGCTGACTCAAGGCGTCCAAGCGCTGGCGGGTGTGTTGCTGCCGTCGGCGACGGTGTTCTTGGTGCTGCTGTGCAATGACAAGGCGGTGCTGGGACCGTGGGTGAACACGGTGCGGCAGAACATCATCGCGAGCGTCATCGTGTGGGCGCTGGTGCTGCTGTCGCTGGCGCTCACCGCGGCCACGTTTTTCCCGAACCTCACGACCGCGAATCTCGAGATCGGGTTCGGTTTCGGCGTGGGCGTCGGCCTGCTCGGCGGTGCTGGCATGCTGATCGCCTGGCAGCGTGCCCGGCGATGGGAAACCGAGTGCACCGCAAAGGAATTCGGCAACCTCGACCCCGACCAGGTAGCGGAGCTCGACGCGACCCCGTTGACCCGGGCCGAGCACAAGACGATCCTGCGGGCCGACCGCGACACCTGGCGAACCCCGGCGCTCGAGACTCTGCGGCGGCCGCAATTCTCGACCGCCCGCACGGTGGGCATGCTCGCGCTGCGCGGCTATCTGCTGCTCGCCGTCACCCTGGTGTGCGTCAAGATCGTCCAATCCATCGGCGGATAGCCCCGGCGAAACCGGTTGCGAGGGTGTCCCAATGGTTTTCGTGAAGGAGCCGGAGATTCCGAGACGTATGCTGCGTGGGATGAGGTTGGCGAGTAGGGATTGGGCCGTGGTAGCTGCGGTCTCGTGGAGCTGTGTGTTCGCGGCGGTGCACTTGTTTTGGGCTTTAGGTGGGTCTGTAGGGCTGGCGTCGTCAGCGGGCTCGGATTTGGCGGCTCGTCGTCCGCCGATGTTCGTTGCCGCCGGTTTGTGGGGTGTGGCTGTCGCGCTTGTGGCTGGTGCTGCGTTCGTTGGTGTGGCAGCAGCTGCGAGTATGCCGCGCCGGTGGCGCCGGGTTATGGCGTGGATGATCGGGCTTGCCGGGCTGGTGTTGCTGGCCCGTGGTGTCCTGGTCGAGGTCGCGCTGGCCGTGGATGCGGGCGGTGTCCGTCGCGAGGTCGGGCCGCACCAAACTTGGTGGAGCCTGGTGCTGTGGAATCCGTGGTTCATGCTCGGTGGTGTGTTGTTCATCGGGGCGGGTCTGGCTATTGCGAAGCGTTGTTCACAGCCGACTGGTCGTGCCGAGGCTGCGGCTGGTCTCGGATCTCGATAGGGCTGTTTGGTTTTGAGCATGGCGTAGAGGGTTTCCTACTCTCGTCGATGCTTTTTCGCAGTCGCGATCACCGTGCCGGCGCTGGCATGGCGCTGGGCCGGGCTCAATGCGGTGCTCGCCTTCTGGGCCGCCTATGTGGTCACCCGGCCCTTGGGTGCGTCGGTGACCGACTGGCTCGCTTCCGACCGAAACGACGGGCTGAACCTTGGCACCGGCTGGATCACCCTGGCCTCGGCCATTCCCGTGATCGTGCTCATAGCGGTGCTGGCGCGACGCGTCGCCGCAGTCCCCGAGATCATCACCGCCGGACCGGGGATACCGGAAGCCGCACTGGAAAGCTGACTATCCTCTCGGAGGATTCCTTCATCCGGAGCCGACCATGGACGAGCTGCACGGCAATGAGCGCGATCCACGTGCGCTGCAAAGGGTTTCGACACGCCTAGTCCTGGACGCCGGCCCGGCTACGCCTGATGATCTACCGCTGGCTGGAGCCGAGCCGCGATGCCGCCATCTGCTCTGGCCAGGCGAGGGAAATGCTGGTCGACCTCACCCGCATCCCTGCCCACGTCGACCCGCTTTCGTTCAGCACCTATTTGAATAGACCGATCGCGCGGGCGATGACAAGGGCGATCGTTATCAGCGACACCGCTGACTGCACCATCATGATCATCTTGGCGCGGATCGTGTATGGCATGACGTCGGTGGGGCTGAACGCCGTCGCGTTGGTGTAGGCGAGATACAGGTAATCGGGGAAACTCGGCACCCAGCCCAGCAGCGCGGGGTTCGGATCCTCCTGCTGTGGGAACACGAAATCGCGATGACAGATCGCAGCCTGGGACCCGAGCGGCCCACCGCGGTCGAGTTGCCAGTACCACAGGCCGAACACGATCACATTGGTTGCCCAAATCGCGGCGCCGGAGATCAGCAGAACGAACGCGTCTTCTTGCTGCCCATGCACGATCTGGGCGACGAGCCGGATGGCCGACCATCCGTTGGTCACTGTGATCATCGCGGTGAGCAGGACCATCATCCGGCGCAGCCACAGTGTCGGACGGGCCCGTCCACGCGGATCGGCGACCACCAAGCCAGCGAGCAACACGAGTTCGAGGCCCGGAACCAAGCGGTGCCCGGGCGCGAAACTGTTCGGCAGGCAGACTTGTAACGCGACAGCGGCCACGACCGCCGCGGCCACCGGCCATCGAGACTGCACGATCCGGGTCAACGCCGGTGAAGGTTCCTGCTCTTCGGCGATATCGAGCAGCCGCTCTGTTTTGCGCAGCTGTTCCTGCAACTGTCGCAGCGCCTGCCGCGCTGTCAAACCGCCAGGGTCGGCCGAGCCGGACCGTTCCGGTTTGTTCACCGATTACCTCCACTGACCGCTCGGCGTCGCTTCACACGCCGACATCATCGCCGAGAGCCGAACACCTCGCACCAAGCCCGCGATGAACTCCTGAATAAGGCCAGGTGTGGCAATCAATTCCGCATTCTCATTGCCACACCGATTGCGCTGGCCGACCGGGTGTCCATTTCCTCCAGCAGCGGCTCAACCGGCTTCTACGTTCATTCAGAACGCGAACACGTACCTGTTGGTGTTCTGTTCCACGCACCGGTTCGGGAAGGTGCGGTGGTAGGACACCGAAATGCCGTTCCAAATGCCCTCAGCAGCAACGGTTATCGGCTTGTAGATGAACGGACAGAACCGCATCGGCTCACCCTTGAGCTCACCGAAGTCCCCGCCCGCCGCCCAGAGTTCCTCGCATGCCCGAGCCGTCTGCGGATGAGTGCCCAGAGCTAGCGGAGAACAGATCAACAGTACGGTCCGCTGATCGGTGGCGGCGTCCAGCGACTCGCCGTCACCCACGGTCAACGTCAGCACCGACGGCGCGACCGCGTTATCCGCCCGCGCGGGCGACGGAACGGCGAACACCACGCCGAGGGCTGCCACAGCCCCGATGCCCGCACCCATCACCCGAAGACCGAGGGACATAGCGTGATACCTCCGCACTCGTTGGCTCTCGCCACACGATCGCCCAGGATGTGCCCGGCCGGGTACGAGGCAAGGTGATCGAACAGCGCGAAATACATTGGGCGGCTATGTTTTCGCCGAGACCGAACCCCGGGCGGCCACGGATCGCTGCCGTAGTCACTTGCGGCCGCGTAGTACGAGGAAGGCCATCCATGCGGCGCCGAGAACACCGAGCAGAGCCACGATACCGATACCCGACAGCAGCAGGTCCATGTTCTCGATTGTAGGTGTCGGCGAGCGTCTTCGGCGCGCTCAGGACTCCGCCGCTCAGTCGACACAGGGGATGTTGGATCCGATGCTGGTGGTGACGGGCTTGCCGGAGTCGGGTGCCCCATCGGCAGGTGTGGCGCCGGCACCGGTGGACGAGGCCGTGGGCGAGGCCGGGCCAGTCGCGGTGGTCGTGCTCGATGATGATGTGCCGGAACTCAATTCGTCGGGCAGGGTGAAGTCGCTGCCGATCACGATCTTGATATGGCCGGGGTCGAGGTTCTTGGACGCGGCTGTCGGTAGCCCGCCGAGTAGGTCCGCGGCCTGGGTGGCGTCGGTGTCGGCGCCGGTGCCGTAGTAGACGACCGAGCTGGAACCATCGGTGTAGGCCGCGTTGCCGATCGTGCCTTTCTGAAATCCTCTGTCGGCCAACGCTGTCGACACTTTGGCGGCCATACCCGTCGCGCCGCCCGCGTTGACGACGTCGACGGTGCTGGTGGGTGTGGTCGTGGGTGCGCTGGGCGCAGCGGCCTGCACACCGAACGCCGTGCGCACCGTCTTCTTGATGGCGGCCGGGTCGATGACGTTGACGTCTTGGCCGTCGACGGTCTGGTATCCCTGCACCGGCAGAGTTTGGAATTCGATCGGAATCGAACCGGCCTTGCCCATGGTCTGCGCGAAGTCGAGCACGTTCCAGCCTTGGGAGAGCACCACATCGTTTTGTGCGGCGTTGATCAGTTGCTGCATCTTGCCGATGTTGGTGAGTGTGCCGGAGTCCTTGAGTTGTTTGGCGACCGAGGTGAGAAACGCCTGCTGGCGGTGGGTGCGGTCGAGGTCGCCGTTGTCGAGTTCGTGGCGTTGCCGCACGAACGACAGCGCGTTGGCGGCATCGAGGTGCTGGGGTCCGGCCGGGAACACCGCGCCGGAGTAGTACTCGTCGTTGACGGCGTGGTTGAGACACACATCGACACCGCCGAGAATGTTGGCCAGGTCGTAGAAGCCGACGAGGGAGACCTCGGCGAACCGGTTGATCGGTACTCCGGTCAGTGCCTTCACGGTTTGCACGATGGATTCGCGCCCGGCCTCGCGGCCCTGGCGTTCCAGTTCGACCTTGTCTTTGACGCCCTGGTTGGCGAGCTTCTGCTCGACTGTCACCTTCTTCAGCCCGTAGGCTTCCTTGATCTTGGCGTGGTCGTAGCCGGGGATCCCGGTGACCGCGACGTAGTCGTCACGGGGGATGGAGAAGGCGGTGATCTTCTTCAGATCCTTCGGAATGTGTACCAGGATCAGCGAATTGGCGTTGTACCCGCCTTCGCTGCCGTCACCGGCGTGCAACTGGTCCATGACGTCTTTGGGTAGGTCGTTGCCGTTGCGGTCTTTGCGGGTGTCCAGTCCGATGAGCAGGATGTTCATATCGCCGTCGAGCGCGGCGGCGTCTTCGGCGCTGATTGCGTTGGAGTGGGTGAAGCCCTGGTCCAGGCTTTTTTCGGTGTAGTAGGCGAATCCGGTGCCCGAGACGACGACCACAGCGGTGGCGGCCACGGCAAGCCGGACGACGGTCCGTGCGATCCGGGCCTGCCACGACGGGGGCTTCGGAACCTGGGCGCGGCGGGTGCGTCGATTGGGCTGCACCACGGGCCAATGCCCTTCGGTGGGGCGCTCGGCGATATCGGATGCCTTCGCGCGCGGGCTCCGGGCACCACCCGAACCCACTGCCTTGGCACCGGCCACCGTTCGCGCGTTTGCCTGCCCAGCGCGTGGGTCACGGGTGCTGGATTTCTCGTGCTCGGCACGTGACCGGCCGATCTCACCACGGTCTACCGCACGGTCCGAACGCCGGGCGCCTGCGACGTGGGCGGATATCTCGCGAACCCCCTCGGCAGGGATGTCCGGGCGCGCGTGCCGAGCATGACGACCACCAGACCGGGGAACCACGACCGGAATCGGTTCGGTTTCGTCACTCATACGCCGTCAAGCCTCACAACACTGTGCCGTGCGGAAACCGCCGACACGCTTCACCAGGTTGAACCATCCTGCACGACGTCTGCGTCACGAGCACATCCACAGCCACCACACCCCGCACGGCGCGACGGGACGAACCGTGAAGTTCAGCCGCGACGACATCGATCCCGCAACTGGGGATCGTCCTGCCACCACAGTTTCGGCGGGCCGGGCTGGTCGCCGGCGGCGGGGGTGACCTGGCCGGTGGCTTCGGCGGCGTCGAGGACGAGATCGACCTCCACGGCCGCGGCCTGTTCGTCGATGGCGAAGGCGCGCATGACCGCCAATAAGAATGGCACGCCGAGGATATCGCCGAGCACCCAGAGGATGCCTGCGCCGATGATCTGATCGGTAGTGCGGCTCGGACCCCACACCCGGCCGAGATCGGTGTAGTACTGCGCGGCGATCGCCGGGCCCAGCCAGAGCACGATCCCGAGCAACCCGTCGCCCAGTGTCTCGGCGACGCTGATCACCATCGAGATCATCTGCGGATACCTGCGCGGCACCGGGTCGGCCTGCAGTCGCGAGTAGAAGTAGAGGAAGCCCACCCCCACCAGCACCAACTGGGTGATCTGGTCGACCGCTGGGTGCTGGAGTACGGCGGGATACCACGCGGTCAGATACAGCAGCCACGGCGTGGCCAGCATGAGCACCGACGTGATGACCGGATGGGTCAGTACCCGCGCGGACCGGCTCGCCAGTACACGGTCGATGCGGGCTCGGCCGATATCGCCGAGCGCCGCACGCGCCACCGTGACCGGTCGGCCCGACGCCAGACCGAACGGGACAACAAACAGCAGCAGTACCACCTGCAATGCCCGGACCCAGAACAACGTGTCGGCATAGACCCCGACAAAGCTGCCGGTCGCGAGGAACCACAGCACCACGGCGGCCAAGCTGAATATTCGCCGACTCGACTCCACCGCCACACCGGCGCGTGCCGCCCGCCGATGCCCGCGCAGGTAGCCGTAGGCGCCCGCACCGACGATCGCGAGCGTGACGACATCGAGTCGCCATGAAGTGACAGCAGTGGCGAGGGTGAGCGGGGTATCGACCGGAGACACCTGCCCCAGTGTGCCCGGCCCGAGCGTGCTCCACCCCGACGCACCTGTGATCCGTGCCGCGAATGGTTAGAGGTAAGAGCCGATTCGGTCGAAGGGCTCGCCGGGGGATGCGAGCAACAGCGCGGGACGAACATCGAGTTATAGCGTCGAGGAATGATGGATCCCTATGGGTTCCAAGCGGGAAACATGCTCGGGGTCCCGATCGACGAGTTCGGAAAGCCCATCGGCGGGCCGATCGAGCATCCACGCGCTTCGACTGCCCTGATTCTGGGCATGCTCGGACTGGCCTGCTGCGGCATCTGCGCACCGATGGCCTGGGCGATGAGCCAACAAGCCCTCATCGACATCAACCGATCCGGCGGCGCCATCAGCGGCCGCACGCAAGTTATGGTCGGACTCGTCCTCGGAATCGTCGGCACAGCCGCGATGATCGTCCAAGCAGTGGTGTTCATACTGATACTCATCGGCGGCCACGCCTGATAAATGCGTTGGATAACAACTGATTATGCAGGTTCCGACGAGTTCGGAGTCGAGTCGATGCTCGGTCAACAGAAAGTCCACGTCTTCGATGCTGGCTGTCAGCGAGTACCTGTGGTGGACTTGCCAATTCGACGGTCCAATCACCGGGCTCGTGCCAGGGCAAAGATGACCGTGGTGAACACCGCCCCGCCGAATCTCGCTCTGGTAGTACACGATTCGTACCGCAACCGATCCGAAGCGAGTTGGTTCGGATGGACCGCGCGTCAATGTTGTTCGGTGCCACCGCGGGCGGTCGGACGCGGTCGGTTGTTTCTCGTAGAGTTGGTAGCAGAGTGCAATTTGACAGGCGAAGGGGCCGGACGTGTCCGCGACACTGGTGAAGGGCCAGAACGGCCCATTGACTGTCACCGATGTGGTGGTCGCCGTGCAGGTCGCCGCACCGGCGGAGGTATCGGCTTTGCTGGTCACCGAGACGGGCAAGGTCCGCTCGGACACGGATTTCGTGTTCTTCAACCAGCCGACCGGTCCCGGTGTTCGTTTGCAACCGACGGCGCCCGGCCAACCCGCTGTACTCGAGGTGTCATTGCATCGGGTGCCCGCCGATATCGCACAAATCCGGGCGGTGATCACCCTCGATGACACCAGCAGTCAGTTCGGGCGGATCGCCGCACCGTCGGCGGTCGTCTCCGATACCAGTGGTAACCGGTTGTACGAGTACCGGATCGAGGGTCTCACTACCGAGTCCATCGTGATCGCCCTTGAGTTGTACCGACGCCAGGCCGGTTGGAAGGTCCGCGCGGTCGGGCAAGGCTATGCGGGTGGATTCGCCGCCCTGGTCACCGACCACGGCGTGACCGTCAACGACCCACCCCGGCCGACCGCCGCACACACCCCACCACCGCACGCCTACCCCGCACAGCCGGCGCCGAGCTACCCGCCGCCAACCGCTGATCCGGTGGATACCAGTCGGCCGCCGCAGTATCCGCCCGCGGCGTCCTACCCGGCCTCACCCGGTTATCGGCCCCAGGGTGGTTATCCCCCGGCACCGGGTCCGGTCTCTGCGGGTCCGGGCCAGGGCTATCGGCCATCGCCCGCTCCGCATGCGACACCGGCACCGGGTGAGGTGAGTCTGTCCAAGAACCGTCCAGTGAGCCTGGCGAAGGGGCAGCGGGTCACGCTCCGCAAGGACGGTGGTGTCGCGCTGACCTATATCCGGATGGGTCTGGGCTGGGATCCGGTCAAGAAGGGCGGCTTGTTCGGCGGCCGCACGATCGCGATCGATCTCGACGCATGGGTGGCGATGTTCGCCGAGGCGCATTTGGTTGATGTCGCCTACTACGGTCAACTCACTTCCAAGGACGGATCCATCCGCCACCAAGGCGACAACCTCACTGGTGAAGGCGTGGGCGACGACGAAGTGATTCTGGTCGACCTCACCCGAGTCCCGGCCCACATCACCACCCTGCTGTTCGTCGTCACCTCCTACCAAGGCCAAACCTTCGAACAAGTCCGCAACGCGTTCTGCCGCCTGGTGGACACCACCACCGACACCGAACTCGCCCGATACTCACTCACAGGTGGCATGGCATTCACCGCGATCGCGATGGCCAAGGTCTTCCGCGTCGGCGGGGACTGGAAACTGCAGGCACTCGGCGAAGGCTTCCAAGCCAAACACCCCGGTGAAGCGGTGCCGCAGCTGGGTCGGTTCGTCACCGCCCGATGACCAGCAGGCGGTGACAGCCCGTCGATAACACTGCCGCTCCCACGAACGGCCAGAAATTCTGCATCGACTGCTGGCACCAGAGTTTGTGGCACCGTGGCGATACGAAAGCCTTGCGGCGCAACCAATGACAACGGCCGCAGCTACGATCTCACCGGCGGCGCTCGCAGTACCCACCTCGAACAGTTGCGCGACGAATCACATGGGTCGGAAACCCTCTCATACCGTCGTGGACCTCGCCGACGAGATACCCGATCGCTGGTGTGCCATGCCCGCCGAAGGTCAGCTCGCAGGTCGCGGACGCCTTCAAACCCGTCTTGTGCTCGAGGTTGGTCACGAAAACACCGTTGCGGTTACCGATCTCACCGGTCTGCGGATCGAACCGATACTTCGGCACCAAACTCCCAGGCAGCTCCGGGTCCGCGACGGCCAGCAGCTTGGGCAGGGCGGTGGGGCTGCTGGACAGGCGATGTCGGAGTAGAACTGCCTCAGCACAGCCTCGTACTCGGGGGAACCGCTCGTCGGACGAACCATCCTGGCGCACATCGACATTCGC
>NZ_BAGN01000391.1 GCF_000308835.1 Nocardia vinacea NBRC 16497 | reverse complement strand
CACGACCGGATTCCCGCTGGCTGCAATGGATCCGCAGCAAGGCCCCACAGAACAAGGAGCTCGCCCGGCTCTACACCGGCGCTACCATCTCCAGCATCGGCGGCGTCGGCCTGGCCGGCTACGTCCCGCTGCTGGTCGATCAGATGACCGATTCGGCGCTGTTGACCGGCATCACGGTATCCCTGACCCAATTAGCCGGCCTGATCGCACAGATCCCGGCCGGGCGGCGCGCGGAACGTGACGACAATCTTGAAACGCTACTAAAAATGTCGACAGCCGGAATCGCGATCACGGGCGCCGCTGGCGGCTGGGTCGCCGCCGGCCTACCGGGCGCGTTGGAGGCCATTATCGGATCGGCGGTCGCCGTAAAGGTCATCGACGTCATCAACGCAACCAGCACCTCGGTCTACGCTAGGAGACACCTGGCGCGAACGAAAGAAGAGCAAAGCGACGCGAGACGGCTGTCGCTGATCGAGAGTCAGGCGTCCGGCACGGTGGGACCGTCGCTCATGCAGGCGGCCGGGCACATCTCGTCGGCGTTCCCCTTCTTGGTCGACACCGCATCCTACGCAGTGAATCGGTGGCTACTGCGCCAGCTCCCCCGGGTGGTACCGGAGAAGTCATCCGCGGAAGTCCGCCTGTTCGATGGTGCCCGTGCCATGTGGCGGGACCCATATATGCGCGGCCGCACCGGACTGCTGGTTCCGAGTGCTTTTGGGGTTTCGGCCGCCAGCGTAGAGCTGGCAAATATCGTCAACGACGCAGGCTATTCGCCGACCACAACGGCATTGGTCATGTCCGCCGGTAGCGCCGGAGTTCTGCTTGCAGCGCTATTCAAGTCGTGGGCCGAGCGCGCCGACTTGAAATGGTCGCATCCGGCCGCGATAGCGACGTGGGCCGCACTGACCGCCGAATACGCGACCACAACCAACCCGTGGCTCCTCGGACCGACCTCGCTTGCTGTGGGTGCGGCCCTTGTATTAGGCAACCTGAAGATCCTCGAGTACCAACAAGCGGTCGTTCCCGTGGAGGCTCTCGGCGGAGCGATTGCGACAAGCAACGTCATGACTGGTATCGGCGGAATTCTCGGTGGCGTACTCGGCGGCTACATGTTGTCAACGGTCGGCAACGCTGGGACCGGGTGGATACTCACGGGAGTTTGGAGTGCCGTGGCACTCGGCTCGGCGGCACTCGCAATCGCTACAGGTGCCCTACGCGGTCGGAATAATGAACCGGGACCGGCCGGTGATGGCTCGACCACACACCAGGAACCCGACACCCACACACTCGACCCCACCATCATCAAAAACTGCGCCATCCAACTCGCCCGCGTATTCCGAGCCGTAACACTCACCCACGACGGCTCCCCCGAACCCGACCCAACCGACCGCACATGGGACTCCACAAAAAACTGGAAACCCGTCGAAGCCACCCTCGGAGCCCAACTCCGCCCCACCCCATACGACGGCGACCCACGCTTCACCACCACCGCCGAAACCGTCCGCAACGCCGCACAAACCGGCATCCACATCGCCGTCCTCATCGTCGACTACGGCAAAAACTCACACTCCTACACCTTCGTCAACGCCGGAAACGAAGTACTCGTCTTCGACACCCTCGCCAAAGACCCCACCCCCGACCCCAACGACCCCCACCCAGACGTCTACATCCCCCACGTCCGCAACTACGACGGCGACGAAAACGGCCAAAACAAATGGCAACCCGCAGACCACACCGTCACAAAAGTCTTCGCCACCTACTACACCAACAACCATGGCACGCTCACCCCCACCAAAAAAATGCCCCCTGGTACCGACACACCAAACACCCCCACAAAATCGAAGGACAACCCAGCACCAACACCCCCGACAACGCACCCGAACCCAACACCCAGAACAACCCCACCACCCTGACCAACAACGAAAACTCCACGAACACAAGCAGTTCCGGCCATTCACCGAAAACCGACGAACACACCCAAAAATCCGACGGCACCCGCACACCCCGCACCCAACCAAACACCAACGAACCCAACCAACAACAACGCCAACCAGCCGAACAACAAAACCCCCAGACCCAGCCCGAACCCAAGCAATCAACACCCGACAATGCGCCCGGCGATCAGGCAATCGCGAGTACGTCCGGTAACGAGCCTAAAACCACTGCGGACCAGCCGGATTCGGAGCAACGCCGGGCGGGCGAACTCTCCCCGGGGACCGACCGCCGGGTCAGTGGCAACGCTGAAACAAACCTGCCCGGCGCGCAGCCGGAGACCAGCGAGCATCGCGCCGATCCCGCAGGCGGACGCAGCAACCAGGATGTGGCACCGACAGAGCCGCCCGGCCGACGCGAATCCACGAGTCCGGCTCTGGATTCACCATGGCGCAAGCGTCGATCCGCCGGCGCCGGTGCCGCATCGCAGGCACCCGAACACCGCAAGCCCGACGGGACGACGCCCTGGACCCGCAGTCCCCAGCCCGCAACTGCCGCGACGCACCCGACTCCGGACCAGCCGCTTGACGCCGCGGCCTCGAAGACGCCTGCTACCCCGCAGATGCCGGACACGCTCGCCGCCTCCTATCGTGAGCTACACGATTGGGCCGCGACCCGGTCCGACGAAGATGTACAGCGGCTGATCGCCCATACGACCGCCGAAGTCACCGCGCATCTGGGCGCCTTCCGTCACGGCGCGCCGCCGCCGGTCGACGTCGCGGTGGCCGCGGCGCGATTGCTCAATGTCCTGATATGGGAACAGTGCCACCGGATCCAGGCGAATACCCATCAGGGAACCATCCCCGACTACTCGACGCTGTTCGACCTCGGCCGGGATCTCGAGACTCGCCTGCCAGTTGTTCGGGCGTTGCTAGCCGCCACGAACGCGGTGTTCGACCTCGCCGGTGCGCTGCCCTTGAAAGCATCCGAGGACATACCCGAGCCGCTCGGCGCCCCGCAGAACGAGCTGAATTTCCTGGACACTCTCCCCTCGCACCTCGGACGCATCGTCCACAGCATGACTACCGCTGTCGAAACGATGCCCTGGTCCGAGGATTGGGGGTTCCCCAGGAAGACCAAACCGGAAGGCGAGCACCGCGCGCCCACCAACGCGGCGATCAGCGCAATCAACGGGCTGGTAGAACATTTCAAAGTACGAGGGACGGATCGGACGGACTGGTCCGAATATATCGACGGCTACCTGCGGACCGGACTGATCGGCGGATTCGATGCCGACGTCGCCCGTGCGATCGACGCGCTGCGTTCGGAATCGGATGCCTTCGATCCGACGCGAACGGAATCCGACCGAACCTTTGCCGCGGCCGCGGCATCATTCCTGCCGAATATCGTCACCGTTGTCAGCTATTATCTGACCCGAACTCGCGAGCCCGCCGCCGCATTCGAGCTACTCGAAATAGCGAGCAATGCCTTCGTGGCGAGCGCCGCTCGCCTGCCCGATATCCAACCCTTGCAGGATGCGGCCGAGCTGATAAGGCATCTCCGGGACGCGATCGCCAAACATCGGAAGCCGCAGTTGGATTTTCAGGATCCGACGATGTTGCGCGGGCGAGCTTTTACCTTGTTCGTGGACCACCCTCGGTTTTCCGAACTGCTTACGCAGACAGTGCTCGCGCTGCGTCGAGCCGCGGAGACCCCGACCACCGCCGCCGGTACGCGCCCGACCCAAAAGGCATCGGATCCGAAAGATCAAGCGGCAGCAGCCCATGACACTGCCGAGCAGACCAACGACACGGCAGGACAGGGCGAGAAATCGACCCGAACGCTGCGCAAAAAATTCGGAAACAAGATATTTCGCCATGCACTGACAGAGATCGGCGAAAACCGGACTGCACTCGAGATCCGCGACGAAGTCCTCGAACACGCGGTCGAATATGTCGATCTGATCGGGGACCCGCGCCTCGAGGCGTTGATCATCTCGACCACTCGACGCCTGGTGGAGGAACATCGCGATTTCCTCAGCTTCCGAGACCGGATCTTGGCCGAATTCATTACCGAGGAGGATGGCGCCGCGCAGTTCCAGCGGGAGATCACCGCGATGGCTCAGGCAACCAAATCCGAATTGGTGCGCGCGCTCAGGGCGCTCGCCCCACCCGCCCAGAACAAAAAACGCCAACTTTGGCCTTTGAAGCGTGGCGAAGGCGAAGTGACCGTCCGCCAGTTGGTTATCACGGTTGCCGCAATCCGTGGCGCGTACTGGCAGCTCCAGACCACGCCGACGTCGACAGCTCGCCATGGTTACGCCTTGACCGATCGCGAACTCGAGGTCCTCGAGCTGATTGCGCAACGGCGAGGTAGTCACACGATCGAGAGACTTCTGGGCATATCCAAATCGACCGTTTGGACGCACCGAAGTCGCATCGAAGGAAAGCTCGGAATCTCTCGGCTGGCCACCGTGGAACCTGCCGCGGCCGAAGCGGCGGCGAACCGAAAGGACGACGTTCGGCCGAATCCCGATCCCAGCGTGGACAACGCGGCCGCCCGGCTGGCCGCATTTCTCGCCCCGACCACCGTCGAGTCCCCACCGACCGAGGACCCCACTGTCGACGACGCTGCGGCGCGCCTCGCGGCGATGCTGGCTCCCAGCGCGGACAAGCCGGCCGCGCCAGCGACGCCGCTGACGCCACCCGATCGCGGCGTGCTGTCGGAGCGTGAGGGAGAGGTGCTCGACCTGTTACAGGCGGGCATGACGCATGCCCAAATCGCGGCGGCACTGGGGGTGGATGAGCGGACCGTAAAGAATCACCAGGCCAATGCCGCCGCGAAGCTCAACACCACTGGTGCGGTTCAGACAGTCATGGCGGCACGGCGCCAGGGACTGCTCACAAAGCTGACTCCGATCCAGTCGCATGGCATCAGGCTGTCCCCCGAGGAACTCTCGATACTTCGTCTGATGGCGGAAGGCTTGTCGGACATAGCCATCGCGGCGCGGCTGGGAATCGCGACGAGAACCGTGGTCCGTCGCCGCGCGCGCATGGCCGAGGAATTCGGGGTCCGGCGACGGACCCCGCTGTTGATGAAGGCACTGCACCTGGGGATCCTCGACGAGGCATTGCCGCACGACGGTGGTAAGCCGACACCACAGCTCGACACTTCCTCGCCCACAAGTCAATCCGCTCCCGACGGTCGGTCGACCGGCCTCGACTCCGTGCCGCCGACTCACACCGGATACAGAACGGTAGCCCCATCGGAGGTCCCGCCTGAAGATGCGACGGAGATCGATCTCGTCTGGCTGACGGTGAACTCCGATGGACAGTTCCTCGGGCCCGATAACCAGCAATATCGCACCGACGACGACCGAGGCGGCCAACCGTTCTTGCTGACAACCGCAGGAAAATTCATCACCACCAATGCCTCTCACGATGAGCTGCTCGTCGCATTCCTCCAGCAAGGCGGGTCGCTCGACGAGCTGAGCGGCTTCGGAACCTTCAAGCTCGACGGCAGACCGACCGAGGTCGAGGCGTTCGATCAGAACTTCGGCGATTGGAACGCCGACCCCATGGTCCCCGCCCAGATTCTGGACGCGCTGTTGCAGAGCGAGGTCGACCTCAGCGCATGCGCATTCGATGAACTCGGCGCCGATCGCCAGGGCCTGATGTGGCGCGGCCAGGGAGCGCAAATGCCGGTCGCCCAGCTGGTTCGCGACAACGGCCGAGATGCCGACAAGCTGTTCCGCGGCTACGGCGTCCGCCGACGCGCCGACGGCGAGGATGTCGTCTTCTGGGTGGGACGCACAAGCACGGAGTCGGCCGCCGGAGCCGTATCGATCGAGTTGCCGGTCGAGCTCGCTCGCGGTGGCTCGGCGGCGGTCACCGTCACCCTGACCCCGCACAATGACACCTTCATCGCCCGCTACAGCATCGTGGACCTGGGACCGGACCGGCCACGTGCTATCGCGGCGATCGGATTGCTTCACGAAAAGTTGACGACTTGGCTCGCGGAGTCGGGCATTTCGTGGGCCGAGGACAGTAGCACCGCGCCCGTCGACGATCGGCGCGAGCCGACCGCACCGCCGGCCGACCCGACCGCACCATCACCGCGCCCCAATCGGGCGAAATCGACCGGGGCCACGCCGCAAGGCCGCGCATTGCCGCCTGGTGTCGAGACCTTCGACCACGCCCAGAACCCCGTCGCACCTGTGCGATTCCGTCTCGTCGGTACCAACCGGCCACAACAGTTGTTCCGGCAGGGGCTCGGCTTCCAGCACGACGACAACCAGGGCGACCCACGGTTCTGGGATCCACTCCCCCAGCATCGCGATGAAAACGCTTCGAGCGCACATAATCCTGCGGCCGAATCCCGCGGCGACGGACCGGACGGATCGAGCCCGCGACCGAGCACCGGCACCGAACTTCCCCCGGCAGTCCAGCGAAGGCTGGCAACGGCCGAAACCCACGCGGCCGAAATGGCGGCCGAAGCGCTGCGCCCGGGACAACGGCTCGGTATCGATACCACGAGCCTGCATCTGCGTGACGCCGCGGAAATCGAACAGTTGGTTCTCGACCTGGAGGAGCTGCAGCGGCAACGCCTCGCGGCGGCGCTCCAACAGCCGGTCACCTCGGACGAGTTGGCGAGGATTCAGGCCGACGATGCTGCGGTCCGGGAACTCGGTCAGCATTTCCGAGCGCTGAAACCGCATGTCGAAACCGCCTTCGAACATCTGGCGGAGACGCGCATCGCCTTGGCGATCCTGGCCGCTCGGGATCTGCTCGCCGCCGAAGGGGCGGTCCCCGTTCTCGACGACGAGGGGCGTCCGGTCGAAGGTGTCGGCGAGGTGCCGGGCGAACGCATCGTGGTCGTATCGCCGCTGCGAGGCCAGGAGTTCCTGCTGGATGTGCTCGCCCCGGGCTTGCGCGAGCGAGCAGAACGTGAAGGGTTGCCGATCGAATATCGGCGGGTGTTGATCGACAAGAGCGGGCATCTGCACAACTTCCGCATACGCGGCGATTACGACGGACCCGACCCGGGGATCGGTTTCTACACCATCCCCGAGGAAACCGCGTGGCTGAACGGCCTCATCGATGAGCGACCCTTCGCGGAAAAGGTTGCCGAAGCCGAAGCCTCCGGTGAGCTGTCCCGGCGGCGTCTCGACTCCGGTTCGAATCGTCCGACCTCACCGCAACAGATCTATCTGATCACCTACAACAACGGGTACCAGGCAGTCGAATGGACAATGCGGAACGAACGGCAGGCCGACTCCCAGGAATTGGGGCTGGGGACAGCCAGGGACGTCGGTGTGCCGGCCCCGGATGTGCTCCGCCGCACCGAACTCGTCCTGCTGGTGGAGTACGTGCCCGGACGCGACGCGGATCGCCTGCCCGCGCAATTCGGCACGGACGCCTGGGAAAGCTATCTGCTCACCCCCGACGCGAAACGACTGGGATTGGCCAATGGCCTTATCCGGCCATCGAATTGGCATACCGGCGACAAATGGCGCCTGGACCGTGCCGGACGTCTCGTGCCCGTCAACTATCTCAACGCCTACACCGACCGCGCGGATCCGATCGGGTTCGTCGAACGTGTTGTGACCGAGGAGAACGGCACCAAGGAGTGGCTCCCCCACGACACCCCGTCCGAGGAGATCGCGGCGGACGAGCAGCGGCTGATCGACTCACTGTCGCGATACGCACGCCTTGGCCGAACGGGCTGGTATGTCGATGTGCTGGAGGGCTTTACCGGGTTCCAGGAGACCGCGGTCGAGACCACCGCCTCGGCCGGTACCAGAACGACCGATCTGGTGGCAGCTCTGGCGCAGCAGCGTTCCGATCGCGAAACCCGGGATGCGGCAACCGAATCGCTCCCCGTGGATGGCGACCACACCACCCACCTGAACGAACTTCGCGAGCAGGCCCGCGCCAGGCGCGATCAACTCGCTCAGCAACACAACATCGCTCAGCGACACAACATCAATCCGGCGAACTTGACGCCCGGATCGGCGGCGTTGCGACGACTGCACAACGGACTGGCCGATGCGGAGGACATGCTGACCGCACCTCCAGCAATCGCGCAGGACCACAGCACCGACTACCGCGACCTCCGTAATCTGCTCGCCGCGGCCGAGCGGGTCAACGACCTCGACGCCGAAATCCGCCTCCGCGCCAGACTCGACGCGGCAGTCCAGCAGGGCGAAGCACGACAGGCCGCACTGCGGGCCAGGATCGCGGAGCTTGCCGACCGGCAGGGTGTCGACCTCGACGATCCGGCAGCCCCGCAGCGCGAACTGGACGAACTGGCTCGTCGAATCGCGCAGCACCTGGGCATCTCCCAGTCGGCAGTGGGGCCATGGGTGCTGACTTTTCTGGAGTTCCAAGGCGCGACGCAAGACGATACCTCGCACCAGATGGCCCTGCGGTACAACGATCTCGCCGCACTAACTGGGTGTTTCGGTGAACTCGCCTTACTGAACGAGAACACCACCGCGTTCGAGTCACTGGCCGCGCGATACAACGCGGCAACTGCGCGGCGCGAGCAACTCCGCGCCGACATCGGTGCGGCGGCCGATATCGCCGCCATCGTATTGTTCGATCCGCTGGATCCGGATCCCGCTCACGAATCGGAAGGCTCGCAGCTGCATGGCATTCGTGCCGAGGTTCGGCACCTCGGTAGGCAACTGCACGAAGTTGCTGATCAGCTGCTCGTCCCGCCTGCACAAGCCCGGCAAATCCTCCCGAGTCAGCTGCCGGCCGCCGGCCGCGCACGCGCCCGAATGGCGACCGTGGCGGCCGAACAGGTATCGCACATTCTGGAATTGCTGGAGCAAGACGACCGGAACAACGGACTCGTTCCCGACCCCGGATGCGCGGCAGCCGAGGCCTTCCACTTCCTGAATCGGGAGCAACGGTGGGATCTCGTCGGGCGCATGAAAGATCTCGTCGATGTCGCGCATGTGCCGGCACGATGGCGTGACCGGGATACTCGGACCGCGATTCCGGAGGAAAAGCAAACCCTCGCAGCCAATCTGGCCGGACTCGCGGCCACCGGCCACGCCATCCCGCCGGAATCGCACCTCGTGAACGCCATCCTCGACGCTGCCGTTGCCGGTATCGCGATGGCCGAAGATGTCGCGGCCACGTTGCCCGGGGAACCTCCGGTCCACGCACTGCAGTTCGCGTCGAGCGAGTTCGGACAGCTGACGCTGGCCATCGGCGATGTCGATGCCGCCGACGAGGTGCACGTCATCATGGGCGGCCAAGGAGTCGACCTGGATTCGGTTACCTCGGGTGTGGCCAGGATGGCCGAAGGGATCAGGAATTCCGCGCGGACCGCACCCGGCCGCAAGGTCGCCTATGTGCTGCAGATCGGACACACCGACCCGAACAACGCCGCGCTGAGCCTGATTTCCGAACTCGTCGGGCTGATCGACAACCGCAGGTACTACGCCACTCAAGACGGCGGGCGACCGGAACTGACACGGATCGTGCTCGAGTCGAGCGGTAGTCCGGCCGATGACATGATGGCGCTGCTCGCCTATAACGATCCCGAGCTGGCGCCCTATCTCGTTCAAGCAGCGCCGTCGCTGCCTCAGCCGAGCCCCGACGGCTCCACCACATTCGATTTCCCGGACGACCAGACACTGTCGTGGCACGACCCGGCCCTGGCAATCCTGTTGGAAGGCAGTAGGGATTGTGCGCTCTGGATACTCTCGCAGCTGCTTCTCGACGGCGTACCGGTCCAGTTCCCGGACGGACCGCAGCTCCCGGCCGGCATGTGGCCGAGACAGCTGGCGCGATATATCAGCGCTGCTTGGAATTCCAAGGAGATCAGACCGGACGAGGAGCGCACCGCCCGCGACAAGATCGACGACCTCCTGGGCGATCTGGGCCCGGGCGCCCAGATCGTCGTGGTGGTCGATCGACCCGGCGAACTGGGTGCGCATGCCACCCTGTGGCGTAAGGACAAGAAAACCGGTCGCACCATCGAAGGCGACCTG
Source organism: Nocardia vinacea NBRC 16497 (assembly GCF_000308835.1). Taxonomy (GTDB): domain Bacteria; phylum Actinomycetota; class Actinomycetes; order Mycobacteriales; family Mycobacteriaceae; genus Nocardia; species Nocardia vinacea. The sequence continues at coordinate 13,360 of NZ_BAGN01000391.1, read as the reverse complement.
GTCGGCTACGACCCCAACCGGAAACGGCTGGAACGCCGGGACCGTACCGAGAAATGGACCGAATATGTACGGGGCACCTCCGGCCCGGCGGGTGAGGCGGTCTACGCGATTGCCATCGGCAGCGACCGCCGACCGGTCACACCACTCGATCCGAACCTGCCCGTTCCCGGTGCCCCTGGACACGACTATCCCGGGAAGCTCATCGGCTCCCCTCCGGCCGAGCCCGATGGCCCGGCGAGCCCACCCGACAACGAGCCGGTCGAATCCAACGCCGGGAAAGAGGTGGGCCTCAATGCCCGTCCCAACGAGGTAGTGGACGCGTCCGCGCAGCGGGCACGGCTGGTCCGGCTGCGCGAGCAGGCGCGCGAAATGCGCGACGCGGCCGCCGAAATGCGCGACGACCTCGACCCCGCGACCTTGGAAGTGGACCCCGCACGGCCCGACCGAGGTGCACCACAACTGGAACAGCTGCGGCAAGAGCGCGACGCGTTGCTCGACGAGTTGGTCCGGTCCGGCGAGCGCGCCGAGGATCTGGACGCGGACCGGTTGGAAACCCTGTCGATGGGGTCCGATGCCGAGAACGCCGCCTTCGCCGGAGACTTGTTGGAGCTCAACACCCTGGTGGACAACGCCGACGAGGTGAACCGCCTCGACGCCGAGATCCGCGGGCTCGACGCGCAGGCCCCGGTCCTACATGGCCGGATCGTGACCGACGAGGACGCCACCGACACCGCGACACCCGAGCAGCCCGTGGACGACCAGCCGTTCACATATCGGCCATTGCTGTCCGACGACGAATTCAACGCACTCCCGCGGGAACGCCAACATGAAGTGGCCCTCGCGGAATTGTCCACAACCGCACTGGTGTTCCGGACCCGCGAGGAAGCCATCGCCTACGCCCGGCAATACTGGAATCAGAATTTCTCGGAGCTGGAACGTGAATCCCTCGCCTGGATCAAGGGCTCGGTATCGGAGAGTCCGCTGGGATATGTGGCGGCCAATGACTACCTGATCACTCCCGAAGAGCAGCGTTCCGCGAACGACGATGCGGCGCGACATGTTCAGTGCGTCGACGAAACGATGCACCGCCACCGCTCCGAGCGCGACATGTTCGTGACGGTCCCGCTGGTGTCGGAAGGGACCACCGGGGTTTCCTGGAACCCTGGCTTCAGCACCGCCGAGATGGGGCACCTTCCGTCGAACCGGTTCGATTTCCTGGACGTCGGAATTACCTTGGCTCCCAAGGGAACCCGAATGCTGTGGGTCGAATCCGTCACCGGGATACCCGAAGCCGCCCTCGGACACGGATTCACCCGCGTGGTTACCCGCACGGTCATCGACGGGGACCAAACCTTCGAGTACGGCTATATGTTGCCGCAGACCGGCGACGCAGCTGGACCGAGGCAGCTGACCGGCGGACCGGATGCGCCCAACCAGGCAGCGACCACCATCGATACGTCCGCCCAGACTTCCGCCCAGCCTCGGCCCGCCCTTCCAACCGGGAAGACCACAGTCGACGAGTCCCCCGCCGACATGGCCTTCGAGCATCCCGGGATCACCCCCTTCGCCCCCGACACCCACAGCGAGAACCAGCCCGGTGTCGAAGCGGCGCAGCCGACACCGGCTCAGCCGGACGGTTCCGAAGCGAGTGACTTCTTCGCGGTGGAACCGGCCACGCAGGCCGACCGAGACCTGGCGGCGCAAGCGTTGCGCAAGGCGGCGCCGGACGCGACGGCCGCGTGGATGACGCGTGTCAATGACGCCCGCCGTCGCAGCGCACAGCTCGAAATCCAGCGCTGGTGGCACCGGTTGAGCGATGACGAGCAGGCGGCGTTGGTCAAGGTGTATCCGGGGGAAGTGTGCGCGCGGGATCAATACTTTCCGACGAACGTACAGAGTGAGGCGGCTGAGCGGTCCTTGAAACTGCTTGTGCAGGAGCTACGTTCGCTACCGGCCGAGGAACTCACCGATGCACAGACTCGGCAACTGGAATACGCCGTTCGCTTGTGGAACGACCTGACACAGGCCAGAGCACGCGACCTCGACATCCCATTTGCCGTGCACCTACTGCGATTCGACCCGACCACGCTGGTGAGCCTGGTCGGCCTGAGCTTGATCGTGCCCGGCGCCGAGGACGATGTGTTCTGGCATCTGCGAGTCGGCCCAGACGACACATCCTGGCCCGATCAGCTTTTCGAACCAGGGCCGGGCGAGGACGACATGGCGGTGCACCCCGGACGACGTACCGAACACCGCCCCTTCGAGGTGACCGTGGGCACACCCGGTGTGCCGGGCACACACCTGGCCGCCGCCGAAGTGGAACACGCCGCAGAGGTCGCGGCCGATGAGGTGGCCGAATGGCTGGGCATGAGGGACTGGCACAGCGACGAACAGATCGAAACTGTGCGCGTCGCAGTTGCGGAATTGGCCGCGCGAGCGCTCGCCGACAGCACCGGCGAGGTTCGTGTCGTTGCCCGAATTCCGCAGAGTCTGCACCGGGCCGGTGAGCGCGAACTCATTGTCGAAGTGATCGACAACAACCCCGAATCGTCTGGGGTTCAGGAATTCACGGCCGCCCGGAAGGCGGACAAAGCCGGAGTTGTGCAACTCGAAGACCGGAAGTCGACGTGGCTCGCGTTCGAGGAATCATTGATTCACGCCCTCCTCCCGTCGAATGTGCTCGGGGAGGAGCTTCTCGGACAGCGGAATATCGATATCTTGGGTGGCGCAGACCCGGGTTTCAAGTGCGGCCGAATGGCGTTGCACCGCCTCGGGTTCTCCGCGATCGCCGCGCCCGGCTTCAGCGAGAGTTTCCGTCCCGACTACCCGATGCCGTTGCCGTGGCCCGACGAGGTGGTAGGCGCCATCACAGAGCTTCCCCCCTACTGCCCATCCAACTTCGCCGCCGCGGTAGTCGCCCATGCACGAGACTTCCGAGCACTCGGCATCAGCGCCCGCGAGCACAAACCATTTCTCGAACGCGCCGGCATGCAACCAGGCTTCCTCAACGACGAGGAATGGGCTTGGCTCCAAGACGTCGGTGGTCAGGACCGGACGCGCGACGGAGTACATCTGGACCGACTGTTCCGGGTTATCAAGGACGCGGTCAGCGAAAGCTTGGATGCACTGCTCCCAGAAGTCCCACACGACAGCGACATCCACGTCACCATCGATCTGGCCACCGGCACGTTCCAAGCCCACCTACCGGTCACCGACCTGACCTTCTTCGGTCCGCCGGTACAACTCATCGAAGGAAAATGGCGGGTACGCGACGGCGTCGTGCTCGCCGTGGCCACGGTGCCGCATGCAGGTGACGCGACCCCCACGGCGCACATCGCGGCGGATACCCAAGAACCCGAAACCGATTCAGCAGCAAGAAGTTCCGATACAGCCGAGATTGCACACCGCACCCAGCAAAGCGAACCGATCAACGTCGTCACCAATAGCGATAAGGGCCGGGAGATCGCCGACGCGGCGGCTCCTACCGATGAGCAACCACCCGAAACACCGACACCCGAAACGCCGGTCGATACCGTGGAGTTGCCCACACCGGCCGATTACGAGCTGATAGGGCAAGCGCTGGACAAGCTTGTGCCGGGCGCCACGATCGCGTGGCTGAAGCTTCGAGACGACAACGTTCTCGCCCATACCGACCACGAGTCGTGGTGGGAGATCGATCTGAGTCCGCAAGAGCGGGCGACGCTGATCAAGGTATATCCCGACGTGGTGCTCGGGATGGATATGACCCATGATCTCGAGACGCTGAACGCCGCCAACCGACAGCGGGTGAAACTCCTTGTGCACTCGCTGAATTCGCGACCACGAGCGGAGCTCAGCGATTTCGAACGTCAGCAACTCCGCTATGCCACAAGTCTTTTGGTGGAGCTGGCCGCCGCGCAGCAGCGCGCAGATGTAATGACCGATTCACATCAGGTGCCACTGGTGGAGTTCGACCCGGACACCTTGGTGAGCCGGGTCGGACTCGAACAGCTCGGACCTGAAGGAACGCTTTCGTTCTGGCATCTGCGTGTCGGCCCGTACGACGCGTCGTGGTCGCACCTGCTGTTCGAACCGGGCCCGGGTGACGAGGCCATGGCCGTGCACCCGGGACGACGCGAAGGCATCCCGCAATTCGAGCTGTCGGTAGGCCCGCGTGGAGTCGACGGCATTCAGCTCGGTGACGCCGAGCGTCTGACGGCCGCACTCGAAGCCGGTTCCGCGCTGACCGAATGGGTGCGCACCAAGAAGGAATGGCTCAGCGACGAGCACATCGCCGACGCGGAGTCGGCCGCCGTCGAACTGATCCGGCGTTCGCTCGACAACAGCACCGGCGAAGTTCGCCTCGCGGCACGAACGGTCGGGACAACCTACGGACGCCGAACACTGCTGCTCGAGGTCATCGACAACAATCCCGAAACAACGGCGGCACAAGATATTCCGGGTACGCGAACGGTAGTCCGCTCCGGTGTCGTACGACTGGCACAGTCCAAGGGAACTTGGCTCGAATATGAGGAATCGATAATCCAGGGCCTGCTCCCCCCAGGTGCCACCGGAGCCGAAATTCTCGGGTTGCACCGCATCCGGGTGTTCGGCAAGGGCGACCCGGAACTGGCGTGCGCGAGCGACGCACTGCAACAGGCCGGATTCGCCCCGCCCAACCAGAGGCGGCAAACCGAAGACGCTTTCAGTTACTACTCACCCGCGCCGGAAGGCGCGCTGGTCGCCAGCACTGTGCAGAATGTGCCTGCCAATGCCGACCAGGTAATGATCTATGCGGCGGCGGTGGTCGGGCTCGAAAGCGACTACAAGACGATCGCTATCCGCACCACCGCCCACTACCAGTACGGCCTGCCCCGCGACAACCAAACGGAATTCGTCACCGATTATTACGCCGCGTCGCTCAATCTCGCGGAATGGTCATGGGTGCGCGCCCACAGCGACGACGAACCCGCCGACGAACAGCCGGGCATGGTCAATCTGTCGCATCAGGGCGTGAACTTGGTGTCACTGTTGGAGACAGCCAAGCTCAGTGTCAGCGATACTGTTCGCCGGTACTTCGATTTCGCACGAATCCCGTTCCGCGGCATCAACGTCCGCATCGATCTGAACACCGGCGACTTCGTGGCAGACTTGGCCACCGGCCTGGTAAGCCAGTTCGGACTTCCGGCGACAATTCGGGGTCGAGTCGCCGTCCGCGACGGTGTCGTGGTCGCCGTGGCTTGGATCCCACGATCCGGCGACGCGACACGCGCAACGACACCCGCGGAGTCGACGACCGATCCAACACCAGCCGAACCAACCAAAGCAGCGAAGCCCGCGGTCGATCCGCCCCCCCGGAGCGAGGCCCAGCCCACTGGCAGCACAGCACACCCGATACCCGACCGGCCGACAGGTACTGATACCACGGCATCGGTTGGCCCAGATCACCCGCAAGCCACGACGTCCGAGAGCCAGCCGCCTACCACGATCGCGCGCTTGGACGTGCGAGAGGTGCTCGACCAGATCTCGAGGCGTTTGCGCCTCGACGGCCGCGGTGGTGCCGAATTCGACGCCGAAGGTCTGTCGCGGCCGGAAATCGAGGTGTATCAGGAGCAGTTCGCCATGCTGAGCGGGGGATCAGGCGAATTCCATGACCAGGTCATGGAGCAGATGCGCCAGGCCGCGCTGGAAGCCCCGCTGGACAGGTACCTCAACAGGTACGGCTTGGTCACTCCCGTCGATGAATTCCATCCTCCCGAAGGAATCATGGGAGAAGTCGACTCCAACGGGGTGCTGCAAGCAAACATCTACGCAACCAAACGCACGCCGAGCGGGACCGAGATGTTCGGCCACCTGATGAACGCCATCGGCCATCACGTGCGGAGTGTCCGCGGTTTCTGGGAGGTCGGCCTCGGGGAACGCGATAACCTCGATACCTTCAATGCGCTGATTCAGGATCTGTGGTTGTCGCCGGAGGATGCGGCGCTGGGCACGTTTACCGCAAAGATCGTCGAACCGTACGGATTCACCCGAGTCTCGATCGAGGGACTGATTGGTCATCCCGGTGAGTATTCCCATGTCAGGGTGTTGTTCACCAAACCAGCAACCGAAACCACCGAGCCCGAGTCGCGTGCGGCCGCCACCGGTTCGTCGGTACCCGAGGCCCGGGTCGACAAACCGCCGGCGCCAACCCACCCCGCCGACGGACCAGCACCCAACCAACCCCCCGCCCCACAACCACGGCAGTCACCAGGACGCGCCCCTGACCACACGGCCACGCACAACCCCCAAGCACCGAGCCCCCATGCGGACACCGATCGATTCGGGATCGGCGCGGTCGGCTCGATCATCGGTGTCCGCGCTGCCGAGGGGGTGGATCCAGGTCCACCCCTGGCGCGCCAACCACATCTATTCGACCCGGTGCTCGATGCGTTCGGCCGGAATCCGGAGGGCCATGCGTTCCGGGGTCGCGGTAAGCGAAAGGCCCAGCCAGAAGCGAGCGCGCCCGGCGAACCCGCCCATGCCTCGCCCGCTGAGCGGTCTCAGGAATCGGAGGTCGAAGGCGGCCGAGCCGAATCGCCTGCTCAGGATCACGACCTTACCGGCCGCGGTTCGCCGGAAGGCATGGCGGAATCGGCGCCCGAGCAGCGGACACGAGCGAAACCGATCGACGAAAGTGGGCTCCTCCCTCGTGAACTCCAGGTGCTGGAGCTGATATACGCGGGTCTGTCGCGCAGTGAGATCGCGACAAGGCTGCGTCTGAGCCCCAGGACCGTCTCGAATTTGAGCAGCAGCGCGGCCAGAAAGTTCGATACCGCGGGCGTAATTGCCACCGTCGTCGAGGCCAGGCGCCGGGGCCTGCTCTCGAATACCGACACGTCGGATTCGACATTCTTCAATCTGTCCCGTGCGGAGATGCAGTTGCTCCGACTGATAGCCGAAGGCAAGACGAACGAGCAGATCGCCAAGAAAAGGAAGGTGGTGCCGTATACCATCGAGCGCCACTACGCGAAAATCGGTGAGAAGCTGGGAGTTTCCGGGCGGGTGCCGATATTCATGAAGGCACTGCGTCTCGGATTAATCGATGAGGACGACGGTTCCAACGCGACCGAGCCGACCAGGCAGAATTCATCCGATAATGCAGTATCGGGTGGTGAGCCCGGTGTATCCGTCCCATCGGAAACCTCGGGCATTCCCGCCGCCAGCGACCGCGCTGAATACATGGAGACACCTGCGCTGGCGCCCGAATTGTCCGAAGAGGATGTCGCGCTCGACGCAGAGATACGTGAGCTGGAGCGTGCGCTCGGCATCGAAACCGATACCGAGCGCACGCTCGAACTCATGCTGTACATGGAGGACAAGTTCCGCGATGTGGCCATCATCGCCGGCCAGGATCGGCCCGAACTGCTGTTCGGACGTAAAGAGTGGCTGAGCTGGCTGGATGCCCGGGTCTACGCCAAACAGCATCTCGAAGACGAACTAAGTGTGGAATTCATCCTCGAGCTGCATCGACGGCTCGGGCGGCGGATGGATCCGGATAACACCGGGAGATTCCACCACGCGAAAAACCAAAACTGGGGTGAGCTGGCCTGGCCCGCCACCGAATACGAGAAATCCGCGCTCGATGAGAATCCGCTGCTCACCTACGTGCCCGGTCCTCTCGAGTCCGGCGAATACGGGGTCGTACTGTATCCGGCAGTGGAGGGACAACCCGGGGCTCGCCGGATCCGTGTTCTGGACGCGCCGCTGACCGAGGCGGAGATCGCGGAAATCAATGAAAACCCTTTGCTGGGATACATACCCGCACCGTTCCCCACGCGGGAATACGGAGTCATCCTGTATCCCAACTTCGGCGGCCTGGACGGAGTACACGCGGACGTAGAAGCGATGTGCCGCTCGTACAACGACGCGGTCAGCGCCGGTCGCGATCCCTTTGAAACCGCTGTGGACCTGGAGCTTTGGAGCATTTCCGGCCACCACGGCAAGGGCGACTACCACGGCCGACTGTCCAGGATCCTGTTGAACTGGACGCTGGAGAAGGCCGGGAAGCCGCCCAGCGCCATCCCGGAATTCGAGGAAGACCTGCTCTCCACCCGGCAGGATTGGGTGGAGACGGTCAGGGCGGGAAGTCTGCGTTACCGGCTGCGCAAAGCCGAAGTCGAGCAATCGGGCGGCATGGTGGACCCGGTGACGCTGCTCGGTCTCGAGCAGGCGCGACAGCGCTATGAGCAGATGGGCGGCAGGCGTTCACCGTTCGTGCCGGGAGAACAACACGATGGCCACGCATGCAGGCAACTGCTCGCGACGCTGCAGTCCGAAGGGCCGGTCGCCGATGGCGACGAACAAATACGGGCGGTCATCAACGACCTCGCATCAGGGCGCATCGCAGCCGATTCCGACGATCCAACGCCAGCCGAACCAACAAAGGCAGCGGAGCCCACGGTCGGTCCGACCCCCCGGAGCGAGGCCCAGCCCACTGGCGGCACAGCACACCCGATCCCCGACCCCGACGCGGCCCCCGCGCAGCCCGATCCTGCACCCCCCACCGGTGGAACCACAATCGATGAGCCCCCCGCCGAGATGGCCTTCCACCACCCCGGACACAACCCCCTAGTCGACAAACCCCACCGCGTCGCCGGCCTCAACCGACCAAACCACATGCTCGACCAGCACCTGGGCAACATCGACAACAATGTCGAAGGCGACCACATCCCATGGAGCAACCCGAAACGCCCGCGCCGCGCGCCGACGCCATCCGCCTCCCAACCCGAAACACCGACGGCGGTACCCGCATCACCCGAAAGTGACGAAACCGACTCGACCACAACGGAAACCGATGCGGACCCGACCGACACCGATCCGGTCGAATTGAGCCAGGCGGTGGTCGATCGGATCGCGATCCTGCGGGCGCGAGATATCGCAATGACCGGCAGGATGGCGCGACTCGCGCGGGCGGGCATCGCGTTTCGGTCCGATCCCGTGAACGAAGCTCAGGACCAGATCCTCGCCGAGATAGCACGTCTGAGAACGACCGGGACAATAATCGATGACGTGCCCGTGGCCGCTGGTCCGGACACGGGGCTGGCGCTCGATTGGATGTTCGCCGACCGCCTGGTGGCACGGGCGCGCAACATGACATTGGCCTATCTCATCAGCCGCCGGAGTGCGACACCGGCTGAAGCCCACGAGATGCTGACCGAACTGATGCGGGTGGTCACGCGCGCCACCGAACTGTCCCTCGGTACCGACCACGCCCGCGATGCCGCCGATTTAGAGTCCCTCACAGTGATTTCCGACTGGACCGGTGGAGGCCAACCGGCACCTGTTCTGCTCGATCCGGCCGATCCTGCGGATGACGGAATTCCCACGACGCCGACACCACGACCGCTCGAACACCCCAGTACCGCTTCGAACAGCGCGACGAATCCGAAGACCGTTCGGCAGGAACATGATTCGACCGACAGCGCACGATACCTCTACGGCCACCGCGCAGTGCTGCCCGAGGACAAAGCGCGCACGGTGCCCGAGCCCGTCGAAACGGCCGATCTGGGCCAGATCTCGACGCTCTACGCAGCGCGGATGCCGGACGGCAGGACCGTGCATTTCCGTCTGCTCGGCGACCCGCGTGGTTACCCGATCCTGGTGTCTCCCGGCACTCCGGTCGGGATCGACGGTCCACTGCCGGATGCGCACGAGTTGGCCAAGCGCGGGTACACACTTATCGTCGTGGAGCGACCAGGGTACGGCGACTCCGACCCACTGCCCGGACGCACGGTGGCCGACTGCGCCCGCGACATAATTTACATCGCGACAGAACTGTTCGCCTTCGACCACTACTCGGTACTCGGACGCTCCGGCGGCGGCTCGGTGGCGATTGCCGTCGGTGCGCTCGATCCCGAGCATGTCGACCGGGTCGTCTCGCTGGTCGGCACGTCACCGGTCCTCGATGACCGCGACACTTGGATGGCGAACATGGCCGAATGGATGGAGAGGATGGCCGAGGCCAACCAGGCCGTCTACCGGAGCCCGGATCTGCAAGCCATGGTCACCAAGCTCACGGACATGGCCGAACAGATCGCGCGGGACGGGACCTGGCTGATCCGCTACAACCAAGATGCTTTCACAACCCTGGACCACATGTGGGTCGGCACACATCGCGATCAGCTGGCCCGCGGCTATCAACGCGGTCTGCGCAACTACGTACACGCGTGGGCCGACGACTCGCTGCAACTGGTTCAGCCCTGGGGAGTCCGATTCGACGACTACCGCGTACCGGTCGATATCGTGCACGGCAGCCGAGACCAGTTCTCGCCGGTCAGCCACAGTCAGACCAATGCCGCGCTGATCCCCACCTCGACGCTGTATCTCTTCCGCGGCGTCACCCACATGATGGGCATGGACTCGCTGCCTGTCATCACCCACCACTTCCGCACCGAACGAGACGCGTTCTGGAGTCAGAATGTGCGAGGAAACGAACGGCGACTATCGGAAATCCACCGCACTGAATCCGAGCCACTGCCGTTACCGGCCTGGACATATTGGACCCGCGGCCGCTGGGATGCGGTCGCGGACTATGACGATGCCCCGGTGCGGCGACAGACGGGTCACCGCCTTCCAGCGCCACCCATAGCGTCAGGGCGAAATGACAGCGAAGCCGATTCGGCGGCGAGACCACCCGACCGGCCCACACCAGAACAACAGCAACACAAAATCCAGGGCACACCCGATGGTGAGGCGGTGCCAGAAAATCGGCGACTCGAAGCCGAGGTGCAACGGGAGCAAAGCTCTTCCACTACTCCACTCGAGATACGAGGACAGGATCCCAGCGACCGTATCCGATCGCGCATCGCCGATTTCGCGGCGCGGATGTTTCCCCGGTTTGGTCAAAATGACGCCGCATCGGCACCCACCTGGGTTGCGGGGCAATATCGAACCACAGATGAAATTAGTCACGCATTCGCGGAGCAATATTCCCTCACCAGAGCGACCTGCGATTCGGGAACCAACCTGGAAGCGTTCCAGGTGTTCACCCAAACGTTCCACGACCTATACGAAAAGCATTCTGCGGTGGACGTCATCACAATCGGCATCACCGGCCTGAGTGACGGCAATACCGGCCGTATTGTTCCGCAGCTCGCCTTTTCGAATGTACGCACGGGAGAGCTGCTTCTGGACGCTGATTTCGTAGCCGGGTTGGGGCCGAGTCAAGTTCGCGATGCCATGACCCAATTGTTTGCCGGGGCAATGGTGTACGCGGGGCGGTGGCGGGCGGAGGCGCACGCCATGAACGCCTTGCGAGACCGCTTCCAACCGGACGGCAGGGAAGTGGACGAGGACGCGTTCCACACTTGGTTGCGACTGCAATTCCCCGATTTCTGCTTCACAGACAAGGGAAACCTGAACGTCCGCGAGGCGCTGGTGCGGTCGTTCAGGGATGTTGAGCTCGGAAGCTCGAACGTCACCGCGGGCGAGCAGACTTTGTACAAGCTGCTGGTCGACCGAGCACACGAACTGCGCGGGCGTGCGCCCCGCACGTCGACGAGCGACGAGGAGCCGACGTCGGCTCGGATCAAGAAGATGGCCCAGGATCTGGAGCGCGACTTCGACGTCAAGGTTGTCGGGTCCGACTTGGCCGATGTCGACGCCGATATCTTCGAGCAGTTCATCGGCAGGGTCCGTGTTCTGCTCACCGATGACCCCGGTCTACTTATTGCCGATCCGGAGGAAGGTCGGCCGGTCATCAGAATTGGGCCGTTTGCGAACGAATTCATGATGGGTTTCACGAATAAAATGACGATCAACGGCCAAACCCGCGCCACAGGGTTCGTTTTGAGCGAACGGTTCGCTATCAACGCGCCGTTGTTTCATGATTTTCTGGCCGAGCAGTTAGAAGCCGACTTCTTGGTCGGCGACAGTGCTCGGCCCGCCGACTCGATCATGGGCCATGAAGGCGGCCACGCGGTTCATCTCCGCAGCGGACTCTACGACGACCCCGACGACTTCGACAACATCATGGCCGAGCTGGTGCAGCTTTTCGTCCGCACCACTCGCCCCACTGATCTGGGTGAATTCGACGAGTGGCTGAACCGAGAACTCAGCCGCTACAGCCGCAAGAAGGATGGCAAACTCAACCTTCCCGAGTTCTACGCCGAGGTATACAGCGCGGTGACGCTGCACGGGAAACTGGCAACCGACGCTCAGAAACTGGCGTACTCACGGATCATGGGCCGGCGACGTCAGCTTGCCACAACAGGTCACAACCGAATCGAAAACTATACGGACACAGCGAAATTCGCAATACGCGGCGAGCAGCCGTCCCGCCGCGGTGAGCCCGCGGACAGCCGAGCCGAATCGGCAGCGCAAGCCGATCCGTCGCGCGGCGACACAACCGAACTCGAGCCGACCACCGGCAACGGCCAACCGGACACCGTCGAACCGGGCCAAGTGCGAGCGCCGGCGGGACGGACGATCATCGAAGGTCTCGGCCTGCCCGCCGAGGTAGCCACGGCCGAGATCATCGGCGAGGATCCGACGGCGGCGCTGCTCCCGGAGGAGCAGGTACTGCTGGATGCGCTGAAGACGAATCCGGACGGGGTGCGCGGACGCGAAATCGTGTACGGACGCACGGTCGCACACCGCGCGCAGGCACGCCTCGGTGTACCGGTCGCGCCGGTGCTCCGTGCGGGTGGGAAGGCGACTGGAATGCCACTCTGGCAGCCCGGTCTCGTCGGAAGCATCAGCCACAAACAGGGCCTCACCCTTACCGGCAAAACCGGCTACTTCGTCGCCGCGGTATCTCGGCACCATCGCGCGGTAAGCATCGACGCCGAATACAACGAGCCGATCCCCGATGATCGGCGCGATGGCATGGCGCTGGACGCGGAGCTCGCCTGGCTCGACCGGATCGGTACCGACGGCGACGTGCACTGGGACCGAGTGTTGTTCTCCGCCAAGGAAGCTGTCCTCAAGGCATGGTACCCGCTGACACATCGCCGGCTCCGCTTCAAAGACATACTGATCACGTTCGATATCGAACGAGGCGAATTCACCGCACAACTGCTGATCGCGGATCGCTCCACCCTGGACGGCCCACCACTGACCGAATTCCACGGTCGATTCCTGGTCGAAGGCGGTATCATCCTCACCGGAATCGCTGTGCCGCAACTAGATTCGGGGACGACGTCATCAACACCCGGCACTGAAGCAGCCGACGTCATCGGCGCTAGCGGTCCGATTCCGGCTGACAAACCGGACTCCCGGAGTCTGAATGCGATGATCGAGTCCGGACAGCACCCCGCACCACACCCATCACCAACCGGACCCACCACTGACCTCGAATCAACAGACACCACAACCGATTCCGGCGTCCCCGATTACGTTC
>NZ_BAGN01000392.1 GCF_000308835.1 Nocardia vinacea NBRC 16497 | reverse complement strand
CCGACCTCCTCGGCGAGCACGACGCTCGGTCCTGGGTCGTCGTCGGTGCCTTCGGCCGCGAACCGTAGTGCGGTGCGGGCCTGTGCCCACGACTTCGGCAGCTCCAGTACAGACACGGCCGGACCGACGCCGATGCGCCCGAGTCCGGCCCACTGGCTGGGCGACGCGGAGTCGGCGATTTCGACCCGGGGGATCCGGCCTGCCATGGCCACTGCCCGCAGGGTGGTCTGCGCGTGCAGGCGCAACAGACGGGCGGCGTGCAGGCGGTCACTTTCGCTCGCGCCACTGTCGAGCAGCACTTCCATGGCGGCAGGATCGTCGACCCCCTGGGTTATCCGGGAGGTACTCCGAGTCCGGTGCAGCACCTCGCGTGCCGCGAACGCAGCACGGTCGAGGACCATCGCATCGACAAGGGTGTGCGCGCCAACGCGCTCCAGCCAGAAGGCGTCCGGGCCACCGGGCACGAGCGGTGCGGTCGGCCATCGGGAATCGGCGGGGGGCGTCGCATTGTGTTCAACCCGCCCGTCGACGTCCGCGCGCAGCTTGACCCCGAAGCGGATATCGAACAGGCGAGCGGGGCACCCAGTGAGGACGGCAACCGCCGCGAGAATGGGTTCGAGGCCCGCGCGCCCCTCGATGAGTTCGTCGAAACGCGCGATTACCCGTATAGCGGCCCCCGCATCCGGATCGAGGGCGTCGAGTCTGGCAACTACCTGATGCACACGACCATCCTGCCCAATTGTGACCCGGATTACTAGTGATCGAGTCGCTGCATAGCCGTCGATGTGAACGATCAGCGCCGGTGGGATGGCCGGTCAGGGTGAACTTGTTGTCGGCGGATACTCGGATCCTTTGCTCATGAGTGCACACCGTGCTTGGCTGGGATGTGAACTGCGGCAGACGAACCGAGTGCCCGGCTCCCACGCCATCTGGCGGATGATTCCCGACGGATGGCAGGCGCACCGACGCTGAATCGTCAATACGCTGATTCTTGCTGCTTCTGGCCTCATTTCCGGGCCAGGATATGGCTGTGGCGACGATTCTGAAGAGGTATGCATGTCATATAAGGTGCTCAGCAATGTGCTCGTCCCCATGCGGGACGGCACAAAACTCGCAACGAATATCTGGTTGCCGGAATCCGATGGCCCACTTCCGGTCTTGCTGACTCGCACTTCCTATGACAAGGACGAGTTCGTTACCTACACCGGTCCGACCCCCAATATCTTCAAGTTGGTGCAACGCGGCTATGCCGTGGTTGTACAGGATTGTCGCGGGACATTCGCGTCCGAGGGAACGTTCATTCCCTTCATGGGTGAGGCCGAGGACGGTGTCGACACCATTCAGTGGCTACTGGACCAGGAGTGGTGCGATGGCAACATCGGGACGTTCGGCGGGTCCTATCTCGGCATGGTTCAGTGGCGGACGGCGGCCACCGGAGTTCCCGGCCTGAAGGCCATGGCGCCCACAGTGTCGTCGGGTGACCTCTACCGCACGCCCTGGTATTCAGAAGGCGGCGCGCTGTCGTTGGCCATCACCATGGTCTGGGCGACCATGATGAGCCTTCAGAACGCCCAGCGCGGTCTGAAACGAGGCGACGGCGACCTGAATGAAATCATGCAGCTTGCCGCTGAACTGGAGGATCACGTCGGAGTCTCGATGATCACTCCGCTCATCGATCACCCGCTCGTCGCGAAGCACTTTCCGTGGCCGCTCGAGGTAGTGCTCGCCCATCCGGACCGCGACGAACTGTGGACCGGGCTGGCCCCGCTGGACAATGTATCGTCGATCAGCACTCCAGCCCTACATGTCGGTGGCTGGTACGACCTGTTCATCGGTGAGACGCTCAAATCATTCACAAAGTTGAGCGCGCAAGCCGGATCCGTCGAAGCACGCGAAGGTCAGTACCTGATCATCGGTCCGTGGGCCCACAGCGTGAACGGGCACTACGCCATATACCCCGATCGGGGTTTCGGCCTGTCTTCGTCTATGGAGGCAGCCATGTTGACCGACTCGCATACGGCCTTTTTCGACCGTTGGCTCAAGGGACATCGGGACGCACTCGACGATCACGCACGAGTGCGGCTGTTCGTCATGGGTATCGACCAATGGCGTGACGAGTCGGACTGGCCACTGCCCGACACCGAATACACCGACTACTACCTTGACGGCAACGGTCCTGCGAATACTGCGGCGGGCGCGGGGATACTGACGACAGTCGAACCGACCAGCAACGTTGTCGATACCTATCTCTACGATCCACGCCGCCCGGTCCCCACTCTGGGCGGGACGACGGTGAATCCCGGCGGCTGGGACGGCGCAGCGGATCAGCGGCCGGTGCACGGCCGCGACGATGTACTCGTCTTCACCACCGAGGTGCTGGACGAGCCGCTCGAGGTCACCGGCCCCGTCACCGCGACGCTGTACGTCACCTCGTCCGCGGTGGACACCGACTTCACCGCCAAACTTGTCGACGTTCACCCGGACGGCCGTGCCATCATCCTCACTGATGGCATCCAGCGGATG
This sequence comes from Nocardia vinacea NBRC 16497, assembly GCF_000308835.1. Classification (GTDB taxonomy): domain Bacteria; phylum Actinomycetota; class Actinomycetes; order Mycobacteriales; family Mycobacteriaceae; genus Nocardia; species Nocardia vinacea. The sequence continues at coordinate 21,443 of NZ_BAGN01000392.1, read as the reverse complement.
CGCTACCGCGACTCCCTGTCCGCCCCCGAACTCATGACACCTGGCGAGATCTACGAGATCACCATCGACCTGATGGCGACGTCGAATGTGTTCCTCCCGGGGCACCGAATCATGGTGGAAATCTCGAGTAGCAATTTCCCCCGCTACGACCGCAACTCCAACACCGGCGGCGCCATCGCTCAGGAGCACCTGTCGGACATGGTAACGGCGACCAATCAGATTCACCGTGGCGCCGAATATCCCAGCCGCATTATCTTGCCCATCATCAATAGATGAGGTGCGCTGAAGCAGCGGCCAGCGATCTTCGGATGTTCGTGGGTTGCACCGCAGAGTAATCCTCCGTTGGCCGCAGGATCGGGCGGTCCGGGTGTTGTCGCACTCGGGCCGCCCCGGTTGTCGCGTTAGATGGCGTACAACTTTTCTGGAATGCGGTAGGCCGCAATTATTTTAGTCCGCCTCTGCAACGCGACGCCGCCCTGTAGACCTCCGATCACCGCAAGACTCGAGCGGCAGCGAGTTCGGGCGGCGTAGCGCGTGGTTGGCCGAATGCTCTTAGGAATCGAATGCCTGACGGTCCTGCAGCCGGTGGTGAAATAGTCTGAGCATCGATGACGGGATACGCTGCAATGCCCTTTTGCCCGGCCCGGTCAGGACGGAGGGAGTGGCCGACAAGCACGACGTCGACCCGAAAGGATTGGAGCGGCTGAAGCCGCTCTTTGCCCTGCAGCAACGCCGGGCCGAGCCGCATCAAATGGCCGACGTCGTGTTGCTTCTTGCATCTGACGCTGCCTCTTACATCAACGGAGCAGTTCTCCCCGTGGATGGCGGATGTTCAACAGGATGAGCTCGGCCGTGTCGAATCTCGACGCTATCGGTTCGCGACCATCGGCGTGTCGATCCCGATGGGACCGGTTTTCTGCGCGCCGCCGGGAGCGCCGAGTGGTTCGTCACGTCCGGGCAGGAGGTCGGTGAAGAAGATCCGGTTGTCCTCGACGAAGGCGGCGTCGGTGTCGGAAACCCGACGGTCCTGGCTGATGGCCTGGACTGGGCATACCGGTTCGCAGGCACCGCAGTCGATACATTCCTTCGGATTGATGTAGAGCTTTCGGTCGCCTTCGTAGATGCAGTCGACCGGGCATTCCTCCATGCAGGATTTATCCATGACGTCGATGCATGGGCTCGCAATCACATAGGGCATGACAACTTCCTTCGAGTGGGTAGGGCTAGGCCGCGACGGGTGTGGGCGCGGGCTGCTCGTCGGTCGAGTGACCAGGGAACAGTTGGGCACCAGGATCCAGATGCACCGCGGCGTTATTGACAGCGGTGGCGACTTCGCCGAATCCGACCGAGATCAATCGGACTTTGCCGTCGTAGTCGACAACGTCGCCGGCCGCGAATACGCCTGGCACGGCGGTACGCATGGCGGAGTCGACGACGATGTGGCGGTTGTCGTGCAGCTCCAGGCCCCATTCCCGCAGTGGGCCGAGGTTGGCCAGGAAGCCGAGGGCGGCGACAACGCGTTGGCAGTTGACGCGCCTGGGCGCGGCTTCGCCTTTGACGGTGATTTCGGCGTGGGTTACGGCGTTGCCACCATGCAAGGAGCTGATCTCCGCGTCCGTGATGACCTCCACGCTGGAGTGGTCCAGTTGGGTCACTGTCGCGGCGTGGGCGCGGAAGGCGGCGCGCCTATGCACGACGGTGACCGTGGCGGCGATGGGCTCGAGCATCAATGCCCAGTCCAATGCCGAATCGCCGCCGCCGACAATCACCACGTCGGTACCGGCATAGGACAGCGGGTCCGGCACGAAGTACTCGAGGCCCTTGCCTAGGTAGTCTTCGCCGACGGGGAGCGCACGGGGGGTGAAGGTGCCGATACCTGCGGTGATCACCACTGCGCCGCAATGGATTTCGGTGCCGTGGTTGGTGGTCACGATGTATCGGCCGGTGCTGTCGCTGTGTAGTTGCTCCGCGTGCTGCCCGAGTATGTAGCGTGGTTCGGCCGGGGCAGCCTGCAGTGTCAGCGCGGTGATGAGGTCGCGTCCGCGGACGGCGGGATACCCGGCGATGTCGAAGATCTGTTTCTCCGGATACAGGGCGCTTACTTGGCCGCCGAGTTCGGGCAACGAGTCGATGACCGCACTGCGTAACCCGCGCACGCCCGCGTAATACGCGCCGTAGAGTCCGACCGGTCCCGCACCGACGATCAGAATATCGACGTCGATGGGCGTTGGCGAATCTGTCATCGGGTTGCCTCCGAACCTTGGAGAAGTTGTTCCTTGACGCGGAAGCGTTGAATCTTGCCGGTCGCAGTCTTGGGTAGTTCGCTGGCGAACACCACCGAACGCGGACTCTTGAAGTGCGCCAATCCGTCTCGGCACCAACCGATCAGCGCCTCCGGAGTGATGTCTTCATGTCCTGGTGCCGGGACCACCAATGCGACGGGTTTATCCAATCCGTCCTTGTCCGGTATTCCGACCACGGCGGCTTCGGCGACGGCGGAGTGGGTGCGGAGGCGTTCTTCGACCTCGCCGGGGGAGACCCAGATTCCGCCGGCTTTGATCAGATCATTTGTGCGGCCGAGGCAGTGGTAATAACCCTGCTCATCGACCACGTACGTGTCGCCGGTCCGCAGCCATTTCCCCTGGAAAACGGTTCGGCTGGCTTCGGTTTGGTGCCAATACCCCAGGGCGATTGATTCTCCGCTGACGTAGAGGTCGCCGGGAGTGCCTGGGTCGGCCGGAAGTCCGTCGAGGTCCCTGATTTCGAGGGTGTAGCCGGGGACGGGTTTGCCGGTGGAGCCGGGGCGGATGTCGCCGGGACGATTGGACAGGAAGATATGTAATGCCTCGGTGGAGCCGATGCCATCGAGAATCTCCACGCCGAACCTGTCCTGGAACTTGCGCTGCAGGGATTCGGGCAGAATTTCACCCGCGGATACGCACAGGCGCACCGAGCGGAACGTTTCAGCGGCGAAGTCGGCGGCGAGCAGGCCGGCATAAAAGGTCGGTACGCCGAAGAACAAAGTGGGGGAGGTGGCGGTGAGTCGTTCGGCCATGGAGGCAGGTGTCGGCCGCAGCGGTTGTAAGACGGTGGTGGCTCCGGCCGCGAGCGGAAAGAACAGGCTGTTGCCGATTCCGTAGGCGAAGAACATCTTTGCCACCGATAGACAGATATCGCTCGGCTCGATACCGAGGGTCTGCACACCGTAGGTCTCGTAGACGTGGCGAATGTTGGCGTGCCGATGCATCGCCGCTTTGGGGGTGCCGGTGGTACCGGAGGTATAGAGCCACAAGGCCCACGAATCGGCGGAGGTCGGGGTCGGTTGCTCGATCGGGCCGTCGAGTTCAGACCAGCGCGTTACGGTCACCGCGCCAGCTGTTGCGGGCAGTTCGGCGTCGACAACCACCAGATGGGTGAGTTCGGGGGCAGCCGTTGCCGCGAGAACTGTGGTATCGAGGAATTCTGCGCTCGCGATGACGACGCGGGCGCCGCAGTCCCGCAGGACGGTTCCGAGTTCACGACTGTTGAACATTGTCGACACCGGAACCGCGACGAGACCGGCATGGAACACCGCGAGAATGGCGACCGCCATGTCGACGTTGTCGGCCATCACCAAGACGACCCGGTCGTCGCTATTGAGTCCGAGCCCACGCAGGCCGCTGGCAACGCGGGCCAGCTCCTCGGCGAGCTGTTCGTAGGTCAGCTCCCGCTCGGAGCCGATCAGCGCTACCTTCTCGCCCGCACCCGCCCGGATGTGCCGGTGCACGAGAAAATCCGCGGCGTTGAAGATTTCCATCGCACTAGACTCGCTTCACATCGAAACTGGCACGTTGTCCGGTGCCGTAACGGCGCAGGGCGCCCTCGGGACCGGCGGCATTGGGGCGGATGAAGATCCAGTTCTGCCAAGCAGTGAGGCGCCCGAAAATTTTGGTTTCCAGGGTTTCGGGACCGACGAACCGATGGTTCGCCTCCATGCCGGTCAACGCGTCCGGCGACAGCGCTGCACGTTCCTCCAGCACGATGCGCAATTCATCGGCGAAGTCGATGTCGTCGAGCGCGGACGTGACCAGACCCAGGCGCTCGGCTTCGGCAGCGCGCAACGGCGTGTAGAGATTGTCTGCCACCGCTTTCAGGCTCTCGGGGTGGCCGTAGAAGCGTGATTCGACGCGTGTGAGTCCGTTGCCCATGGGGTAGCTGCCAAAGCTGGCTTCGCTCAATTCGATGGCCGCGGGGATGGCGTGCGGGTCGATGTCCTGGAAGACTCCGTCGAGCATGTACTGGCGGTCGCTGGCCAGCGCAAGTTCGGCCAGTAGACCGACGAACGCGCTGCCCGGTTCGATGACGGCGAACAGGCTGCGACTGGTCACGTCCAGGCGCTTGAGTGTGCGCTTGTAATAGTGACGGACCTCGTTGATGAACCAGTTCTGTTGCAGCTGTTCCAGTTGGTTGTCATAGCCGCGCACGAGGTCGGGCGTACCAGTGACGCGGATGACCCAGGTGCCGACCTCGGGCTCATTGGTGCGCAGCCGCAGGATCAGGTCGTCGAGTTCGCGGGTCATGGCCAAGGGCCAGTACTGCGCCCCCTGAGCGAGTACGGCGTCGATATCCGCCGGTGCGGCTTCGGTGGGCCCCTCGACGACGATTTCGACGAGGCGGAGATCACGCTGCACGGTGGCGTGGACGTACCGATAGTCCACAGTGTCACCTGTCGTGGTTCGCTCGAGCCGGGTAAGTGCTATCCCCGTCGCGGCATCTGGCCGTGACGAAGAAGCCGCAGCAGCCTCGGCACGTGCACGGACCCGCTCATCGAAATGGCCGCGCACAACTGCCTCGTCGACCAAACCCCATTCCACCGCTGTTGAACCGCGGACTCCTTCGGACTTGGTGGCGAAGACATCGGCCCGGTCCTTACGCACCTTCCGTTTATCAACGACACGGGTCAAACCGCCGGTGCCGGGAAGCACACCCAAGAGAGGCACTTCGGGCAGCGAGACGGCCGAGGAGCCGTCATCGACCAGGACGATCTGGTCACATGCCACGGCCAGCTCGTAGCCGCCGCCTGCGGCGGTGCCGTTGAGGGCGGCCAGGTAGGTCTGGCCGGAGTTCGCGCTGGCGTCTTCGATGCCGTTGCGCGTTTCGTTGGTGAACTTGCAAAAGTTCACCTTCCAAGAATGTGTCGACTGAGCCAACATGCGAATGTTCGCTCCGGCGCAGAACATTCGTTCCAGACCGCCCGTCACGACTACAGCCTTGACCTCAGGCCGCTCGAAGCGCAGCCGTTGTACGGCGTCGTAGAGCTCGATGTCCACGCCGAGGTCGTAAGAGTTCATCTTCAGTTCGTAGCCCGGCACCAGTCCGCCTTGGGGATCCACGGCGAGCGTGAGTGTCGCGACTGGACCATCGAACGTGAGCGTCCAATGCCGATATTCGGACGGGTGCGTATCGAACTCCACGTCGGCCGGAATGGTCGCCGAGCCCGTAGCGGGCAACTCGGTCGTTGTCATGGTGTGCCTCTCGAAGTGTGGCAGCCGCGCAGCCAATGGGGGCTGCCTTCTAATCGGTAATCATGCTACTAGAAAATTGTGATGCGCGGACTATTTGTAGATAATTAAGTCCGGTTTGCCGCCCCGTCGAGTACCTCCCGTGCGAAGGACTCGACGATGGTCGTGCGCCGTGTTCCGGACCCGACGGGGCAGAAGACCAGCGCATCCGCACCAGCGTCGCGATACTCCGCTATCCGTGCGCGGACTCGCTCCGGCGTTCCGTGTAGGAGGTATCGGTCGACCAGACGGCTGAAGTCTTGTCGGTAGATTTCGCCGACGGCGTCGGCGACCTCGTTGCGCGAGCGGACGGGGTTGTCGTCGACGCCACCCCAGCTGTGGATCGCCGCGGTGATGGAGCTGGGGTCACGGCCATATCGCTCGGCGTGCGCGCGCACCACCGTCAACGAATCCGCCAGTTGCTCAGGGGTGTACATGTATGGAAACCAGACACTGGCGAACTGTCCGGCCCGGCGCATCGCGGCCGCTCGCCTACCGCCCACCCAGAGCGGTGGTCCACCGGGTTGGATCGGCGGCGGGATGATCCGAAGGTTGGGGATATGAGTGTAGCGCCCGCGGTAGTCGGTGTTCTCGCCCGCGAACAGCCTGGTGAGCACATCGAGCGCCTCGTCGCCGCGTGGTCCCCGTTCCTCGACGGGCACACCGGCGGCGATGAATTCGCCCGGGAATTCACCGCCGACGCCGATGCCGAAATCGAAACGGCCGCCGCTGACCTGGTCGAGGCTGACGGCGAGCTTGGCGACCAACGCCGCTGGGTACAGCGGCAGCACGGTCAGTGAGGAGAGCAGGCGCACCCGGCTGGTAGCTCCCGCCGCGGCCGCGAGCGAGACGAACGCATTGGGCGTGGCGCCATGGAAGAACAGATGTTCTCCCGTGCTGACACCGTCGAAGCCTGCGGCCTCGGCCGCCGCCGCGTCGGCTGCGGCCTGATGCTGGTCGGGTCCCAGCGTCACAAAAACTTTCACGATCACCTCACCTCGATCGCGTCGCCCGGTCCGGTGTCAGGCGAGGGCTTCTTCACGCAGATGCACGTAGTCGAATTCAACGGGCTGGTCGTTGATCCCGGTCTGCGGCGGGGCGATCCAGCCGGCGAAGTCGCCGGGCTCATAGTTCGGCACCATCAGTTCGGCGACTGCCGCTCGATCCGCCTCGGTCGGCAACCACTCATCGACATGTGCACGCCACTGCTCTTCGGTGAGCAATTCACCGGTGGGGGAGACAAAGTGTCCGGCGTAGTTGCCGACCTTGCGGTTGAAACCCTCGTGTGGGAGGAAGAGCCGCACTGACAGTCCGGCGTCCTCGAGAGCTTGGTTCCATCGCCGCACGCCGTTCTCGCAGTCGGCGACGTACTCATTGCGCAGGTCCAGATTGAGCGCGGTCAGAGCAGGAACGTCCTGCTCGACGATGGCACCGTCGCGAATGGTGCGGACCGTCATGGTCGCGTCGGTGAGCTGATGGTCATCTTTGCGGCGGGTCTCCTGCCAGCGGCCCTTGAGTCCGCCGGTGTAGTAGGCGGCCACATTGGTGGACTGCTCGGAGCCGAAGAGGTCCATCGAGACCGAGAACTGGAAGTTCAGGTACTTCTGGATGACGGCGAGCGGGATGCCGCCGTACTGGAAGATGTCGTCGGTGCCGTGCGCGGCGGTGAGTTCGGCAGTGCGCTCCACCGTGCGCTGCACACCGGTGGTGCCGACGAACATGTGATGGGCCTCCTCCTTGAGCATGAACTCGCAGGTACGTGCTAACGGATCGAATGCGGACTCCTTCAGCGTGCCCAGCTGATATTTGCCGTCGCGATCGGTGAAGTAGGTGAACATGAAGAACTGCAGCCAGTCGGTGGTCTGCTCGTTGAACGCACCGAGAATGCGCGGTGAGTCCAAATCTCCGGAGTTGCGCTTGAGCAGTTGTTCGGCCTCTTCGCGTCCCTCGCGACCGAAGTAGGCCTGCAGCAGATACACCATCGCCCAGAGGTGGCGGCCCTCTTCGACATTGACCTGGAACAGATTGCGCAAGTCATAGAGGCTCGGCGCGGTGTTGCCGAGGATTCGCTGCTGCTCCACCGAGGCGGGTTCGGTATCGCCCTGCACGGTGATCAGACGCATCAGTTCGGCTCGGTACTCGCCGGGGACCTCTTGCCACGCCGGTTCGCCCTTGTGCTGACCGAAGGCGATCTTACGGTCCGGATCGCGCTCGGCTAGGAAGATGCCCCACCGGTACTGCTCCATCGGGACATGGTCGAAATGCGCCCAGCCGTCACGGCCGACTGCGATCGCAGTGCGCAGGTAGACATCCTTGGTCGGCAGTGCGGGGCCGAGGGCCTTCCACCAGTCCAGGAATTTCGGCTGCCAACTCTCCAGCGCGCGTTGCAGTCGACGGTCCTGGGACAGATTGACGTTGTTGGGGATGCGTTCGCTGTAGTCGATGGTGCTCAGTGGGCCGGCGGGGACGGGTGCGGCACCCGTGCGGTCCTGGTCGTCGGTCATGGTGTCCTCCTGTGGTCCAGCTGTTAATAGTCTACATAATATTGTCGGATCGTCCAATAATCTGTAGAAGATTTGATTTGCGATCGATTCACCACAGCCCGCCGGTGGCATCGATGGTGGCGCCCGTAACCCACTGTGCCTGTGGTGATGTCAGCCAAGAGACCACTTGTGCGATATCAGTGGGTGCGCCGAGGCGACGCAAGGTATTGGCGGTGGACATGGCATCTATGGCTTTCGGATCGGTGCCTGCTCGTAGTGTTTCAGTATCAGTCGCACCGGGCCGTACCACGTTGACCGTGATCGATCGGCGCCCCAATTCCTTGGCCGCCACCCGGGCAGCAGCTTCGACACCGGCCTTCATCGCGGCGTAGGACGCCTGCCGGGCCGGGCAGAGATAGGCCGCGGCACTGGACAGCACCACGATGCGTCCGTGGTCGATGACATGGGTCGCCGCCGCCGAGAGTGTGAGCAGTGCGGAGCGCAGATTCGTGCGATAGTGCCGATCGATGCCATCCTCGTCGAGGTCGGTCAGCCTGGTGTAGTCCCATGCGCCGACGCAATGGACGACTGTGCGCAACCGGCCCAATCGCCGAGCGGCCGTCAGGGCGGATTCGACGCCTGAGCGAGTAGTCGCGTCGGCCTCGGCGCAGGCCGCTGTCGCGCCGGTGGCGGTGATCTCATCGACGACAGCTTCGGCGCGTCCACGGTTTCGGTGGTAGCCGACAAGGACAGCGTGCGTGTGGGCCAGTTCGGTGGAGATCGCCGCTCCGATTCCTCCGCCGCCACCCAAGACCACTGCTGCGGGGTGGTCCTCGGTATTCATGTGCGTGCCAGGGCCGCGAGAAATTCGGGGCTGCCCTGTACCGAGGTTCGCTGCATGAAATGGCTCAGACTGCGCAGGCCCGCCAGTTCCTCGCCGCCACCCGCGCGACCGGGCCCGCCGTGCACCGCGTGTGGAATCGCCGCGCCATGTCCGGTGGATTCGGCCGCGTTATCGGAATTGAGGATCAGCAGTCGGCCGTGCCATGGTGCGGCCGCTGCCACCGCGCGGGCGGCGATCCGCTCGTCCGCCGTAACGATCGACGCGGCCAGGCTGCCTTCGCCGCGGGCGATCTGATCGAGGGCGTGGTCGAGGTTGTCGTAAGGCAGCAAAGAACTCACCGGACCGAAGGCTTCGATCGTGTGCGGCTCGGCCGCGTCGGGACTGTCGAACCGCAACAGCAGCGGCGAGATGTATGCGCCGTTGTCGAAATCCGCGGTGCTGGCGAAGTTTTCCGGCACCGCCTCGGGATCGCCGAAGACGATTCGTCCAGTCTTACGCAACCGTGTAACTGCCGCGCGGACGTCCTCTCGCTGGTCGCGCCCGACCAGCGGACCGATTCGGACAGCGGGGTCTCGAGGGTCGCCGATAGGCATGTGGGACAGGCGTTCCCGCACCGCGTTCTCGACCGCGTCGATGAGATCGTGCGGGACGAAGGCCCGGCGGATCGCTGTGCATTTCTGTCCGGTCTTCTGCGTCATTTCCGTGACGAGGCCGCGTACGAACAGATCGAATTCGGCGGTTTCCTGCGTCGCGTCGGCACCCAGCAGACTGCTGTTGAGCGAATCGGCCTCGGCGGTGTATCGGACCGCGTTCGAAGCCACGACCGGGTGGCGTCGCAATGCGGCTGTTGTCTCGTGCGATCCGGTGACCGAGAGCAGATCCTGCCCGGTGAGGGTATCGAGTAGGCCATCGGGCGGCGCGCAGACAAGCTGTAGTGCACCGTCGGGCAGAATGCCGGACTCGATAATCTCCCGGACCACCGCTTCGGTGAGATAGGCGGTCGCCGACGCCGGTCTGACGACGCTGGGTACCCCGGCCAAGAACGCCGGCGCGAACTTTTCGAGCATGCCCCATACCGGGAAGTTGAATGCGTTGATCTGGACGGCCGCGCCCAGCAATGGCGAGAGTAGGTGCTGGACCCCGAATGTTCCTGCCTTGCCGAGCAATTCGACGTCGCCGTCGAGCAGGACATGACTGTCGGGCAGTTCCTTCGCACCTTTACTGCCGTAGACGAACAGCACGCCGATACCCCCATCAATATCCACCGCGGCATCGCGACGCGTGGTACCGGTGAACAACGAGAGCTCGGTGAATTCGGGAATCTTCGCGGTCAGATGCTTGCCGAGGTTCTTGAGCATCGCGGCGCGTTCCTGAAAGGTCGACGCGCGCACGGTGTTTCCGCCGACACCGCGGGCGTAGTTCAGCACTGGCGCATAGTCCATTGGCTCGGTAGAAATGCGGGCCACTGGTTCAGCGGTGGCGGCGTCGAGGAGGGTGCGACCGGTATCACCGGGGCGGTGCCATTGCCCACCTATGTAGCTGTGCAGGATTTCGGTCATCGCGGGTCTGCCCTCTCGATGGAAGTTGTTGTCTTGGAAAGGAATGCGTCCATGCGTCGGTATTTTTCGCCGTCCTCGAACAACATCGCCTGGATGACGAGGTCGAGCTGTGGGTGTGCGTTGGGGCCTGCGTCGACGGCGAGCTTGGTCATGCGCAAGGCGATCGCCGAGCTCTTCGACATGTTCGCCGCGAGTTCGTGTGCGGCGGTGAGTAATTCGCTGGGCTCGACCACCGAATGCACGAGTCCGATGTCCAGTGCGCGCTCGGCGGTCAGATGCTCGCCCGCCAGCAGTACCTGCTTTGCGACACTTTCGCCGATGAGGCGCACGAGCCGATGGGTGGCGCCGGCGCCGGCGATGATGCCCAACCGCGGTTCCGGTTGCCCGAAGACAGTGCGGGGTGTGGCGATGCGGATATCGCAGGCATAGCTGAGTTCCGCGCCCCCGCCGAGGGCGTGACCGTCCATGGCGGCGATTGTCGGCATCGGTAGTCGGCGGATCCGATCGAAGAGATTCAGGTTGATGCCCGCGAGTGCGTCCGCACGGTTGCGCCGGTTCAGTTCGGCGATATCGGCACCGGCGGCGAATACCCCGTTGGCGCCGCCGGTGATAATCGCCAGCCGTGGGTTGTGTTCCAAATCCGCACAGAGGTCGTGTAATTCGGCGATCATGTGCGCGTCGATCGCGTTGCGTCGATCGGGGCGGTTGAGGGTGATCTCGACGATTCCATCGGTTTCGGTTAGTCGAAGACCTTGGTGGGCGGTCATCGTCGGCTCCAGTCGAAGAATCCGCGCCCCGACTTCTTGCCCAATTCGCCTGCCGCGACCTTGTCGATGAGAAGTTGGGGCGGTGCGAACCGGGGCCCCAGACTGGCCGACAGTTGCTCGGCGATATCGAGCCGTACGTCGAGCCCGACCAGATCGGTCAGCCGCAGCGGCCCCATCGGATGGCGATAACCCAATTCCATGGCGCGATCGATATCCGCCGCCGAGGCGACATTGTCCTCGAGCATCCGGATCGCCTCCAGGCCCAGTGCGAGCCCGAGTCGGCTTGTCGCGAAACCGGGAACGTCGCGCACGATGATCGTTTCCTTGTTCAGGTAGTCGCCGATTTCGCGGGCCGTGGTCACTACATCGTCGGATGTCGCTGTGCCACAGATAATTTCGAGCAAAGGCATGGTCCACACGGGGTTGAAGAAGTGAAGCCCGATGAGGTTGGACGGTCGCTGCAACCCACTGGCCAGTCGTGAAATGCTCAAGGCGCTGGTGTTGGTAGCCAGCATCACCGGCTCACGGCGTTCGGCGGCGGCGAGCACGTCCAGTTTCAGGTCGAGGCTCTCCGGAACCGCCTCGATGATCAGATCCAGGTCGACCGGCAGGTGATCGACCGAACCGACAGTCGACACCACCGACCGGATGCGCTCGACGGACTCGGATTCGAGCCTGCTCTGGTTCCGCAGCTTATCCGCGCGCGACACGATCGTCTCGCGCGCGTGATCCGCACGTGACTGATCACTGTCTGCGATGACCACGGTGTGGCAACCCGCCTCGGCGAAGACGTAGGCGATGCCCGCGCCCATGGTGCCGCCACCGATTACACCGACGGTCTGGACAGGGGAGTGGTTCACGAGTTTCCTTTCAACTCGGCTGGCAAACGGGTGAAGATCGCACGAGCGTTGCCCGACAACACGTTTGCCAACGTCTCGTTGGGCAGGCCCAGTCCCATCAGGGCCTCGACGTTGTTGCGTATGCCGGGCACGCCGGGCCAATCCGTACCGAAGATCATCTTTTGCGCGATTTGGTTCAGATCGAATCGGCCGTAGTACTCCGGCAGCTTTTTCGGCGGCAAACCGGCCAAGTCGAGCCACACGTTGGACTTGGTCTGGGCCATGAATCCAGCGACGTCGTACCACCAGCCCCGTCCGCCGTGGGCGAATACGAACTGCAGACCAGCGAAGTAATCCACGGCATCCAGCAGGAGTTCCGGATTGCCGTAGCTGGTTTGTGAACCGGGGAAGCTGGAAAGGCCGGAGTGGAAGATCACCGGTAGTCCCAAGTCGCTGCAGCGGGCGTAGACCGGGTAAAGCTCCTTGGCGCCGGGGTCGAATGCCCCGTGTACCGGATGCAGTTTCACGGCCACCGCACCCAGGTCGAGCTGACGCTGCAGTTCGTCCAGTAGCGGAAAATGCAGGTGCGGGTTGAGGTTCGCGACGAGACTGAATCTCGAGCGATCGGCTACCGCGAGGGGTGCCACGTCCTCGATCGGCTGGATGCCGGTGGCGCGTGGGCTGTATTCGCAGAACAGGAGTGCGTGATCCACTCCCTCGGCGCGCAGCAATCTGTCGAAGGCGACCGGATCGGGTCGTTCGCCCAGGTAGGCGTCGCGCCATGGATGGTCCTTCGAAAAGCGCTCGGCCCACTCATGCCACGCCGGCCTCAGGGTGTTGAGCGCCGGTGCGTGTACGTGCGCATCGATGACCGGGTAGCCGTTGATCATGGATCATCCTCGGAGCTTTCGACGGATAGGACGACCGTAAGTCTACATAAACTGTGCGATCTATCAATAAGATGTAGAGTTAATGAGGGTTCGGTGCTCGAGCGTGGTCCAGTAGGGTCTGTTACTCACGTTGCGCCGGGTATCTTTATGAGCGCGGTGAGCGGCGGGTCGCTCACAAAGTGAAGACTGTCGATGAAAGGGGCCCAGGGATGTCGGTGGTGCCATTTGTGGAGGACGACGATCTTCTGGCCGCTGGATCCCGGCGTCGTCAGGTCGGTACGGGCAGCGCCCGCAGCCTGCTGCTGACCATCCTGGGCGAGTTCGTTCACCCCCGCGGAGTGCCTGTTTGGACGGCGACACTGGTTGGAGCGCTCGGGGTACTGGGGGTGGAGGAGAAGTCGGGTCGTCAGGCGATAGCCCGCTCGGCTGCCGACGGCTTGCTGGTATCTCAGCGCGATGGGCGGAGGGTTTGCTGGCAGGTGACTACTCCTGGCACTCGGCTATTGGCCGAGGGAACCCGCCGGATCTATACCTTTCTCACCAATTCCCCCGTCTGGGACGGTCGCTGGCTGGTGCTGTCGGTCGCAATTCCGGAGACCCAACGGCAGCTTCGTCACAAACTACGCACTCAGTTGACCTGGCTGGGTATGGGTTCGCCGACGGCGGGCATCTGGATTGTGCCCGACACCAGCCGCGAGTCCGCTGTGGCCGCGGTCATCGAGGAACTCGGCCTGGCCGACAAGGCATTCGCGTGGACCGGAACCGTGGTGCCGATCGGTAGCCCGGATGCCATGATCGCCGACGCCTGGGCGCTCGACGATGTCGAGCAACGGTACGCCGAGTTTCTGTCGACATTCGGCGATCTGACCGTCACGACATCGGCGGAGGCATTTCAGGCTCAGGTCCGGCTGGTCCAGGCATGGCGTCGGTTCCCGTTCCTGGATCCCGCGCTGCCGCGGGAATTGCTGGATCACGATTGGCCGGGGCCGGAGGCGGCCGACCTGTTCCATCGCCGCCACGACGAGTGGCACGCGGCGGCGCAGGGCTATTGGACGGATCTGCAGTCGCGGACATCGTGACGGTCGCATGAGTAGAGTCCGCATTCCTGTCCGAGAGTCTCCGTCGCGGCCATGCGACAAACACCGTACGTTCGCAACATGCGTTCGACTCGCTATGCGGAGTTACCGCCGGAGGCGGCGAAGCGCGCCGATCCCGCGGCGAGTTCGGTACGCAGACTATCGTGCGGGATTCCGCCACGATCGACCCGATGCGTGGGTGCAGCTATACGGATGCGGCGCCGAAGTCACCGTCGTGGCCGTCGTCGACAGCGTCCTAGCAGACATCTGCGTCTGTGAACTATTTTGTGCTGCAAGCGTCTCACTCGGTCCCATAGTTGCTGCGGCATCGCGGCTGCCGCGACGAACGCGATCCGGATTCGAGAGAAGAACGGCTACGCGGTAGGCGGGGTCACGTTTCGAGAGTCGGCGTCAGGTCGGCGTAGTCCGCGGGGACGTTGAAGTATATCGACAGCTGTCGGCAACCCGGTTGGCGACAGTGGGTTGTGAGCTCTGAAGTCGGCGTGCGGCTTGGTTCCCGCGCTCGATAACAGCCGTTCGGTGCCGATGGCCCGCACCGCGGCGGTGTGGCTGTCGTCTTCGGCGAAGATTACCGCCGGATCGCAGACGCCGACGATATGGCGCAGTTCGGCGTGATCCGAGCACTGCGGCCAATATGCGGCACTCGCTGGTATGGCAGGGCTGCCGATCGTATGGGCGGCCGACGGTGGTGATCGAGCGTCGGCGCGACGATCAAGCTGACCGAGGACAAAGGCGCTCGGCTCTCGACCCGGGAACAGTGGGGGCGTCCCGGCGTCGCCCGGATGGTCGGCAGAATTTCCGTACGCAGACCCATCCGGCCTACGGTGTCGTTGGTGTGATCGTCACCATGACCGACCAGTCCGGCGAGTTCATGTGCGCTCGCGGATTGCGAGCTGCCAGTGAAAGAAGTTGGGCACTGCGGTGCATCGGCTCGGTCACGGTGCCCGCAGAGAGACGGCGATGGCCATGGCCACCTCGCAATGTTTGTCCGGCCATCTCGTCGTCGCCGATTCGGAAATTTTGCCGTCGGATGACGAGAAGAACAGAGCAGACGACCGGCGGGGCCCGCCATCCGGCGAGGAGTCGGCACAGAGCGAATTCGGCTGAACGCCAAGGAGCGAGGCCCCTTCCACCGATATCGGGCAGCCGCCATCTGGAGGGATATTCCCGGCAGATGGCGGTGCCCGCGACCGCTCGATGCGGAATAGATTATGTGTCATTGACATCGGCCAGTTCGTAGCGGCCCGCATGTCCGAGCCGTTGGTGATACAAAGATGTAAAGGCGGTATCGAATGTCGTACAAGGTTTCTGTCGACGTACTTGTTCCCATGCGGGACGGCACGAAACTGGCAACGAATATCTGGCTCCCGGACTCCGACGGCCCGGTCCCGCTGTTGCTGATGCGCGGTCCTTACGGCAAAGACATGTTTGCCGTGTACGGCGCAGCCTCGCCGAATATCTTCGAGCTGATGAAACATGGCTATGGTGTTGCCGTTCAGGACTGCCGGGGGACGTTCGCGTCGGAGGGCACATTCGATCCGCATGTGGCCGACGCGGACGATGGGGCCGACACGGTTCGGTGGCTCGTCGAACAGGACTGGTGCGATGGCAATGTGGGGAGCTTCGGCGGATCGTATCTCGGCTTCGTGCAATGGCACACCGCCTCCACGGGGGTTCCCGGCCTGAAGGCGATCGCACCGGCTATGACCTCAGTCGATCAGTATCGTGCACCCTGGTATTCGCGGGGCGGTGCATTGTCGCTGGAATGCGTGCTGGGCTGGTCCACCGTGATGAGCCTCAACCTCGCCCGACGCGCGGTGGGGCGAGGCGACGGTGATCCAGCAGACATGGTGCAGCTTGCCGGCGGTATGGCCGACTTTGCATCATTGACCGCGAGCACCCCGGTTTCGGATCATCCGCTGCTGAAGAAGCACTTGCCATGGATGGTCGATGTCGCGATCGGTCATCCGGAGCGGGATGAGACATGGGCTGAGCTGTCGGCTCTGGACCGAGTGTCTTCGATCACCACACCGGCGCTGAATATTGGTGGCTGGTACGACCTGTTCTACGGTGAAACGCTCCGTGCGTACACCGAAATGAAGGCACGGGCCGGTTCCCCGGAAGCTCGCGCAGGCCAACGACTGGTCATGGGCCCGTGGAGCCACAATGCAGCAGGACTCCTCGGCTTCTACCCGGATCGGAACTTCGGTCCCACCGCTAGTCTCGATGCGGCGCAGTTGACCGAGGCGCAGATCGCGTTCTTCGACCGATGGCTCAAGGGGCGCGAGGACGCTCTCGATGATCTGGCTCCGGTACGGCTGTTCGTGATGGGGATCGATCGGTGGCGCGACGAACAGGATTGGCCGCTGCCCGACACCGACTACACCGCGTACTACCTCGGTGGGGAAGGGCCTGCGAACACCGGGACCGGAGCTGGCCGGTTGACCACCAGTGAACCCACCGGCGACACCACCGACACCTACCTCTACGACCCACGCCGCCCAATCCCGTCGGTCGGCGGTACGCGGTTGAACCTCGTCGGCTACGACGGTCCGCTCGATCAGCGTCCGCTGCACAGCCGCGACGACATCCTGTGTTTCATCACCGATGTGCTCGACCAGCCCGTCGAAGTAACCGGCCCGGTAACCGCGACTCTGTATGTGAGCTCTTCGGCCGTCGATACCGACTTCACCGCCAAGTTGGTGGACGTGCACCCGGACGGTAAAGCGATCATCTTGTGCGACGGGATTCAGCGGATGCGGTACCGGAACTCGCTGTCCGTGCCGGAATTGATGACGCCGGATGAGGTGTATGAGATCAGCATCGATTTGATCGCGACCTCGAATGTATTCCTGCCAGGACATCGGATCATGGTGGAGATCGCGAGCAGCAATTTCCCTCGCTATGACCGTAACTCCAACACCGGTGGAGTGATCGCCGACGAGCACGAGTCGGACATGGTTGTCGCCGTGAATCGGATACACCGCGGCGCGGAATATCCCAGCCGGATCATTCTGCCCATCATCAACCGATAGATATCGCATACCCAATGGACGCAGTGTACGAGTGCGCCCGTGCATCGCAGCATTCGCCATTCTGAATTGTAGGCGCTCAGCGACCTTCGGTTGCTTTTTCAACACGATACATAAAAGAAATTGACTGCATTAACTGTGCTCCGGGGCCGTCCCAGAGATTGCCGAGTTCCTAGCCGAGTTTCGCTGGCGCCCAGAGGAGTCGGAGTCGCAGAGGCTGCGGTGCCCCGAGAGGAGAACAACGGTGCAGATGAAGTTCGAGCAGGATGTCATGGTTCCGATGCGGGATGGGGTCATGTTGGCCACCGATATCTGGTTGCCGCATGACGGGCCTGCCCCGGTGTTGCTAATGCGCGATCCCTACGTCAAGGACACCGGCGGGGCCATACGTTCTTCCGGATTCCTGGTTTTGTATCTGCCGCACGTGCTCGCGGCCGGCTACGCTGTGGTAATTCAGGACTGCCGTGGTACCGGTAACTCCGAAGGTACCTACATCCCGATGATCGATGAGCCCAATGACGGCGCGGACACGATTGACTGGATACACGAACAGCCGTGGTCGAACGGGAAAATCGGTATGTTCGGGCTGTCGTACCATGGCATGGTCCAGTGGGCAGCCGCAACCGTTGCCAATGAGCGGCTGACAGCCATCGCTCCGACGCTCGCGACGAGCGACTATTACCATACGCCGTGGTACTCGCCGGGTGGCGCGATGTCGTGGCACTGCGTGTTCTTCTGGACGTCGATGATGGCTGCCGTGGACGCCAATCGGTCCCTGGCGGCGGGCAGTGGAAGTAGCGAGAATGCGATGGCGCTTGCGGAGATGCACGTGGCTCTCGATAAGTATTTGGACACGACTCCGCTGACCGCCGTACCGCTACTCGGGGAATGTACGACGTGGTGGTCGGATTTACTCCAACATCCGGCACGGGATTCGTTCTGGCAGGAGCGTGCTGCTGCGGAGCGTTTCGAAGACGTGACGGCACCCGCCCTGAATATCGGTGGCTGGTTCGATATGTTTATCGACAGCACGGTGAGCTCCTACCAAGGGATGCGCAAGCGCGGCGGCAGTGTCGAAGCGCGAGATGGTCAGCGCCTGATCATCGGCCCTTGGGATCACAGGCAATACAGCGGGATGAACATAGACCGCACTTTCGGCCCGATGGCCGATGCGGCGGCCGCCGATATCATCGGGTATCAGATGAAGTTCTTCGACCGATGGTTGAGAGGCAACACCGACGCGTTCGACGATACCTATCCTGTCCGTATCTTTGTGATGGGTATTGACCAGTGGCGCGATGAGCTGGATTGGCCGCTCCCCGACACGGAGTACCGCGACTACTATCTCGACAGTTCCGGTAGGGCCAACACCGCGCTCGGCGACGGCCTGCTCAGCGTCGACACGCCGCTGCTTGCAGCGGCCGATACCTTTCTCTACGACCCGCGGCGGCCCGTTCCCACTATCGGCGGCCGCACACTGATGCCTTCTGCCGGCGGCGGCTCCGGACCGGTTGACCAGCGGCCTATTCATTCCCGCGAAGACGTTCTCTGTTACGCGACCCCGGTGCTGGACGAGCCGCTAGAGGTGACCGGAAATATCTCGCTGACAGTCTTCGTCACGTCGTCGGCGAAGGATACGGACTTCACCGGCAAACTCGTCGACATCCATCCGGACGGTCGGGCAATCTATCTGACCGACGGAATCCTGCGGGCACGCTACCGCAAATCCCTTTCCGAACCTGAGTTGATGGTGCCCGGTGAGGTATACGAGATTACTTTGGATATGTCGGTAACCTCGAATGTATTCTTGCCTGGGCACAAGATTCTTCTTGAGGTCTCCAGCAGCAACTTCCCTCGCTACGATCGCAACTCCAATACCGGCGGCGTCATCGCCGAAGAGTCCCTCGATGATTCCGTTATTGCTGTCAACAACATTCTGCACGGTCCCGACTACCCGAGCCGACTCACGCTTCCAGTGATCGATCGACGGCTGTCGTGATTATCATTCTGCCGATCATTAACCAGTAGATATCGCAACCCGGCTGACGCGGTGAACGAGTTGGCTCGTGCACCCAGCAGCAGCCTGCTGTTCTGAACAGTTTGCAGGTTTCAGATCATATCGAGTTCGCGAGCGAGCGCACCTGTTTGGAAACGGGAATTCGCGCCGCGGAAGGCCAGCAGTCGGTGACGTGACGTTGGTACGTGCGTAGGCCCACCCCGAGCCTACGCACGGCAGATTCGCCGGTTGCGAGTTCACGCAAGTGCTCGCCGCTCCAGGCCGAAGTAATACCTCCGGCCGGAACAACGTGCGGACGTGCTGGCGCTCAGCGGAGTCGATCCCGCCCTGCCGCCACCGCCCGGCAGGAAGGTGCCAAGTCATGGGCAACGTATCCGGCGCAGGGAAGGGTGGGGCACGACTGAATTGATCACCGCCGAAGCGGCGGGCACCTGGAACCCGGGCGATTTCATCAACGATCGACTCGGCTTCGGGGAAATGCGCCTGACCGGCATGTTCGACAGCGCTCTGAGCGACCGCGACTCGGCGGTCTGAATTCACCGAGCCGTTCGGATTAGGCGTCAACCACATCTCACGCACCTGGAGCAGAACGTCGTAGCCGGCGCAGTCCGGCTATCCGAGGATGAGCTTGCATTGCTGGCTGGGGGAGTCTCGAATTGACAAGCCCTGCAGTAACTTACACGCCCTGGGTGTGGGAATTGGTTGTGCGTATCGGCCTCGAGCCACCCGTGGTTGCCGCAGTGTAGTCGGGTGCAGCGCACGTCTGTAAGCGCTGAAGTTCTTATCGCTGAAACAAATCGATGGCTGCGGTGTACTCAGAGTGCGGCTAAGAACTCTCTTGCTGGGCCTCGTCCACGATCCAGGCCGCGATCTGCGCGCGGGAGGTGAATCCGAGTTTGGTCAGGATGTGTTCGACATGGTGCTGCGCGGTACGTTGCGAGATCACCAATTTCGCGGCGATCTGCTTGTTGGTGAGTCCTTGGGCGACAAGATCGGCGACCTGCCGTTCACGTTTGGTCAATTTCAGTCCAGAAGCGGGCGGGGCGGCGGTCGGCGGCTCTCCCAGCGCGTAGGCCACTGCGGCGCTCATCCCCAGGGCCCGGCCGCGCCGGACTGCCGCATCGAATCCTCGTTCACCGAGCGCACGACGCACCGTGCGCTTGCATTCGTCATGAACCTGGATTTGCTGCGGGAAGTAAATCGAATAGTCAGGGGCGGACCGCAATAGATTTTCCGAGGCACCCATCAGAACGGCCGCGCGCTGACCATCGCGATCAGCGACAGTCCAGGCCAGCCCTTCGAGATCGAGCGCCGCGACGACAGGGCTGCGTACGCGCCGGTTGACTCGCAGCGATTCCTGCAGCAAGTCTTGTGCGTGGGACCGCTCACCTTGCTGCCACACGGCCATGCCTAGCCCGCACAGTGCGGTCGACCGAAAAAGCGATTCGCCGCACGCTTCGGTGATGGAAAGTATTTGCTCGTGATAGGCGATCGCCTGCCTTGTATCGCCCTGCAGTGCGTGTGCCCAGCCGAGTATCGACAACAGACCCATATGTAGGTATCTCTGCCTATTCGAGCTGCTCACCTCGGCGGCACGTTCGATGAAGGAGACCGCGCGAGCAGGTTCACCTCGATAGAGCGCAAGGGCGCCGTCGGCGTAGGCGATCAGCGCCTCGTTCATGGGACTGCGATCCTGTTCAGCGAGTGCGCGCGCCTGCTCCAGTAAGGCAGCCGCCGACTGAAGATCCCGCTGTGCGGCGGCCATGAGAATGCTGGCATAAAGCGCGCTGAAACGATGAGGTATCGAGCGCGCACCGGGGTGGGCGAGGGCCCGGTCGAGCCAGCGTCGACCTTCACCGTACAGACCCCGAAAGCTCCAGAACATCCACAACGCGGCGGCGGTACGCAGCCCGGCCTCGGCCGACTCCGCGCTGCCGTCGGACACGCAGAATTCGAGCGCATCTCGGAAATTCGGTTGCTCGCGTTCGAGCCGGGCCATCCAGTAGGGCTGCCGGTCGCTGATCCAGCCGGCCTCGGCATCCAGCGCGAGCCGCTGGTACCAGTCGCGGTGGCGTCGGCGCAGATCGTGGTATTCGCCGGACTCTTGCAGCTTCTCCCGTCCGTAGTCGCGCATGGTCTCGAGCATCCGGAAGCGCACGGCGTCCTCCAGCGTCTCCCGGTTCACGATCGACTTGTCCACCAGGGAGGACAGCACGTCGATCAGGCTCTCCGGTGCCAGGTCGGCTCCGCATACCTGTTCGGCGGCGTCGAGTTCGAAGCCGCCGGTGAACACCGATAATCGGGCCCACAGCCGCTGCTCGTCCGGTGTGCACAATTGGTAGCTCCAGTCGATGCACCAGCGCAGCGTCTGTTGG
>NZ_BAGN01000393.1 GCF_000308835.1 Nocardia vinacea NBRC 16497 | reverse complement strand
CCAAGGACCACCAACCGAACCGACAGAAGGCGCGGCGGCCGACGAACCCGCGATCACCAACCAACAGGCCGATGTACTGCACGCGCAAACTCGAGAGCGACAGCCCGATTACAAGGACGGCCCGGATTGGGTGTGGCTGCTGCCGGATCCGCGGCCCGGACGCTCCGGCGCACAGGTACTCGTTCGGCGACCCCGAAACACCAACGCCGACGCCAAATCACCCGAGATCGTCAGCGCCGCACTAAAGGTCATTCCGTGGACGGATATCGATGGTGCGCTCCGCGACCGTTACGGGAGGTCGCACGGTATCGGGCGGATCGGTCTCCAGATGCCGCGAACTCTGTACAGGGGCGGCCTTCTGATTGCCCAGGAACACATCCCGGGACCACCGTTGACGGTCGCCGACTTCGTCGACGACGACATGTCGTTTCGCGCCGATGCCGCAGCCGAGGTGTTCGACCGACTTGTCCGGGGCGATGCGCCGCCGCCCGGCGGGTCGACACGTGCCGAGTGGGAGAAACGAGTTCGTCACGCCCTGCGCGTCGGGGAAGCGCAAATCGCAAGTCTCGGACCGGGATTCGAATTCCTTGAGCTGCCACAGCTGTTCAGAACGTTCCCGCAACGGCCGCCCGCGGCCGATGATGATCAGGCCGTGCGTCTGCACGCAGCGGCGAACCTCGGCAATCTGGTGCGTACACCGGATGGCGAGCTAGCTCTACCGGGGTGGGAACGCGCCGAATCCGGCCCGCTCGAGTGGACCTACGCCACATTCATCATCCGCAACCCTTGGCCACCCGAGGTGCGGTGGCAGGTGAACAATTGGTGCATCCAGCGCATCGAACGGCTCCACGGCGCTGCCGCACTGGCGGACTTCAATCGCTATCTCACACTCGAGGCGCGAATCGCGGCGATCGAGCAGGCTTTCCAGTCCCCCGAAACCCGCGCCGACGGCGCCGTCGGGCACGCCGATCTACTGCACGCGTTCCGAGAGAATCTCGAGATCGTACGCGGGGCCGCGCTATTCGATCGGATGCTCGATCCGACCTTCCAGCACCTGCTCGACAGGTTCGCCGATCTCAGCGCGCACGGGTGGCTGCCGGAACAGGGCCGTCTCGAGCTCGCACCGCGCCTCGATGAACCGCTGGCACCGAATCTCACGGCTTCGGTTCGTGAACTGCTGGAAAATCCGGAAACCGGCAGACACCGGTTGAACGGATTGAACAGCTCCCAGCTGTGGTACTTCTTTCCGCACAGGCTGGAAGTGACCCGAGCTGATTACGAACCGGTCGACCCCGGCGGCGAGGTGGTCGCACGCCTGCGCATGCGTGCCGTCGTCATGATCGGCCGAACCGAGTTCGCAGATGTGGACGTGCATTTCGACCTCGACACAGCCGGGACCGTCATTGCCTACGTCGACGCCGCCCCGGCCACCGAGTTCGTGCCGGACTACCTGCGTGTTCGTAATGGCACGGATCGGGGCTCGTTCCTCGACATGGTGCGCCACTTTGTGCGAGGGGCGGGTGCGGATGTCCTGCGGATGAGCGTTGGTATCGACATGCTGCTCGATCGCCAGCAGCTGCTGCAGGCGGGATTCATGCCGAGCGCGGATTCCGCCCGGTGGCTGAGCGAACCATGTCAGGCCGTGCCGGCCGCGGCGGTGCCCGTGCCATCGGAGCTCAATCGGCGTCTCACGCAGGATCAGGTACTTCAGATCATGGATCGGGTGCGCGTCACCCAACCGGACGAGTACGAAAACCAGTGCGGTGTCTGGGATCTCCCGCTCTCCCCCGGGACGGGCTCCGCCGCGGGTCCGATGGTGACGGTCCGGGTGTACCTGCCCGACGCGAATCGGCTGAACTTCGACCTGGACCAGCTGGCGGCGTCGGCGGCGGATGCCTCGAACAGATTCCACGAGGCCGGGGTGCATGGCCCGCGGCTGCTCTTCGATTCCGACGCCTCGGGGTGGTCCGTTCCCACGCGGGTAACCATTCACCAGTTCGTCCCGGGAAGTCCGGTCGGGCCGGAGGAAGGGTGGGAGCGCACGACGGAAGATGTCTTCCCCGAGCTCTACCGGCTGCACACCATGCAGCCGAACCCGGGCTCTCAGACAACGACCCAAAGCTATTGGGACAGAACACAACAACGCCGGGTCCGCGAACTGGAGCACGAAGACGTCGACCACCGGCTGGACGCGCTCACCGGAGGGATACCACTATTCGCCACGTGGACGCCGGTGGGCGGCGCGCAGACGAGTCCGATGGGGTTCACACACGGCAATCCGATCCGTCGCAAGATGCGGCGCGGCGCGGATGGTCGGATCGGATTCACCGATGCGAAGTCCGCACAGTTCGCCCCCATCGCCTGGGATTGGGCCCGGTACTACCTCGGGAACGAGTGGCCCGACGACGCTGAGCGGGAAGCGGCCGAAGCGTGGATCAAGGCCATGCTGAAAGAGCATTTCGGATCCGGAGCGGTCATCGACTTCGACCGGTATGTGCTACTCGAGGCACGGAAGTCGATCAGCGGTGACGCCTACCGGCTGCCCAAGAAGATCGCCGCGGGCCTTGTGTCCGTGGCGGATGTCCTGCCCGCGTTCTACCGCAATATCGTCCGCGTGTGCAAGGCCGCCGACCCGGATCGGGAACCCCCCTTCGACGAGGAAGAGGTTGGGCAACTACTGGAGGAATGGGCAGAACGCGAACTGGAATCGCACATGCCGGGCGCAGCCCCCGCCGCGACAGCGGCCACCGAGGTTCGCTCCGCGCCCGCCGCAGTGGCGCCCCAGTCCGATTGGGTCAAGCGACTGTTCACCTACTTCCGGCGTTCCGGCACACAAGTGACGCCCGAGGAGATAAAGGCCACGTTGGCGGTGAGACAACGCTGGGACGGACCGCCGCGGTTGGAACCGGTTCAAGTACGGCTCGAGGTTCCGAGCGAGCCGAGCACCGGCGTCGTGGCCCGGATGCATGTTCTCGCCCTCGTCATGGATGGCGCGCGCGAGTTCGACGACGCGGAGATCATTTTCGAGTTGCACGACTCCGGCCGGATCACCGCTATCTGCTATTCGGCCGACGGATACACACCGATCGATCGCCCCGCACTCGATTTTGTCCGCGATGCGGGTGCCGACGAGCTCCGGCTGCAAGTCACCGACGGTCCGGGCGCCGCCCGAGCCGGATTCGGTTGGGACAAGAATTATCTCGGTCAAATCCGGGAGGCCGTCGACGCCGTGCTGAGCGCGCTCGAGCATAGCGATTCGGTGCCCGCGAGCGTGCCGGAGTTGCGGCGACGGCTGCGCGAGGGCGCTGTCCCGACACCACGGGAGTTGCTCGACGGCGGCATAGATCTCGATGCTGTTGCCAACCGCCTGTCTGCCGATCCGGTCTCGTGGTGGGGAAGCATCGAGGTGGCCACCGCATCCGATGCCGGGGGCGCCGTGTGGAGCAATCTCGGACGGCCGCGGGTCGAACGGCACGACGTTCAGACACCCGCACCGACGTCACTGCCGGTCGACATCGAGAGCGAGGGCAGCGGCATCCTGGATCCGCGAACCGTCGCAAGGCTGGTGCTACGCGCCGCGCTCCGGGCGCCCGACCGGCAGGGCACCAAACTGACATGGTTCGACCGCGACGACCGAGGCAGTCGGGTGGTCTTGTCCAGGCGGGTGATGTCGACCGACGCCGCGAAGGATCTGACCCGCAATCCTCGTCGGGGGGACGGGGTTGACCGCTGGTTCCATCGACTCCCGTTCGAGGCGGCCGATGCCGAGCGCCTCGCCGCGCAGGTCGTCGAGGTCCCGACGGAGTTGTACGAGTGGGGCCCATACCAGGTGCAACGACATGTCGACGGACGCACCCCGACACCGACCGATTCGGACTGGGATGCCGTGCTGGACAAGATGTTCGCGCTCAAGCGCCAACTGTTGGGACTGTCACTGCCCGCGCATCTGCGCAAGCGGACGGTAACCGAGCACTTCCACCTGTACCTGGACTTCCAGCGCCGCAACTACGGCAATCGCGCGTCCTGGTTGAACTCCCTTTTCCAGCTCGCACCGCATCAGGCCTGGTCACCGGATACCGACGACCAGGCGTGGCCACCCAGCCTCAACCACAACGACATGACCCTCGACAATGTCCGGATCGCCGACGATGGCACAGCCACATTGATCGACTGGGACAACGCGTCGATCGGCCACCCGCTGTGGGATTACGTGACCATGCTCTGGACATCGTGGGCACCGGATCAGGCCGAGGCCGTCGAGAACAAGATCAGGAGCGAGGTCCGCAGCCTCTTCGGAGCGCGGGGTGAGGCGGAGTTGGACCGGCTGCTGACGATGGCCTGCCTCGACTCGCTCTACGCCGACTCACAGAACTTCGTCGAGCAGATCGCAAGGGATCCCGACAAGGCCGATACCTTGGTGGGGCGGTTCGTCTCCGACTATCGACGGTTGTGCCGCCTGCGCGGCTGGGAACCGAAGTCGCCGCAGATGGTTCGCGGGCTGATGATGGATGCGGTGAACATGAGGCGCAGGGTCTGGCAAGCCGAGCTGCTACCGACGGAGCCCTACGTAGTACCGCAGTCGGCCAGTTCGGCCACCATACGCCCGGAGCCGGTGCTGCCCGCTGCCGAGCTGCCCGAGGATGACGAGCTGCTCGCCGTCGTAACCGATCTGGTGTATCGGCAGTACGGCCCGCGCGCCTACACCCTGATGCCGACCGCCGCGAGATTCACCGATGACACGGGAAACCGGTGCCTGACCGTATCGGCCACGATCGTCTTCGATGGCAGATGGGGCATATCCGAAGCGGGTGACATGCGGTTTCATGTTCGTCGCGACGAGGATGGTCGCGTCATCGTGACCTTCGACCATCTCTTCGTCCATGAGCGTTTCGAGGGTAGCGGTTTCGCGCAGCACTTCGTTCCGCAGTTGCGCGGCTGTGTCGGTGCGAGCGGGCGGATCATCGTGCCCATCCATGGCCGGACCGGCTTCCGAGTCGCCGCGCTGCACGGCCTCCGGTTGGATCCTGACCCGGACCATCTGCTTGAATCACGGGAAAGCACTGTGCAGTTGATGAACGCACAGGGCCTCCAGGTTGTCGCCGACCCGATGCTCGACAGGTTCGATCGACCGGCCGAGGCGCGGCCCACCTTCGCCGAGATGGCGGCGTATTTCCGGCCGTCGCCGGACAGCTGGCCCGATGGCCACCGGTGGTGGGGAGTGCTGGACGGAGTGTCCGTGGACGCCGACGAGCCGATCCAGCCGTCCTCGGGCACACCTCACCCGGAAACCCAGGCGGCGCCCGGGACGAAGTCGCGACGGAAACCCCGAGCGGCACAGCGGAATACCGATACCGACGACCCCGCACTGTCCGAACCGCAGATCGAATTCTTCGCCACACTGGTCCGCAATCGAGCCTGGTTCGTCGGAAACCACCACGGGGTCTGGGTCATTACGATGCCGAACGGCCGCACTGTCGTCATCCGGGTAGCGACCGATACGCCGAACCCCAATTTCGATCCCCGGTTCGGCCTGGTCTTCGGGGAGCCGTCAGCGGTGAAGCTGTTCCGCAAGGCCGGCGTCCGAGTGCCGAAGCTGCTCCATGTCGGCGCCCAGGACACCTACCCGGAAGATTTCTTGATCCACGAGCACCTCGACGGCAGGCATCCCACGGCGGACGAACCGTGGCAGCCCCTTGCCGAGGCTCTATTCGCCGAACTCGATCAGATCCACGCGCTACACGCGCAGGATTGGGGCGATACCGAGCACACCCGAACACTGCCCGACCGTGCCACATGGGAGCGGGCGCTCGCACGTGAGACAGACCGGATCCGGCTCGAGTACGACCGGAAACACCCGCGTGACCCCGGCGACTGGACGGACCGGCTGCACGGCGAACTCGGCATGCCCGGCCTGCACGAGATCTTCACCGTCCGGCCCGATTCCCCCGACGACGTGCGGCTCGGTGTACTGCACGGCGATCCGACCTTCGGCAACATCCTGCGCTTTGGCCCCGATGGGGAGCAGATCGCGCTCCTGGACCTGGAGTTGTCCCAGCCGGGCTCGCCGGTGTGGGACTATGTCGCGTTCGCTACCCGCAATCCGTGGCCCAGTCCCACCGTCCGGAGCGAGGTGGAGGAATGGTGCCGGCAGCGGCTGCGGGCGAACTACGGCGAGACTGCCGCGACGGACTTCGACCGGTATCTGCTGCTGGAGGCGTGGAAGTCCGCCGCCGGCGACAGCTTCCGGTTGCCGCTGCGGGTCGCCGCCGGTCAGATGTCGCTCGAGGACGCCGCGAAAGCGTTGCACCGCAACCTGACTCGGGTATTCGATGGCACAAAATCGACGGGTCCGTCGCTGGAGGAGGTGCGCGCTCACATCGAGCGGTGGGCGCGTCGGCTCGTGCGGCTGCGCGATCAGGAGCAGGATTCCACCGAGCCGGTAGTGGGCGAGCAGGGGTCGGGCGAACCGCCTGCCGGTACGGCGACCGCAACGCGCGAACTGCCACAACTGTCGATACGCGACCTGTTGCGGGCTGGCAGCGATGACGACGAAGCGGATGAGGATCTGTGGGACGCGCTGGCCACCATGCGGCACGGCACCGGTCCCGCCCGGCTGGAGCCGCTCGGGGCCCGGTTCGAGCCGCTCGGCGCGGCGGACACCGATATCGTGAGCCGTATCCGGATGCGCACCGTGCTGATGGACGGTCCGCGCGAATTCGGTGAGGTGTTGATGGTTTTCGAGCTGGACAGGATGGGCCGGGTCACCGCCCGTCCGGAGCCCGCCACCGACCTCGATCGGCTCACCGGGGAATACGGCGGCCCCTACCTGCTCGGCGTGGCCGAGGATCTGGCCTGCCGGATGGGTGCCGATGCGCTCACGATCGAGGTCACCGACAAAGAGAGTGTGCAGGCGGCGCAGTACGGATATGGCTGGGATACCGATCCGGGCAGGCTGGCCGAATCCACCGCCTCCGTGCGGGGCGCCATGCATGCGCAGGCACCCGGCGGTCTATCGGCGGCGGACGCCTCGGAGCCGCTCCCGGCGACTCCGCAGGAGTTGCGCCGCCGGACCGGACCAGGTGTGCTGCGCGCCGCCCGGTGGTGGGCGAGCCGAGACCTCACCGATCCTGCGGACCCGCCGACCCCGATCGAAAACCGCACCGCCACACGCCAGCCGAGCGGCGACGAATTCCTTCCCGACGCCACCGAGGCGGCCGGGGACGGCGGCATGGCGCCCGAGCAGGTGGCCCAGATCGCGGTGACGACCGCGATGGAACCGGCCCACGCCCGAGGCCACTACACACATGTCTGGTGTATCAGCGACAGCGACGGAAGGATGTGGAAGGTGCGACTCGTCGTGGCCGAGCCAGGTGACAAGGACTTGGCGGCCAATCCCACGCTGCCGCAACTCCTCGACGGCGACCGGGCCTTCCACCGCATCGAACTGACCGAGGACCGGGCGGAGGAGCTGGCCCGCGAGGTCGGCGTCGACGTGCCGGAGACGATGGCCCAGTGGGGCAGTCGTTCGGAAGGTCGTGGTGTCAGTTCGATTCGGCGCATGGGGCCGGGGCGCATTCCCACGACCGACGACGCGGATCGGTGGAACACACTGCGCGGCGTGTTGGAGCAGTTGCGGCGGCTACAAGCGGTCGAGCTTCCCGACGACCTCGCGGTGCGTACCCTCGCCGAACACGAGCAGCTGTACCGGAGTATGCAGCGGATCAAGTACGAACAGCGGCACTGGTTATTGAACGCGATGCGGATACCGATGCCGAACGAGATATCCGTGCCGGGCGACACCGCCTGGGCAGCCGGGCTGAGCCATGGCAACGCGACCTTCCGCAATCTGTGGGTCCGGCCCAACGGCGAAGTGGCCCTGGACAACTGGAACCTGACCAGCATCCGGCACAAGCTGTGGGATTACGTGACCATCTTCTGGAACCCATGGAAGCCGGAGGATATAGGCCAGGTGACGACAATGGTCGAGGCCGAGATCCGCGACCAATACGGTGAATCCGCGGTGAACGAGTTCCGCCGGCTGCGCGCGATCGCCTGCCTCGACTCGCTCTACAGCGACTCCAACACCTTCGTGCAGAAGATTCGCATCGACCCTCGCCAGGCCGATGTGCTGACCAAACGCTTCTATTCCGACTACCGCACGCTGTGGGAATACGCAACGACCGCCGGAGTCTGGCCGTCGCGCGGTGCGCAAGCCCTGACCTACGATCAGATCTACGAACTGATGATGCATGCTGCGGACCCCAGCCGGCCCCGGCCGGCACTGCTCGGCCCCGACCTCGATACGAGTGGTGCACCGTGGTCTGCGCGGCCCGCCGACGCGGCACCGGGCGCGGACTTGTCGGCCGTCGCGGCGATTCCGGATCTCTTCGCCGAACACCTCGAGGAGGACGAGCTTCTGCCGAGAGTGTCCGAGCTCCAGAAGCAGTTCGGCTCTGGTCTCGAGCTCGTGCTGAACCGTGTCGAATATCTGCGCTCCGGCCCCGGACAGTTCGCTTCCGGAGTGCGGATTCGCGGCGTGTTCGTCGACCAGCGCGGCACCAGGGCCGAGGTGGGCGATCTGGACCTGAGCATCGAATTCGACGAAAACGGCCGACTGACAGCCCGATTCGACAATCTGTGGATCGAACCGTGGCACGCCCCCACCGGATGCAGCCGCTACGTCCTTCCGGCACTGCTAGCCTATCTCCGCAGGTCCGGGGTGGAGCAGATCAGCGTAACGGTCCATGGCCGGCGCGGGGCCGCGGCCGCGATCCGCCACGGGGTCGACTGGGACTACCGGGTGGATCCACACCGCCTCGCCGACTGCATGCGGGAATTGAGCCGTCATATCCATGCTCGTCTCACCTTGCGGAATACCGAGGTCACTCCCGAGCTGCGACAGATACTCGACGAGCTCGAAAACCCCACGGACGGACGTTATCCGCCCCCTGCCGAGATAGCCCGCCACCTGCCGAAGGGTGTGAAAGCGGCCACCTTCTTCGAGGACTTCCACTGGCAGGGCGTGATTGCCATGAGGGCGGGGCGCTGACTCCGCGCTATTGCCATGTTTCCGGCGGGCGCGAACGGCGGTGTGCCGGAATGGCTTCGGTCCAGAAGTCGCGGCGGACGGCGTCCCAGAGTTCGACGAGTTTCGGGAGGCGTTCGCGTGCCCGGACGAGGTCGGGATAGTCGCCGGGTTCGAACGAGGCGATCGTGGTTGCGTCGGATGTGTTGTGTACGAACATGATTCCGATTTCATGACGCGGGTTCAGCTGCCAGATCGCTTGCAGGCCGTCGACTTCGGTTCGATGGATGCTGTCCATACGGGCGACGGTTATGACCGGGTAGCGCGGGTGTGGGGATTAGTTTCGGTGAGCGCGTCGAGCACGTCCAGCAGCGTTGCGAGATCGGGGCCACGCCACGATGTCGCCTTTGGCGCGGCGTTTGGAGATGGCGCGTTCGACAAGGACCCGGGCGTATCGGCCAATTGTCACCTGGCTAGTCATGAACTCACGCCCTATGGGAAGGGTCGACCACACCCCGGCCGCGGTGTACCACTGGGCATCCGCCGCGGAGGCAGGTATGGCGGACGAACGAAACGGGACCAGCCGCGCAGTACTCGATCGGCCGAGACCAGGCCGTCGTGGCACCGCCCGGCCGGCAGCGCCTCGACGCCATCTGTGCCATGACGGTCGCCGCGGGGCCGGTGAAAGGATCCGCCGTGCCGGAGTCGACTTCGGGTCGAACCAGCTTGCGCCGGCCCCGCCGAACATGAAGCCGCGCTCCCAGCAGTGGGAGTTCGAATGTGCCAGTACCCCAATAGGATTGGGCCGATGTCGACGCGTCAACGGCGTGTCGACCCTGCGCGCGGGACCGGAGAGAGACAGGGATGCATTCGAGATACCGCTGCCGAAATATTCCTGGATGCAGCGTCGGGGTCCGACATCAACGCACCGGACACCTTCGGTCGCTATGAGCAGAGCAACTATCTACCTGGATCGGAACCTCTTACTGCTCTGGTCCGGAAATGCGGTATCGCTGACGGGCTTTCACGGTGTCCGGATCGCCTACCCGATGCTGGTGCTCGCGATGACCGGTTCGCCCGTGGCGGCGGGCTGGGTCGGATTCGCGCTGACCGTTCCGAGCTTGCTGTTCCAGATTCCGGCGGGAATGCTCGCCGATCATGCCGAGCGGCTGCGCACCCTGAAGCTCTGCCAAATCATCGGGCTGGCCGGAACGTGCCTGACGGCCGCGGCGACGATCACCCGGCCGCCTTGCTTGGGCCTGATTCTCGCGGGGACCGCGTTCATCGAGGGCAGCGTCTATGTGTTCGTGCATCTGAGCGAACTCGGCCTGGTCCGGAATTTAGTACCGGCGAGCCGACAGCCAGCGGCGATCTCGTTCCTCGAGGCCGAGCAGTCCGTTGCGAATCTCGTCGGACGCGCGACCGGCGCAGCGATGTTCGGCGTCGCCCGGTGGCTGCCGTTCCTCGTCAACGCCGTGTCCTACCTGTGTTGCCTGGCGGCACTGTCACGGATCCGGTCCGGGCCTGCGGAATCATCCACCGACTCCGCCGACCACCCGACCAGACGCGATCTCGCGGTCGGCGTGCGTATCGTCTGGACCGAGCCACTGTTACGCACGTCGACATTGCTGATCGGAGCCTCGAATGTCGTCGTCCAGGTTGTCCTGCTACTGATCCTGGTGGAGCTGAAAACCACCGGGCAACCGGCCTGGACCGCCGGTGTCGTGCTGGGCATGTCCGGGGTGGGTGGTCTACTCGGCGCGGCGATGGGCACCTGGATCACCGGCCGGTTCACTGCAGAACGCGCCTACCGCGCAGTGCTGTGGTTACAGGCGGCGCTCCTCGCGCCGATCGCCTACAGCACCAACCCGATCGTGCTCGCGCTGTGCTGGTGCGGCATCGGTTGCGTCACGGTCACCGGCTATATCGTGTTGACCGTCTACCGGGTGGCCGTCATCCCCGATCGGATCCTGGGACGTGCGCTCGGGACCATAACGCTGGTCACCGAGGCGGCGGCGGCCCTCGGGGCACTCGCCGCAGGGTATCTCCTGTCCGTCTGTGGGGTCACCACCACTCGGTGGGCAATGCTCATCGCGATGGTCGTCCTCGCGATACGGGGGCTGGTCATCGCCACCCCGGCCGCCGAAAGAGCGACCGATCTCGTGCGGTAACAGCACACCGAAACAGAGTCGGCCGGCTTCACGGCACCCCGTGAAGCCGGCCGACCAGTGGCGTCGACGCCGACTTTGTCCGCGTCTGGCAGTCCCGCTACGAAGCTACGCGCCCGGCGGCGGAACGATCGGCGGGGGAACCATGCCGGGCGGCGGGACCATCACACTGGGCGGTGGAGTCGGCGAGCTGGGCGGGGGGACAATCCTGGTCATCGGATATTCCTTCCTCTTTATCAGCCTGGGGCGGGTTGACTCCCAGACAGTCTCGGACCCGGGCGCAATTCCTGCCCGAGTACGCACACCCGGCGGAACGGAAAATGCCTCCAGCTAGAAGCATCAGCCATACCTATATCCGGCAATGACGTCGCATTACATATTGTGGCGCAATCGACCTCGAGCGCCATTCCCAATTCTGGGCATATTCGACAATTTTTGCGCGACGCCAGAATGCGGATATTTTCATTTCGAATGGCGGATGTTTTCCTGACACACTTCTGCTCGGCGCCAGACGATGTAGTGGACGACCGCCACAGCGCGGGATTCTTGCGGGACCAGCAGCTGCCGGACGTGTTCGCTATCGCTGCTGCGCACGTTTTCGCGCCACGCACGGAATTCCGAGCAATTTCGTGCCTGGCGCGCAAAAGTGTGCTCGGCATCGGCGCTCCAGCCTCGCGTACCGGGCGGCGGCGATGAGGTACGGCGTTGATGGGCTCGACCGCTACCATTGCGGCATGTCCCTGCCAGGCATCGAGCGGCCGGATCTCCCCGAGTACATGACCTGGGAGGAGCTGGAGCGACTCCCCGAGGAGATCGCCCAGCAGATCGAGCTGTGGAACGGACGCGTGGTGTGGGTGCGCCGCGGCCCTGCCGAGCATCAGACCTTCTCGAACCGTCTCTGGAGCACAATCGAACGCTGCGCGCGAAAGACCATGTCGGAACATCCTGAGCACTGCTGGCGGGTGACCACCGAGACGAATGTCTTCCTCGGACGCAACGGCAAGTCCGATTTCTTGACACCCGACTTTCTCGTGCACCGGTGCCTCGAGTCCGCATACCAGGATCTTCGAAGCACTGACGTCGTGTTGGTCGGGGAGGTCCTGTCCCCGACCAACACTCAAACCGATATCGAGGCCAAGAAAGGCCGCTACGCAGGCTCCGGTATTCCGTGGTACTGGGAAGTGACCTTGGACCGTGAAGCCAGCGCCATCGCAACAGTCCGCGCCTACGGCCTCGACGTCGGGCATGCCCAATTGCCGGATGGTGTCCATCCGTTGCGACCCGCCAACTACATTCTCGCTGGCGAATGGACCCACGAGAACCCCGACGGCATCGCCATCGACTTCCCGTTCCCCATCGCCATCCCCTGGACCGAACTCGAATACTGACCCACGCGACAACCTCTCGGCCGGGGCTATGACACCAGGTGGCCCAACCGGGGTCACACGACTTCGAGCCGGATATTCGGGTCGAGGGCGCGGAGATCGCCGGGATCGGAGGTTATGACGGCGCGGGCGCGGGTCAACCGCGCGCACACGATTACGTGCGCGTCCACCGCATCGGCGGTACCGGGCCCGGCGAGCAGCGCACCGACAGCTTGGGCATGACGGCGGTCGAGGTCGATGACCTGCACACCTGCTGCGCCGAGCAGCCGCCCGATCGGGTGCTGACGTGGACTGTTGCGCCATACCATCGAGTATGAATATGTTCAAACCATTGCCGCGGTTGCCTGATCGCCGAACCGACGGCCGGTAAGAGTGGCGGGGAGGGGGCCGCGACGTGGGGTGCCGGAGAGGTCGTAGAACGTTGCGCTCGCCGATCCGGTGAACTCGTCACCGTGCACGGTCAGCTCGAAACGCACGATTCCCTTCTGCACCGATTCAGGATCGGCACGGTCGACGGTGAATTCGAGGAAGGCGCCCGATACCGTTGACCCCTCGGCCTGCCAGGTGCCCATGCCATTGCTATCGCTGGAGGCGCGATTGCCGAAGTCCGGATTCGATTGCAGCATGGTGCCATCGACATGGAAGGTCATGACGTGGTAGCCGAACGGCGCACCATCGGCGACCACTTCCCAGACGCCGACGATACTCATGCGCACAGCCCGGCCAATAGTTCGACGCCGGGTTCGATCCGATGTTCGGGCACAGTGGCGAAGCTCAGCCGGAGCGCATTGCGCGGCGCATCGGGACCCGCGAAGAACGCGGATCCGGGTAGGAATGCCACCCCCCTGTGTAGTGCCGGGGCAACCAATGCGTCGGTGTCGAAATCGGTTGGGCCCGCTACCCATACGAACATGCCGCCGTCGGGTTCGGTCCAGGTGAATTCCGCCGGAAAGTACTTGTCCAATGCGGTGATCACCGTATTCAGTTTGGCCGCATAGGATTCCACGAGCCGACTCAAATGCGCGGATCCCACCGGCGTACCGAGGAATTCGGCGGCGATCGCCTGATTGAAGGCCGAGGTCTGCATATCGATGCCCTGTTTGAGGGCGAGCACCGGCTCGAGCAGATCGTCGGGCAGCACCGCGATGCCGATCCGCAACGCGGGCGCAAGGGTTTTCGACAGCGAAGTGATATAGACGGTGCGGTCCGGTGCGAAGGACCATACCGTGGGCAGCGGCTCACCACGGTAACGCAGGTCGGTGTACACATCGTCCTCGACGATCAGCGCCTCGTGCCGAGTGATCACCTCGGCCACCTGCGCGCGCCGGGCCGCGGACATGGTCCGCCCGGTGGGGTTCTGGAACGTCGGCAGCAGATAGACGAAGGCCGGGTTGTGTTGAGCCAGTGCGTTGTCCAGCGCTTCCGGCAGAATGCCGTCCGCATCCGAGGCGACCTCGACAACCTCCGCACCGTGGCTGCGGAATACCTTCACGGCGGGGCCATAGGTCGGCCTCTCCACCAGCACCACCCGGCCGGGATACAGCAGCGCCATGCAAACGTTGTGCAGCGCGCCGGATCCGCCCGTGGCGATATGCACCCGCTCGGGCGAACATCCGATACCACGGCCGGACAGCAGTATTCGCGCTTGCTCCAGCAGCGGCGGGAAGCCCTGCGTGAGGCCGTACTGCAACGCGGTACTCCCGTACTTCGCGATCGCGGCCGCCGCCAGTGACGCCACCAACCCCCCAGGCAGCAGCGCCGGATCCGGCGCGCCGACCGCGAACGAGATCACATCCGGGCGGCGCGCCAAGGTCGCGAACGCGTCGTCGATCGGCCCGCTGCGCATGGCCGTTTCGCGGCCGAGCGCGACACCGGTGCTCATACCCGAGCCAACTCCTGCCGCAGTCGCGCGGCAACTTCCAGTGCCGCCGCATCGAATTCCGGCGTCAACACCAGATCGTCGCTGAACAGTGGATCGGTGCGCACATCCACCGCCAGCAATCCCTCGGTGTCGCTGAGATTCACGGCCACGTGCACCACGCCCTCCGGGATGTACAGAAATTCGCCCGGCCCGTGCACATAGGGCTCCAATTCCGGACCGATCAGCGTCACGGCCCGTCCCGTCACGCAGAACACGATGGTTTCACTGCGCTCGTGCAGATGTGCCCGCGCCACCTTTCCGGGCGCCATATTCACCATGGCCGCCGAAATCCCTTCGGCACCGCAGGTATCCCTGGTTATGCAGGGCAGCAGATGCTGCTCCTGCGGTCCGACCACCTCCGCGACGTCGGTGGCGGCGACAACTCGTACGGCCTTGGCAATATTTCCCATTCGGCAATCCCGGATATCGTTGGAGCAGGGCATTTCTCGGCTTCACGACTCCGCGCGCAGCTGGCCGAGCTCGGCGCGGAGTGCGGCGATCTCGTTGTGCAGAGCCTGAATACAAACCAGCGCGACACCATTGGCATCGACGTTGTAGATCTTCTTGTCGCTGTCCCCGAAACCGAAGGCAGCGCGAAAGTCTTGAGCCATCGGACCCAGGTGCCGAACATCCGGCGATTCCCATTCGTAGCGCCAGGTGCTGATCGGCAACCGCACGACCTCCGCGAGAATGTCGTAGCCGTTCACGGCTCGCTCACTTCCCATGTCATCCGCTGGGCCGGAAGGGATCTGCGGGGTCGGCACCCGATGGCGCCGACCCCAAGGTAGACCGAACACGTTCAGCGATCCCACACCACCGCGACGCGATCGCGCTTGATCGACCGATCGCTCTCGATGGTCGCGCTCGCGACACCGGCCGCCACCGTGGCCAGGCCCGTGCTGGCGGCCGTCACGATCGCGATACGTGCCAGCACAGCTGCGTGCGTGGTCATTTTGCTGATCTTCTTCATCCGCTGTTTCCTTTCTCTCTCGAGATCCCAGCCGTCGGCTGCGGATCCACGTATCTGTGTGCCTATTCGGGCACGCCAAAAAAAGTACGCAGGATCATCGTTCGCCGCGATGGAAAATAATTCAGAGATCCTGAGTTCTGAAGTTGTCTCCGAGGACGGACGTTACGCATGTGGCGAAGACGCCTCCACCCGAGAAGCGAACATTAACGCAAATCTCACAATGTGTTAAATGTTGTTACCTAACAGTTATCTTAAGATTTGTTAAAGTCGAATAGGCATGGCAACACGGTTTTACCTGTCCGAAAACACGCGTTCGACATTATGCGATTCAGGCATGACATACGCCGTCATGAGGGATGTAGACGGCGTTCGGAGCCGCAGTGCACATGCGGTTCCGACACACACATCGAACCATCCCGCGATTCACATACCAGCAGGTCATGCGCAGGATACGACATCGAACCGATCTCGCACACCATCGCACGATCGCACTACGGAAACCGCAGGCAACCGCATGTGATGCCGCGCCGATTATGTGCGCAGCCCCTTATCGCACACGGCGCACGAAGATAGGCACCGCATGCAGCAAATTCGATGGACCGTTGCCGAAGTTTCGATGGCCTCCAGATCTTCGAGAGCTAAATTTGTAGCCGGCTGCCGGAAAGATGTCCGGCAACCGATTACCGAATAGACGGAATGGACGTCTTCGTCAGCCCATCCACTGTCGCCAAGTGTGGCCGATGAGGCGCCACTTGACGCGTCACGCTATTCCCTGAATTGGGAATTTGCTATTACAAGATGATGGATCGGTAATGAATGTACCGCTGAATAACGGTACATCGAATGACGACGACAGGTTCTCGCTGATCCCCTACCATCCGGCCACGGGTGGCGGGTGGCACCACTGAACACCATGGCTGACACCTCTTTTCGGCGGTCCTCGAGCGCTGCGCCCGACCGAATCCTCGGCATCTCGAACGTTATGGCAGCCATATACCGGGAACATCCGCCGTGCCCGACCAAATTATCCGCACTATGGTGCCGAGGCGCCGGAAATCACCTCGTCGGAGGGGCAGTGACGGACGAGCGGCGCGGCGCGGGCGGCGGTGTCTGGGAAGACATTTGCGTGAAGGCCGGATGATCGACGAGTTGTCCGTGTGCATAGATCGCATCGCGCAGGCGCTGCCTGCTCGACTCCTCGGCCAGCAGCAGCACCAATTCGTCACAGCGCCGTTCGAACAGCATCGACCGCAGCACCGACGCATCCGAGGCGGAGCGGCCAGCGGCGGTTTCCGATCGCAACTCGCCCAATGGAACTCGCGAAACATCCGCCTTCAGCGGCAGCATGGACGCTACCACCAGATCATCGGCATCGCGCAGCTCCTCCCACCACTGCGCCGGAACCGGTTTGGCCTGCCGGAATGCCTGCAGGATTCGCTCGCGCACGGCGGCGGTCCCGAGCGCGGTCGCGGCATTCGGTCCAAGCCGTGCCGTGCGCGCATGCGCGTCGACGGCGAGTTCCACACAGCGCCAACCGATCCGATCGGCGGGCACCGACGCGGCCCGATCCAGCAGTTGCGGCGCGCCGACCAGCTCCAGTCGATCCACCAAACCCGATGCCGGACCGGCGAAATCCATCATCGCGGCGGCGCCGACCGAACCTGCTGTCGGAACATCGCCCATTTGCCGGCTCAGCGCGTCCTCGATCGGTAGCGAGGATGCCACTGCCGTCAGCCGAGCCCCGGTCTTCTTGCCCCAGGACAATGCGAATTCCGCGAGCACGCGAGCCGGATCGGCGATCCCCTCCCAGGCCGAATCCGAGACCGACCACACCCACGGCGTCGACAGTTCCCTCGGCAGGTACACACCTGCGGGCAACCATCCCTGCCCCTCGTTCGAGGTGACGAACGCGCCGATACCGCCGGGATGGCGCATAACCGACACCGCCCAGGCCGTGCCGAGTGTCGCAGACTCGGCCGCCGCGAGCAGGCTGCTCAACAGGGTGCGCGCCAGTGCGAGATCGCCATCGACCCGTTCACCAACCATAAAAGTTGGGGCCGCCGCCGCGATCATCGCGGCACCGACCGCATCGCGCATATGGTCACTGCCGGAGGATTTTTCGGAATCTTCGGGCGTCGCATCGGACTCGACCGGAACCCCGGAGACCGGACGTTGCGGTGGCGCGTTTTTGCCGGGCGGTACCGAAACACCTGGGGCCGAAACGCCGGACGCCGATGGCGGTCCCGCCGAAGCCCGCGGTCCCGCACCGGAAATTCGCGAGTCGCCCCCCTGGGGCGCGCGCGTGTCCATGCCCGGCGCCGACGGACTCGCAGTCGGACCCGCCGCAGCGGGCGGCGCGGTGGTCGGTGGTGCCGTAACCGTCGGCG
The DNA here is from genome assembly GCF_000308835.1 of Nocardia vinacea NBRC 16497. Taxonomy (GTDB): domain Bacteria; phylum Actinomycetota; class Actinomycetes; order Mycobacteriales; family Mycobacteriaceae; genus Nocardia; species Nocardia vinacea. The sequence goes on along the minus strand of NZ_BAGN01000393.1, from coordinate 7,471 downwards.
GCCCGACGACCGGCGGCGGCGCTATCGGACCCGCGAACGCGCCCGGCATGGATCCGAACAAGCCACCCGGTGCCGATTCGGAGTGTCCGCCATCGAGTTCGGCGCCCAGCGACCTATCCGTACCGGACTTCGACGCCATACCAATTACGTCATGGTCGGTGGAAGTGCCCTCGGATGTCGAGAGCGTTTCCGCCGCAGCGGATGTCGAGCCGCTGTCACCAGAACTCGTCGAGCCCGAGTCTGCCGCACCCGAGTTCGCCGCACCCGCGGACTCACCGATACGCTGCGCTCCATAGCCGGAGTCGGGTGCGGACCCGTACCCGGGCGCACCCATACCAATCGACGACGCATCAGGCGCCTGCGACTGCGGTGCCGCACCCGGCTGCGGCCCGGTCGGTGGCTGTGTCACAAGCGTACTGTCGGTGCCGCCCGGCCCGTGCGGTCCGCCCAGATCACCACCAGGCAGCGGTGAGAACGGTGGCGGCAGCCCGAGCCGATCGAACAGCCGGTTCAGCGCATCCAATGCCGGAATCCTGGGCACACCAAGGCCATCCGGTAGACGCCGGCCATCGGGCCAGCCGGGCATACCGTGCGGCCCGTGCGGCCGTTGCGAATCCCCGTGGTGTCGCGGTCCGGGTCCGGCATGCGGCCCCGAATGTCGGCGATTCCCAGGACCTCCGGAAGAGTGGCGATCCCACGGCCCCGGCTGCCCCAACGCCGCTGCGATAGCGGATAATTCCGGCAGGCCACCCGGCCCGATCAAGGTCAGCGCATGCGCCGCCACATCGGCGACCTCGGCCCGCGCCCTTGCGATGATCCGCTTGACCTCGGCGCGTTCCTCATCAGCGGTCGAGCCGTCGCCGTCTTCGTCGGAGACCTTATCGGGAACGGCGCGAATTTCGCGATCCGCGCCATAGACGATATCGAGAATCCGGGTGCGCGTCCGGTCGACGATTCCGGCTATATGCCCGAAGGTGTCGGCGGTGGCCACGAGCGCATCGACGAAACCTCGCAGTGTTCCCTGCTGGGCGCGCAGATCGTCCTTGATCGGATCCAATCCGGCACTGGAGCGGACGCTGTCTTCGAAGGCTCGGCGAGCGCGATCGGCCTCCTCGGGATCCAAGGCCTCCGCGCCGTCACGCGCCAATGTCTCCAGCGCACCCCACTCGCGCGGCGAGATCTCCGGCCAGTTCTCGCCGACAATGTCCTTCCAGTGCGGACTGTTGCGCTCCTCCGGGTCCATCCGGAAATCAGATCGACCCGGATACCTGTGCACCGCCCGCGACATCGGTGCCGCGGAGGGCTTGGTTGGTCTCGACGACAAATCGATGCATCGAGCCAGCATGGTCGTTCAGGTCGTCGACCGCGTCCCCGAACCATCCGACGATCAGATCGCGCACCTTGACGGTCCGGTGATCGAGCGCCGACGCCGGGCTGTGCTGCAACACGAAGGCGCCGGTGGTCGCACTGACCTGGCTGGTGTGGGAGGTCACGACCCCGAAGTGCTGACCGTGGGTCGCCGTCACATCGTCCGGGTCGTCCGTATCCAGGATGTAGGTCATGGCGGGTCCTGTCTGAAAGATTCCTGAGGTCAGGAAGTGGTGCCGTACTCGGCGATCTCGGTTGCCCGATAAGAGGATTCGGTGGGCAGATCGAACGAATCGATGGTGTACGGGCGAGTGCCGTTGTACTCCATCTCGGCCCGCAGGCCGACCCGTGACTTCATATGCGCGAGCCGGGCGAGCCGGACGATTTCCGCAGCCAGCCAGCTGTCCCCATTATCCCTGGCATCGTCGGTGATGTGCAAACCGACGACCTCGCCGTCACGACCGCAGGCGACACCGACGGTGTGGTCCGGATTGAACACCTCGTAGATCATGCTGCGCCAATCAGGCACCGGGGCATCGTCCAGGTCATCCGGGTCTAGATCATGGAATTCGGTCATCGACTACTCCTAGGTACGTGCGACAGTGCCGGGCGCGATCACTCGGTCGGGAGGCCCTGCGGCGGGCTTCTCCGGAGCCGGATCATCGGAATCGGACAGCTGCTGTGCCAACGCATTCCAAGCAGCGTCACCGATGGTCATGATCTGAGTCAACTGCCAGAATCGGGCCCCGAGATACATTTCACCGGTGCCGTCGGGGGCGATATCGAGGTGGTCCGGCCCATCCATGGTCGGGTTGAGGCTGATCGTGGTGGCCGGAGGGAACTGGTCGTCGACATTGATGATCGTCGCGCCGCTGCCGGGGATGAAGCTCTGCCGGCAACGCTCACTCGCGGCCACCGCGAGATCGGAGCTGTTGGTGGTGATTGTGACTTCCGGATTCAGCAGCAGCTGCAGCACCCAGGAACGGGCCGCCTGCTCCGGATTGTCGGCATTGATCGAAATGGTCAGTGTCGCAGCCAGATCCACGACCAAAACGGCCTCGGCGCTGGTAACGCCGATAACCACCAACCGCTTGGGCGAACCGGCCGGATATGGCAGATCGTCCGCGGCCAGCGCGATCACATCCGAACCGACACCGACTCCGGTGACCGGATGCGCGTTCACCGTGCCCGTCGCCACATCGATCGCGTACGCGCACAACAGGTCCGGGGTACGGTCCGCGACCCCGGCCAATCGCACCAGCCCCTCGCGGTGCAACCACCGGATGGTATCGGCGACGGTGACGCCATCGCCATCACTCATGACTTCTGCTCCGCGGTCGCGGCGGCCGGTTCCGCTTCCGGCTCCTCGGCCCAGGGATCCCGGTCCATGAGCTGCTCGTACTGGCGGGCCGCGTCGGCGGTGCTCTCCCTGATCGCCGAGATGATCTCGGCGATCAGTTCATCGCTTTCGAAGCGGTCGACGGTGCCCGGAGCGAGGTAGAGCCCGACGAGTCGGCCCATGGCATCGATCTCCGGAATCACCGCACCGCTCGGTGACGGCCGACGGGCGCGGATGCCATCGATCTTCTCGCGCAGGTCGGCGATCTTATGACGGAGTTCGCGCGCGGCATCGAGCGCCGCCTGCACGTCGGGGTGGATGTCGGTCATGCGGAACCTCCGGATTGGGACGCCTGATTGGGCTGGGACGGCGTCGGCGGTGTCACGGTCGGCGCGATCGTCGGCTTCTCGCCGATCACCTGTTCGGTATGCGGTGTGTCGTCGACGTACATCAGCCGATCCGGATGCCAGGCCACCACGCGGTTGCGCTCGTTATTGCCGCCACCCGCGCCGCCCATACCCGGTGACATCGGCATGTACGGCATCATCCCGGACCCGGTTCCGGCAGCGCGCGCCGCAGCGGCCGATGATGTAGACAACGGCTCGATCACCGATGTTCGAGGCAGGCTCGACGAACTGCTCGCCGTACTGCCCGAGGAACCGACCATCGGCATCGGGCCGATCGCGACGGTCGACGCGCTCGTCCCCGACGAATTCATCGCACCGGTGATATCGGAGATCGGGGTCGCGCCTCCGGCCGAGCCGCCACCGGTCAGTGCGCCGTAGTCGGTCGAGCCGTAGTCACTGTAGCCGGAGTCGTCGAGCCCCTCCGTCGTGTCGCTGGTGTTCTGATTCAGCTGCATCCCGGCCGACATCAACGAACTCAGCAGGGACGGCAACGTGGACGCCAGAGTGCTCAGCATCTGACTGCTATCGCCCGAACCACTCGAACTGCTCTCGCCCGAACCGGTTTTCGACGATCCGGCGTTCTCCGCGTTCTTGGAACCGACAGTGGTGGCGTAATCGGTGATCGTCTCCGCCGAGCGCGCGTTCTGCTCCTGGAACTTCGCCAGCGCGGCCTGGATGCCGAGCTGGTTCTTGGAGCGTATCGCCTTCAACAGTTCCTGGCGCGCGGCAGTGATCTCCTCGGGCGTAGGGTGTTTGGCCTTCGCCGTGGTGAAGGCATTGCTGTAGGTGTCGATGCCATCGACCAGTTTGCCGAGCCCGGTGCCGAGTTCATCGAGCCAGCTGCGATGTTTGGTCAGTTCGGACGCCGCGGCCGAACCGACCGGAACCCAATGCTGCATTGTCTGCGTGGCCGCGTCTACGCCGGCCAGCGCGGCCGGATGGAAGCCACCGAGGAAGCCTCGGACATCCGCCGACAGTTTGTTCGCTGGACCCGTACCGGGGCCACCACGCAATTGGTGCGCCATGGTCAGTGGATCGATGCTGGCACCGGCTGCAGGCAGGTTGAAAACCGGCGGTTGCCGCACCGCGAGCGGCGCCGGCTCCGCGACGGGATTGGCCAATACCTCACCGCCGCTACCGTTTATCTGACGCGCGCCCGCGTCATCGGTGGCGGTGTAATCCGCCGCCGCGGCACCGAGCTTCTGCGCGGTCTTGTGAATCTCGCTGAGCACACCCGACATTCCGTTCAGCAGATTGGCGGCGTGGGCATTGAGCTGCGGCACCGCCTCGGCCGAAATCGGGTCGCTGCCCGCGGGCAGCACCCAACCCGAGGGCAACGACTGCCCGGTGGCGTGCGCCAGCTCGGCGAGTTTCGCCGCCGCGGCGGCGAGCTCCGCCGGATTGACGTCCAACGCCATCACTGTCTCCTCTCACCCTGGCGCGTGCTCAGGCAGGCGCCCCGCCCGTCGCCGCGAGCATCGGTGCGCCGGACTGATCGCCCGTCGGGGCGCCGCCGGGTGCCTGGCCGGACTGGTCGCCCGCCACAGGCGCCTCGATGCCAGGCGGGTGGAAGAATCCGGAGAATTCGCCGAACTCCCCAGCGGTGTCCGACAACTGGTGCAAGTTGTCGGAAGTCAACTCCTGCAGCTTGCCAGCGATAATGGCCTCCAGCCTGCCGCCCGCCTCCGGGGTGCCGAACTTGGCCACCACGGCCGTGCGATCCTTCCAGACCGCGACATCGCCGGTCGTCATATCGTTCGGATCGACAGACTTGCCGATCTGCTTCTTGTCCGACCACTTCGCCGGTGTCTTGTCGTAGGCGGCCTGCGCGTCGGTGCCGCTCTGGTTGCCGAAGGCAGCATCCAGTCCCAACGCGGCCACCGCCCAAACCCGCTGCGTTTCGCCATTGGGGAAGTTGTAGTCCACCTTGCCGTCGGTACCCGGAGTGTGGCCGGGCACCGGACCACCGGGCTGTCCCTGACCGGGCTGCGACGAAGAAGTGCCGGGAGGCGGTGTCGTCGACGACGCGGGGGCGCCGGGTGGTGTGGTTGTCGCCGCCGGCTGGGCCTGGGCTTGGGGTTGCGTGGCGACCGCAGGCTGCGCGGCGACAGGTTGCTGCTGGGCCAGGCCGTTCTGGCCGTACTGATTCATCATGTCGCGCATCTGCTGCTGCTGCGCGAGCGCCTGCAGCTGCTGCCCGAGCGAGTTCATCATGTCGCTCATACCGGAACCGACACCCGACCCCGTCCCCGAGTCCGGGTAGCTCGCCTGGGTCGGGGTGGTGCTGCTGGGGTAGCTGGAGCCGGAGTCCCCCGACCCGGTCGAACCCGACCCGGTGCCCGTACCATCCGAGCCGCCGGTGCCAGTGCCGGTCGACGAGCCGTTGCTGGTGGAACCATCGGCACCGAGGTCGACGGGTTGCCAGGTGTCGTTGGTGCCGGAGCCCGTTCCAGTGCCGGTGCCGGTCTGCTGGACCTGGCCCGGATCGTAGGAACCGTTGCCGGTGCCAGTTCCGGTACCGGTACCCTGCTTCTTGAGGGCGTCGTATTCCTTCTGGAGCTTGTCATACTTCGCGTCGCCATCCTTGACCTTCTGCTCCAGGTCGGCGATTTGCTTGGCCTGATCATCGATCTTGCCGGCGTTGTCGGACATTTGTTTCAAAGTGTCTTTATAGATATCCGTTCCGGACTCGAGTCCCTCCGAAACGTAGCCCATGATATAGTCATCCATGGACATGTCACCTTGTGGAGCCTTATCGGCATAGGCACTCAGAGTGTTTATCAGTCCCCCCATCTTGCTCTGATATTGCAGTCGGTCTTCTTTCGTATCCTTTGTCGTCTGTTTCACTACTGCGGTGAACTTGGCCTGCATATCATTGAATGCAGTCTTGAGCGCGCTGGCCTTCTGCTCATAATTGGATATGGCCCCCGACCTCAGCTGATCCATGCTGACTTGGGAAACCTGAGCCACCGAACCGGGATCCGGCAGGTCGGATGTCTTCCCGCTGCCGAGGGCGTCCCAATTGTTGATAAGGAACTTCAGCAGTTCATAATCCACGAGGTTCTTGGCAGTAGGCGATATCTTGTATGGGAAGCCATCGTGTTGATCGTCCGGAACCCAGAGAATGGGCATTTCTGGAGTTTCCGTCACGACAGGACCTTATATGGCTGCTGCGACTTACCGTCCTCGTTGTAATCCCCGACGATCGCCTTCGAATCCTTGGCCCCATAGTAGGCACCCTTGATATCCGCCCCCGCAGGACGAGTCGCTATTGTGACGGTCTTATCTCCGCCTCCGCCGCCGTTGCCCGGCCACCAACCGGCCTCATCCAGCCGACTTCCGGCCCAGGCGCCCGCAGCGCGACCGCCGGCACGCCCGGCAGATCTACCGACCCCCTTGGCAGCAAGACCACCGAACGTTTTGCCGGACTTCGGGAGATACCACTTGTTCGGTACCGTCACCGAATGGTTGGCGACCCAGTCGAAACCTTTTCCGACCAAGCTATCGGCGGCAGCTTTGCTGGCAACCTTCTCCGCGACCTTGCCTCCCACCTTCGCGAGCACCCCGCCCACAAGCTTCCCGCCCGGGATCGATGACATCGCCCAGGTCGTGGCACCGGCTTGCAGCCCCTTGCTGACACTGCCTTCCTCGATCCCGGTCCAGATACCGTCGGTGAGACCGGCAAGAGGAGCGCCAACGCCTGGCACTACCGAAACCGCGGTCACGACCAGATCTTTCAAGCCGAAGCCAAGAAAGCTCATCTGTTCACCTACTCAGTACGGGGTCTATGGCAAGACCTGCGACCCGAACAACGAACTGGCAATCGGCCACCCCGGCGGGACCGGTGATCCAAGCACGGATGACGTCGTCAACGCACATCGCCATAGCCGCACCCACCTTCCGATCGCGCACTCCGTCCAAGAACGGGCCCTGACCTGCAAATTCAGTGTCGACAGACGGTGCCGCTCGAGCAATCCCTCGACGAAACCCATTGTCGAGGATTCCCAGCGTTGGGAACTATGACGGAAGGTGGCGCGGTCAGCATAATTCTGGGAAGACGCGCACGAGTCGCCGTGGCCGCCGGTATGTCCGCCTGGCCCGGCGACCGATGGGAGGAATGCCGGATGAGTCGCCGCCTGGTACTCGAGGTCTCGGCGTTGCGTGTCACGCGTATGCGGGCGTTGGGTGGTGGGTTGTGACGAGTCCTATGACGGAGCCGGTAGTCGCCGATCCCGAGCTGGATCCGGAGGCGGATGCCGGTGCGGGCGAGGGGGATTCGTCGACGGAGTCGGGGACGCCCTGGACACGGTTGGGACGGCGGGGTGGTACGTCGTCGGGGCAGCCGAGCGTTACCGCG
>NZ_BAGN01000394.1 GCF_000308835.1 Nocardia vinacea NBRC 16497 | reverse complement strand
TCACCGCCGTCGAATTAAGAAACTACCTCGTCCGAGCCACCGGAATTGAATTGTCTCCCATGGTGATATTTGATCAGGAGAACATTGCTTCCTTTGCGGAATATCTGAGGAGCGAGTTTGATATTGAACGTTCATCGGTCGAGAAAGTGCGTCCTCTGGATACACTTGGCGGGCTCTTTAGGGCGGCGCTGCGATCTGGAAAAATGGATGCAGGCTATGACTTACTCCGGGCTGCCACATGCCTTCGGGAAACCTTTGCATCGTCTGACGCCGTGACGGGTCCGCAGCCAGTTATGCTATGTGATGGACCAACTGTGCCGCAGGTTGTTTTTGTGTGCACACCGGTTTTCGGTGGAGTGGCCGAGCATGCACATCTTTCGAAGATATTTAGTGGACGCCGTCGAGTGTGGAGTGTCCCGTTGTTGGGATTTAAGCCGGGAGAACCGCTGCCGGAATCGTCTGATGTAGCGATAGAATCGGTAGCTAAATCGATAGAAGGGGTAGTTGGCGACGCGCCATTTATTCTGGTTGGGCACTCTTCTGCTGGGCATCTGGCGTATGCCACAGCTGAACGGCTCGCAGGGTCTTGTGTGTCAAAACTGGAAGGTATAGTGCTGTTGGATACCTTCGAAATGGAAGTAGGGAAAAATCTCCCTATGGATCAAATGGCAAACAGAACTCTCAGGGAGGAATTCGAAGGCGGCCTTAGCTTTGAAAGTCTAACCGCGACTATCACCTGGGTGGATTTTTTATCGAAGCTCGACTACGTCGCAGAAGACCATGATGCGCTCTTTGTGCAGTGTCGGGAGCCGGTATTCGAACTGGAACTTGAGGGTGTAAATATCGGAATAATCGCCAAACCTTGGTCGAATGCACAAACGCTCTCGGTGGTAGATTCGGACCATTTTTCGATGGTATCGAGCGATGCTGGTAAGGTTGTTGATGCCATAGAGGAATGGTTGGGACGCTCAAGAAGCTGATGTGGAGATATCGAAATGGCTGTGGGGGACGGCTCTTGCGGACGGCCCCCACACGGATCCCGTAGTGCGTACTTAACGTACGAGGGCTCCTGTCGCCGATACTGGAGGTCACCGCTCGTCGGGGAATAGATGTGGGCTGTAGCCATCTCGTCGGCAGATAGTCCATCCGCTCCTCGATAATCTGAGTGCAATGGCTAGTACTCCAGCCGCGCTTAGTTATGTAGGCGCTGGCGTCGCTGGTAGTGGGCGAGTATTGATGTCCGCGTCGCCAGGTCGACCATCGTCGGATCCCGATCGAGGGGTGCGGTGATGGCGATCAGGTGTGCCAACAACGTCGAATTTCTCCGATAGTGAGTGGGATGAGGCCGCTGCCAATGCTTTTGGGATTTCGCGGCAGTGACGGCGAGGTAGATGCCGGCGAGCATGGCCATAGCGATGTGGCGGCGGTACCAGGCGTCGTAGCGGCGGACCTCGTAGCGGTCGAGCCCTACATAGGTTTCCGCGGTCAGGGAACAATCCTCGATGGCCCATCGGGTGCCGGCGATGCGGATTGTTTCCTCGTCGCTGGTTCCAATTGGGCCACCGCACAAGTAGTAGGCGGCGATCTCGAATTCGCCCTTGGCGTTGCAGGTCAGCGAGCATCGGGCCAGTGGCGAGCGCCGCCATCCGGCGCCGGCTTCGCTGAGCGAGCCGAAGGTGGCCACGGCCCAGTCGAACATCCGGGGGCCTTTGGCTCCCGCCCTGCGGCTGCGGCGTTTTCACGCATCGGTCGGCGCGTCGGATACGACACGGTCTATGCGTGAATCACCGGCCAGCCGCACGATCGGCATGCCACTGGGGACGGCCACCACATACCCGATCCGGTCGTCGTTGAGCCAGGTCCGGAACTTCGAATCACCACCGTATGCCGCGTCCTGGGCCGGGCCACCCATCGGCAGGGCTTTCGGCATCCAGAGCTCGCCCCAGCATCTGTTGGGCAAGAACCTGTTTCGTCGCAAAATCGACTTCACCGGGCACGGCTGCCCACGGCAACGATCCTGATTACCTATCCACGATTTGGGCAGATGCAACTCGAGATCGATCAGAGCCTGCCCCTGCTTGAGGCATGGGTGCAGAACACGCCTAGCTGGGCTCTGCCGTCACACACTGCCCTGCGTCGCGTGTGATGGCGACGAATGCAAAGATGGTGATCTAGAACGTGAACCACACGGATTCTGTTGCCACATAGAATGATCAGTGGCGTGCGGGTGTATGCCGCGACCGGCGGCGCGCACCGGCGAGAGACGTCTGGTGTAGACCCGTCGAACAGTTGAAGGAGTCAACCGATATGGCCTTCTCAGTCCGGATGCCTGCCCTTGGTGAGAGCGTCACTGAGGGCACTGTGACTAGGTGGCTGAAGCATGAAGGAGACGCGGTCGACGTCGACGAGCCCCTCCTCGAAGTATCCACCGACAAGGTGGACACCGAGATTCCGTCACCTGCAGCAGGTGTGCTTACCAGGATCGTGGCCAATGAGGACGACGTCATCGAGGTCGGTGGTGAACTGGGTGTGATCGGCGAAGCCACTGCTTCGGCAGCTACTAGGCCGGCTCCGGCTTCTACCTCGGCTAGAGTCGCGGTAGAAGCCCCAGCACCCGCTCGGAACTTGGCGCCCGCATCGATCCCGGCCCCGGCACCTTCGGGTAACGGTGACACCCCGTACACGACCCCACTGGTCCGTAAGTTGGCAGCCGAGAACAGTGTTGACTTGTCCACGGTGAAGGGCTCGGGTGTCGGAGGCCGCGTCCGCAAGCAGGACGTGGTTGCCGCCGCGGAGGCCCTGCAGGCCCCGGCGGCACCCGCCGCAGCAGCGAAGACCCCGGCCGCCGTGTCTACGAGTTCCCGGCCCGAACTGCAGCACCTGAGTGGCACCACGCAGAAGGCCAGCCGCATCCGCCAGATCATTGCAGCCAAGACGCGGGAGGCGCTGCAGACCACCGCACAGCTGACCCAGGAGCACGAGGCCGACCTCACCAAGGTCGCAGCCCTGCGATCGCGGGCGAAGGAAGCATTCGCTGCGCGTGAGGGTGTGAACCTGACCTTCCTACCGTTTTTCGCCAAAGCAGCGGTCGAGGCGCTGGGTGTGCACCCGAACATTAACGCCTCCTACAACCCAGAGGCCGGGGAGATCACCTACCACTCGGCCGTCCATCTCGGCATCGCCGTGGATTCTGAGCAAGGCCTGCTCTCCCCGGTTATCCACAATGCCAACGACCTGTCGCTCACAGGGCTGGCCCGGGCCATCTCCGACATCGCCAACAGGGCCCGTACCGGTGGTCTGAAGCCCGATGAGATGGTCGGCAGCACGTTCACTATTACTAATATCGGCAGCCAGGGCGCCCTATTCGACACGCCGATCCTGCTGCCGCCGCAGTTGGCGATGCTGGGTATCGGCGCGATTGTAAAGCGGCCCATGGTGATCGCCGATGACGGCAGCGAGTTCATCGGAATCCGCTCGATGGCTTTCCTGCCGCTGACCTACGATCGTCAGCTGGTCGACGCCACCGACGCGAACCGTTTTATGGCTACTATCAAGCATCGGCTTGAGACAGCCGCATTCGAGGCGGATCTAGGCCTGTAACAGGAAAGTTCAGGACACATGAAGGGTGGGCAACGACAATCTCTTCCAGATGAGATCGCCATGCTGGTGGAACCGGGGAGCCGAGTGCTGTAGATCTACGGCAAGGTGATCGGCAGAGGTGTCTCGCCGGTTCCGGGCGCGCCTAGGAATGCGGGATTCACTTTGGCGGTGACGAAGGCTCGGGGGTTTCCAGATGGATGATGGTGTCGTGTTTTGGGCGAGGGATGGTGGTTGAAGTCGAACTCTTCGAGGGACTTTCGTGATGGAAACCGGGCCGCGTGGATGCGGCCCTCACCACTGTGAGCCTCGCGCGCGGCGGCCTCGCCTTGCAAACAGGCGGCGAGGCATTCCCCGTGGATCCAGCTTTCACAGCACGTTCGGCAAGCCGGTCGACTGTGCGAGACGGACAATGCCCTGAGAGCTTTCGCCAGAGAGTCGATTTCGGAGCCGACATTGCGGCACCATTGATCGAGGCTCGGTGGCTATCAGGCGATCCCTTCGCGGTGAAGGGGAGAATAACCCTTCGTAATCAGCGAGATCACGGTTCTCGACGGAGGTGTCGAGCACTGGAACCGCAGCCAAGCGGCGAGATCGCCGCAACTGCGCGGCCATAGCGGCAGGGGCGGGATCGTTGATGGACTGGTGGCTGGCCCAATGGCACTGATGTTGGCCGAGTTTAGTTGTTGCGCAGGCAATCACGACTTGATATGGATCGGCGCGGATGTCTTGCGGCCCATCGCGCTGGGATACACCGAGCATTCGTTGGATTCGGGGCGAAGGTAGTGGTTGCGTGGATAGGCGCCAATCGACGATCGGGTCAATAGGTGGCGGCTTGACCATCGCGCTGCGATCGGCGGCCCCGTGGTCGATTAGGCGGCAGCCGCGGCGCCTGTGCTTGCGTTGGTTGACCTCGTTGACCCAGTCGCCGAGCTTGGTGTTGAAATCGTAAGGGCTGGTGAAGGTTAGACTGAGGGAACGAGTTTCGCGAAAGCCGTCGGCGTGTTCCATCAGTCACTTGGCCGTGGAAGCGCCGGGCTGACGATGGACTTTCCTGATCCCCAGGGCCTCCTTGGAAGGTGTTCATCGCATCCGTCATCTGGGGTTTGTTATCTCGCTACTGTCTGACTGCAGAGTCGTTGTCCCACACAAGCACTCATAGCCTTCGCCGAAGCTGGAACCCAGCGGAAGCGCCTGGACGACAGGTTCGGGCTCGGCGCGGCGGTTTGTGGTTTTAGGGGTTGGCTTTTGGGTGGGCGTATCGGATGATGGTGTCTGACAATGCTTTCCGTAACTAAGGTTCTGGTGGGCTTGGTTCCGGCTTGACGTCTGGCCATAGCGACCTGATCGCGGAAGCAGTGATCCACCGGACGGTAGAAAGGGCACTGATGGCGGAGACAACCGGATTGACCGGCTACGCAGCAGATTTCATGGGCATCGCCAACAGTTACGCGGAGATCTGGAATCAGCCGGACCCCGTGCTACGTCGTACCGCTATCGCCAATCTCTGGGCTGCTGATGGTGTTGGGTACCTTGAGGGTGTTCGGTTCTCTGGGCACGACGAGCTCGACACCCGCGTCACCGACATCTACGGAAAGTTCGGCGCGAGCGGTAAATACCGGGTGAGGCATGCTGGCGACACAAGCGTCCATCAGGACGTGATTATGTTCACGATCGAGGTGGTCACCCTTGACACCGACGAGATCGCTTGGGCAGGAAGAGTCTTTCTGATTCTCGACGGCGACGGCCGGATCAGGGAGGACTACCAGGTAACCGTTCAATTTGCGGTTGAGCTGCTCCCCATTGGCGAATCGCCCGCGTAGCGCGAAGCGGCGTTCTCGACGAGGGGGTCAACCTGGCCAGAGCCACGCAGGCGATCCGGCTCGCGGCCAGGTTGAACAGTTCAGGGTACTGCCGCCACAGGTGCGCAGGGGAATCGCCAAGTGTCCGCCGGACGAGAGGAACTAGGCGGCGCTGGTGAGGATGCGGGCGAATCCAGGCAGCAGTCGGCTGAGGCCTACTTGTTTGGCGTCGCGGCGATCGGGCACCGCGCCGTTGCGATGGTTGGGGGCCGCCGCAGCCGCACCCGCGCGTGGTGCACGGCGGAGTTGGCCACATCTGTCAAGTCCACGCTTGCATCGCCCGTCAGTGCAGTATCGTGGGAGTCCTTGGCACACAGATGATTCTGACAGGTTTGGGGGGAAGGTACTCAGCTTCCATGCCGATCCGAGAACACACTCGGCCACTGCGGGGAAAGCCTGTCGACCAGACGACTGGCCGCTGAATCCGCCGATCGATTTGTGGGATCCAGATTTGGCGGAGTGGGAGATCAGCGAGGATGAGTTCGAACGAACCTGGATCGCCGCGTAATCCGCCGCGGTCGACTGTGATCATCAGGCTCACGGGTGTGCTGACTCTCTCAGCACGGCAGCGCTATGTCGCGAATGGCGATTATTGGGAGGTCGGTTCGGCGTGCTGGCCAGAGTCCATCGGCCGTGGCAAGTTATCGATGAATCCGTCGCGTGCAATAAGAGCGCGAGTGTCTTCGCCGGGTATCGGGGCCGAGTAGAGGAAACCTTGTCCGCGAAAACAGCCCAGCTCGACCAGTATTCGGGCGGCTTCCGGTGTTTCGATTCCCGCAGCCGAAACCACTAGTCCGAAGCTTGCGGCCAGGCCGATGATGGCCCGCACCACCATCGCGTCCTGATTGTCGGCTTCCAGTTGGAGCACAAACGAGTGGTGGATCTCGAGGTAGTCGACTGGTAGCTGCCGCAGCATCGCTAACGAGCCGTTGTACGTTCCGAATCCACCGATGCCCACTTTGATTCCGAGCCGTTTCAGACCGCGGACGACAGCGACAGCTGACTCGAAGTCGGTGTCGGCGTCTTCGGCGAGTTCGATCGATACCGATGCGGCTTCGATACCGGTGCGGCGGATAACCGCATCGAGGGTGTCGACGAACTCCGGTTCCGCGAGCAGTAGAGGCGAGATGTTCATCCGCAGCGTCATGTCTTGCGCGAGCCCCTGCGTCCGCCACCCGACGAACTCGGTGCAGGCGGTGCGGATGACCCACCAGCCGAGTTCGGGTGCGAGACCGGCCTTTTCGACGGCACGGAGAAAGGCCGACGGCAAGAGCAGTCCCCGGTCGGGATGATTCCATCGCACCAGGGCCTCGACGGCCACCAGTGCTCCCGTGCGCAGATCGACTTCAGGCAGATAGTGAAGCACCAATTGCCCGGACCGGATGGCGTGACGCAGTTGCAGCTCGAGTGAGGGACCGCCCGATCGGGATCGGTTGCGAATCAACCCGAGTTGGTCGAGCAGGGGGTTGAGGTCGGCCTGCGGTTGACGCAGCCCGACTGCTGTTAGTTCATGGCAGAGTTGCCGGTGCAGGGCGGGCAGAGTCAATAGTTCATGGCCGCCGGGCAGGCCTCCACTCAACAGGCGGATGAGACGACCGGTGTAGGCGGGGTAGGTCTCGGCGTCGAGCTTCTTCGAGATCCCGTTGGGCGGTGCGGATGTCAGGATGGCCGTGCCTTCGGTGACGATCTCGTTCAGCAGGCCCTGTCTGTCTGCGGACTGGTTGACGCCGAGTGCGCGTCCGGAATAGCAGCAGTCCACGATCACGACCTTGGCAGCAGCGGGGCTGTCAACATAGAGGTCGCGGAAGGCCTCGAATGGAACGCCACCGATACCGGGACGGTCCGGATGGGTATTTGCCACCGCCAGATGCAGCTCGCCACGCCGGGGACCGAGCACTCCATGCCCGGCGAAGTAGATCAGCAGCAGATCGCGGGCCTGCGCCGCCGCCGCCGCGACCGCATGGCCGATTGCCGATGGCGAGGCGGTTTCTGGAAGAAGGGTGCAGTAGTCGGCAAGCAGCGATCCGTGTACTGGATCGCTGAGCACATCACGCAGCTCGGCCGCGCCTGCATGTACACCCGGAAGATCCGGCAGATGCTCATAGCAGTCGATCCCGATAAGGACCGCATGCGAGGTCTGTTGATCCGGTAACCGCATCTCGGCATTCCCTTGCGCCGCTTCAGCTCACCCGTCGGCGTCCAGGACCGCTTGCAGCAAAGCTGCCACATCTGGCACACGCTCAGCGTCGACAATCACCGACTGCCCACTGACGTTGCGAACCTCGATGTGGATGTCGGAATGCCGTGGCTGGGCGAACCAGGTCTTCAGCGATGTAGCCAGCACCGATAACACCCCGCCACCGCCGACCGCGACGGTGGCCAGCTCGACCAGCGAACCCATGTCGCCGGGATTCGGAACCGCGTCGGTCACGGTGACTTTTCCGCGCAGTTCTGGCTCTGCACGCAACCAGCGGACTAGTTCCCCCATGTGCCAACCGGGGTCGGCGCCGATGATCGACAGTGTCAGTTCCGTGTACATTGACTGCCCCCGCTTCGCCCGCGTGATCGCCGAGCCACTGTGGACGATACCGCGATCATCGAAGTCCGAGGCCCAGAGCCGATTTCGAACTTACCGGAACCCCGAACCTGGCAACATCTGTTCGGAAGATCACGTTGGGTTTACGCGCCTGTCGGTCGGCAATTTCCGGTGAAAGCGTCACAACGGTTTCGCGCTGCGCTCACTCACAGTCCGAAATCGTGTTCCTGTTGTATCTGGCTGATGTCGACGGGATCGTCGAAGTAGTCGAAGCTTTCGTCGTCGGGCCCGCTGAGTTGTTGACGTAGTTGTTGTTCGCTGGCGGCTTCGGTGGGGTTCAGTTGGGTGCGTCGGTGTTGTTCGGATAGCAACTGTTCGAGTTGTTGTTCGAAGTAGGCGATGCGGGCGGCGTGGGCTTGTTCGGCTGGGTCGATGTTGGCTGGCTGTGGGGTGGTGGGTGTGGAGGCAGGCTGAGTGTCGGCGGTCAGGATTTGTTCCCATTCTTCGGCGGGGCCGGCGATCTGTAGCGCGTGACGTTGGGCGTTGCGGGCGGTGGTTCGTGCGGAGTCCCTGAGGTTGGTGCGGCGTTGTCGTTCGGTTTCGAGGCTGGTGATCTGGGTGTTGAGGGTGCGGCGTTGGTTACGGCGGTAGACGGGTGTGTTTGCGAGTGTGGTTCTGGCTCGGTTGATTTGGGTGGTGAGGGCGCGGACGGCGCGTTCGGCGTCTTCGAATTCGCGGATGCTGGTGTGGGCGTTGTGGATGGCTTGGCGTGCTCGTTGTTGATGGCGGACTGGTTCGTCGTCATGGGGGTCGGGATGGTTCGGTTTGGGGTTGTAGATGATTGCGTCGGTGTCGGCGAGTGCGATGCATTGGTGGAGGTCGTTGATGCTTTGTTGGAGTTCGGTTTCGCTGAGGATTCCGAGTGCGTCGAGCGTGGGTGTGGTGACTGGTTCAGGGAGGGGATGAGCTGTGGTCCATGCGGTGATTTGCGCGCGGCCGACAGGTCCGCTGGCGCGCCAGTCGCGTCGCAGTATCGCGCGGACTGCTTCAGGTGGGTGGGTGGCGGCGATGTGGTCGCAGCGGGCTTGGATGTGGTCGGTGGGGTCGTGGTCGGGGATGGCGGGTTCGTTGTTGTCGCGGCAGTCGCCGCAGAGTCCGTCATCGCTGCGGCGCAACGAGATCGGCGTGGTGTCGATGTGGGCGCGTTCGAGTCCGCAGCCCACGCAGCTGAGGCCGTGGCTGTCGGGAACGGCGGCGAGGTCGTAGTCCAGGACGTAGCCATCGGGCTGTGATTCGGGGATGAGGTCGCGGTTGTAGTGGTGGGGAACTCCTTCGGGTAGTGACTGATCGAAGGGGTTGTCGTCGATATTGGCGCGGGTATCGAGGTAGTCCTCGACCGCTTTTGCGGTGTCTTCGTCGATCGGCTGCGGGATCGTGTCGGGTCGGCTCGACTCCGTGCGGGTGGGGTTGTCGCGGGCGGCTTCGTGGCGCCGGTTGCGGCGATATGTGGGTGCGGCGGGGGTGGCTGGTTGGTATACGTGCGGATCGCTGCTGGGTGTGCAGGCTTCGATGAGTGCGCGATGCTCGGGGAATTGGTCGGCGGCGCGGCGTAGCCGGGCGAGCGCAACGGGAAATGCGTAGTGGTACAGGGTTTCCGCGACTCGTTCGATGATTGCGTGTTGTTCGTCGGTGGCGTTGTCGGTCAGTTCGCGGAATGCAGCTACAGCGGTACGGATCTGGCCGGTCCGTATCAACTCTGCGATTTCGCCGATGTCGACCGGGACGCTCTCGGTCTCGAAATCGCCACTGTGGGGGTGTGTTTCCGGATGGTCCCCAGTGATGGTGTTGGACGGACGGTCGGATTCGGCGTCGACATGCACGCTGGGTTCGGCATCGACGTTAGGTGCGTTGTCGGTGGGGTTGTGTCGTAGGAGTGCGTCGATGCGCCAGGCGAGTGCGCTGGCGAGTTGGTCGGGGCGTAGGGCGTGGGTGTGGTCGGGTTGGGCGGCTTGGAGGAGTTCGTGTGCGGTGGTGAGGAGTTCATTAGGTGTCCAGTCGGTGCCGGTGGCGCGGTCGATGGCCGCGACGATGCGCGGCCACGCCGGATCGTTGATGACCCGGTCGGCGGTGTCGGTGCCGAGGATGTCGTGCAGTTCCGTGGTCCATGGCGGGCGCAGATCGCGGTCGCCGCGGTCGCCGTCGAGCGCGGAGGGTTCGAGTTCTAGGCGTGACCACAATGCGGCGGCGGGCATTTCGTCGGGCAAGCGTCGCAGAGCAGCGGCGTCGCGGAGGCGGGTTTGGATGTCGATTCCGGCGCGGTCGGCGAGGTCGAGTTTGTCGGCGAGGGTAGGCCAATAGGGGTCGGTGGTGATGCGCTCGTCGAGCTGTTTCACCACGGGCAACCACTTGTTGACGGGCCGATCGATATCGCCCACTGCCTCGGTGACGCGAGTGTTCAGTAGCTCTTGATGCTCGCGTTCGAGCACGGTGTGCCGGGCGGGTCCGGTGGGGCGCAGGTCGCGGTCATCGACATGCAGGGAGGCTCGCCAGACCGCGAGGTCGGCGAGCAGTTGTGGGTCGCTACCGATGAGGGGGCGTGCCCAGAACGGTGCTGTGGCCGCGGTCCAGTCTCGGGCGTCGGCGCGGATCGCGGTGGCGAGGTCGGCGACGATCCGCGCTCGCGCCGCGAGCTGCCCGGAATCGGTGTCCTCGTCCAGGCTGCGAGGCAGCCCTCGTGTCCAGGGCAGCGGCCCGACCCCGCACGAATGCGTACCGGAAGGGTCCAGGCGCCAATCCAACACGGCAGCAACATCGTCGGCGGTATCGAGTTCCCGCACCGCCGCAGCAGTGTGCAATGCGGTGATCGGATCAGCTCCGGTGAGCGCGATGATGGCCAGATGCTGCCGCAATATCGGGTAGGCGGGGCAGTCGGTAAGCCCGGCACGCAGCGCTTCAGCCGCGGCATCGAGCGCGGTGAGTCCGTCGCTGCCGAGGGCGTTTTCGGCGGCGATACCGATCGCGTCGAGGTAGATATCGACCGCGCGGCCGATACGACGGAACGGATTCAGTGTGTCCCGCAGCTCGGTGTGCGCGGATTTCTGCGTGCCGTCACGGCCGAAAATGCGCAACAGGACTTCGACAGCGGTGCGCGGAAACACCGCAGGCTCGCTATAAAACGACGTCTCGCTACCGTCCAAAGTGGTCGGCACGTAGGCGTGGTTTGCGTGTGCGCCACGGGTCATCGCGACATACAACTGCGCGCGAGACTCGTATCCGGTGAGCGCGACATGACACGTTTCAGCGGTCACTCCTTGCGCCGAATCGATCGTTGTCGCGTACCCGAGACGCACAAACTCGCGCACATATTGCGCGGGAAGTGTCACCATGTGACCGCGTTCGCGACCCGAACGCAACTGGGCGACGGTCAAACTGCCGTCGTCGTGCACGCCGGAAACTATCCACCGATACCCGTTGCGAACCCAATCCGCATCGCCCACACGCAGCCGTCGATCGTTGCGGCGGGACAGGATCGTGTCACCCACCGACGCACAAAGCCCGTCAGCGAGAGCGCATTCCGACCCGACCGGTGCACCGGAACGAGCCATCCGATCCTGGCGAGCGCGCTGGTTGAGCTCACCGACGATGTCGTGGGTGGCCGCGAGCATGATGCTGTCGCGACCGCCCAAGTGGTCATCGATCCACTCGGTGTAGGTGTCGTCGTGGGTGGTAGCGGCAGAGCCAGAGTGGATACGGCGGTGATCGAGGTAGAACCCGAGCGCGGCCGGATCCCCCTCCCGCAAAAGCAAACTCGCCGAGGCTTCGCCAAGAGAGGCGAAGCGCACGACGTGGCTGAGGGTGAGCGCGCCGTTGTTGGTGGCGTCGTTCATGTCGGTGTGAGCGCCACCGGCCTCGATCGAGGGCAACTGTTTCGGGTCACCCAGGCAGCGGATCGTCGCGCCCCTTCCGGCCAGGAATTGGAGCAGGCGCAGCCGTTTGAGGTTCCCGATCTTGATGTGTTCGTCAACGATCACCAACGTGTCGCTGTTGATCTGTAGGACCCATTGCGGCAGTGATGGTGGTGGTCGATTACTTTCGCGGGCAAGGTTTTCTAGTGTCGGCGTGTGGCGGCCCAGGACGTCGAGGAGTTTGTCGACGGTCTCCACCCGCGCCCCGATCGAGGTACCCAACTCCGCTGCCGCGGCCGCGGTGGGGGCGAGACCGAGGACGGTGCCGCCGCTGGCGTGCCAGGCGTCGGTGAGCACGCGCATGGCGGTGGTTTTGCCGGTGCCGGCGGGGGCGTCGATGGTGTGCACGCGCAACGGCGAGGACGCGAACCCATGCACGGCCGCGATCTGCCCGGCGTTGAGCCGTTTGTCGGGGTGGGTGGTGTTGTATGCGTCTACCGCTTGTTCGATGGTGGCGGAAGGGATTTGGCGGCCTCCGGGTTGGACGGCGAGGTCGATCAACTGCTGGGTGACACCCAGTACGTGCTTGGAGGTGTAGACCTGAGACCCGGCGCGGGTGTGCACGCTGGTGCCGTCACGGCGGGCGAACATCACCGGCACCGCTTGTAGTCGCGGCTCGTCGGCGATATCGGGATCTCCACGCGCGACTACCTCACCTGGTGAGAGCGCCTCGGCGACGACGGCTTCGGCGACGCGTTCCCACTCACCGAGGCGTATGTGTCCGCGGATTTGGCGTTCGGTTTCGCTGCGGATGTGGTGGTATTGCCACGTCGAACGCTGCGCCGACACCGTCTCGACCACCGTCGCGGCGGTGCGCGCGATCCACGCCCCACCGACCGCCGCACGCGCCCGCCGCACCGGATTCAGGGCGG
Source organism: Nocardia vinacea NBRC 16497 (assembly GCF_000308835.1). GTDB lineage: Bacteria > Actinomycetota > Actinomycetes > Mycobacteriales > Mycobacteriaceae > Nocardia > Nocardia vinacea. The sequence continues at coordinate 13,878 of NZ_BAGN01000394.1, read as the reverse complement.
CGGAAACCATCCGCGCCAACTCCTCCCGCCCACCCAACAATGTGACAGCTTGGGCGCGCCAGTCGCTGCGCTGCTGAGCTCGTGAGCGCATGAGGTGTTTGTCGGGACGGGTTTGCAGGGTCGCGCGGTCCATCAAATCGAACATCTCCGCCGGTAGCGGTTCGCGCCCGAGGCGGCGTTGGAACTCCACGGTGAGCCGTCCGAGATGTTTGGTGATCGCCGCATCACGCGCAGACCACAACTCGTTCAACCGTGTTGGGATGCCAACAATTTCGCGGATCGGGCGTTTGGACGGGTCCAGGCCGGGCCGTTCGGTGAACTCCACACCCACCATGTCCTCGAGGAACAGCTCCAAGCTGGTGTTGTAGATCTCGGAGACGGTGACCACGTTCTGGTAGATCATCGCGCCGTCGAGGGTTCGCCACTGCCCATCCAGTGTGCGCACACGGTTGGCGATGAGCACGTGCGTGTGCAGGTCCGGGTCACCGGCACGGCTTTCTCGATGCGTGAACACCGCCGCAACCAGGCCCTCGACATCGACCTGCCGGACACCGTTGCGCCCCAGCCTGGTGAAGATCGCGTGCTGTTCCAGCCATCGCACTGCCACCTCGACCGCGCCGTGGTGGGCGTCTTCGATCTTCTCCGCGACCGCCCTCGGTGCCAGCGCCCACAGCGCGGAGACGGACTTGACGGGACTGAAAGTGATGTCGAAACCCGCGACAGCGGTCGCTTTCGGACGCGAGTTCCGTGCCACCCAGCTCGACAATTCACGCGCATCCAAGGGAGCGCGGTCGTACTGTTCGGTGAACATTTCCGTCGCGATTTCGGTGCGGATTCGCGCACAAATGTCATCGGGAATAGTGTCATCGAGGCCTGAACCGTTCGCGGTATTGTGTTCTTCGTAGGCTTGCGCGCACCGTTTCCGGTATTCGGTGACGTCGGAATAGACCCGGAAAGGATGCCCCAACTTCGACGCTTTATCGGCCGCGCGCGAGGCGTCTTTGATTTTCGCACCCGCATCCATCTGCTCATCGAACACGCGCGCTTCGATGGCGTCGGCGTTCGGGTGACGACCCAACCCGAACAGCGACTTCATCTGATCCTCGGTGACCTCATCACCGAGCCCGATCCCCAACGCCGCCAACCCCGTACCATGCCAACGCCCCGGCGACTCCCCATGAACCGAGTAATAGTCGGCCAGGCTGGACCGGCCGCGAGCGGGATCATCATTCGCGGCCACATTACGCAGGTAATACTGATAGCCATTTCCTGCGACGACTTTATGCAGTGTCGCGGTCATACCTCCAGCAAGCACCACATCCACGATAAAAGCCAGACTCGCAATTCACCTAATTATCGGCAAATCAAACAAAACCCCTGGACGTTATAAAATTGTGACAGCTGTGGGCGCTGGAGAACGATAAATGATGCGTCAACAATCTTGGAATCGGTGCAAGAGTGTCGCAGGGCAACAGTTCCCGATAGTCACCTGGGGCGCCGCGACGTTGTCATATTTCCGGCGATAGTCCCAGATCGTGCCCTCGATGCAAGAGGTCTGGTTGTGAGAAAGGGGAAAAGAGAGGGGAGGAGGTGAGTAGTAGAAGAAGAAGTGTATAGGAGGTGAGGTATGCGGGTGGGTGGATGAGGGTGAGGTGATGTGGTGAGAAGTGTTGGGGTGGAGAGTGAGCAGATATGGTGGTCGGGAGGGTGCTGGTGAGTGGGGCCGGGTTCATACGCGCGGTCCCGGCCCCTGGCCGTCGGCGGTGCGAGCGCTCAGGCGAGTGGCGCGGTGATGCGCGTCCACCCGGCGGACTCGCAGGCGTAGTGGCGGTCGTCGATGGCGACGACGTCGCCGACCGACAGGGACCGCAGCCGTGTGTCGGCCCACGCGTCGGCGTGGGCGTGGTCGTCGGGGTGCTCGGGGTGGCCGTTGAACGCGGCGAAGGCGCGCTCGAGGATCATCGCGTCGGCAGAGGGACCTGCGGTGGGGACGGCGTACTCGTAGGCGAGGACCAGCGGCGCAGAGGGGGTGTAGCCGTGCAGCAGGGAGTGCGGGTCGCGGTTGAGGAACACCCGCACGGTGACAGGACGACGCTGTTGTGTGAACGCGCGGTGCAGCATTCGGGTGAGACGGCGTAGGCCGGTCGGGGTTCGGTGCATCACGTGGACTCCTGAAGGTAGGGGTGGTGGACCGGTCCGCCGTGGGCGCGAGGCAGCCACGGCGAACCGGCGATCACAGCGAGACAGCCGATGTCGGGTCAGGCCGCCTGCGACTGACGGGGGCGGGCGGGGGTGAGGCCGAGGTCGATGCGGCAGGTGAGGCAGTAGTTGTCGGCGTGGATGACGGCGTAGCGAGTGCAGCCATCGCAGCGGCCGTGACGCTGATCGGCACCCAACCTCACCCGCCCCTTCCGCACAGCGGCCCGGGGACGCGGTGCTCCCTCGGTGGCGGCAACCTCGGCGGCGCGTTGGAGCGGCTTGGCCGGGTTCGGGGTCAGCTCGGGATGAGTGGCGAGGAAGCGGGTGATGTGGCGGCAGATCGGATGCGGTGCCGCCCGGTGCCAGACTTCGACGATCAAGGCGTGCGCAGCGGCAGGGTAGGTGGCGGCGAGGAATTCACAACGCGAGACAACGAAGTCCTCGACGGTGAACTCCTCGGGCAGTGCCGCGATCCCGGGCTGTCCGTCGGCGCGGCAGGAATCGCAGAGCCCATCATCGGAGACCAACTGTCCGTCGCGGATGTGGATGGGGCGCTGGTCGGTCATGGGGCGTTCGATGAAGCAGGACACGCACCGCCATCCCATGAGCGGGACCATCGCGGCGTCGTCGTAGTCCAGGCCGTTGCCCTGGTTCGGGATCTCCGGGCGTGCGTCGTCCCGCACCCGCAACCCGGTGCGGGCATCGGCGAACGCCTTCGCTTCGTCCTCGGTGATCCGGCCGCTGGGCCGCGGCGCACCGCCGTGACCGCGTCGGCGCGAACGCGGACCCCGCGGCGCGGTGTCGTCGTGGCTGTCGACGTAGTCGCTGGTGCGTTCGTCCAACATCTGGTCGGTGTGCTCGCCGTCGCGGTCGCGGCGGGCGCTCCAGGCGGCGCGATGCTCGGTGTCGTACTGGCCCGCAACGTAGTTGACGTAGACGCGGTCCCAGAGTTCGGTGGCGTCGGCGTGGTCGTGGGCATAGCGACGGCGCTGTCGCTTGGCGCGTTCCTCCTCGGAGTCGGGATCGGGCACCGGAACCTCGATCGGGCGCTGCTGCGGTTCGGGTGCCGCGTCGGGGTCGGCGATGGTGGTGCCGTCGGTGAACATGCTGCCGGTCACGTACCCGGTGATGACCGCCTCAGTCGCGATCGCATACGGCAGCAGGTGGGCACGGTGATCCCCAGGAATGCTCGGCGTGGGGACCGGGCGGGCGTGCGTGCGCCCAGCGACCTTGTCGGGGGCGTTGCGGGCGGCGTCGGTGGCTCGCGACGGGACGCGGTGGGTGATCAGCGGCCGGTAGCGGTCACGCACCGGCATCGGCGGGAGTTCGGCGGCGGTGTAGGAGACCTCGACGATCTCGGGCAGTTCCCGGGTGTGCAGGCCGGGGTCGGTGTCGGGGGCGCAGCGGTTGATCAGCTCCCGGCGTTCGGCGTCGGCTGTCTTCCATATCGCGTCGAGCCGCTTGTGCGCGGTCTGGAAGGGGTAGCGGGTGAAGGTGTCGGTGAGCTCGTCGAGGAACGCACGCTCGTCCGGTGTTGCGAGAGCGAGCACATCGGGGAACATCTCGCGCGCGAGGCGCGGGCTGTCGAGGTGGAAGAGCAGGTCCAGGTGGAACAGAGCATCGAGAAAAGCACTGGGCATGACGAATGTCCTGTCTCGCGAGGAAAAAGGAAACCACCCGAGAGATCGCGTGCGCTTTTTCGCAACACGAGGGGTGGGCGGCTGGTCGGGTGACCCGCCTGAAGGGCGATCGACCAGGGTGGTGAACGACGCGGCGGAGGGAACGCGCCAACCTCGGGTGGGCGCGAATTTCCCGCGCACACAACCCAACCCACACCCAGCCCACTAGGCGTCGCGCCGGAGGGAAATTCGTGCACGCACGGGCGCGGGCACGCAGGCGCGGCGCGCGCCACCCTGGTAGCCCTTCAGTCAGGCGGGGCGCACGACCAGACGAACACCCCGGCTACCCCACCCGACCCCGCTTGTGTTCTTCCTTCGCGAGACCGGGGTCAGGCCACCAACAGCGGACGATCCGCGAAGTAGGCATCGGCGTCGGCTTCGCCACGGCGGCGACGTGCGGCGCTGCGTTCATCGCGGGCACGGTGGCGCAGCATCACAGCCCCGACAGGCCGGAGCGTGTGGCGGGCGCGGCGGCGCGCGATCGCCTCAGGCGTCGTCCGGGCCGCCTCGGTCGCCTCGGTCGGGATCGCGTGCAGGCGAAAGTCATCGGCGAGATCACGGACCGGGGTCCGCGCCCACCGACCCAGTTCGACTTCCACCGGCACCTCGACGGCGTCAGCGGCCGCGTACAGACCGGTATCACCGTCGGTGACCTCACCGCGCTCGGTGACGGGTGCTCCAATGCGAGCGCGTGCTATCGAAACCACCCGCGCCAGCGCCGTTTTCGGACTGTGGGCGAAGGCCCGGTGGATGAGTCCGAAAAACGCCCAGTCCTCGGCAGTGACGCCGTTGAGCGCTTGGCGGAACTCCAGGCGCGCCCGATACGGTTCGGCGTCGATCAGCTCGGCGAGGGCAGCGATATCGGACAGCAACGGGGTCACCGCGATCGCGGTGCGGGAAGGAAAGGTCATAGTCACATCGGCTCCTGATCACGAAAGTGGAATGGACAGAGCGGGATTCGCTTCGGCGGACGACACGTGCCCCGGCGGCGTCAACCGCCGGGCACCGTATGGTGAGCAGGTAGATCAGAACTGGGGGTCGTCGTTGCCGGTGCCGCCGCCGAAGGAGCCCGCGCCGTTCACCGCCCACGGGTCGTCGGTCCCGCCGGTGCGGCTGGCGGCTGCTGCCGCGCCCACCAGTTCGCCGGACCGGTCATCGGAATTCGCGCGAGCGGCCGAGCGCCCGAAACCGTTGTCGCCGTTGGTCCCCCGTTTGACGCGGTTGACCTTCGCCGTGGCAAAGCGCAATGACGGGCCGAGCTCGTCTACTTCGAGCTCAACGACGGTGCGGTTCTGGCCGTCGGGGGTCTGCCAGCGGCGCTGCTTCAGCCGGCCAGCCACAATCACACGCGAGCCCCTGGTCAAGCTCTCCGCGGCATTCTCCGCAGCCTCGCGCCAGAGATTGCAGCGCAGGAACAACGCCTCCCCGTCTTTCCACTCCCCGCTGTTCGGGTCGCGGAAGCGGGGCGTCGAGGCGACGGTGAAATCAGCGACCGCCACACCATTCGGGGTGAAACGAAGTTCCGGGGCGGCGGTCAAGTTGCCTATCACGGTGATAACGGTGTCTCCGGCCATCGGGGTGCTCCTTCACTATTCACGGGGGATGTGGTGTGCGACCACGGCGTGGTGCGCTGGTCAGGGACGTGTGCGGGTCGTGGCGTCGACGGCGGCGACTACTTCGGGGCGGTGATCAGGAGGGAAGGTCGCCGACGGGTGCGGCGGTGAGGGTGATGCTGGTGACGCGGTCACGGGCTCCGGGTGTGTGAATCCGCACCTCGATACGCGCTGTGAGCGCGCCGGGTGCCGGGGATCCGGTGTGCCAGGGTTCGAACCGGTCCTCATCGAGCGCGGGCAGGTTCACTCGGATCCACGCCACGAGTTCAGCGGCGCTACCGATCACTACAGTGCGGTGTGGTCTGGAGCCGCATAGCTCATCGGATCGGTGCCGAGGTCGATGCCGAGGTCGGCGGCGATCCCCAGGCCGCAGGAGGCCAACCGGCGCAGGGTGTCAGGGCGCATTCCGGTGTGTAGCGCTGTTTCCAGCAGGGTCGCCATGGAGTGTGCGGGGTCGGCGTCGCGGGCGGCCTGAAGGGCGACGCCCGCAAGGGGGCCGTCACCACGGATGTAGGCGCTGTAGGCGAGAAGTGTTGCGGCATCAGCACGGTCACTGCCCGACAATGCTCGCGTCAGTGCGGCCCACAGGTTTTCCGCGGTGGCGGCGTGCTCACCGATGGCTAGGGCGAACAGCGAGTCGCGCACGGTCCGATCACGCAGCGCGGCAGCCAGTTCCGCGTATTCCGGGGCGGTGAGCGCCCCACCGGAGTCGGTGTCGGCGATTTGCCACAACACGAGTTCGAGTGCGCGCAGGTGATATCCGTCGGGATCACCGCGCCGGACCGCCGTCTCGTAGCGTTCGTGCGCGCGAGCGTGGGCGCTGTCGAGAAGGGCGGTCACCTGCGCGACTAGGTCGTCATCGGGGGCGACCAGATCGGTCAGCTCCGAACGGTCGCTGCGGATCGGGCGGCCGCCGAGTACATGCGCAACGGTGACCATCGACGCCGCCGGGTCCGGCAGCACCCCACGACGATTCGCCTCCAGCAGGCTCCACCACCGCTGGTCTTTCTCGATCGCACGCACGGCCCACGCGCCCTCGAGGAACACCTCTTGCTGTGCGAGCCGCTGCGCGAACGCGGCGACGAGCGCGGCCCACGGCCCAGTAACCGTCGCGCTGTGTCGCGGTTCACGCACCCGATCATCGACGATCACCGCGAGCACCTGCGACGCCCCCTCCGCGGCACAGATCTGCGCCACAGCCTGTGCGTACGCCGTGGTCAGACGACGCTGACTCCTGCCGCGGGGTTGCAGATCGAAGCGCAGTACCGCGTCGATGATCGGACTGCGCTTCGGATTCGGTGCATCCCGCAGCACAGCGACTACCAGGGACCGCTGCGGTACGAACCCGACCATCGCGGGCACCGCGACAATCAATTCCCCGGGATCATCGACATGCAACCTGTCCGCCGCCGTGTGGTCCTTATAGGTCGGGCCGGCGATTGAGGGTGTCTCGGTGCTGGCTGGCCACTCGGCGTCGTCGGTGTTGTCGGGCATGGGCTTTCGTCTCCTTCGCAATGTTGGTGGTGGGTGCGGTTCGCCGGAGGTTGGCCGTGCCGGGTCCGGCCGCTCGGCTCGAGGAATGCGACCGGTTGGGTCGACCCCGCGGCAGGAAGACGCAGTGGCCTCCCGGCGGGGCGGATCAGGGGTGCACGCGCCCGGCGGTGTGTCGCCTTACGGGAGTGGTGAGGATCAGCGGGCGGCCCTCACCCATCCAGGCGGAATGGATGTTGCTGTGGAGTGAAAGTCGGCCCCGCTCAGGCGATGTCCGGTGGTGGCGGGAAGCCCAGTCACGGCCGAGGAGGGCGTCGAACCATGCCCCGCCGACGGTGAGGCGATCCCGATCGACGACGACCGCAGAGAAGTCGGCGTGCGGGCCCGCCGTCTCGCCTACCTGGAACGAGTTCGAGGTGTGGCGGGATTCGGGTGAACAGCCGTGCTGCTGCAAGACGGTGGACACCGCAGTGCAGCAGGCAGCAGCCCAGCGGCGCGCCCGCGCGGGCAATATCCGGCGCAGACGTCGCGCCACCGGTCGTGGTCGCGCGTGTTTTCTGATCAGGTGTGCTGTGATCGGGGCATCGTCGAGGTCGACGCGGTAGGTGTCGCCGTCGGGTTCGATGACGTCGAAAACAGTGGTGTTCGAGTCGGGCGCACGATAGATGTCGAACGCCGCGAACGCTGCTGAGACCGGATCGTCAGCGCTGACGTCGATCTCCCAGCGGACGTAGTACTCGGGCACGATGGGTCTCCTGATCCGATGGCAGGGGATTTAGTGGCGCAGCCGTCGGGGGCGTGCGCGGCTGTAGCGGAATCCGTTGCTGACGGTGGGGTGCGCTTCGGCGGCGGTGAATCCCTCCACGCCGATGTGGGCCGCGGCGGTGTCGAACAGGACGGTGCGGGCGTGGTGTTCGCTGACTTCGTCGGCGGCCACGAGCCGCCCGAGGACCAGCGCCGAGCGGAACAGGGTGTGGTTGCGCAGGTGCACCCGCGCGCGGGCGACTCGCTCGGCTTCCCCGGCAAGGATCGCCGCCAGATAAGAATCCGGCGCGACTGCAACCGACCTGCTCCAGCCACCGGTCGGTGGCGGAGGCGGCGGTGGCGGCAGGAGTAGAGCGATCAGCATGCCGGGAAGATCGGCGACCGGCCGGTTCTCGGCCACGGTGTAATCCCCGTGGGGCGTACGGGATCCGGGGGCGACGATGTAGCCGCCGTGCCCGCGGGAATCGATACCGTCGCCGATGCGTGCCACCGTGCACCGCAATATCGGCTCGTTCGGGGCACGGTAGTACAGGTGCCAGCCGGACGTTATCGCCGGGTCTTATTGGAAATCGGAAGTATTTATGCAGGTGAGTGTGTTGATTCGATCGATGCAGCGATTGCTCGCCGCGCGGTTAGTGACCTGGGGTGGCAGACATGAAAGTTGGACTGGTCGATCACGATCCGCAGTGGTCGGCTCGTTTCATCGGGCAACGTGACCGGGTGTCTATGGTGCTGGCGAGGTGGCTGGCGGAGCCAGTCGAGCACACTGGATCGACAGCTGTTCCCGGACTGCGGTCGAAGCCCGTCGTGGATATGCTCGCTCCGGTCGCCTCACTTGCCGAGCGAGATGGTGACGGCACCGTCTATGGGCGGTTGGTTGTATTGGCTCCAGTACCCGCAAGGGGACAGACGGTTGTGGTTATTGCGGCCCCGTCCGGAACATCGGACTCATCATCTGCATGTCGTCGTGCACGGGCACCCGCGGGCGCAGGCGCTACGCACCCTTCCGGGACGCTCTGCGACAGGACGCGGCACTGGCGAAGGAATATGAGCAGTTCAAGGCGTGTCTAGCGCGAGAGAATCCAGTCGATCGCGATGCCTATACCAACGGCAAGGCGAAGTTTGTCGCCAGAGTGCTCGCGGCGGCAGCGATTTCGGATCCCGCGGACGAATATCCAGCCGGGTAGGCGGGCCGCCAGCGGTGGTGCGCTATCGGCCGATTCGATGATCACTGTCGGTGACTGCCTGCTGGAACTCTTGCTGGTGCTGCGTAAACGCGGGCTGTCTTATCGGAGGATCGCCGCGTACCTCAATGAGAACGAAATCACCACTGCCACTGGTGCGCTCGCGCGCTGGAATGGGAAGACGGTGTGGAGTCTGCTGCACACCAATAGTGCGCATCGCTACGCGCGGCGCCACGCTACACCGGCGGCAGACCGGCCTTTGTGCTCGGTGCCACGGGCGTCGACCTGTAGGAGCCACCGTGCTTCAATCCCTGATCGAACCTGGCCTGTCCTCGACCACGGGCCTGGCCCTGCACCGAATCACCGTCGCGATGCTCGCCTGGATCGCGGTCGACGCCCCGACCGAACAGCGTCGACGCGCTCCAGGTCCTCGCCGGGCCTGATGGGTGGCCCACGACCGCGAGAGCCCCTACGCGGGCTGCGCAGTAGGGTTCTGTGCTCGGTTCCTCAGGCTATGGTGGCATCGGAGTGGAGGTCATCGAGACGCGCGTCGGCGCGCCAGCCGTTGCGACGGAATTCCTCCATCCACTCCGCTGTCGCGGCGCCTTCAATGATCACCTCGAGCGTCTCGGCGAACCGAGACCGCAGATCCATCGGCCCTTCCGAAACATCGGCGATGTAGCGCTGTCCGGCCAGGGCGGCCGCCAGTGTCCGACTGATGCGATCCGGATCAGAGTCCGGGCTGAGGTGCATGTGTTCGATGGCTCGCACCACCAGCAGCCGGATAGCAGCCGCGAGGATGTGCCCGCCGCTAGCCGGGAAATCGCGGTAAAACTCCGGCTCGATGATGAGCTGGAGTTCGGCCTGGACGATAACGTCGCTCTGCATCCGCAGCGCAATCTCGTCGATCATGCCGTGCAGCGCGTCAAGCGGTCCGAGATCGTTTCTGGTGAGCCATCGTTCGGTCGATGTCCGGTAGCGGTCGCGCGCGGCATACATCACCGCGTGAGCGATTTCTTCCTTGGAGTCGAATTGAAAGTACATGGCGCCCTTGGTCGCCCGAGATCCTTCCAATATGCGGTTGAGCGATGCGGCGGCATAGCCGCTTTTACTGAACTCAACGGCGGCGGATCTGATGATCGCCGCCCGTGTCCGGCGGGCCCGCGCTTGCGGCGGTCGCGCCACGCTCGGGATATCAGAGGTGACTGTGCTGTATTGGGTGATGAGGTTCGCTCGGCTGGGTTCCAGTCGGTGGGACGCTGCGCGGTTGGGCGCCAGCGCGAGGGGGCGGGTACCGGTTTGACCTGCGAGGTGAGGGATCGGGAATTCCCCGGTTTGTTCGGCCTGCCGCCGCAGTTCCTGGTACAGAATCTCGATGTCGAGTATTGGGGGGCCGTGCGGGATTCCTTGTTCGAGGATGTTGTTGAGCGTTCGGGTGAACAGGGGGCCGTCGTCGTCTCGGAGGGCGGCTTGGTAGGGGCCGGCGGCTGTCAGCACGAGGCTGGTGGGGATGTAGGACAGGCCGTCTAGGGCGCCCTGGGTTTTGGTGGCTTGCCCGGAGTAGCAGGCGTCGAGGACGACCACGGTGCGTTTGGCTTTGCTGGCAGTGATCAGGTCGCGGATGTCTTGGAAGGCGATGGCGGTGTATTCGGCATCGGGGTCGGTTTCGGGTCCGGCGAGTAGCAGTTCGCCGCGGCGGGATACCAGGCCGTGTCCGGCGAAGTAGAACAACACGGTATCGACTGCGGATTCGGTGGCTCGTGCGATCGCATCGAGGAGTTCGGTCCGTGACGGCGCGTCGAGGAATGCCACTGTCGCCGGATCGAAGACCGGTTCGTCGGAGTCGGTAATCAGATCATGGAGGCGCTGTACTTGTTCGGAGGTTCCGGGGAGGGGACCGAGGGTGGGGTGGGTGTAGTTCGAGATCCCGGTGAGCACTGCGGCGGAGGCATTCCGGTCGGGCAAGGCGGCGCCCATGGTGGTGACGGCGCCGGTGAACTCCTCGGGGGTGCCCAAGGCGGCAGTGGACTCGGCAGGGTGGGCAGGCGAGGAGACGGTGGTGGCGAGAGTGGCGGAGTTGTAGATCTCGTCGCGCAACGCCGTCTGGAACAGGTCGTCAATCTTGTCGCACCAGTCATCGACGGTCTCGTTGTGCCGGGTCTTCCGCTCGCATGCTATTTCGGCGAGGTACTCGGTGACTTGAAGCAGTAGATCGGGGCTGGGGAGTTCGCCGGAGACGAACAGTTGGTGGACCGAGGTCTTGCCGACGCTGATGCCCTTGGCTTTTATGCCCTTGGCGATGGCGTCCATGCTCGGCCAGTTGGCCTTGCCGTGTAACTCGAACAACGTGCCGATCAGGTCGCGCAGCGGTCCGGGCGGGATCGGGGGCATCTGCAGCCGGGCCACACACCACTCCTGCCTCGAAATATCCGCGTTTGTCCGCGTTTGTCCGCGTCTGTGGGGTCACTGTACGGACTCGGCGTCGAGTTGGCTGGTGATCGCCGAGGCTGGGCGCGGGCGTATTCGGGGGCCGAGTGCATCGCTGATTCTTTCCTTGCGACATCGAAATACGTTGTCGCGCAGTAAGGAAAGGGGCGTCCGGTGATGGCGCACTGTTCAGATGACCGGCGCGAGTCGGATGGAAGATCCACCCGCCGGTGCATGGTCGCCGAGTTGCTGCGGCGCTACTGCGAAATGGCGCGCGGGGGTTTCGAGTTCGCGGTGCGTCGTTGTTGGGCGAGTATCAGTCCCCGGTGTCGGTGGGTTCGCGGGGCAACTGATGCGTATGTGGTTCGCTACGGCGGCCCGGCGCGTGCTTCGATCGAGCTGATTGCGGGTGTTTTTGAGTGGCTGGGCATCGTGCTGGCGGTGTGCGGTCATCACGAGCTGGCGATGATGGCCGGTTTCGCCTCGAAGCTGTTGCGTTGGGCCAGCAGCGATCTGGTCTGTCGAACTGTCCGCTCTGGAGTCGCGGTCATGAGGGGCGCGATGCGGTGGGGCGGGCAGTGTTGTCGAAGAGCTGTTCGGCGCTGGGGCACGGAGATACGCCGCATGTTTCGATGTCGGCGGTAACGGCACCACCATTGTTGAATGCCCCTGGGGTAACGCCCAGGGGCATTTTCGGTTCGTGGGCGGCGTAGCAGGCGTGTAGTCCGAAGTGGGTGATGCCGTGACGAAAAGGGCGTCGGGTGCGCCAGTCGGAGAGTCAGTCGTGCATCCCCGTTGGGCGTCTCGCCCGGGGCGGTGGGGCGTCAGCGGCTTTCGGGAGCGGCGTCGGTGATGATAAGGGCGACGAGGCCGTGGAGCTGGGTGTAGGTCGGTGTAGGCGCCGCGAAATCATCGTCCCGCGCTGGGCTGCGCTGGCCGGAACCATGGAAGCCATACTGCCCGAATCGATCTCGATCGCAGTCAAACGCCTCTTGGCAGGCAACCGGCTGATCACCGACGGTCGACACCGAGAAACGCAAGCCCTACAACGCTAGAGCCTGACCGCGCCCGCCACCGGCTCGGCCAGCGCTGCCGCACCGGCCAGGCGAACACCCATCCTGGACACCGGAGGCGAGTTAACATCCGACCGGAACAAATGGCTCATAGGGCCGGAATTCGTTAGACAGCAGTTGTATGACCATGTGCCCAGTGGCAGTGCGGACGTGTGGTCCGATCACATCGGAGGAGGGGAGGCCGGATTGTGTATCCGGCCTCCCGATGACCTGGGTGCGGAGGTGAAACACATCCGCAGGGACGCCTCGTACCGGCTTGGGACCGGTCCCAGGAGTTGCCTAGCAAGAGTGCGGTCCATCGGTCCCGGATGTCAAGGTAGATGCATGACGTCCGTAGTCGTATGGGCCGGTGTAGATTCGCGCGGAACAGCATCGCTCTATATCGCGACTGACAGTCGGGTGACGTGGGCTCCTGGCGCGTCGAGATGGGACCAAGGGCGTAAGACATTCGCGTGCACCAAAGAGCCCTTCATATTCGGCTATTGGGGTGACGTCCTGTTCCCGGCACTTGCCCTGCCACTGGTGCAGGAACAGGTCGATCGAGGGATGGTCGCGTCCTCACCTGGGGTTCGCGCGCATCAAGCGATCGAGCACGCAATCCGTGGCCTGTGGTCTGACTACCCGGACGGTCAGCGCCGCGACCTTGGCATTGTGATCGGCAGTCGAGCTGGCAACGGTATGTCGGCGCGTCTGCTGCTGTCAGTACTGACCTACTCGAAAAGCGCTGACAGCTGGCAGCTCTCCGAGGTTTCAATGCCCGACCACTCCGCATCGCTCCACATAGCAGGCAGCGGATCCAGCGAAATCCGCAAGGCGCAACAACTCTGGGATGCCAGCCCTGCGCGCGACACGAGTCGGGCCGTCTTCAGCGCTTTCTGCGAATCGCTTGCCGAGGGCCGCGACTATGGGTCAGGAGGAGCCCCACAGCTCGTTGGGATCCGCCGGGTCGGACCTGCGATGACCTACGGGGTGGTGTATAAAGACCGCCGGTATGTCGCAGGTCGATCGGTCAGCCAAAGCGACGTTATGTCGATGACAGACGTACCTTGGTTCAACGAATTGTTTGAGATAGCCGATCCCATACGAAAGAAACGCAAGTCGGGAAGCCAGGCCCACTTGCCGCGCTAGCCGATCCACGAATCGGTCACCGCCAACGATGCTGCACGCAGCGCGCTGATCGGCATGACCAGGTACTGGGATTGGCGTGCTTAGGGTTGGTTCCGTGCGAGCTGCCTGCGCTGGTGAAGGTCATGTTGGACCGTGCGCTATTCCCGTGGCTGCGCTGGTGAACTCCGGCATCTGCCATCGGCGTGGGTTTGTCGAACACGTGGTAGTAGCCGAATAGCGTGCGTCGCCCTATCCGCTAGCCGCATGAGAATCGGTCATAGCAGCATGACAGTCAGATACAGCATGTCTTGTTGACACGTTGACGGCGCTCACTGAAATT
>NZ_BAGN01000395.1 GCF_000308835.1 Nocardia vinacea NBRC 16497 | reverse complement strand
GGCCGGGTCTGTCACCACCCGTGCCGGGCAGGTCGATGTGCGCGACGCCGACCAGCGCCACGTGCTCGGTACCCCGATCGAGTCGGTCGCAGGCAATGTCCAGGTGGCGGAAACGGCAGCGGCGCCCGTGCCGGTCGGCGGCTCCGGGGACGTTGTCGGCGATCTGAATCTGGCATGGCGCGCGGCGGGCCCATACACCGGGCTGGCCACGAGCGTCGGCGCCACGGCGGGCGCATTGATCGGTGCGGCGGTCGGCTGCCCGCTCGGCGCGGTCACTCTCGGCAGCCTGGCAACCGTGATGTCCGCGGCAGTGCTGACGGTGCCGGGGATGGTCGGAGGCTGCATCGCGGGTGCGGCGACCACCGCCGCATTCGGCAGCATGATCGGCACCGTCGCCGTCGGCCTGCCGGTCGGCTTGGCCGTGACCGCGCAGAAGTTCAACGAGATCCAAAGTGGCCACGCTCCGGCGGCACCGCGGCCCTGACCGTACTGGCGGAAACCTCTCCTCGCGACACGAGGAGAGGTTTCCGCTTCCAACCGAGATCGGCGGCCTCGACCGCACTGGCCGGGCACAGGCCGTCGGGTATGGGGGCACGCTCGACCTGGAACCGCAACCGATTCTGTCGGCAGGGGTGAACCAGCGACGGCACGGGCTGCTTGCGCTTGGCCCTCGGACTGACCGCCGATCTGCGTCACCCTTGGAGAAAACCCGGACCAGGGCGCCCCAAAGACGCCGAAAACAGACGCATAGCACCGCGTCACAACACGGCAAGACAGCCGAGCACCGGCCTACCAGCACGCTCTACCGGCTACGGCAGGCGATGCCGACAGCGCTCTGCGTGCGCGTCGCGCTGTTTCGACTTCGAGTTTGGCTGCAGCGCAACCTATTTCGAATCCGGCGAGAGCGGGATCGTCCGAAGAGCTGTGATCAGTGGGAATTCACAATCGTCATCGGGGCTCGGCCGACCCCCGCCCAACCCGTTGGAGAAAGGCATCGATGCGATCGTTTGCCTGATCCGCGAGGGGGAAGGGGTATGAGGTGAAGCCATGCACGCCGCCGGGATAGACAGCCAACGCAGCCGGGCTGCCAGCCGCGACCCAGCGGATATGCATGAACAACGAGTCGTCCAGGAACGGATCCAGGGTGCCCACCGTGAACAACGCGGACGGGAGATCCCGCAGATTCGCGTATAGGGGCGACAGATCCGGGTCCTGGCGCTGTTCGCTTCGGGGCGCAACCGCATCGGTACAGGTTCGTATGACCTCCGTCGGAACCGGTATCGCGTCGGCGCCGATCAGCGTCTGACTCGGGGTCATCGAGAGGTCGAAAGTCCCGAAGACGAGGTTCGCCGCCTGGAACCCGGTGGATCCACACCGCTCGCGCAGCCGGACCAGAACGGCGGCCGCGAGGTTCGCGCCCGCCGACTCGCCGCCGATCGCGAGCGCATCGGTTCCGAACAGCGACTCGGCATTCTCGATCAGCCACATCGCTGCGGATTCGGCATCGTCCCATGCCGCCGGGTGCGGGTGCATCGGCGCGAGCCTGTAGTCCACGCCGATGCAGGCGAGATTTGCATTCCGCGCGATCCGCTCCAGCACCGGATCCGACTGCCCTTCTCTGCCATGAACGAACCCACCGCCGTGGAAATGCAGGTAGACGCCCGTGGGGTGGTCCGGAGCGATGACCCGCAAAGCCAGTTCGTGGCCGCCCTGTCCCGTTATCCGGATCGTGTACGCGCGCTCCGAAGGCATCGTGGGAGGCACCGGAAGGCCGCCGCCCGCGCCGAGACCAGCCCGGCCCTTCACCAGCTCGCGAAACTGCTGGTTGAACTCGACTGTTTCGGGCGCGATCGCTTCCGGCCGGAACCATGTCCCATCAAGGTTGCTCACACTATTCGATCCGAAAGTTGTCATCGCGGCCTCGCACCGGTGGCGACCGCCGAGGCACCCATCACATCCCCGTCGACGCTGCTGGCCGCGGGCCAGTTCGTCCGCTCGATGTACTCGCCATCCGGGTGCTGAGCTCCAGTGGCCATTCCCACGTGCATTTCGATTCCTTCCAGGAAAGTCATAATTCAGTCCAGCAATTCGGCGACGACGCGGGGCGGGGCGGCTGAATATCGGCCGCGGGGCGCTGGAGGTCGGGTTCAGGCCCCCTTCTCGATCCGACTGCGACGGATTGCTCGCGTCATCTGGGAACGACCTCGCTATCAGCTCTCCGTCAAGTCCTGATATTACGGATCAACATACTGTAATATAGGACAGATTGAAGCGCAGGGGTTCGACCGTGTCAAGCACCGATGCCCGTGACCCCGCAAGGTGAGCGTGGCGAGCAGCGTCGCGCTTTTGGGTCTGCGTAAGCGCAGGCGGCGCGAGACACGGCAGGAGATCCGGGCTGACCTTCTCCCTTGAACGCCTCACCCGGCTGCACGACAAACGCAACGGAGTCCGACTCCCCATGCCCTGCCTTCAACGATTCAGCCTGGTGTTCGCCAGAGGGCCGCACCATTGTGCCGTCATGAGTCCGTGCCCGTGGACGCGTGGCGGCTCTCCGACCGATTAGAGTGTGCGCATGTCAGGATCAGTGTCCCCCAATTACCGTGAGCGCAACTCCACGGCCGACCGGGCGTTGGACATCCTTCTCATGTTCACCGATGCCCAGCTCGTCGTCTCCGGCAACGCCGTGGCCGAGCGGCTCGGCGTGGCCCGCTCGACCGCGTACCGCTACCTGCAAAGTCTGGTGAACAGCCGGTTCCTGGAAGAGGCGCCAGGCGGCGGCTTCCGTCTCGGGCTGCGCGTCCTGGAGATCGCCAGGCTGGCACGGCGCAGCTACGGCCTGTCGGAAGTGGCGCTGCCGGCGATGATCGCGCTCGCCGACGACATCGGCGGGACCATTCTGCTGACCCGGCGCACCGAAGGGCTCGTCGTATGCGTCGACCGGGCGGAATCCGCGTCGGGCGCCGTGCGCATCACCTATGAGCGAGGCAGCACACTCCCTCTCAATGCGGGCGCGTCCGCGCTCGTCCTGCTCGCTTGGATCCCCGAAGAGGAGGCTCGACGGCTCCTGGAAACCGCAGACCTCCAACGCTTCACTCCCGCCACTCTCACCGATGTCGACACCCTCATAAGGCGGCTCGCCCACATCCGGCGCTCCGGCTACTCGGTCACCCGTGGCGAACTCGATCCCGACGTCATCGGCATCGCCGCACCCATCCGCAACGACCAACAACAGGTGGTCGCCGCAGTGAGCTTCACCGCCCTATCGTCGCGGGTGTTCTCCGAAGCCGAGACGGAGATCGCCCAAAAGCTCCTGAAGACGGCACAGGAAATAGGCGACAGGTTGAGCTCGGTCGCGGACTGATCGGCGACCGGAGACACCGGCTCCGAAGCACGGGCGGCCCGACCGCCGGTCCCCCTCCTTCACTGTCAGCTCCGACCGTGTCGTGGATCGGCTCGCGATTCTTTCCTACTGCGATCACATCGGTGTCGACGCTGTCACGTCGACCCTGATGGAGTCCTGTAATATACGTCTCAAGTCCGAAATATCAGGACAGTGTCGAGCATCGTCGTGGCCGCCGTCTCGAGCGGCTTGGGGCGGTGTCGGCGCCGGGCTGTTCGGAGACACACGCTGCGCACAGACACACCAGTCAACTCGTAAGCGCCGAGCCACCCCTGAGTCCTCCCATTCGAACCACATAGAACGGAACCTCATGACTCTTCTGGACGGAGCCGACTGGCAAGGGCGGATCTTCTCGGGCGGATGGGTCAGGGGCACAGGTGAGCCGCACGACTCCACCGAGCCGGCGACCGGTAAGACGCTGGGCCGCGTCGGCGCAGCCACGCCTGCCGATGTGGACCGTGCCGTCGCGCAAGCAGCACAGGCCCAGCGTGGATGGGCGTCGCTCCGCTACGTCGAGCGGGCCCAGATCCTGCGGCGCGCGGCCGCCTTGTTCGAGAAGCATCACGCGGAAATAGCGGAATGGATCGTGCGCGAGTCGGGCGCCCTTCGGCCATTCGCGGACGTCCAGACCTCGATCGGTGCGGCGGAAGAATGCCACGAGGCCGCGGCGCTCGCCGCGGCTCCCTACGGCGAAGTACTCCGGTCGATCGAGGACCGCCTCTCGTTCTCGCGCCGGCGCCCGGTAGGTGTGGTGGGGGTTATCTCCCCCTTCAATGCGCCGATGACGCTGGCCATGCGGGCGGTCGCCCCGGCACTGGCCCTCGGTAACGCCGTGGTCCTCAAGCCCGATCCGCGCACCGCGATCTGCGGCGGAGTAACCATCGCACGTGTCTTCGAGGAGGCAGGGCTTCCCGATAACCTCCTGCACGTCCTGTCCGGTGGCGCCGACGTCGGTGCGACGCTGGTGGACGACCCGCGTGTCCCCGTCATCGCCTTCACCGGGTCGACCCGGGCGGGGAAGGCGATCGCAACGGCAGCCGCGCAACGGCTGAAGCGAGTACACCTGGAGCTGGGCGGCAACTCGGCATTGATCGTCCTGGACGACTCCGATCTGGACAAGGCCGTGTCCGCCGGCGCCTTCGGCTCCTTCCACCACTCCGGGCAGATCTGCATGGCCGCCGGCCGCCATCTCGTGCACGCCTCGATCGCCGAGGAGTACACCGCCCGCCTCGCCGAGCGTGCCGACGCAGCGGCCGTCGGCGATCCGATGACAGGCGAGGTCGCCATGGGCCCCATGATCGACCAGCGTCAGCTGCAGGCCACCCATGCCGTCGTCTCCGACAGCCTGGCCGCCGGGGCACGACTCGCTGCGGGTGGCACCTACGAGGGACTGTTCTACCGGCCCACAGTCCTAGCCGACGTGCCGCTCACCGCCCGCGCCTACGCGGAAGAAATCTTCGGCCCGGTCGCGCCTGTAGTGGCGTTCCACGATCTCGACGAGGCCGCCCGGCTGGCCTCGGACACCGAGTACGGACTCTCCCTCGGCATCCTGACCCGCGACGTGGCCAAGGGGTTGGCGCTGGCCGACCGTATCCCGAGCGGGCTGGTGCACATCAACGACCAGACCGTGAACGACGAAGCGACCGTCCCGTTCGGCGGAGTCGGCGACTCGGGCAACGGCTCCCGCCATGGAGGTACCTCCGCCAACCTCGAGGCGTTCACCGAGCAGCAGTGGGTCACTGTCCGGAGCGAGATCCCCGGCTATCCGTTCTGAACGTAGCCGCCCTTCGGGGCGGCACGGGCGGGCTGTGCACCGTCTTGGTGCCCGTGCGGATGCACGACTTCGCCGAGCACCCACCTGCACGACGCTACGTCGTGGTCGAGGGTCCCGGGCTCGCACCGGCCTCGGCGAACGCCTTCCCAGCCCGCGAGAGAGCGCCGCCGCGGAGGACGACAGCTCCCTGCCGAGCCCCGTGGTGGCGCCTCACAAGGACCAACCGAGCTTCTCAGCCACGACGCCCCCGATCCGCGCCGCACTTACACCGGCGACCAACCGATGGTCTGCGTCGTCGCCGCGGGATCCTTGACCACGCCATTGCGTAGCTCGCCGATACCCTCGACGACGGTGACGAGTTGCTGACCCGGCCGCAGGAAGACCTTGGGATCGCGGCCCGCTCCGACACCGCCGGGGGTTCCGGTGGCGATCAGGTCGCCCGGCAGCAGCGTGATGATGGTGCTGATGTAGGCGATGATGCGTGCCACGCCGAAGAGCAGGTCGGTCGTGTTGGACTTCTGCATGGTGGACCCGTCGACGCTGCATTCGATGTTCAGCCCCGCGGCACCGCGCGGGAGTTCGTCCGGGGTGACCAGGACGGGACCAACGGGGGTGGTGGCCTCGAAGGTCTTGCCGGAGAGGAACTCCCGGGTGCGGTGCTGCCAGTCGCGGACGGTGACGTCGTTGATGACCGTGTAACCGGCGACGTGAGCCAGCGCACCGGATTCGGGTACGTTGCGGGCTGGGCGGCCGATCACAACGCCGAGTTCGGCCTCCCAGTCGACATCGTCACTGACCGTCGGCATGTGGATGTCGTCGTGGGCGCCGATGAGCGACCCATCGTACTTCGCGAACAGCGTCGGGTATTGCGGCGTAGGGCGGCCCATCTCCTTGATGTGGCTCGCATAGTTGAGGCCAAGGCAAATAATCTTGTTGGGATGCGGGACCAAGGGGGCGAGGGATGCGGCCGCCAGCGGAATCCGTGTCCCGTCAACTGTCCTGGCCCGTTCCGCCCAGTCCTCGCCGGAGGCCAGCAAGGCGCGAACGTCGGCATAGGGCAGCACAACGAATTCGCTACCCTGCTGGCGGGCAGCTGCGGTGCCGTTGTTTGCGGTGCGAATAGTACTGAGCCTCATGGGCGGATTCCTTTGCTGTCGAGGGCAGGAAGATAGTCGGTGAACGGCGTGTCAGCCGCCACGCCGGACGCTGGGACGGGTCCGGGGACGACGAAGCGCCCGAGCCGGCCACCGACGCGTTCGGCCTCGGCAGGGGCGAAGACAGCCGCCACCAGGCGATCGGGACGGACCAGCACGAAGCTCCCGGCCAGCTCGCCGAAGAGGGCATCGAGGCGGCCGTCGTAGTCGGCGACAGCGGTACGGCCAGAGCCGGGACGCGGAACGCGGTCACCGAGCACCACCTCGACCCGGATGCCTTCGGGCAGCCCGGCGCGGTCGGCGCGGTGCCAGTCGGCGTCGGTCACCCCGACCCCGAGCAGGCTCCAGCCCGGGCCGAGGACATCATCCAGCCGGGTCATCTTGGTGTGCGGCCCGTGCAGGACCCGCGGCTGCGGCAGTGGAGTACCAACCAGCAGATGGGCGCGGCCGTCAAAACGGATGACGGCGCCCGAGCTCACCCGAGCAGACGGGCGGTAGCGCATCTCGGTGAGGTAGCGGCGACCCGACTTGGTGCGCATAGCCGCCCGGACGAGCAGGTCGCGCAGCCGGGCGCGGCGAACGTCGGTGGTCATGACGATCCTGCCGAGCCGCACCGAGAGCTCGATCGAGGCTCGGGCGTGTGGGCGGCGCTCACACTCGTAGGTGCCGAGCAGTGCCTCACCCGCTCGCCCGTCCAGTGCGTGAGCGATCTTCCAGCAGAGGTTGACGGCGTCGCGCAGGCCGGAGTTGAGGCCCTGCCCAGCGAACGGAGGCATCATGTGCGCGGCGTCGCCGAGCAAGAAGCACCGCCCCTCACATAGCCGCTCGGCGAGTAATGCGTGAAAGGTGTACACCACCGCACGCTCCACCTGGTCGGAGTCGACCTCCCGGTGCGGCGAAAGCAGCCGCTGGACGAGGTCGAAGCCCGGCGGCGCGCCTGCCGCGCACTCCCCCGGTCTCAGCCGGAATTCGTAACGGCATCTGCCATCGCGGCCGGGGACGATCACGGTGGGCCGGGCCGGGTCGCCCAGGTGCATGCCATAGCGTTCATCGTGCGGGTCGCCGAGAGTGTCGACGACCAGCCAGACGTCCTCCGGGAAGCTGCGTCCGTCCATCGGGACAGCGAGCAGTTCGCGCACCGTGCTGCGCCCGCCGTCGCAGCCGAACAAGTACGCGACGCTGACCTGTTCGTCACTGCCCTCTGTGGGCGTGAGGATGGCGCGCACTCCGTCGGCGTCCTGCGACAGGCCGGTCAGCGAAGTACTGAACCTGGTCTGCACGTGGGGGTAGCGGTCCAGCGCGGTGCGCAGCAGGCGCTCCAGGTCGGGTTGGGCGAAGGGATTCTTGAAGGGGTGGCCGTGGCGCAGATCACCAGGGCCCCGGGCATGGACGAGCGGGCGTCCGTCAGCGCCGAAGTACTTGGTCCCGGTGCCGGGGACGATGATCTCGGACAGCGGGCCGTCGAGCCCGGCGATCTGCAGCGTGCGCAACGACTCGTCGTCGATGCTGATGGCTTTGGCGGCGTCGCTGGTTCCGGGGTTGCGCTCGATGAGCAGGACGCGCACTCCGTACGCGCCGAGTAGGTTGGCCGCGGTGAGACCAGTCGGGCCGGCCCCCACGATCAGCACCTGGGGGAGCATGCTGGCCGGGGGGCCGGATGCGTTGCTCATGAAATGGCCTCCGATGGCACGGGGTTACTGGACAGGCTGATATGCAGGACCCCCCTCGGTGAGCAGTCGCTCCACATCGGCGAAGACAGCCTCGGGCTCCTGATCGAGGTTGAGCGTCTTACGGAAGGGCTGGCGCACGTCGCGGTCCACGCGGAGGTAGACCTCGTTGCGGTTGCCTTCGGGGTCGAAGAAGTAGATCCCGATGGCGTTGCCGTGGGTCACTTCCTGCTGGACAGGAATGCCCTCGTCGCGGAAACGGTGGTGGAACTCGATGACGGTCTCGAGCGAGTCGACCCGCCAGGAGACCTGGTGGGTGAGTTTGGCTCCCGCAGGCGCGGTCCGGCCGCGCTGCAGCACGAATTCGTGGTGCTCCTCCTCGGGTCGCGCGGAGAGGAAGACGATGCCGAGTTCCTCGTCCTCGTCGGTCACGGTGAGACCGAGTACACGTGTGTAGAAGTCGCGCATCTTCTCGAGATCTTCGACCCAGAAGCCGGTGTGGCCGAGTCCGGTGATTGCCATGGTTTTCTCCGTAGCTGCTGTCGATGGTTGGGGGTATGGACGTTTTGTGGTGTGTTCAGGTCATCGAAGGGCGCATGATGTGGAGCACCTTGGCCTGAGTGAACGACAACAAACCGGGCAGTCCGCCCTCCACGCCCAGCCCGCTCAACTTGTGCCCGCCCATGGGCACGTCGGGCCTCAGTGCGCCATGCGTGTTGACCCAGGACGTACCGCATTCCAGTCGTGTGGCGAGCGCCGCGGCCCGTTCCGGATCCGCGCTCCACACCGAGCCGTTCAGCCCGTAGCAGGTTGCGTTGGCCCGGGCCAACGCGTCCTCGACGTCGTCGTACGGCATCACGGGCAGGACCGGCCCGAACTGCTCCTCGTCGACGACCCGTACCCCGGCGTCGAGGTCCCTCAGAATGGTCGGCGCGAAGAAGTAGCCGTCACCGTCCAGAGGTCGCCCACCGGCTGCCGCAGTGGCCCCATTGGCCAGCGCCTCTGCCACCAACTCTTGAACACGGGCGAACTGCGGCCCGGTCGCGAGCGGCCCCAGCTGCGCACCAGGCGACATCCCGTCGGCGACTTTGACCGACCGCGCCCGGTCCGCCATTGCGTCGACGACCTCGGCGTACCGGGCACGTGGGACGTAGAGCCGCTTTATCGCCACACATAGCTGCCCGTTGTTGGCGAACGCAGCCCAGAAGATGGGATCGGCGTACAGGTCGAGGTCGATGTCGTCGAGGAGGATGGCCGCATCGTTGCCGCCCAGCTCCAGGGTGAGGCGCTTGAGGTCGGACACAGCCGCCAGCGCGACACGCTTACCGGTGGCGATGGAACCCGTGAACGACACCTTGCGGGGGACGGGGTGTACGACGAGCCGTGCGCCCAGCGGGTCACGACCGGTGATGACATTGAACACGCCCGGCGGCAACACATCGCGGAGGGCGACTCCGAGCGCGAGGGACGACAAGGGTGTGTAGGGAGAAGGCTTGAGTACCACCGTGTTTCCGGCCAGCAGGGCGGGCGCGAGTTTGAGCGCGGCGAGGCCCAACGGGAAGTTCCAGGGAGTGATCAACGCCACCACCCCCATCGGCTGGGCCAGCAACTCGATCCGCTGCGCGTCGTCGTCCGAAATCACCTGCTGTGGCACGTCGAGGGCGGCCGTGCTGCGCAGGCTCAGCGCGACCACTTGGAGCTCGAACCGGGCATCGGGCAGCGGCTTGCCCTGCTCGAGGGTCAGCAGGGGCGCGATTTCCTCGGCGACCTCTTCTATGCGCGCGGCCGCGGCGAGCAGCGCGGTGCGCCGAGTGGCGATGTCCTCGCGCCAGCGCGGGAAAGCGTCGGTGGCCGCCTGCAGCGCATCGTCCAGTTGGGCCGGTGAGCAGTCGGGCGCCTGGGCGAAGACTCGGCCGGTGGCAGGGTTCTCCACCCCGAAGGTGTCACTGGTATGGACATCCTTTCCGTTCACGGTCATCGAATAGTTGTGCTGGGTCACGGTGCCTCCTGGTTGGTGCGACGATTCCGGCCTGGCTGCCCCGACGGTGGTTCCGGCCCGGCGTACAACCAGTCGCGGCGACCGGTCCCGAACCCCCGACGGGCGTAGGCGACGACGGAATACCGCAGCAGAACGAGCTAGATCAACGCGATCTGGCCACGGCGAAGGGTGGCGAGCGCCCGTCAGGACACGATGCTCATGCGACATGGGAGGGTGTTGAACTCCTCCGGTTCGCTCTCACCGACGACAACCGTGCCTCCGATGTTGACGCGATGTTGTCCGGTGCACGCATTGGGTTCGAAGGCGAACGTCATACCGGGGACGAGTTCGAGATCCCGCGTCGGCGCAATGGTGTGGAACACCCGGTTGGCGTCCTGACCTGGGATCTGTACGGCGTTCAGGGCAATATGTCCCACGAAGGCCGCCGGGGCGAGACTATGCACGAGGGGCGTCATGTTGTAGAGGCCGGCCTTCAGGAGCGGTTCACTCATGGCCCTGGCCGCATCGAGGAAAGCGGTTCCCGGACGCAAGGCCGCGAGTCCGGCGTCGTAGCAGTCGAGGGCGACGTCGTGAAGCATGTGCAGCACTTGCGGCACCGGCTCGACGGCGACCGACATCTGAACCTGCGTCTCGAATCCGCCGTAGCAGGACATGATCTCGGCTTGGACCAGGTCACCGGGCTGAACTATCCGGGAGGGGCCGCCGGCGTATGTCCAGTGGGGTGGCGCCCAGCCCGGGTCGTCGGCACCGACGCTCATGATGACGTGTGGGTAGGTGGTGACGCACGAGTTGCGGTGCAGGACCTCCACGATGGCCGCGTAGATCTCGGCCTCGCGCACGCCGGGCCGGGTGATCTCCAGCATGGTCCGGCACGCTTCCTCGGCCGCTTGGGCGGAAAAGCGGACCAGTTCCAATTCCTGCGGCGTCTTCGGCAGCATCGTCTGGGCGAAGGCGAGGGAGACGTCCTCGAATTCGGCGGCGGGCAGGTTCTTCAGGACGTAGTCCCACATCATGTAGGTGATCAGCCCCTCTGTTTCCCCTGCCGAGCTCCCGGTCAGGCTGACCACGCCGATACGGCTCGACGTCAGTCCCGATTCGGTGATCGCGTCGACGACCCCGCGGCCGAACGGGCCGATGCGAACGTCGTCGATCCAGAAGTGCACGTCCCGCATGTTCGCGGCCAGGCGGCGGGTGTACCGGTGGTGGGTCCAGGTGAGGTGGACGGGGTCGCGGTCGGCGAAGAACACGACCACGCCGTCGAGGACCTCGTTGGCAAGGTAACCCTCGTACCGTTCACGGCCCTTGAGGCCGAAGACGAGCAGGCATTCGATGTCCTTCTCCTGCATGAAGACACGAGTGCGCTGCCAGCGCAGGTCCCGGGCGGCCAAGGACAGCATCGGGTAACTCTTCGCGGTCATGCCAGGACCCCGTCGGCAGACTCGCTGTCGGCGGCCTCGGCGCGCTCCAGGATGCCGCGATCGGCGCCCACCGCTTCGGCCACGTCCCGGTTGTACCGCACCCGATCGGTGCCCGAGGAGACGTAGCCGTCACCCGCCATGAGGCGGCGGCTGACCCGGTGGTCGTCCACGGTAGCCGGAAGCTCCCCGATCGCGGCGTAGAACTCCTCGGACCTGGCGATCGGCCGCCTGGCCTGGCGAAAGAACTCTCCGGTCGGACTGTCGGCGCCGACCTGCGTCAGTTCGGCGAAGGTGTCATTCATTGAAGCGTCCATCTCTGTGCGGGATCGGGTGGTTCGCGTGCTCACCACGCACTGGAGGGACCGATCAGATTCATCCGGTCGCCCGGGAACAGGTCACTGACCTCTGGGGTGGCCCAGCCGAGGTCGACCGGGTGGCTGACCTCGGCGAAGGTCATGGCCAGCTCGTAGAGGGCCTGCTCCTGCGGCGGCATGTTGTCGAGGGGGAAGGAGTTCAGATGGCGCACGACTGCCTCGATGCGAGGGAGCACGACGTCGCACAGCTCGCTCAGCTCCGCCATGTCGGCGGCGGCCATCGCCGCCATCCGCTCCGGTGAGTTGCGCAGGCGCCATCGGCCCAGCAAAGGCTCCAAGTCGGCGAATTCAGCGGGGAGTTCCATTACCGATCTCCGATCAGCTCGTTGACGAGTCCGTAGCGGTGCTGGAGCGCGAACTCCTGCATAGAGAGATAG
Organism: Nocardia vinacea NBRC 16497; assembly: GCF_000308835.1. Lineage (GTDB taxonomy): Bacteria > Actinomycetota > Actinomycetes > Mycobacteriales > Mycobacteriaceae > Nocardia > Nocardia vinacea. The sequence goes on along the minus strand of NZ_BAGN01000395.1, from coordinate 19,756 downwards.
ACATCGTCGATGGCACCCGACTCGAGGCCGCGCTGCACGTCCTCCATGGCGGCCAGGTCCTCCCTGGAGACCGTGTAATTCAGGGCCCGTGTGTACGCCTGGGCCAGGCGATCGCCGGCGTGCCGGGCCTTTCGGGCGTAGCCGTCGAAGATGATGCGGGTGTGGCTGGGGTCGATCGGCCAGACCGTGACGACGGTGTACCAGTGCGAGCCGTTGAGGATGGCCACATTGGGGAATTGCCACACGATGTCGAAGAACCACGGACTGTGGTGGGTGCGGTTCACCCCCGGCGGCAGCATGGAGAAGTCGGTCTCGACCGCCGGTGCGAGCTTGCGCCCGAGGCCGTACAGCGCGCCCTCGACGGGTGGGCTGACGTAGTCGGGGTTGGCCGGATTACTGGTGCGGATGTGGCGGCTGTACATGTCGATCACGGGCTTGTGCCGCATCGGATTGCTCTTGCCTGCCAGCTTCGGCTGGGTTCGCCGATGTAGGAAGACGGTGTGGTAACCCTCTGAGAAGGAGTCCATGGCGATGTTCCAGTTGGCCCGGACGTCGATGGAGAAGCAACTGATCTTCTCCATCTCGCTGTAGTAGCCGTCGAAGCCCTCGGCGACTTCCCCCAGCCATTCGGCCAGCGGCTCGGGGTTCTCACCGAAGTGGGCATAGATCAATCCGGACCGGACCTCGACGCGGATCGGTACCAGCCCGAGGCTGGACTTGTCGACGGAGCGGAACTGCTCCTCGTCGGGCACCGAGCGCAGAGTTCCCTCGCTGGTGTACGACCAGCCGTGGAACCAACAGGTGTGCGCGGGCGACGCCCCTCCGGCGAAACCGCAGGCCGTGGAGATCACTTTCTTGCCGCGATGGCGACACACGTTGTGGAACGCGCGTACCTCCCCATCTCGGCCTCGCTGTACCAGGACCGAGGTATTGAACGTGGGCACGTCCAGGACAAAGTAGCTACCCGACTCCGGCACGTCGTTGACGTTTCCGACGAGGAACCACGACGGACGGAAGACCTTCTCGAGGACTGCGTCGTGATACTCCTGCGTCAACTTGTCCCTGACAGACACGACGTCCTGCAGGCCGGCGAACGGATTCGGCGGGGCTGCCGGGCTCTCGCCGTTGGGCGGGGATACAGAACGGACAACAGCTTCAGACATATGGTTCTCCAAATATCAGGATGAATGTCCTGTCATGAGGGACACTAATCCCAAACCGAGCGCCTGGCAATAGTGCGCGGACGAGAGGTTTCGCGATCGACCGCCCGCAAATAGGGGTAGTTGACCTCTCTGCGATGTGGCTATATCGTCGCCATAGAGTCCCAAATAACAAATATAAGTCCTGAATTTCAGGACAGCAGGCAGTAAGGAGGGTGTCCATGTGGGACCCCACGAACTTGTTTCTCAACGGGCCGTACACGCCTTGGCATGAGGAAGGTGAAGCGTTCGACCTGGAAATCGAGGGGGAGCTGCCACCCGAGCTGAGCGGTGCCCTCTACCGGGTCGGCACCAACCAGGCGTACCGCCCCAGTGATCCGAGCCGGTATCACTGGTTCGACGGTGACGGCATGGTCCACGCTGTTTTCCTGCGCGAGGGCAGGGCGAGCTACCGCAACCGGTACGTGGCGACCGCCGGACTACAGCTCGAGCGCCAGCAGGGCAAGGCGATCTTCGGCAGCTTCATGCATGGCAGCGACACCCCGCTGCCCGAGGGAGTATTCCCGAAAAACCCGGCCAACACCCACGTCGCCGTCTACGACAACCGCCTGCTGGTCCTGTGCGAAGGCGGCGTCCCACACGAGCTGCGACCGGACACTTTGGCCACGACCAGCCAGAGCTACGACTTCGGTGGCGAGGTCGTCGGACCCATGACGGCCCACTACAAGATCGATCCCGCCAACGGCGACATGCTGTTCTTCGTCAACATGGCCGGCGCCGTCACTTGGTACCGGGCCGACAAACAGGGCAAAGTCCTCGACCGCCACCAGGTCGACCTGGGTGTCCCGACCTTCGTCCACGACTATGCCGTCACCACCGACTACGCGATCTTCCTGGCCAACCCATCGATGGTCCGTCTCGAGAATGTCTTCCGAGGCCTGCCCTCGACGGTCTGGGAATTGGAGACATTGGACACCTGCCGCTGGGCTGTCCTGCACCGCAAAACCGGTGCGGTGCGCTGGTTCGAAGCCCCCGACGCTTACGCCCCAACCCACTTCCTCAACGCCTACCAAGACGGCACCACGATCGTCGTCGACGGACTCCGCACCGACCGCTTCGGCCCCAGCAAGCAAGAAATCGAGTCAGGGCCGCCGGGCGGGGACTGGAACTGGTGGTTCAAGCAATTGGTCGCCACGCCCTGGCGCTGGGAACTCGACCTCGCGACCGGGACGATGAAGGACAGCCAGGCCACCGACATCCTCGGCGAATTCCCCCAAATCAACGAACAACGCACTGGCCTGCCACACCAGTACGGCTACTACACCACCACCCGGGGCGGCGGCGACTGGTTCACCGATGGCCTGGCCAAACACGACTACCACACCGGCGAGACCGCGATCCAAACCCTCGATGGTTCACTGACCTCCCCCAGCGAACCCCAATTCGTGCCCCGTCCCGGTGCCACGACCGAAGACGACGGCTGGCTGCTTTCGATCTGGTGGGATCCCGCCGCCGACCGCAGCGAAGTCATCGTCCAGGACGCGCGGGACTTCACCGCCGCCCCGATCGCCCGGATCAAGCTCAACCATCGGGTTCCCATGGGATTCCACGGCACCTGGACCACCGCCGCAGAACTCGACGCCGCCATACTCGGCGCCTGAGCCACCCGGCGAAGCCACGGGCCGCCAGGGTCACACGCCCTGGCGGCCCGTGTCCGGGCTGTTCAGCAACTCGTCTGCAGGATCGCGTGACTCAAACCCTGCCCTGCAGCTTTATCGGAATTCGGCCGGGCTTGTCCGAGCGCAGGAACCTCTGCACTGCGACCAGGTGCCGGTCCGACGTTTCCTGCACTTCGTCTGGAGGCCCCCGTCGTGTCGTCTGGCACTGTCCCACACCCGATAAGCCGCAGCCTGGCTCTGCTCGGAGTGGTTCTCGTGGCCGCACAGAGTTTCCAGATCATCGTGTTCCCAAGCTTTCTCCAGGCCCTGCTCACCGAACCCGGGTGGCATTTGTCCCCGCGCGATGCCGGGTTGATCGGGAGCACGGGATTCCTCGGAATGCTGGCAGGCGCCACCACCGCCGTGCCGCTGGCGCGGCGTCTCGGGCGTCGGCGGGGCACACTCGCCGCGGTCCTGTGGTTGACACTCTCGTCGGGGGCATGCGCGCTGGCCACCGCCCCCTGGCAGCTGGGGTTTCTCAGAATGCTCGCCGGAATCGGCATGGGTGCCGCCATTGTCTTGATACTGGGATTCGCCAAGGACGCCACCGCCGAAAACAAATGGGCGTTCGGAATCGCGCTGTTCGGAATGCCGATGGTAGGCATCGTTACCCCACCCATCATGGGCGAACTCGCGTTCGACGGCGCTTGGCGTGTTATGACAGCTATCGGAACAGGCGTGGGGAGCATCGCCTTCGCCCTGGCCGTGTGGTTGCTGCCGCGCGGCGCCGACATATCCATCGTCGCCGTTGATGGACGAAGCCGCACCGCGCCGACCATTCGCGTCGTCGTCTGGACCGGCATCGGCCTTATCGGAGCGACCGTGATCGCCTGGTCGAGCTTCCGGGAATTCGGCCCGGTCTACCTAGGCTTCGGCACGGTGCTGGACGCCGGGGTGGTCATCACGCTCTTCGTTGTGGCGGGTACCGCGATCCACCGTCACGAAACGCCTGGCTCGCTCGCGCGGACCGTACGGGCGACCGCGGCATTCGTCCTGATCAACCCGCCTACCTTCATCACGGTCGTCGTCGTGGTGCTCGTCGGCGCCGTCGGCAAGGACATCACAGGCCTCATGACGTTGTTCGGTGCCTGGATTGCGGACAGCTACAGCAGGTCGCTGGCCCTCAGCGTCACACCGGACGTGTTCGAGGCCCTTCCCCGCCCAGCACCCCGCCACGGACACCCGCAAAGGATCCGCCCATGACCGACATGATCGACCTCGTTGTCGCTGATCGCCGCCAAGAGGCCGCCGACGTCGTATCCCTGGTCCTGCGTGCAGCCGGGGGCTGTCCATTGCCTGGCTGGGAACCCGGTGCCCACATCGACATCGAGCTGGCACCTGGTCTCGAGCGCCAGTACTCCCTGTGCGGCGGCGACTCGCACTCCTGGCGCATCGCCGTTCTGCGCGAACCGAACGGCCGCGGCGGATCCGAGTTCGTTCACACGACTCTCCTACCCGGAGCACGGGTACGGGGCCGCGGTCCGCGGAATCACTTTCCCCTCGAAGTCGCGCCCGCCTACCGTTTCATAGCAGGCGGCATCGGCATAACCCCCATTCTCCCCATGCTCGACTACGCCTGCCCAGCACCGTGGACGCTGCTCTACGGCGGGCGCTCTCACAGCACAATGGCCTTCACCGAGGAGCTGACGTCCCGTCACGGTTCCGGTCGCATCTTCCTCCACGAGGGCCTCCTCGATCTGCACGGTTACCTCGCGGATCTGCGCCCGGGCGAACTCGTGTATGCCTGTGGCCCCGCCGCACTGCTCGAGGCGATCGAGTCCATCGTTCCCGCGGCGTCCCTGCGCACAGAGCACTTCACGGCACACGTGGCATCCGACTCCGTCAACGCCGCCTTCGAGGTCGAACTCTCGCGCTCGCGCCGGATCTTGCCCGTTGCGGCACACGAGTCGATCCTGTCCGCTCTGCTGGCCGCGGGAGTGGACGTCCCGTACTACTGCACCGAGGGTATCTGCGGCACCTGCGAAACCCGCGTCCTCGCCGGCGATGTCGACCATCGCGACAGCATCCTGACCCCGCAGGAGCAAGCCACCGGCGCGACCATGATGATCTGCGTCTCCCGGTCACAGACCCCGCGCCTCACCCTCGACCTGTAGGCCGTTCCCGACGCGGCGCTGCCGGTCGATCTCGGAGCAAGCGGTCACCTGGGCCTCGCGAGAGTTAGCTGGCCCGTACCACGGGCCGCAGCGCAACCGCGCATGACCGAAGACGAGTTCGACCTCAACCCGGCCCACGCACCGACGAGAGCCTCGCGGCTGTACTGTGCTCGCGCAATGGCGCACATGGGCCCAGCGACGACACTCCGCGGAGGAATCGCCGCGCACGGGCGAGGACCAGAGGTCCACCGCCGCATGTAATTCAGGTTGATCCTCGAGCGGTGCAAGTGCGAGCGCCGTCGTCGATGTCGAAATCGTGCCGATGAGCGAAGCGCTTCTATCATCAACCAGCGGATGCGGTTCGCCGGTCATTGCAGTGAGCGCTTCGGGTTCGGCGTGACGTCCGGTCGCGAGAACAGAACCATTATCGACGGCGGCTCGAACCGCACCGGCCGAGGAAGAAATTCGATTCGCATTCGCGGTCGGCGGCACGCCCCAGTGCCGTGAAAGCCGATTTGCCGCAGGCGCGCAAGGCGATGATGAATCCGTCGTGCAGCGCCGGGCGCATAGACGAGACGAGGGCCGGCCACCATGGGGAGAGCCAGAATCTGAGCCACCACAAGGCCCTTCGTCGACGGCCTTTCAGGGTCGATGACCAGGAATCGCTGTCCCACCTCGGGTATGTCGGCGACGACCTGCAGGGCTACGCGCGCATTCTCCCCATCCGCCGCGCTGACGATCGTTCGCTAACGCACCGAGGTCGCGCCCACACGTTCGTTTACGGCACCGCTGGCTTGCCCGAGCGGGTGCCGGGCCACCAGTTGCGTGCCCCGAACAGCTTCATCATGGCCGGTACCAGCATCATCCGAACCACGATCGCGTCGAAGAAGACGGCTACGGCCAAAGCGAAGCCGAATTGTTTGAGTTCGAGGACATCGGCGGTGATGAAACTGGCGAATACCGCGATCATGATCGCGGCGGCAGCGGTGATGGGGCGGGCGGTGTGCTCGATACCGTCGACGATCGCGGTGTCGTTGTTGCTTGTGCGCCGGAACTCTTCGCGCATTCTGCCGATGAGAAATACTTCGTAGTCCATCGACAGCCCGAACACGACCGCGAAGACGGTGACGGGCAGGTACACCTGGATGAAGCCGGTGCTGTGGAAGCCAAGCAGGTGCGAGGCCCATCCCCACTGGAACACCGCGACCGTCAGTCCGAGCGCCGCGCCGGTGACCAGCAGGTTCATCAGTACTGCCTTGGCGGGGATGACGATGCTACGCAGCACGACCGCGAGGTAGACGAACGAGAAGCCGAGGATCAAGGCGATGACCCAGGGCATTTTCGCCGATATTTCCGCTGATGCATCGACAACCAGTGCCGTCGTTCCGCCCACCGCCGCCTCAGGTCCTTGATTCGCGGCCAGCTGGGTGGCGGAGTCTCTGAGCGAGCCGATCAGCTCATTGGCCGCATTCGAGTCGATCGGAACCGAGGCGATGACGACGAGCAGTCGGCGGCCGTCCTTTTGTTGGGTTTGGGTGTAGGCGACCCGGGGGTCGCTTCGCACCTGATCCGCGAAATGCGCGGCTTGCAGCAATTGCGTTTCGGTAAGAGGGGAATCGTGGGGGCCGGTCAGGACGATAGTGATCGGCGAGATGGTGCCAGGGGCGAACTTCTCGGTCAGGATCTTGTTGGCTCGTCCGCTGGACTGCTCGGCGAGCGCGCCCGCTCCGATATCCACGCCGTAGCGAATCGATCCGAGCGGGATCGCGCACAACACCAGCAGCAATGTCGCCAGCGCGGTGTATCGCCACGCGCGAGCTGTGACATGGCCGGCCCAACGCGACCACCAACTCGTAGCCGCTGGTCCGGTGGTCGACTCCGAGGGCTGGAATCGTGCGGGTAGCGCGAGGAAGTTCACCCGCGGCCCGAGGATCGCCAGCACCGCGGGCAGCAGCGTCCAGGCTACGAGCAGCACACACACCACCGTCACAGCCACCACAAGGGAAATGCTGCGTACGGCGGGAACATCGACGATGGTCAGGGCACCCAGCGCGATCATCACCACCAGACCGGAGATCGCGATCGTATGCCCGGCTGTCCCCATTGCCACGGCGACCGCGTGGTCGACCCGCTCCCGCCGTGATTCGACATCGAATTTGCGGAGTTCCTCCCGGAACCGGCTGACCACGAACAGCGAATAATCGACCCCCAGTCCGAGCCCGATCATCGACGAGACCGTGGTGACCAGGGCATCGAAACTCATGAGGTTCGACATCAACGCGAACAGTCCGAACGCCGCGAGCAGACCGAGGCCGGTGGCCACCAGCGGCACGAAACCCGCGACCAACCCACCGAGAGCGAGGATCAGCACTGCCAGGGCGATCGGGAGGCCGATACTCTCCGCACGCGTGGCATCCTCGGATTCCACCGTGGTCAGATCCACTGTCATCGGTGAATAGCCGGTCAGCGCCACCGTCACTTCGCCGGTGACCCGATCGGCGAGAAGGCGCTGGAGCCGTTCGGACACCTCGACTCGCTCACGGGGCCCTCCGCTGATCCCGACCAACGCCACCGCGGCGGTCTTGTCCGCGGAGATCAGCTGTGACCCGAGCGGTTGATAAGGAGCGATGACCCCAACCACCTGATCGTCGGCACGCACCGCCGCCACTACGGATTCGACCACGGAGCGGAACTCTTCACCGTCGACGGTCACCACTGCGGAGGTGAAAGTAAGGACCAGTTGCTCGGAACCGAATGATTGGAAATGCTGCGTCACGAGTTCGTCGGAGCGACTCGATTCCGTTCCGGGGACCGAGAAGTCGACGCCCACCAAGCTGTTCTGCAGCACCGGATACAACAACGCCGAACCGATCGAAATGAGCGCCCATACCCCGACGACGAACCAGCGATAGCGGGCCACGCGGCGGCCCCAGTAGTAGCCGAAAGGCGGCGAACCTGTGCCGCGGTCGTCTCCTGTGATGGTATCGAGCATCAGTCCTCGACATTCGGTTCGAGGTCACGACCATAGATGCGGTACACCCGGTGCGGCGCCTTGTCGATGCGAGTCAGGAACGCGCCTTTCATCCACGCGCTGTCGTCGAGAACTGGTGCCGCCTCGACATTCTGATAACGCTTGTCCTTCATCCGTTGACTCAATTCCATGATCAGTAACGGCGCTACCGCCCGATCCGGGCATTCGGGGTCGACGAAAAGCATGTCGACGCGGACGGTGTCGACGATCTTGTGCCGACCAGGCCGCTTGAGATGCCACACCGTGGCGAGATCCCGAGCCGATCGGAAGGGCAATCGCGCAGCGTGTGCTGCGGCCTGATTTGCGTCGGGTATCGCCATCAGGAATCCGACGGGCTTTCCATCCAACTCCGCGAGCAGGACAAGCTCGCGGTCCAGGATGGGCAGCATGAGTTTCAGCAGGTCGAACAGCTCCGCCGCGGACAACGGTGAATAGCCCCAGAAGTCGACGAACGCCTTGTTGTACAAGGCGGCGACGATCTTCGCGTCACGGCGGATCGTTCGGTATTTCATCGTTCGAAACGTCACATCGGACCTGGCACGCACCCGTTCATACATCTGCCGGTGACGTGCGAAGGCGGGGTTGGTGAACAGGATGTAGGGGTCGTCGAACTGGTAGCTGTAGAAGTCCTTGACTCCGACGAGCCCCCATTTTTCGAACTGTCCGCCGTAGTAGGCGGGGTTGTGCGGCATTCCCACCAACGGCCGCTCGGGCGCGTCGCCGACAACGACACCGGCGCTGTAGAACATCGACGGGCTGAACGGCCCGCACATGCTGGTCAAGTTCTGGTCGGCAAGCCAGGCGGATGCCGCGTCCAGCAATGCGTCCGCGACGCCCTGCTGATCGATGGCTTCGTAAAATCCGAAGAATCCGATGCTCTCCTTGGTGTATTCGGTAAACCCCAGATCATGAATCGCCGCGATGCGCCCGACCGGAATTCCCTGGGCCCGGGCCACGAACGCTTGGATCCGTCTGGTGGCCGCTACCGATGTCGGCGGTCGGATCAAGACGCGGTCGATGTCGATCGAATCGTCGGGCGCCGGGAACGGGTCGTCTCGATAGATTCCTCGGGAAATTGCACGGAATTCGCCCCAGTCGGGGCGGGTCAGCACTGGGTGGACAGTGATCATGTCGCCTCCCCGTGAACTCGATCGTCGCAGACTGATTCTCGTGCTGTGCCCAGCCTGGTTTTCCCGGCGTAGACGTACTGCCCGGGACGGACGTCGATATCTGCGACCAGTTCATCGGGTAGGAACACGTCGCACTGGGAACCGAAGCGGATCATCCCGTACTGCTGTCCGCGGGTGACGTGGTCTCCGGTTTTCACGCGGGCGACTATCCGGTTGACCCATAGGTCCGCTATCTGGGTCACCGTGACTATCGCTCCGCCGGCATGCCGAATGCCGATCGTCAGGCGTTCGTTGGTCAGCAGGTAGTCGCAGCCGTCATCGTAGGGGGTCTGACGAGCGATGAGGTTGGCGCTCATTCGCGCCATCGACCGATTGAACGGTGCGGCGGCGCGGTGCTGGCGGAAGCAAATGGTTCCGGCGATCGGCGCACGGTTTCGGTGCACCGAGTACTCGGTCATATAGATCCCGATGAGATAGCCCTCTGATACCGTCCCCAGCCCGGCGAACTCCGTGAGGGTGATCGTGCGCCCCTTCTTGACCGCGTCCGGAATCGCACCACCCTGGATCGGTTTGACGTAGGTGACCACGCCATCGGCTGGGGCGACGACAGCCCTCGGATCGGCCGGGGGCGTGCGCTCGGGATCGCGGAAGAAGAATCGCACGCGCCAATAGACGAATGCGGCGCCCAATCCGCCGGTCAGCGCGACCACCGACGCAGCGATCGCCCGTGTGGAATGTACGCTCATCAATATCGACTTTCGTCCACTCGCTCCGACCAACTGACGAATGCACCCAGCGGACGCGCGCGAATGCCCCTCGGCAACAGACCGATCAGCGCGCATACTCCGTAGAAGCCGAGCGAGAGCGTGAAGTTGGCAAGTTCGCCGTCCCGGAGCACCTCACGTAGCCGAACGGATGCCGGTTCGTTTTCGTATTCCACGTCATACCAGCGCGACAGGAGCTGCTGTCTTCAGTTGCGCTTTCTCGAAATAGAGCTTGAACAGCCGGCGGTTGTCACACCATGAAGTGTCGTACCCGGGCGGGAAGATCACTTCTGACTTGTGTACCAGCCGCATCAGCTTGTCGATATTATCGGACAACATGGTGTCGGCGAACTTCGGTGAAATGCGCGAACTCACACGGTCGACAAATTGATCCCACGCAACCAATTCCAACCCGAGCAACTCCGCGTAGAGGTCGTGACCATAGCCATGCGGATTACTCGGCAACAGTCGCGGTTGCGGATGTTCTTGAAGAGCATTGGTAGTGAGAACTTCACACATCACATCTACGGGGATGTAGTTCATGCCGGGACCGTCCCAGATCGCACCGACCGCGAGTGCCAGCTCGATGATCCGCCAGAACGTATAAACCCGCCCGGGATCTAAGCCTCGATCGGTGCTTCCGAGGATATAGGGCGCCTCGCACAATGTAATCGAGTAGGTATCCGAGCGCGCGAGCCACCCGAGCAACGTGGCGTTCACCCACTTCATTTGCGCATACCCGGAGTACCACCACGAGTCACCGCGCCGAAAGTCGTCGGGCTTTTGATAAAGATGCGAACCGATACTGCCGACATAGGTGACATGTTTCCGGCAGGAGGTAATAGAGAATTCCAACATGCGGAGCAGACTGAGGAACCAGTCGTTGCGCAGCTCCAAGTAACTGTCGGTATAGTCGGTCGAGCTCGCACAGTTGAATACTTGGCCGATTTCCTCGGCCAGTTCCCGATACCGCGCACTACTCAGCCCGAACCGCCGTTGCGTCGGCGTCCCCTCCACAATTCGGAGCTTGGCTGTATCGACGTCGATCTCGTAATGGGCCAGCGTGCGCTGCAACCGGTCGTAGGCGGACTCGTCGCCCTTCGGTCGCACGACGGCCCGGACGACGTCGATGGAAGGGTCCCGGCTCAGCCGACCGACCAGGTGAGCACCCACAAATCCGTTGGCGCCGAATACGAGCGCGTTCGGCTTTCGCGTCGACGGCATCGCCGCGACGCGGCGACGCGTCTCGTCGTCGATACAGGGCCGCAGCGCCGCAGGGTCGCCGGTACTCAGCGCCACGACATCGGCATACCTCCCGCCGAATCGCAACCCTCGACTCTCCGCGGTGATCAAGGCGTCCGAATACGGCCACCGCGGCCGCGACAATTCGTCCCCAAAAGCCAGCTTGTCGTCCATATACACCATTTCTTCCAGTAGTCGCAATGCGTGAGGCTCATGAGTGCGGGCCCAAACGGTCGGACCTACCGACCGTCGGACGCTTGGAATCCCGGGCCTCGAAGTGATGTGAGCCAGCAAAGTCTCAACGCCTGCTGAGACTTTCAGGTGATTGAATCCAAGTCAATGGGTTGCGCGGCGGGAAGCCACATGCTGTGACGTTTCACAACGTTCGCGAAGCGAGTAGTTGATCACCGGCGAGCATAGGCAGCGCTAGCACGGGACCGGCAGCTACGCGGCGTAACAGCGGTATAGCCATCGCCGCCTAGAAGCAGCCAGCAGATCGACGGCTCGGAATCCGCCGGGTGAGGCGACTCGACGGTATCGACGCGGCGGGCGCGTCACCGCCGCGTGACCGACCGGGCAGGTCTCACAACATCGGATGAACGAAAACCTTCGCCAGGGCGGCATCGATGTCCAGGCTCGGATCCAGTAAGGCCGCAGCCCGTGCGGCCGATGTCGCAAGCTGGATGATCCATTCGACCATGGTCTCGACCGCGAAGGTTTCGCCGTCGTCCAACCAGTACGCGGCACCGTCGTCGATGGCCGCCACGATCGCGCGCCCGGTCATGCGCACCGCGGGACGCTGGGGGTCCATCCCGGCTACCGCGGCGAGCCACTCTATGGCCCGCCACCGTGCATCCTCGAACGTTGCCCACGCCTCGGGGTCGGCGCCGCGACCACCGAGAATCAACCGCAGTGACAAACCTTTGTGCGCAGCGAGATAGCGCAGATGCGACGCCAGCGCCTCCCGGATCTGGCGCTGCGGGGGCAGGTCCGGCCGCAGCACCAACGAGGCATTCAGTTCTTCGGCGGTCTGACGCATAACCGCGAGGTAGATCTCGCGCTTGTTGCCGAAGTGGTGATACAGCAGGCCGTGGGCGACCCCCGCGGCCTCAGCGATGTCGGCGACGGCTACCTCGTCGTAGCCGCGCTCGGCGAACAGCCGTACCGCCGCATCGAGTAGCCGTTGGCGGGTTTCACTGGCTTGCGCAGCTCGCGCTGTTCCGCGAGTACCGGCCCGTGTGGCGGCCATCGGCATCCTTCCCCTCCGCCGGGGCGTTGCCCTCCCCGGCGTCCTCCCATCGAGAACAAATTGATTCTATTTCATTGACCTAGATTCAACTTGTGAAAGATCGCACTCACAGCGGCCTTCGCACCGCTGGCGCAGCGAGGGCGTGACTCCGACGTAGCCGCCCGGCTCGCGGCCATCCTGCCGCGGACACCTACGGAAAGCGCTGCTCGGCGTGCCAGAACACATCACGCCGCTCATATGAGCGCGCCAATATCGGCAGGTGGCGATGTCGCGGTCGATCATGAAGCTCGAGCATGACCATGCTAGGGCAGTGAAGTTTCGACCATTTCGACGATCGATGTGATGGTTGCCGGATCCAGTGCCGACTGTTCGAAGTGAACCTGTCGATCGATAAGTCCCTCGATGACGATCACACACAATTCAGCCGCGGCGAGGTTCGGCCGATGCCCGACATCGGCGAAACGATCCTGGACGAACCGCACGAATGCCGCGCGCTGCTGCTCGAACTTGTCGCGCAGAACCGGGTTGGTCCGGCTCGCGCCCACCAAGTGGTGACGCGCGACCACACGATAGCGGGCCTGCGCTCTGGTCATCGCATCGATGAACTGGGTCACTGCTGCGGTGATCGCCGCCGCCGACCATTGCTGGCCGCCAGAAAACAACTCCTGCGCGATGGCCATGTCCTGAACGAACAACTCCTCCACCGCGAGTTCGAGCAACCGCTCCCGTGTCGGCGCGTGATAGTTGACAGAACCGGTAGGCAGATCGGCTGCGGCGTCAACTGCCCGGTGGGTGAAACCACGCATGCCCTGCTCACCTAAAACATGCAGGGCAGCCACCGCGATCTGCTTGCGTCGTTGCGCGGAATCACTACGCGCTTTGCGCTGCTGGGTCACCTCACAGAATGTAGTCACCGAGCCAGAATCGCCCCCGACACCGCCGAATCCTGATGCTCGATCCAATCCCGCCCTGCCGCACGGGGTGCCTCGCACACGCCATGACCGGGAATCTAATTTTCCCTGATCACACACGCTGCCATGGATGGTGGGCGCCGCCTCTTCGGGGTGGTCGGATGGCTCCCGAAATCGTTCACGCCCCCGACGGTGCGGCCAGCACACCACACCACGGGTCGTGCGGTCGAGCGCCCACGACCACGGAGGTAACCCCTTGGCCCACAACATGATCCAGCGATCATGAACCAAACACCTCGGCACTGCCGACGGGTGGTGGCTGTCGTGCTGATCGCACCGGTGATCCCACCACAAACACCCGTTCACGAACTACGCACCGCACCACGACAGGTCGCGACACCCAACGCCCCCGGCATCGTCTACAGCATGTGCACCCTCGGCACCGCCGGACGCATCCACGACCGCGCAGTACTCGACGCACTCGACTGGACCAGCGGCACCCCGCCTCGCAATCCGCTGCCATACGACGGCATCCGCTCATCCACCCCACCGATCTCGGCACCGCACACGTTACCGGCGGCTACTTCCGCATCCCCTTCCGGCAGCGACACCAAGCAGACCTGGACATCGGCGATTCGCCTGCCATTGACAGTGGGCGGGTCGTGGCGGCGTTGTCGGCAGTCGTGCCCAATGACGACGAAGCCCGAACAGTCATGCCGGCGATGCAGGCGGCGGCACGCGGGATCTCCGAGGCTCGCACAATACCTATCGCAGCTGAGGTGCGAATCGCGGGCCGAGAGTGATCAGGGTGCGGCGCTTTCCGGCGCGGTGGAGATCCTTAGGTCGCTGACCGTCTGCTCGAGTTCCGCGACGCCGGACGACGCGCGGGCCGTGGTGCGCCAGGCGACGTGCCCGTCGGGTCGGACCAGGACGGCACCGTGCTCGCCGACCTCGAACAGGTCGAGCATCTGCTGCCGGTCGGCAATTGCGGCGTCCAGGCCCACCACGGTGACGGGCATCGCGGCGGGGACGGCGGTGCGCCAGGTCTGCGGCTCCGGGGTGAACAGCGTGTAGTCACGCAGGTCGAGCAGGTCGTGGGTGGACACGACGCCGCGGTCACCGGCCAGCCAGGCGTGCGGCAGACGGGCACCGGGCCACGTCGTCGGCCGGTATTCCATTACGCCTTCACCGTGCATCGGCTGTGGCGTCGGCTCGGTCCGGATGAGACCCCCGCAGTAGGCGTAGCCGAACTCGAGCCCAGTGGATGCGAACTCTTCCATCTGGCCCGGTATCCGGCGTTCGACTGCCCCGCGCCAGTCGCGTGCAGATGCGCTGTCCCCCAACAGTTTCGCGGTCGGCCGGATCGCAAGCTTCATCATGCCCTCGGCGACGCGCCGTGTGATCATCGCAGGGACCCGATCGACGAGAGGGTGTGCAAAAGTGCGGGTGACCCGGGCAAGGGCGCGGTTGCCCGAGGTCAGTCCATCCATGACATCGTCGAGATTGAAGTGGTTGGCGACGCTTTGCGCGGCGAAGCGTTCCACCACGGGCCGTCGTTCGGGTTCGTAGCTGTCCAGCAACGTGGCCGGTGCGCGGCCCTCGAATACCGCGGCCAGTTTCCAGGCGAGATTGTGCGCATCCTGCACACCGCTGTTGAGGCCGAACCCGCCGGTATGCGGGAACCGGTGGGCCGCGTCACCGGCCAGGATCACATTGCCGCTGGTGAAGGTCTCGGCCATCTGGCTGGTCATTGTCCAGGTGCCGGTGGAATGTATCCGAAACGGTTCCTCACGCCCGATCACCCGCGGCAGCGTCCGCGCCCAGAACCCGCGCCCGTCCCGGGCGATCTCCTGCTTTTCGCTCAGGTACGGGGTCATCAACACGTAGTTGTCGTCAGCGTGTGCTACCAAAATGCCGCAGAACGCCGGGGAGTAGATGAAGCTGAGCAGCGGGCGGGTGCCGTCGGAGAACAGCTTGGCGTTGAAGAAGACGCTGGCCATGTTGGCCAGCACCGGCCCGCGCATCGCGATGCCCAGCGCGTCGCGCACGGCGCTGTTCGCGCCGTCGGCGGCGACCACGAACCGCGACGTAATCTCCTCGGTGGCACCGTCTGCGGCTACCGCCCGCACCGTCGCGCCCGATGGCGTCGTACTGACGCGCTGTACCTGGACGCCTCGCCGGACGTTCACGAGGGGATCAGCGTCGACGACGTCCCAGAGGACCGCCATGAGCTGCTGCTGGCCTATGTGTGAGATGAGGAACCGGCTGTGGCTCTTGACGCGCTCCACCTGCTCGGTGAAGGCCAGCAGGTCGATCTCACCCAGTCGCGGGCTGCTCAGGTCGGTGTACCACCGGATCGTGGCGATCTCCTCGGGCGGCGGTGCCAGGGCGGCGATCCGCCCGGCCAGCTCCGGGGAGGCGTGGTGCCAAATTTCCTGTGAGCGGGCGTTCAAAATCGTCGCGGCCGGGTGGTTCAACACCTCGGTACGGCGTTCCAGGACGGTGCTGGCGATACCGTAGCGGGCCAGTAGTAATGCCAAGGTGCATCCGGTCGAGCCCGCGCCGACGATGGTCACCCGGGGCATGGCAGCGTCTCGACGTTGATCTTCTCGGGTGTGGTCTACTGAGCCGTGCCGGGTCGGGGGGGTCGACTGAGACATCTTTGTTCTCCGGTTCTCTGGGTCAACGCTCAGTGTTGTGCTGCGTGCCGAGGTCGAGCACTCCATCGTCGGTACGGGTCGGCTGCATACGCGGTGTGAGCATCGACGTGGCGGCGGGGATGAGGCGGCCTCGGATCTCGAGGTCGATATTGCGGCGGACGATGCCGGATCGTGGCCCGATACCATAGGCGGACAGGTCCACCCGCGCGGCCGTCGCGGCGACGAGTTCGGTGCCGTCCGGTGCAAGCTCGACATCGAGTTGCATCTCGGTCGTGGCATCGCGAACGGTCAGCTTGCCTTGCACCTCGAGTCGCGTGCGGCCGCGACTGACTGCATGACCATGGAACGAAATCACCGGGTGCGTTCGCGCGTCCAGGAACTCGGGCCCGCACAGATGCCGGTCTCGCATCCCCATACCGGTGGTGACGCTAGCGGCGTGCAGTTCCAGCAGCACCGTGGCGGTTCCATCCTGACCCCAGGTCAACGAGCCGGATGCTCGACTAAAGCGGCCGGTTACCGGGAGCAGCCCCCAGAGCCCGCGGGCGGAGAACCCGATGTCCGCGGTTGTCGGGTCGAGTTTCCAGACACCAGCGCGAACCACCATCCCGGTGTGCGCTCGATCACCAGTGCTCATGCCCACAACCGATCCGATGAACCTGTGCGTTCCTGAATGAATTCCGAAAATGGCATTGCGACAACATATTTCACTGTTCCAAGACTCTCATCGAGACAGAGGCGGACGTTGCGGCCCGCCACATGCAGCCGGGTCGACATCAGCTAGGTCGACCCTGACAGCGACTGCGTCAACGGATTTTTCGGACAGTCGCTCCAGTCAGAGCGAGTTGCGAATTCGACCCACCATATCGGCAACAATGTTACCGTTATTGCGGCCGGTGTCAACAGCGAGTCACACCCTGAGATTCAGGAACGTCTGTGAACTCCCGATCACGGTTTCCAGCCTCACCCACAGCCCCCTCCGCTGAAGGTGGTGGTTCGTATGCCCACGCACCCGGCGGCCAAGGTTTTCGCGGACCGAAGACGACCACCGCCCGAAATCCTTGTCAGTGCGGTCAGGAACGCTCGCGCTGGGCCTCGTCCGCGATCCAGGCCGCAATTTGCGCGCGGGAGGTGAATCCGAGTTTGGTCAGGATATGTTCGACATGCCCGTCCGCGGTGCGCTGCGAGATCACCAATTTCGCGGCGATCTGCTTGTTGGTGAGTCCCTGGGCAATAAGGTCTGCTACCTGCCGTTCGCGCTTGGTCAATGTCAGTTGCGGAGCGAGCGCGGTGGCGGGCGGCGCCTCACCCAGTGCGTAGGTCACTGCGGCGTTGTGTTCCATTGCCTGGCCGCGCCGGAAGGCCGTATCGAATCGTCGTTCGCCGAGCGTGCGACGCACCGTGCGCTCGCATTCGTCGTGAACGTGGGTCGCCCCCGGGAAGACAGCATACCCAGACGCGGAGGACCGCAGAAGATTCTCCGCGGCACCCATCAGCACGGCCGCGCGCTCACCGTCCTCGTCGGCGACGGTCCAGGCCAGTCCCTCGAGATCGAGCGCCGCTACGACGGGGCTGCGCATGCGCTGGTTGACTCGCAGCGATTCCTGCAGCAACTGCTGTGCGTGAGACCCCTCGCCTTGCAGCCATGTTGCAAGGCCCAACCCCCACAGCGCACTCGACCGATAAAGTGATTCACCGCATTCTTCGGTAATAGACAGCATTTGCTCGTGACATTCGATTGCCCGCGGTATATCGCCCTGCGCTGTGTAGGCCCAACCGAGCAGCATCAACGCGGAAATATATAGGTACCCTCGCCTATTCGAGCTGAACGCCTCCACGGCACCCTCGAAGAGGGAGACTGCGCGAGCGGGGTCGTCTCGATAAAGCGCCAGCATGCCGTCGGCGTAGGCGATCAGCGCCTGGTTCATGGGAGTGGGATCCTGTTCGGCGAGGCCGCGCGCCTGCTCCAGTAATGACGCTGCCGATCGAAGGTCCCGCTGCCCTGTGGCCATGATAATGCTGGCTTCAAGCGCCTTGACACGGTCGGATATCGAGCCCGCGTCCGGGTTGGCCAGGGCGCGGTCGAGCCACCGTCGACCTTCACCGTACCGACCCCGAAAGCTCCAGAACCCGAATAGCGCATTGGCGGTGCGCAGCCCGGCATCGGCCGAGTCCGCACTGTCCTCGGAGAGGGAGAACTCGAGGGCAGCCCGCAGATTCGGCTGCTCGCGATCAAGGCGAGCCAGCCAGTCGGGCTGGCGGTCACTGAACCAGTCCGCCACCGAATCCAGCACCAACCGCTGGCACCAGTCGCGGTGTCGTCGACGCAGCTCCCGGTCTTCGCCGGACTCTTGCAACTGCTCGCGCCCGTAGTCGCGAATGGTCTCGAGCATCCGGAAACGCACGACGCCATCCACTTCGTTGCGGTTCACAATCGATTTGTCCACCAGGGAGGACAACGCATCCAGCAGATTCTTCGGCGCCAGGTCGGCACCGCACACCTGTTCGGCGGCATCGAGTTCGAAACCATCGGCGAACACCGACGACCGGGCCCACAACCGCTGCTCGACCGGCGTGCACAACTGGTAGCTCCAGTCGATGCACCACCGCAGCGTCTGCTGCCGCCTCGGCGCGGTGCGGCTACCACGAGTGAGCAGCGCGTACCGATCGACGAGCCGCTGCAGGATCTGCTCGGGCGACATGGCGCGCATCCGAGCCGCGGCGAGTTCGATCGCCAGCGGCAACCCGTGCAACCGCGAACAGATCCCGACCACGGCGGCCTTATTGTCCTGGGTGACCGCGAAACCCGGCACGGCCGCCGCAGCGCGATCGGCGAACAAACTCACCGCATCGTACTTGGGTAATCCCCGCAGCGTCGGCGCACCGCCAGCGCCAGGAACGGCCAACGGCTGCACCCGCAACACCACTTCCCCGGCAACATCCAACGGCTCACGGCTGGTGACCAGAATCCGCACACCCGGACACCCCAGCAACAACTCCTCGACCAGCTCCGCCAACGCATCCACAACCTGCTCGCCATTGTCCAGAACAAGCAGCATCTCCCGGGAACGCAGGAACCCGACCAGCACTTGCCGCATCGGCCGAGCCGAATCGTCCCGCAGGCCCATACCGGCCGCCACGACATCGACCAGCAGTACCCGGTCGCGCACGTCGGCCAGTTCGATCATCCACACCCCATCCGCAAAATCGCGTCGAGCATTCGACGCCGCCCGCAGCGCCAGCCGGGTCTTGCCGACACCACCGATCCCCGCCAACGTCACCAACCGCGACACCGACAGCAGGTTCTTGAGCTCCGCCGTCTCAGTGCGACGGTCGATGAAGCTGGTCAACTCGAGCGGCAGCTCACCAGTGCTGCCGCGACCCTCTTCGATCTGCCACGGGGCCGATTCCGGCATCAACGGCGTATGGTCCCACATCCCTTGGACTGCAACCGGTTTCCCGTGCAGAGCCATCTCGCCCACCGGGTATCCGTGGTGGCGCTGTACCTGCCGGATCGCCTCGCCGATCTCCGCCGCCGACGGCCGCTGCTGCAAATCCCGGTTCATCGCCGATTCCACCACCGCCGCCACGTCATCGGGAATACCGCCCTCGCGCAGGTCTGGCACCGGCTGGCTGGTGATCCGCAAGAACTGCGCCACCACCTGCTCACCACTACGCCGTTCATACGCGGCATGCCCGGTCAGCGCGCAGAACAAGGTCGCACCCAGACCGTAGACATCCGCCGCCGCAGTCGGCGTCTCGCCGCCGAGCACCTCCGGT
>NZ_BAGN01000396.1 GCF_000308835.1 Nocardia vinacea NBRC 16497 | reverse complement strand
GACCGGAACGGACACCTCGTCGGTGCTGGAAGGCGGCGCCGCGTCTTGGACATTCGAATCGGCGTGCGCTGCGCCGCCGGCGATCGCAAGGGCGACGGCGGTCAGCGCCGTGACCGCAAGGGCCTGAGTGGTGTGCGTCATTGCAGAACTCTTTTCGCGGTGGATCGGTTAGCGGTTGTCGGTGTTCAGCGGCGCGGCGATCAGGCCCTGTGCGTGCAGCCGGTTGTATTGCTGGCCTGCGGCGTCGGCGAGAGCCGGGAAGCCGGTGATCGCCCCAGCGAAGATGCCGCCCAGGCCGCCGAGGGTCGTCCCGCCGAGGATGCAGCCGCCGACGACGCCCACCGGGGTCAACATGCCGGCGGAAACCAAGGCCGTCAGAGTGCCGCCGGTGAGCGCGCCCAGTGGGCAGCCGATGACGACGCCGATGGCGGTACCGACCAAGCTGCCGTCATGGTTGGCGTTGGAGAACGCGCCTGCCATCGCGCCTATCGCCTGGTCGTACTCGGCTTGCGGATCGACCTGCGCCGGAACCGGATTCGGGTCCGCGGCACTGATGTCGGGAACGGCGCGGCCGGGGTCACCGATGGCCGACTGCGTCACCGACGCCGGAGCCTCGACGGGCGCGGCCGAGGCGATACTTACCGCACTTGCAGTGGTGAGCACGGCCAACGTGGCGATCGCCGTGATTCGGGAGATGCTGTGCATAACTCCTCATCTCTTTCTTTCTGATCCCGGTCCGATACGACCGCGAAGATTCTCGATTCCCCCCCCGAATGAGCTGCTGCCGACGGGTTTTCGCCGAAGCGCCGCAGCCTCAGCGGATCAAGCGCCCATGAGGAGCGGGACTTCTAGCCGCTCGCGAAGGTCCTCGACCGAAGTCCCGAAGGTCTGGAGAACGCGGAGCCCATGGGGCGTGATGTCGAACAGCGCATACTTGCGGCGTCGTTGACCACCGAGGCCCGCGACGATCAGCAGTGCGCCTACTTGCGGCGGACGCGGCAGTTCCGGGGTGTCGTCGCGATGGCCGAGCTGGGTCACGTGTCACGGAACTGGCAACCCGGGCTTGGGTGTCGAACGCGACGAGATGCTGGAAGTCCTGGCTGAGAGTTGGTTCGCGCGATCGGGCACCACTGAACGCGCCTACATCGACCCGCTCCCTCGGACTCCCCGGGTGACGCGCGGTCAAAGCCTCGCTGCGCCGAGGTCGGTGCCCTTGTCATCGGAGTACCCGCGCCGGCGGGTCTGTGGTCGTCGGAGCCCCGCTCCTTCGGGCCGTTCGTACCCGCACCGGGATGCTCTCCCACGCACGGAGGGTGTTGTTATGGTGCCGTTTCGTCGGACCGGTGAGTTCGATGGTCTGCGCTCGCTCGGCCAAGGCGGTGAGTAGAGCTTCGGCTTCGAGCCGCGCCACATGCTGGCCGACGCACTGATGGAGACCCATTCCGAAGCCGACATGGCCCGAAGGGTCGCGGGTCAGGTCGAAGGAGTCGGGACTGGCCCAGCGCCGGGGGTCGCGGTTGGCGGCGCCGAGGAACATCAGTATCTTGTGCCCGTCCGGGACGATGTGGTCGCCGACCCGGATATCGGTTGTTGCGGTGCGGAAAAAGGTTTGAACAGGCGATTCCCATCGAACCGCCTCGTCGAAGGCGGCGCGGATCGAAGCTGGTTCGTGCCGCAACCGCAGCCACTGGTCGGGGTGGCTGGCGAGGGCGTACAGGACGGCGGAGAGGCCGTGCACTGTGGTGTCGACACCCGCCGACAACAGTGAGCGTACGACGAGGGGCGCTTGCTCGTGGGTGATGTCTCCGCGGTCGGCGGCGGCCCAGATATGTGCACCGAATCCGTTGTCGGTGAGGGCATCACGGGCGCACTGGCCGCTGACCCAGGCAGAGAGTTCACCTACATGTGGGCTCCCTTCCGCGACCAGATCATTCTGGGGGCCGAATGCGTTGAACAGATGGTCGCCATATGGGAGCAGGTTTTCGCGACCCGTCTTGGGGATACCGACCGCATCGGGGAAGACGCGGAGTGGAAAGGCGGCGGCCAGGGATGGGACAGCGTCGAATTCGTCTCCGTCCATGAGTAGGTGATCGACGAGCTCCTCGGCGTCGGTCAGCCACTGTCTCCGCAGCTTGTGCAGGGATCTCGGGCCGAGCACCTTGCTCAGCACCCGCCGGGGCGCGTCATGCCTGGGTGGGTCGGCTTCCAGGAGCAGACTTGGTGGCCGCCAAGGCTTTTCGAAGCGGAAGTTGGACAGGCCGACACCGGCAGCGGACTGGAATCCTTGCCAATCGACGAGCGCGGCATGTACCTGCTCGTACCTGGCAAAGGTGTAGATGTCGTACTTCGGGAGATATACAACCGGACCGGCGTCCCGGAGTGCGGTGTGCAGCGGCTGGGGGTTTTCCAATACGTCGTGGCTGAAAGGGTCGGTGTCGTTGGTGGGTGTTGTGGACCCGAGGGTCGTTGACATGTTCGGAGCCTTCGTGGGGGTATCAGAGATCGAGGATGAGATAGTCACTGCGCGAACGTGATACGCAGATGAACATGCAGTCGCCTGCTGCACGCTCGTAGTCCTCCAGCACCGCGTCCCGATGGTCCGGGTGTCCGGACAGGACTGTTGTTTCGCAGGTCCCGCAGGTGCCTTGTCGGCAGGAGGACAGTACGTCGACACCGACGGTGCGGACGGCGTCCAGAATCGTTTGGTCGGGCGTGACGCGGACGGTGCGGCCGGTGCGGGCGAGTTCGACCCGAAACGCGGTCTTCGGCGCGGGTTCGCTGGTCTGTCCGGTGAAGCGTTCGACTCGTAGCGTGAATGGCGGCCACGCGGTGCAGGTTTCCGCTATGGCGGCCAGCAGCGGTGCAGGACCGCAGGAGTAGATCCGGACGCCGGGACGTGGTGCTCCGAGGAATCCGGTCAGGTCGAGCAATCCGCATTCATCTTGTGGAACCACCTGTATGCGATCGCCGAAGCGAGCCAACCCGTCTAGGAATGCCATGGAAGCGCGGCTGCGGCCGCCGTAGAGCAGTCGCCAGTCGGCGCCCAGCATTTCGGCCTGTTCGATCATCGGGAGGATGGGGGTGATCCCGATTCCGCCTGCGACGAACAGATATTGGTCCGACGGCACCATGGCGAAGTTGTTGCGCGGACCGCCCACGCCGACGACATCCCCGACTTCGAGTTCTTCATGAATGAATGCAGATCCGCCGCGACCGTCCTGTTCGCGCAGTACGCCGATGCGATAGGTGTAGGGATCCCACCGGTCCCCGCATAGCGAGTATTGACGGGTCATGCCGTTCGGAAGAGCAAGATCGATGTGCGAGCCAGGTGTCCAGTCCGGCAATCTTTTTCGATGCGCCGCTGCCAGCTCCAGTGCGATGACGTTGGTCGCCACAAGACGTTTATCGGTGACGCAGACCTCAGCGACCTCGCTCGGCGCCGAAATGTGCTGAATATCGGCTGGTGTCGGCGTGTTCATCGGATGGACCTCCTCGTCAAAGGAAGCGTGACGTGATGACACCCCGGCGGTGAAGTGTTCTCTCAATGGATGAGAGCCCGGCCTATCTCCGTACGGTCATATTGTTTTTCGGCGTAGCAGCTGGTGGATTGCGAAAGCCGGGGACGCAGGCTTACCGGCTGAAGTCCATATCGGACGTGCTGAGCATCCGGGAGATCCCGCGTGCCGCCGCCTGCATCGCCGGAATGACTGTTCGGGCTTCGTCGTCGTTGGGCACTACTACCGACAAAGCCGCCACGACCTGCCCGCCGCCGGTGCACAGCGGCACCGCCAAACCAGTTGCGCGCTCGTCTAAGAACCCGGGGCAACACGCGACCCGGGTGCGTCGGATCTCGCTCAGCAGCACCCGCAATGCTCGGGGGTCGGTGATTGTTTTCGTGGTGCATCGACGCAGCGGTCCGGTGAGCACTGCCTCCTGTACCTGTGCTGGTGCGTGCGCCAGCAATACCAGTCCGCTCGACGAAACGTGAAGCGGTAATCGACCGGCGATGCGACTGATGTTGTACACCGCGCCCGGCGTGGACAACCGCTCGAGTACCAGGACTTCGCGATCGTGCAGCACTGACAGCTGGACGTGTTGACCTGTGATTGCGTGGAGATCCTCCATGAAGGGCATCGCCGCCTGCCTCAGGCCGACTGCCGGCGCGGCGCGAGACGCCAATTCCCACAACCGCATTCCGATGTGGAGCCGTCGCTGTTCATCACGGTGCAGTAGTCCCTGGGCGATCATTTCGTTGGCCAGCCGCGACACCGTCGGCAACGGCAGGCCGCTGGCCCGGGCCAGGTCCGACACAGTTATCGCCGGTGTGTCGGGATCGAACTGCTCCAGAATCCGCAGCACGCGCGACAGCACAGACTCGCCGTTGGAAACACGTGCCATCTACGGCTCCTTCCTCATCGGAGGAGCATCAACGTACACCCATGTGACCAGGCAGTCATGGAGTCTGCATTCTCGGACAGCCTGGATGGCGACAACGTCTCGAACCGGCAGTGTTCCTCGGTTTCGACAAGTTTCTTGGTCGGTCCCAAACCCGGTGCGGTGCAATCAGGCCGCGAAGAACGATTCCCATGCGTGGTGCGATCCGAGGCTTTGCCAAAGTGGTCCGACGAGGTGTTTTACAGTGGCTCGGGGGTCGTTGATCAAGTCGACTGGTCGACGCTTCAGTGGCTCGTTCATAGGCAGGTTCGGAGTACGGCGCGGTGTTGCTGGCGAAGATGTCGTTACTGAGCTTGAACGATTTAGCGCCGCGCAGTCCTGTGAGCAGCAGGCCGAACCGCCATGAACCGGTAAAGCCGAACGACTGGGAGACGGCGGCGGTGAGGCGCACAGAAGTTTCGTGTGCCCGAGGATCAACGTCTCGAACACGACCTCGGCCGGCGGAGGTGTTGGGACGACGGGGCGGGTCCATGAACAGACGCCACGTTCCGAGGCAAGGAACAGCCTGCCGTTCTCCTTGAACTCGATCTGGGCCGTCCCAACCTCGGCCGTCGTACGTGCCAGCGGTGACCGCGACACCGTGCGCGCGGCGGCCGAAACCAGGGCTTTCGACCAGGTTTGGGGCGAATGCCTTGTGGTCCGGCAACGCAACAGGCTGGACCAGATCGAGAACGATGGCTTGCCAACGGCGTCGACGAGTACAGCTCCAGCAGGGCGCTGGTACCGGTGACGATCAAGCCATCCTGCACGAACCGGCCGCACGAACCGGCCGCGGTTCGGCGGCTCGGTGTCGATCCAGCTGGAGGAATCCGCAGGAGTCTACGGCCGGAACGCCCGTCTGTGTCGCCCGTGACCCATGCTCGTCACCGGATGGCATTCGGGAACAGGAGACGAGCGAATTCAGCTCCGGTCAGCCGTATTCGACCGCTGCGGTGGTGGCGCGGAGTTGGCGGACACGTTCCGTGCGCAGGGCAAACCAGGATGCAGATGCGAGTGACTGGCGACACGGCCATGCCGGAACCGCCCGTGTGGCCGAGGGAGTGCGAGGGATCGCTCGTGCACGCGTCCGTCTCAGTTGTGCCGCTGCCTTGTGTGAGAGGGGGAGCGACCTTCTACTCGCACACGCGGAGGCGTCACCGATGACGGAACTGTGTGCTGCCAGCGGCTTCGCTGTCGCAGCTGGGCCACGTCAGAAGGCTCGAGGGAGAGAGGGACGTGCGCGAGGAGGTGGTCGAACCCGTATTTGCGTCAGATTTGACGCAAATCCGTGTTCAAGTGGTGCGCGAGAGGGGAATCGATCACACGGAGGCAACAATATTGGTGCAGATGTGTGCACGAGTAGCTTCTATTGTGCGTAGCGAGAATGTAGCACAGAATGCATGATCATGTTGTGTGTCTTGTATTATTTTGAGCTGCAATGCTTTTCGGTATTTCATTGTGGGTAGCTGAGTGGGAGAGGGGGCGTCGGGTTCTGTCGGTTGGTTTCGGGTGTGTTGTCTGATTCCAAATGTGTCGTGGTCGCGGTGGAGTCGTTGGTCAGGGGCTGCTCTGGGTGGTGCCGGTCGCGGTTTGGTGGGGACCGGCACCGTGGTTGTCAGAGCGTGATCGGGGGTTGGTTGGTGAGTAGGGGGTGGGGTTCTTGGGTGAGGGCGGATAGTGCTGCGGCGATTTCGTGGAGGTTGGCTTTGACGTAGGTGGCGGTGGTGCCGTGGGTTTTTCGGGTGTGGTGGCCTGCGTAGGTGCGGGCGGTGGCGTAGCCGAAGGTTCGTTCGACCCAGGTGAGGGTGGTGTGGCGGAGCCAGTGTGTGCTGATGTGTTGGGTGGCGACGAAGGGGAGGTGTTGACCGATGCGGGTCCAGAGGTGGTCGTATCGGCGGGTGGTGATGGGTTTGCGGTTGCGGTAGCGCAGCAACTGTTGGTTGGGTGCGCTGCCGCGTTGTTCGGCGTGGTGGAGTAGGTGTCGCATGAGGGTGGGGGAGATGGGTTGCCAGCGGTCGATGCCTTCTTTTTCGCGTAGCAGGATCAGGCATTGGTGTGGGTCGGGGTCGCAGGGGCGAAGCCGCAGGGCACCCACACGGCGGCAGGCGGTTTCGGTGTGTAGGCGTAGGAGGAGGGTGTCGAGTTCGGGGTCGTTGCCGGTGAGGGCGGCGATGTGGCAGATCTGGGTGAGTTGGGGTGATGGGATTGCTTGGCGGTGTGATGGTGGTCGGGTGGGTATTGCTAGGTGGCGGGCGGGGTTTCGGGTGGGGTGGATCCAGTTGTTGTCTTCGGCGTAGCGGTAGAGGCAGCGTGCGGTGCTGATGAAGTGTTCGCGTGCGCTGGCACCGTTGCGGGTTCTGCGGCCACCACTGCTGGCAGTTTGTACTGCTCGGGCTTTCTCGTCGAGGTCGGCTTTGGTTACCGCGTCCAATTGGCGGTTGTGCCAGGTGTTTTCGAGGTGGTTGAGGTGGGTGTTGTAGGTGCGCAGGGTGCCTGGGGTGAGGGTGGCCCGGAGTTTCGGGATCACGTAACCGAAGGTGGGCACCTCGAGGGTGTCGGTGAGTAGATCGGTGGCGGTGATACCGATCTGTGACAGCAGGATTCGTGTGGCCGCGATGGCTGTCGGGTCGGCGACGGTGCGGGCATCTGTTGTCATCGGCTATGACTCCAGTGAACGCAGGTGGTTGCCGAGCAATGCGTGCAGCATCGGTGGTGGGTAGATCGCGAGTTGCTGGTTTTCCGGCTGGGCGACGAGCAGGACTTTGTCACCGATGTTGAGGTTGGCTTGGCGTCGTTGCCGAAAAGGTACGCGGAAGTATCCACCGGTGACGTGTGCTGTGCCGTGATCGCTGTGGCGGACGAGCAGGACGCCGTCGTAGGTGCACCGGATTGCGAGGCGGGTGTCGGTGGGCCAATTGAGTGTGGCGAGGACTGGTCGGTCGTGGATGCGTCCGGCGGCGCCGATGATGCACGTGCTGTAGATGATTTGGAGGTCGTGGGGAGTCAGGACCTGTCGTGGTGCGGTGCGTATGGCTTGGATGAGTTCGTGCAGGGCTGTCTGGGGTGGGATGACCGGTGCGATCAGCACGACACCGACCACCCTTCGGTGGCGGGCGAGTGTGTGAGCGGGGAGTGCTGGATTCCTGGGTGGGTCAAGGGGTTTCGCCTCCGTGGTTGAGGCACTCGACCGCACGGCCCGGGTGCGATCAGCCACACCGTCGGGCGCGTGAACGATTCGGGAGGTATTCGATCACGCCGAAGAGGCAGCCCACCACCAACGGCAGGGTGTGTAACCAGGGAAGTTAGATTTCCGGTCGAGGCGTGTGCGAGGCACCCACGTGTGGCAGGGCGGAATCGTTCTTGGATGAGTGCGGTGAGTGCTGCGGCGTTTTCGCAAGGGTCGGCTTCCACGTAGGTTGTGGTGGTGCCATGGGATTCGGCTGTGGTGGCCAGCGTCTGCGTGGGCAGTTGGCGTAGCCGAAGGTGTGTTCTGTCCAGGCACAGACTGACCTTGGGCTCCGCAAATGACGAATTACTCTACGCTGCAACGGAAGTAATCGCGCTCGATCCTAAAAGTGCAACTCCGCAGCACATCGATCGGGTAGCGTACGGATGCTCCACGGCGCGGATAAGCTTCGGCGATCTGAAGACCGGGGCACCGGATTCGTGCCGAACTTTGGTATGTAGATAGACGCGACTAGCCAGTCAGCAGGTCAGTTCGTTTTCCCATTCGGCGTAGCGGCTTCGCATCGCTGTGATGTCTTCGATCGTGACTTCGTAGGGCGTGAAGTCGCGATCGGGCATCTTGTGAAGGTAGGACAGTGATTCGGCGAACATGCGCCGATCAAAGCCGGGGTTGTGTTCGATTGCGACCGCGATGAGCTGTTCGCGTGTGTAGCGTTCGCTGACGAGGATCGCATCGACGTCCAGGTAGTCTCTGGGGGCCCATCGGTTGAACAGGGCGTCCATCTTGCCGGCCACGGCGTCGTCGGGATGTAGGACTGGTCCGACTTCGAGCAGGATTGGTGATCTGGATCGCCAGAATACGCCGAGATCCACTTTGCAGGTGTGCCCATCTGGATAGGTGACCGTCATCTGTACCAGGTCGGGAGTTCGGCGGACGACGGTGATCGTAAGCCCGGCGTGTACGAATGCGGCGGTCACGTCATCGGCCACTTCGCCCGGTGTTCCGCGTCGGTCGGAGAACAGGTCGACGTCCTCCGACGGTCGTGATCCCATTCCGTGCAGCGCGATTGCGTGGCCGCCGCCGAGTACGAATCCGCGGTTGCCGACCGAGTGCAGTGCGATGCGTGCCAGTTCGTGTTGGCGCGGATCCATCAGGCAGCGGCTCGAAGCTGCGGGAACTTCCTCTCCCAGAGGGCACGGACCGGCCGCGCCGGCCGCATCTGTGGCCAAATGGCGACGAGCAGGCGCCCGCTGATCAGTTCTCGCAGATGACGATCGGTCCCCTCTTCCATGACGATCTTGTACACCGCGGTCCGGTCGTAGGCGTCATCCAAGTCGAACTCGGTTCGGCCGCCCCATGCCAGCTCAACGGGCAGTCGGAGCACACCGTGTTCAGGCCCGTGTAGCTCGGTCAGAGAGTCGACGACCTCATAAGGTCTGACCTCCGCGAAGCTGAACGGTGCACCGGCATGTTCGGACATGCCCATAGTCTGCCGGACAACCAGCAGCAGGTAAACCAACCCGACCACGGTTCCGGCATCGACTCGGCGGTGGTCGGTGCAGGGGCGATGATGTGGGGATGACTACCAGCTCGCGCGCCCATTCGTTCAACGCGGCCGCTGACCAGTACGCGGCCAGCCGGCCTTCGTACCCGCCCGCGCTCTTCGATTTCATCGAACAGTTCACGAGCCGCCCCCTCGCGGGTGCCCGTGTCGCTGATGTCGGCGCGGGCACCGGAATCGCCACCGCGCTGCTGCGTGGCCGGGGAGCTCACGTAATCGGCGTTGAGCCGGGCGATGCGATGGCTGCCCAGTTCCATACCTTGCTGCCGGATGTGCCGATTGTGAGAGGGGACGGCAATGCTCTCCCTCTCGCGGACGCCTCCCACGACCTTGTCACCTACGCGCAGTCCTGGCAGTGGACCGACACCACCCGCTCGGTCCCGGAGGCGCTGCGGGTCCTGCGTCCGGGCGGTGCGCTCGCGATCTGGTGGAACACCACCGCCTTCGACGTGCCCTGGATCAGTGAGCAGCACCAGCGGATCGCGTATCACTGCGGAGTGAAGCCGACGTCTCGAGCGCGTCCTGACGACGGCGACGCCATCCGGCTCGCGGGCTTGTCGGGGCTGCGAGTCGCGCGCCGCCAGGTGCGGTGGAGTCGTGTGGTCTCGCTCGACTTGCACCTTTCCAACATCACCAGTCGTTCGGCATTTCTTGTGCTTGTCGAGGAGGACAAGCGTGCCTTTCTCTCCGAGGAGCGAAGGCGACTGCGGAAGATGTTCCCCGGCGAGGCGGTGGAAGAGACCTATGTGGTTGATCTGCTGTTGGCCACCCGTCCGTGACTTGCCCGGTATCCGGGGATCGCAAGGACGGTCAGCCGACTCCGGCGACGGCGGAGTCGCCGAATCTCGGATGTCTTTATCACCGCGGGCGCGAGAGCGTTCATGCCGTTGGAGGGCGCCTGGGCTCAGGCCACAGCCGTCGAGTCCGATTCGTCCGCCCGGGCGGGAAGGCCGTGCTGGAACCGTCGGCCGGGCAGCGCGACCAGGCCTGCTGTGGCCGCTATATAGCAGAGCGCGGCAACCACGACGCAGCCCACCGAGAGGCCGGACAGGAACGCATCCTGCGCGGGGGTGAGCAGGCTCGGATTGCGGACGGCGATCCCGAATGCGACCGGCACCGAGTCGGCGGCTTCAGCCGCTTTCCCGGTGGCGGCGAACGCGCTGTCGAGTAGCCGGGAGCCGAAGATCGACGAGAACACGGAGCCGATAACGGCGACGCCGAGTGTCGAGCCCAGCTCGCGGGTGGCGTCGTTGACCGCCGACCCGACACCCGCGCGGGACGCGGGAAGCACGAGCATGATCGACTCCGTCGCCGGGGTCGAGATCAGTCCCATGCCCAGGCCCATGAACATCATCTGCGGGACGATCACGGTCCAGTAGGGCGTGTCGGCGTCCACGGTTGCGGCGATCCAGGCCATGGCGGTGCCGAACGACAGCAGCCCGGTGACCACCACTGCGCGTGTGCCCAAGTGCGGAGCGAGCAGCCCGCCGACTATCGAGGCGACCGCGATCGATAGCGCGACCGGGAGGATGCGGGCGCCGGTGGAGAGTGGGCTGAACTCGCGGACCACCTGAAAGTACTGGGTGATGAGGAAGATGAAGCCCGATAGCGCGAAGAAGGTGACCGCGACCGCTGCACTGGCGGCGCTGAAGCGTCGATCCGTGAACAGCCAGACGTCGAGCATGGGGTGCTCGGCCGCGCGTTCCACCATCACGAAAGCGACGGTCAGTACGAGAGCGATCGCGAACCCGATCACCGTGGCACTGCTGCGCCAACCGCGCTCGGGGGCCTCGATCACCGTGTAGACGAGCACTGCGAGCAGGGCGATCGAGCTGGTCAGGCCGCGGAAGTCCAAAGCAGGCACGGAAGGGTCACGGGATTCGGGCACCAACAGGTATCCGAGAACTGCGGCCACGAGCGCGAGTGGCACCAGTGCCCAGAACACGCTGCCCCAGTAGAAGTGCTCGAGCAGCAATCCGCCGGTAACTGGGCCGGAGGCGACGCCGACCCCGACGATCGCACCCCACCCGCCGAGCGCGGCGGCGCGCTGTCGGCGGTCGGGGAAGGTGTTGGTGATGATCGAGAGCGTTGTGGGGAAGATCAGCGCGGCGAACGCTCCCATGCCCAAGCGTGTCGCGATCAGCGTGGCCGTGCTGTCGATCGTGGCTCCTACCGCGCTGGCGGCGGCGAATCCGAGGAGTCCGGCCAGCAGTGCCGGTCGTCGTCCGTGGCGATCCGAGACGCTGCCCGCCGCCAGCACCAACGCGGTGAACGCGAGGTTGTAGCCGTCGACGACCCACTGCAGTCCACGGGTGCCGGCGTCGAGTTCGGTCGCGATGCTGGGCAGCGCGACATTGACGATTGTGATGTCGAGGTTGATGGCGAGCACCGCGACGTAGACCGAAACAAGGATTCCGGCCTTGCGACTCACGAGGATTCCTTCGACCACCAGTCGCGGATCGCGGCCGCGAACTTCCAGGGTGCGTCGGACTGCACGAAATGCCCTGCGCCGTCGATGATCACGGTGTGGTGGTTGGGAAACAGCTGCTCCCATCGCCGGCGCTCCTTGTCCCCGAACACGACGTCGGCGTTGCCCCAGATGATGAGCGTCGGGAGTGGAGCGAGGCCGGGAAGGCCGGCTTCGACATCGGCGAGAAGGGCGCGGCTGGCGGTGATACGCCGGGGCAGGACAGCTGACGCTTGGCGCCGATCCGGCGTGGCGAGCGCCTTTCGATAGTGGTCCATCTCCTCGGCGGTCGGCTTCCGCAGTCGGTGCCCGGCGGGGATCATCGCATTGACAAACAGATTGAGCTGCCTGATCAGCAGGCGCCCGACGAGGCCGCCCATCACGTGAGAGGCGATGTGCGCCTTCGGATCACCATTCGGCCAGCCCCACGTGTTGGCCAGCACCAAACGCGCGAAGGCGCCGGGCCGCTGCTCGACGGTGGCGAGGCCGATGGGGCCACCCCAGTCGTGCGCCACCAGGGTGACCCCGTTCAAGGCCAGGGCATCGACGAAGGCGGTGACGACCTGGATGTGTTCCTCGGGCAGATACCGATAGTCCGGGTGGGCAGAGGACAGCCCGAAGCCAGGGTAATCGAGTGCGATGCAGCGGAACTCGTCTCGCAAGGCACCGATCACCTCGCGATACACGAACGACCATGTCGGATTGCCGTGCAGGAACAACAGCGTCGGCCCCGCCCCTTCGTCGACGTAGTGGATCGTGTGCCCGTCGATGGTCACGAAGCGGCTCTCGAACGGGAACAGCTCATCGTCAACCCATGCAGGTCTTTCCGTCTCGGTCATGACTCCACCTCACTTCGCGACTAAACTTGATATAGTCACGTGCACTTTAGAATGTCAAGTAGGTGGAGATGAGTCGAAGTTACGGCCAGTACTGCGGTCTTGCCCGGGCGCTCGATGTCGTGGGCGACCGGTGGAATCTGCTCATCGTCCGCCAGCTCCTGGTGGCTCCCGCCCGCTACCGCGAACTGCTCGATGGGCTCCCCGGCATAGCCACCAATCTGCTCTCCGACCGGCTGCGCGACCTCGAGGCCGCCGACGTCATCGAGCGCCGGCTGGCCGAACAGGGCAACGCGGTGACCTACGCACTCACTACGTGGGGTACCGAGTTGCGGGAGCCGATCGAAGGGCTCATCCGGTGGTCCACACCGCTCATGGTGCGTGGCCCCGCCGACGACCGCTTCCGCCCCGAGTGGCTGGCCGTCGCTCTCCCGGCCCTGCTCCGCGGCAGGGTGGATGCAGACCGATCATCGACGGTCGGGGTTGGGATCGACGGTCAGATGTTTCAGGTGCGGGCGACCTCCTCGGGCCTGGATGTCAGCCCGCACGATGGTCGAGCTCTCGACGCCGTCGTGCGCGCAGAGGCCGCGATCGTTCTCGGCCTGGCGGCAGGCATGCTCGACCTCGACGCAATCCGTGCGCTCGTCGACATCGAAGGTGACGAGACAGCCCTGCGAGCCATCTTCGGTGCGCGACAAGGCCCCCCTTGATGCGGCTCCGTGCGTCGATGTCGAGCTGGCTTGCCGATTCCTCTGGACACTCGCCGCTGGCACGTCCCCCATCGAGGCGCTGGCTCGCCGAGCAAGCTGAGAGAAGGTTCGCCGACAACCGTCTCTGTGGTACCGGCGCCGTCACGACATCAACGTTCTGTCCCACAAGCAACTAGATCAAGAACGCTCGCAGTTGAGGGATGGCCTCGACGGGATGTTGTGCACGGATGCCTTCGCCGATCGGGTCGAACTGCCATACCCCGTCGGTGCGGGACAGTTTGCCCATGACCAGGCCGGTGTGTGTTCCACCACCGGTCAGGTCGTAGCGGGCGATTTCGGTACCGGACACGCCATCGACCAGGCGGCAGAACGCGTTCTCGATCTGGTCGAAGGTTTGGCCGGAGTAGGAGGTGACGATGAAGACGACGGTGGTGACCTCCGCGGGTAGTCGGGTCAGGTCGACGGTGATTATTTCGTTGTCGCCCTTACCTTCTCCGGTCGTGCTGTCGCCGAGGTGTCGTACCGATCCGTCGCGGGAGCTGAGTTGTTCGTGGTAGACGACGTCGACGATCTGGTCGGCGGCGAACAATAGTGCCGCCGCGTTCAGGTCGATGTCGACCGACCGCGAGCGCAACCAGCGACGGGCGCGGACCGGATCCCAACCCAGCGCCATGGTGACATGGGCGAGCGCCGCTCCGCTCTCGTCGCGCAACATTGCGAACAATGATTTCTCCCTGGTGTTGTCAGGCGAATACGAAGTAGCGCAACCACAGATACGGTGCGGCGACCGCGATGGTGATGGCGGTGACGACCGCGCCCTTGCGAGTGAATTCCCAGAACGAGATCGGCGCTCCCGCGCGGGCGGCGATGCCGAGCATCACGACGTTCGCGCTGGCGCCGACCGCGGTCAGGTTGCCGCCGAAGTCCGAGCCCAACGTCAGCGACCACCACAGGGCGTCGGTGTGCCCGGGGTTGTCGATTCCGGCCGCGAGGTCTGCGACCAGCGGGCTCATTGTCGCCACGTATGGGATGTTGTCGATGATCCCGGACAGCAGCGCCGATACCACGAGAATCAACATGACTGCTACCAGCGCGTTACCGCCGGTGGCATGGGTGGCCCAGCGTGCCATCGTTTCGACCACACCGGTCTTGACCAGTGCGCCGACCATCACGAACAGTCCGGCGAAGAACAGCAACGTCTCCCATTCGACTCCGGACAGATAGTCGGTGGGTTCGGTGCCGGAGATCAGGACCAGCACCCCAGCGCCGAGCAGCGCGACCACCGAGGGATCGATATGTAGCAGTGAGTGACCCACGAATCCGGCGAACACCGCGAGCAGCACGATGCCGCATTCGATCAGGAGTCGGCGGTCGCGGATGGCTTCGCGTTCGTCCAAGGCCATCACATCGGCGATCCGATCGGGCTCGGCATCGAACGAGCCACGGAACAGCCTCGGCAGGATCAGGGTGAACACCACCAGTTCCAGCACCACGATCGGCGTCATGTGTATGAGGAAGGCGTTGAACGACAATCCGCTTCGGCTGGCGATGATGATGTTGGGTGGGTCGCCGATCAAGGTTGCCGCGCCGCCGATGTTCGAGGCGAATACTTCGGCGATCAGGAACGGCGCGGCGCGGATGCCGAGTCGGTCGCACACCAGCAGGGTCACCGGCGCGATCAACAGGACGGTGGTGACATTGTCCAGAAACGCCGAAGCGACGGCGGTTATCAGCGTCAGCAGGATCATGACGCGGACTGGGGATCCCTTGGCGCGCTTGGCCGCCCAGATCGCGGTGTATTCGAAGACGCCGGTTTGGCGCAGTACCCCGACGATGATCATCATCCCGAACAGCAGCAGGATGACATCCCAGTCGACGCCGGTGTCGTGGGAGAAGAACGCCTCCGCGGAGTCGAGCACCCCCAAAGCCAGGACGACCGCGGCGCCACCGAGCGCGGCTTTGGTTTTGTGGATGCGTTCGGTGGCGATCAGCAGATACGCCACCGCGAACGTGGCGACCGCGATCGCGGTCACCGGTGATCACCCGCGTCCGGGCAGCCGTTCACGTGGCCGCGAGCGCCACCTGCAGTAACCGCGATGCGGTAATCACGCCGATCATCCGTTTTCCGTCGACCACCGCGATCAACGGGCATCGGCAGCGGGCCATCAGCGCGGCGACTTCGATGACGGTGTCGTCGGCGTGGGCTACCGGCAGGATGAGTTTGGGTTTCGATTCCGGGAGCAGTTCGCCAACGGTCTTGCCGCGCAACGCTTCCGCGACCCGATCGGCCACCGATTCCGACAGCACCCCGGCCAGCGACGGATCGTCCTGGACATATCCCGGCACCAGGAACCGCACCACCTGCGATGCCGGCAGCACCGCTAGGGGCACCCGGTCGGCGTCGGTGACCACAATGCCCGGCAACCGATGCTCGGCCAGCAGCTTCGCCGCGGCCGCCGCGTCGGAATCCTTGGTCACCGACGGATAGTCCTCGACCATTTGACTTGCGTGCACACCAGCACGATACGACCGCCCGAGCCCCCACCGACACCAATCCGCCGTCGCCACGATCAACAATTGCCGTAGCGCACGCTCGCATGAGCACCATGAACCACCCCGTCGCCGGACCGCCCGACCCGCCGACCGGGTCGGGTTGCCGACCAGACTTCCCGGCGCACCACCCGTAAAGATGCCGTAAAAACGCCAGTTGAGCAAACCGTGCGCGCGGAGGGTAGCGCTCGATACGGTCCGAGACCGGTGGGGGAGGTGCAGGATCGAATATGGGTCTCCGCTGCGGGGCCGCTGAGTTCGATGACCGAGGTGCACCGATGCGCATTCTGATTTCCGGAGCCAGTATCGCAGGACCCGCGCTGGCCTACTGGCTCAGCCGGTACGGATTCGACGTCACCGTTGTCGAACGCGCGCCGGCGCCGCGCAAGACCGGCGGCCACGCGGTGGATCTGTTCCGACCGGCCATGGCGATCGTGGAGCGAATGGGGGTTGCCGAGGAGATCCGGGCGAAGGCCACCGGGACGGATACCCTCGTGATCCATCGGCCTGCCACGCGTCCGGTAACGCTGGATCTGCGCAAGTTGTTCAACGCTGTCTCCGACAACCATGTGGAGATCATGCGCGACGATCTGAGTGAAATCCTTTACAACGCAACATGTTCCGATGTCGACTACATCTTCGCCGACTCGATCTCCACGATCGGCGAAGACGGTCATGTCAGCTTCGAGCGCAGCCCGGCGCAGCGCTTCGACGTGATCATCGGCGCCGATGGGCTGCACTCGAATGTGCGGGCACTGGTCTTCGGCCCGGAGTCTCGATTTTCCACCTGGCTCGGCGCCTATCTGGCGATTTTCTCCGTTCCCAACTACTTGAATCTGCACGGTGTGATGGAGATGACCGTCGATGTCGGCCGGGTCGCGGGCATCTACGGCGCCGCCCACACCGACGATGGGCGCGCGGGGTTCTTCCTGCGCCCGCCGCAACCGCTGGACTACCACTATCGCGACATCGAGCGGCAGAAACAGTTGCTGCGCGAGCACTTCGGCGATATGGGCTGGCAGGTGCCGCGGCTGCTGGCTGAACTGGACGACACCCCGTCCTTCTACTTCGACTCCATCACGCAACTGCGATTGGACACCTGGTCGCGTGGCCGAGTCGGCCTGGTCGGTGACGCCGCGTACTGCCCAGGCCCGGCGGTCGGCGGCAGCACCAGCATGGCCGTGGTCGGTGCCTACGTTCTCGCCGGTGAACTCGCCGCCCACTCCGGCGATTACGCCGCAGCGTTCACCGAATACGAACGCGAACTCGGCGACTATGTCCGCCGCAGCCGTCGATTCGCGGTTGCCGCCGCGAAGACAATCGTCCCCGCCCGACGCCTCGAGCTGTGGGCGATGATCCAGGCCGTGCGTCTGATCAACGTCTTGCCCGCACCGGTCGCTCGTGCCGCCGCCAAGCTCAACGCCAAGGGCGTGCGCCTGCACGACTCGATCACCGTCAAGGACTACGCGGGATTCGACAAGACGCGCGGGTAGTCCGCAACCGATTCTCGACGTCGCCCGCCGTGATGCGGCGGTCTCGCGGCAGGTGTCTCAGGCGTTGCACACCATCGCGGACCCCGAGCTGAAAAGCAGATCGGCACGATCCTCGCAGGCAAGGGCAGCATCCGCGATCTCACGCGCGTGGCCGCCGCCGTCACCGCCGCCCTCGTTGTCATCGTGGTGCGCCACGATCTTCAACAATGGTGTGCGCCACTCGCGTTCGCTATGGTCCCGGGTTGGTTCCTGGGTAGGACTGCTGCTGATAACGGGCGCGTTCCGGCCGATCGACCACTTTTGTGCGCGCCCGCATATCACCCGACATGCGGCAGGTGGTCGTGAGCGAGCAACCGACATCCGCGACAGCGGTCGGGCGTCGGACACACAAGCCCCTTGGCCCGGGTGCGGTCTGTGCCCTCGCCGCCGAGGTCTGTGGGCACCAACTCGCTCGACTGATCAGCGTCGGAGTTCGGGAGGTAGCCCCAGCTGCTATGAGACGCTCGCCAGTTCCCGCTCTGGCTCGTCCGGTACGTGGTCCTGCGGTGACGTTAGGTCTTCGTCACGCCGTCGCGGCCGAAGGTGTCCCCACTGCAATGCGCAGATTCCCGCGATCGCGGCCAGCGCGGTCGCGATGCCGATTTTCCAGCCTGGTGGCCGCCAGGTGAGGATCAGTTCGCTGTTGTTCGTGCCAGCTGGAATATCGAGGGCGACAAAGGTTTTCGCCACCAAGTGAAACGGGATGTCGCGGCCGTCGAGGGTGGCTCGGTAGCCGGGCCAGGCTAGTCGTGCGAAGACGACCCGGCCGCCGTTGGCCGAGGTCACCCGGATCCTGCTGGTGAGACTGGTGCGCTCGGCCGAGGCGGCGGTGACGCCGCTGGTGTCGGCGATGAGGCCGTTGTTGGTCGAGATCGGGCCGCCGTCTCGTTCGAGGACCCAGATGTAGCGCTCGTGACCTGGATAGTCGACCCATTTCCAGCCGGGCGGCGCGGGATGGTTGCCCGCGTCCGGATACTGCGCCCGTTGCAGCACAACCCTGTCGACCTTCATCAGGTCGACAATCGTTCGGCCCGTGGATGATTCGGTATCGAAGGCGCGCCGGTAGGCATCCGGGCAGGTGCTGCCGTCCCAGCCCATGCACAGGATGGCGCTGAACGCCGCATAGCCGATCGGAGTGTAGGCGTTGACGTAGTCCAATCCCATGTTCTTCGCGTAGTTGCCGAAGGACAGGGACCCGTAGGCGCCGGCCAGGCTCATGTCGTTACCCCGCAGCAGTGCGCGGTCGGCGAGTTGCAGTGTGACACCGTCGAATTGGGGGAACGTGGCCGTCATTTCCGAACGCCGCTCCGGGAAGCCGTAGGACATCGGTGTCGGTGGCGCAGTGTGCACCTGCCAGTAGGCGATCGGGAACATGGACACGATGGTCAGCACGCATCCGAGGGCGACGCCTCGGGTGCGGACGAGGCAGACCGCGGCGGCCCCGAGCGCCGCGACCACCGCGGCGGCGGCGAGATGCCGCAGCACATCGTGCGGGTCCGCGGAAAACGAACGCACGAACAGCAATCCGATCAGCACACCAGCGGCGATCCCGCGTTGGCGCCAGTGCGCGAAGCTGCCGTAGCGGCTGAGCAATACACACACCAGAACCAGTAGTGCGAGAGCAACCATCGGCAACACGCGCGCCGGCCACCGTAATGGCCCGATGCGGCCCGGCCCGGCGCACCACATCAGTACCGCCGTCGCGAAGAGAGTGACCCCGCTCAGCTCGCGTGCCGACGCTCGAGCCGCCCGCCAGTCGATGAACGCCAGCGCCGGAATAACGAACCAGGCGATATAGACCATCGGCAGCGGCTGCACATATCCCCACCAGCCGGTGAACGCGGGCACGGTACTGGGCAGGCTCGCGTTCAGCGATTCCGACCACGGCACGGTCAGAAAGGGGTCGTTGAGAATTCGTTCGTTTCCCCGCCAGGTCACCGGCGAGGACAGCATTCCGGGCAGGTAGGTTTCCAGGCCCGCCAAGCCCGCGCATCCAGCGGCGAGCAGCAGCCGCAGCGATGGCGCCCACCGCCGCTGGTAGATCACCTCACCCACCGCGACCGCGACGATCATCAACGCGGATTCGACTGCGGGAAACACATATTGGACCGAGATCGCCAGATATAGGAAGACAAAGACCGGAATCGGTCCACTACGACCCCGCGCGTAGCCGACCGCCGACGCCCAGGCGTGCAACATCCACGCGGTTCCGGTGAGCGAGGTCGCCCAACTGGCCTCGTCGAAGAACAGGAACCATCCGCTCAACGGGAAGGCCACACCCGCGACCGCGGCCCACTGCGGGCGGGCGCCGTAGACCAGGCAGATCCGGTATACCCCGAGCGCGGCGATGATCGAGAAGATCAGCTTCACCACGGTGACGTAGAGGGCGAGATTGTCGACCGAGGGAGCGATCAGATCGACCAGTAGTTGCGGCGGGTTGTAGAGGCCCGCCTCCTCCATCGAGTAGTTGCCCGACATCCATTCCCATGGCACGAGCGCGGGGAAGTGGCCCGCGCGCAGCTGCCTGCCGAGCATCACCCACATCGGGCCGTATTGGGATTCGGTGTCGTCGGTGTAGAAGTGGCGGGCGTTGGCGAGCAGCACCATCGCATAGCCCGCGACCCCACCCAGTGCGGTTATCGCCGCCCATCTACCCACGTCTTTCCGCGATTCGATTGCCGCGCCAGCCACCACGAGCTTCAGACCCTACCGGAAAGAGGCACTCTGCAACAGTTGCTATATGCATATTTCTCGGGCGGTCGGCGGCGCAGCGAGACCGACCTGCACACCCCGCACCGGCATGGCAATACCGTCGTGATCCGGGGCCATCGCACCGACGTCGCCGAGCTACTGCCCGCCAGCATGATCACCGCGGACATGCGCCCCGATAACCCGGTATCCGGGAGATTCCGCTGCCATGTCGACGACCACATGATGGAAGGTATGACCACTCGCCGCCAGGTCCGTGCCCGATCGTGATCAGGACGCGGAGATCGATACGTTCAGCCGTACCATCAGCAGCGTGTCGACTGGTCTGCCGGTTGCGTGTTCGATGGTGTCGCGCAGTTTGTCCCAGGCGCCGGGGTGGTGATGGATGTAATGTTCGAGCGCGGTGGACGATTCGTCGTTGGTCATCGGAGTCGCGGTCGCGGGGAGATTGCGTCGGATGCCGGTGGAGATCCGGACGTGTGGATGTGCCTGGATATTGCGGTACCACTGGGCTTTCGTGCCGAATCCGGAGACGATGACGAACTCGTAGGGCGCGGGCCGGTCGACGACCTCGAGTACGACGAATCGGCGTTCGCCGGATGTGCGCCCGATGTGTTGCAACATCAGCATCCGTGTGCCGAACAGGAATCCGAGCCCGGCTCGGTAGAGCCAGATGGGCGCGCGCACCAGCCATCGGGTCTGCAGGGCTCGGGCACCGAGCTGGGTGGCGAGGTTTGGTGAGGTCATTTCCATTCTCCTCCAGTAGGTTTCAGCAGCCAGGCTTACTGGGCTCGTTCCCGCACGACGCGGGCGAGGTCGATCCGTTCGACGAGTCGGGCGGCGGGTAGTTGGGACAGTGCGGCGGCAGCCAGCACCGCGGCGATCGCGAGGAGCGGCGGTACGGCACCGAGGGATAGGTGCAGGCTGAACATGTCGCTGTTGAACGAGCGCAGGAACGCCGATGCGGCAAGGACTCCCGCGGCCAGCCCGACGGGAACCGCGAGCATGGTGGCGGTGAGGTTTTCGGTGGCGAGTGCGGCGGTGAGCCGACGCACCGGCACGCCCGCGGCCCGCAGTGTGGCCAGCTCGGTGGTCCGTTCGGCGAGGTTGACCGTCATGGTCACATAGAT
This sequence comes from Nocardia vinacea NBRC 16497, assembly GCF_000308835.1. Classification (GTDB taxonomy): domain Bacteria; phylum Actinomycetota; class Actinomycetes; order Mycobacteriales; family Mycobacteriaceae; genus Nocardia; species Nocardia vinacea. The sequence continues at coordinate 10,805 of NZ_BAGN01000396.1, read as the reverse complement.
CACGGTGAACGCCAGCACCGCACCGAGTGCCAGCATCACCACGATGAAAACCCAGAACAGTCCGAGGAATTGGTCGGCCTGGTCTTCCAGGGCGTGCGTGTCGGTGTAGGCGAGGACACCGGGCAGCGAGGTGATCGACGCGCGCAGCGCGTCCCGGTCGGCGCCGCGGTCGAAGCGCATCAGGTAGCCGCCGAGGCCGACTCCGCCGATCCCGTGAGCGGTGTCGAGGTCGGCATAGAGGAAGGTGCCGAGGGGTTCGTCGAGAAAGCCCGCGACCGGTACCTGGTGTGGGCTGCCGAGGGCAGGTGTCACGGTGACGACGTCGCCGACTCCGATGCCGAGCTTATCGGAAAGTGCTGCGCCGGTGAGCATTCCGCCGGTAGGCAGGGTCCTGGTGTCACCGCCAGGGGTGCGGAAGCCGTGCATGGTCGTGTCGGGTGCCAAGCCGTTCAATGTGGTCGTGTACGACTTGCCGTGGGCGGTGACGGTGACCGGGGTGAGCGTAGTGGGCTCGACGGCAGCGACCCCGGGCATTTTTCGAAGGTCGGCGGCAAGGTCGCTGGTGCCTGCGTTGGTCAGTACGGTGGCGTCTTCGCATTCGATCTGATGGAACTGGATGTCGAGCACGCTGCGCATGCTGGTGAGCATGCCGACCGAGGCCAGGATCAGGATCAGCGCGAGAACTGTGCCGGTCATGGTGGCCAGTGTGCGGCGACGGCCTCGTGACAGTGAACGCAATGCCATCCGCGCCACCACCGGCATCCGGTGCCAGCGCGCGGACAACCGGGTCAGTGGACCCATCCGAGGCGCGCGGATACCGTCGCCGCGCATCGCTTCGGCCGGTGCGGTGCGGGCCGCGGCGATGGCCGGGGCCAGTCCCGCGATGAGTCCGGTGAGCAGGCCGAGCGCGAATCCGATGAGCGCGGTGGGGATTCGGTGTGCGACGACGGTGTCGGGTATGCCGATCGCGGAGGTATAGGTCGCGGTGACCGCGGAGGTGGCGACGAACCCGCCGAGGACACCCAGTGCGGCGCCGACGGCGGCGATGCCGACGCCGTAGCCGACGTAGTGGCCGATCACCGTCCGACGGCGGGCGCCCATCGCGAGCAGTGTGCCGATGATCGGGCGTTCGGCCTGGACCAGCCTGGTGATCAGCACGTACTCCGCGATCGCCGCGGCCGCCAGGAACAGGGCCGGGAATCCGACGGCGAGTTCGGAGAATCCGTTGAGGTCTTCGTGCAGTGTGGCGTTGGAAGGCTGATCGGCCAGGGGCACGACATCCAGTGCGCCCGCCGACCGGAGCATCGATGCCGCGGTGTCGCGCTCGGATACCGTTGCCGTGCTGGTCATTTCGACCAGCGTCTGATTCGGTCGCGGCTGTCCGGCCAGGCGCAACGCTTCGGGTTGCGGTGCGTAGACGACCGCGAAAGCGTGCGGGTCGCCGAGCACGTCCTGGCGATTGCGGGCCGGCCACAGGTATTCCGCCGATCGGGCGATCCCGGAGACGGTAACCGGATGCCAGGCGGTGCCGTCGAAGATGTGGAGTCGGCTGCCCACCTGCAGCGCGAAGGTATCGGCGCCGTGATGCTCGACCACCACCTGGTCGGGATGGGCGGGGTCGGGCAGTGTTCCGGCGGTGAGGTCGATGTCGTTCACACTCGGTGCGGCCACGTCAGATAGCCCGACAACGCGCCCGAGGAGTTTGGTGTCACCGATCGAGAACGGGACATCGGCCTGGGTGCGCACCGTGACCCCCTCGACGCCGCCGACAGCCCGCACGGCCGCGGCGATGATCGCCGGGTCGCCCCCGGTGGCGGTGAAGTCGGCCAAGTGCAGCCGACTATAGGTGTGCTGGTAAGAGGTTTCGAGGTTGCGGAACGAGTCGTAGCTGGCGATGAACAGCAGCACACCGAGCAGTACAGTGGCGGCGATCGCGGCGACCTGTGCGGTGCGGCGGCGCAGGTCGCGCAGCATCTTCTTGGACAGCACACGATTCGATGCGAGGAACACACCGATCACCACCTGATGGTCGCGGCGTCGGCGGGGGCGGCGTTGGTGTCGGCGGAGACGATGCGGCCGTCGCGCATTCGGACCACGCGGTCGGCGATCTCGGCGGCTACCTCGTTGTGGGTCACCATCACCACACCGCGGCCCGCGCGGCTGGTGCGCTGTAGCAACTCGAGCACACCGCGTCCGGTGGCGACATCCAGCGCGCCGGTGGGTTCATCGGCCAGTACCAGGTCCGGATCGGTCGCCAGCGCACGCGCGATCGACACCCGCTGCTGCTGACCGCCCGACATCTGGGCCGGGAAGTGATCCGCGCGGTCGCTCAGCCCGACCGCCGCCAGCAGGTCCGGAACCTGGCGCCGCTCGCCGCGGCCGGTCAGCTCGACGATGACCTCGACGTTCTCCCGCGCGGTGAGACTCGCGATCAGATTGAAGAACTGGAACACGAAGCCGACGTGATCGCGCCGGAACGCCCCGAGAGCTGCCGGATGTCTGCCCGAAATATCTTGCCCCGCAACGACTACCGATCCATTGTCGGCCGATTCGATGCCACCGATGATATTGAGCAGCGTGGTCTTTCCCGAGCCGCTGGCACCCAGTATCGCCACCAGCTCGCCCGGCGCGACGTCGAGGTCGATATCGGTGAGGGCGTGCACGGCGGCCTCGCCCGCGCCGTAGGTCTTGCACACTCCGCGCAAGCGGAATCCGCCGCGTGCTCGGTCAATCGTCGGAGCGCTCGCATTCCTGTGTTCGGTCACCGGAAATTCCTTCGCTATCTGGGCTTTCGGTCAATCCCGCCGCCCGGAGCAGCGGGCCTGTCACGTTCACCGCGCGCAAGGTCGGGTCTATGAGTCGGTGCAGGATCAGACCGTCGACAAGTGCCAATACCACCGCTGCGGTGGCTTCCGGGGCCACGGCCGACCCCTGCTCACGCAGCCATACGGTCATCGCGGCGCGCGCTTCGGCGACGAAGCGCCCCAACTCGATTCGCAGCCGTTCATGGCGGGTGGCGGCCAACATCATCTCGCTCATCGCCACCGTCGCCGTGTCTGTCCCGGTGTAGGAACCGATCGCGATGAGCATCTGCGTCATCGCGGCAGGTCCGGATGCCGCGAGCACCCCTGTCATTACGGAGTCGTATTCCGTGCGTGCTAACTGCAACGACGCGTCGATGAGCAGGTCGGTCACCGATGGGAAGTGGTAGTGCACCAACCCGGGGCGCACTCCCGCGCGTTCGGCGACCACTCGAGTGGTCACCGCACCCCATCCCTGCTCGGCGATCAGCTCAACAGCCGCCGCCATCAGCTTGGCGCGCGTTTCCTGTCCCTGCTCAGGCGCCGTGACCACGGATTTCCTCCCATCGGGGCCCGTATTGGGCAATCGCCTTGGGCGGTTACCCAATCAATAATAGTGGCACTATGCAACAATTGCTATAGGCAATCCAGGGTGATCGGTGTTCAATGCGCGCGTTCGACATCGGTGTCGCCTCGCGACACCGTCCGCGTGCAGATCGTGTCCTTCGACAGCAGTCGTGCCGTGAGAGTGGCCATCGTGACCGCCGCCAGCAGCGGCAGGATGCTGGGGTATTCGCCAGTGAGCTCGAACGTGATGGTGACTGTTGTGATCGGGGCGCGGGTGGCGGCGCCGAGCGCGGCGCCCATGCCGATCACGCCGTAAGCGCCCGCGGATGCGGTGGTGTCGGGCAATAGATGATGGGCGATATCTCCGAAAGCGACCCCGGCCATCGCGCCGATGAACAGCGTCGGTGCGAACACGCCACCAGAACCGCCCATACCGAGGGTCAGGCTGGTCGCCAGCATCTTAGCCACCAGCAGCACCAGCACCAGACCGATGGCGTAGCGGCCGCTGATCGCGGCCACAAGTGCGGGATAGCCCACGCCATACAGCTGTGGTAGCGCGAACAGCATTGCCCCCAGCGTCAGCCCGCCCGCGGCGGGACGTGCCCACTCCGGTCCCCGCCACACCCGATCGCACAGGCGTCGCACCAGAAACAGCACTTTCGAAAAGCACACGCCGACGACTCCGGCGATGATGCCGAGTATCGGATACAGGGCGTATTCGACCGGATTGCGCACAGTGAACTGTGTCAGCGACAGCAACGGCTCGTCGCTGTGCAGCACCCGCCCGATGACGCTGGCCGTCGCGCTCGACAACACGACCGCGACAACCGATTCGACGGTGTAACTGCGCAGAATCAACTCCAACGCCAGGAACGCCCCGGCCAAAGGAGCGTTGACCGCGGCCGCGACACCCCCGGCGGCCCCACAGGCGACCAACAGCCGCATCCGCGACGCGTCGAGCCGAAAGGTCTGCGCCACAGCCGATCCGGTCGCCGACCCGATCTGTACGACCGGCCCGATCAGACCCACCGATCCACCGCCGCCGATGCACGCCGCGGACGCGAACGCTCGCACCAACGTTGCCCGCGGCGCAATGCGGCCGTCGTGCTCGGCGACCGCGTGTATCACCTCGGGCACTCCATGACCGCGAGCGTCGGCTGCGAAGCGATGCAGAACGGGCCCGTACACGGCTCCGGCCACCACCGGAGCCAGCAGTAGAAACCGCACATCCGGCCACGGCGTACCCGCCACGCGGTCCAACCCCGGATAGTCCGCCCGTCCGGTGAACACCCAAGTGAAGCCCGCCACCAAATAGCGGAATACGACCCCACCGAACCCGCTTATCGCGCCGATCGGCACTGCCATAAGCATTGCCGCCCAGCAGCTTTCCCGCAGCCATCGGAGCGCCGACGCGCGTTGCGGCGGCGGGATCGAGCGCCGTGCTCGCCTGCACTCGTCCGCACGATCCATCCTGGCAGTATGCAACAGTTGCTATAGGCAATCATTGCCAGGCGGTAAAATCTGTTCGCCCACTATGACAGAGGGAGGACGATGGCGACGCCAGCCCGCTCTATCACCCAGGACTCGGTCGACGAGGTCACCGATGCCCTGCTCACCGCTTCGCGACTACTGGTGGCCATCTCGGCGCGGTCGATCGCACATGTCGACGACACGATCACCTTGGCGCAGTTCCGCACCCTGGTGATCCTCGCGACCCAGGGGCCCGTGAAGCTCGCGACCCTGGCCCATCAACTCGACGTGCAGCCCTCGACCGCGACCCGCATGGTGGAACGGCTGCTGGCCGCGGAACTGATCACCCGCCAACCGAATCCGCAGACCCGCCGCGAATTGATCATCGACCTGACCCCGCGCGGACGCGATGTTGTCGATGAGGTCACCGCGCGCCGCCGCAGCGAAATCGCGACTGTCGTCCAGAAGATGCCCGCAGCGCAACGGCATGGACTCGTGAAAGCCCTGAACGCATTCACCACGGCCGGTGGCCAGCTCACCACGGCCGACAGCAGTTACCCGTACCTGCTGTAACCAACCGCATTGAGGGGTGCGAAGGTCGAGCGCGGACGGCGGACTTGTCGGTCTGCCAGCGCCGCTGCCGAATGGGTTGCCGACACGTTCGGGCACGCCACTGTTCCTGCCTCCGTTGGCCTTGGTGGGCAGGCCAGCTGTCCCTAGCCGCGCGTAGCAGGGGCGGTGAGGGGTGCCGATGTGGTTTTTTCCTCGGCCGGTGGCGTGCGCGTCGTCCGAAGTCCTGTCGCGACGTTGGCGGCCCGGCGTGCGCGCAGGCCGCCGACCAGGCACAGCAGTGCACCGAGCGCGACCCAGACGAGCAGCACGACGATGGCGTGGGTGGCGCCGCGGCCGTCGAAGAAGGCGGTCGATCGCAGTAACCGGCCGCCTGCTCCCGGGGGCAGTAGTTGGCCGAGCGTGCCGGACCAGCCGGGCAGCATCTCGGGTGCGGTCGCCGTGCCCGAGAGAGGGTTGCCGATGAGCATCATGACGACGGCGCCGATCCCGATTCCGGCGTATCCGAGCAGGGATTCCAGTCCGAGGACGGTCATCGATGTGGCCGCGATCGTCAGTGCGATGGCACCGGTGTTGGCTGGGTAGGACCCGCTCAGTGAGCCGAGCCAGAATTGCAGGATCGCTGCCACGGTCAGGCCGCCGGTTGCCGCGAAGGTGAGTGCTCCGGTGACCCGGCGGACGGTGCCGCGGACGAGCCTGGTCAGCAGCACTGCGGCCAGCAAACCGCCCATGACCAGTGGCAGGGCGCCTGCGGCCAGGCCGGTACCGCGTGGGTCGTCGGTGGGCAGGGCGGCGAGGTCGCGGACAGCGACCGGTGTGCCGGGTTTGTCAGCCTGGCCGAGGCCGGTCGCCATAATCTGCAGGGTTTGGGCGACGGCGGTGCTGGCGGCGGAGGTGATGATGACTTGCGGGGTGTCTGAGCTGAGGTCGATCGCCCCGTACACCTGCCGGTCGCGGATGAGTTGTTCAGCGGCCGCGGTGTCGGTGACTTCGGTGATCTCGAACCCGCCCGGTAGACGCTGCTCCAGTGCGGTGCGGATCTGAGCGACCGCAGGCCCCGGCCCTGCGAGGGCGATGGGCACATCGTGCACCGACGACCGCACCGACGGCCAGGCGAAGGCGACGAGCAGCACGCTGATGATCGCCGTGAGCAGGACGACTGCTGTGGCCACTGTCGGCCATCGTGACGGAAGCGCATCGGTGACAAGCGGCGCCGGGGTGGTCATATCTACTCCTCGAACAGTGGGGCCGTGATCGGTGTTCATCGCAGGGTGAGCGGGGTTTCGGAGTCGATGTGTGTCAGCTTCTGCGGGTTGCGGACGTAGTAGAGGCCGGTGATGTGGGTGTCCTCGACGCGTATCGTGATGACGCCGTCGAGTTCCCCGTCGACGTGCAGAGCCAGTGCGGGGCTGCCGTTGACCGTGGTCGGCTCGACGGTGAGCGTGAGGGCGTTCTTGGTGAGGCCGCCGACGATGAAACGGGCCACCTTGTCGGCGCCGATGATCGGACGTGGTGTGGCCTGCTTGATGCCGCCGCCGTCGCTGATCGCCACTACGTCGGGCGCGAGCACGTCGAGTAGGCCATGCAGGTCCCGGGTCTCGAGCGCACGCTGGAAGGCTTCGAGAGCGGCCTCGGCCTGCCGTGCGGTGACGGCGCGGCGCGGGCGGCGGGCCTCGACGTGGCGGCGGGCGCGGTGGGCGATCTGGTGCACCGCGGCCGGGGTCTTGTCGACCGCGACCGCGATCTCGTCGTAGCCGATTCCGAATGCTTCGTGCAGCACGAACACCGCCCGTTCGGTCGGGGTCAATGTCTCGAGGACGAGCATCAGCGCCATCGACACGCTTTCGGAGAGTTCGACGTCGGCGGCCACATCCGCACTGGTGAGCAGTGGCTCCGGCAGCCACGAGCCCACGTACGACTCTCTGAGGCGTTTCATAGAGCGCAGCCGGTTGAGTGCTTGGCGGGTGGTGATCCGAACCAGGTAGGCACGTTGATCGCTCACCTGCCCCACGTCGACCCGCACCCATCGCAGCCAGGCTTCTTGCAAGACGTCTTCCGCGTCGGCCGCTGATCCGAGCATCTCGTAGGCGACGGTGAACAGCAGGTTGCGGTGTACGACGAACGTCTCCGTCGCGTTGACGGTGGCGTGGTCGTCGCTGTCGAGGCCCGCTGCCTCGCTGTCGCCCCGCCGCTGGCCACGGGGTTCACCTGTTGTGTCCATCGAGTCCTCTTCTATCGGTAGCCGTCGGGTCCGACATCGGGTCGCCGATGACGCACGATGGGCGACGGTGTACGTGATTCGGGCGCTGCCGCACATCGTGCAGTCGAAATCACCGGCGGCCGACGCGGCGACGGCGAATTCGGTGTCCTACGCGACGGGTGCCGCCGCATCGCCGCGCTGGGTCTGCAACAGCTGTGGCCTGTGCTTGCCGTCCTTCGGCCAGTGGTGCGAGCCGGGCTTGTGCGCCTCGGTCATCAGGTGCTTGACGCTGGCCTCGCAGGAGAACTCCTTGAGCGCCTTGCCCGCGAACCCGCTGAAATAGAGCCGCATCGCGGTGTCGTCCTTGTGGCCGAGCTGGAAGATTCCGGTGCGGCGGCCGAAGCTGACGCACATGGCGGGGAACGACAGGTCGATCGGCGCAGGCTGCTCACCCATGATCCGGCTCAACACGGTGTCGGCGGCGTGGGCGCCCAGGCAACCCGCGGCGTACGCGCTCATCCGGAACGGCAGATTTGACGGCGCCGACGCATCGCCCGCCGCGACGATGCGCTCGTCGTCAATGCTGGTCAGAGTTTCGTCGGTGAGCAACCGCCCGGCGTCGTCGGTGCGCAACCCGCTGTCATTCGCCAGATCGGGGACACCGAAGCCTGCGGTCCAGATGGTGACCTGACTGGCCAATGTGCGTCCGTCACGGAGTTCCACGGCCTCCCGTGCCACCGCCGTGACCGACGCATCCAGGCCTTCCAGCACGCTGACCCCCAGGTTGGCGAGGTACTTGCGGGCCGTGCGCCGAGCCCTCGGGTGCAGGTACGGACCGAGGTCACCGGCACAGACCAGCGTGACCGAACGCCCCTGCTCCGCCAGTTCCGCCGCAGTCTCGATGCCGGTCGGACCGCCCCCGACGACCGTCACCGGGGCCGTCACGGGCGTGTCGTAGAGCACTGACCGCAGTCGCTGCGCTGCCTCCAATGTGGAGATCGGGTAAGCGAACTCGGCCGCGCCCGGCACCCGCGGGCCGGCGCTGCCGCTGCCCACCGCGTAGATCAGGTAGTCGTAGCCGATCGTTTCGCCCTCGGCCAGCGCCACACTGCGCCCGGTCACCTCGATCCGCGTCGCGCTGTCGACGACCAGCCGCACTCCCTCGGCCAGGACTTCGGTGTAGTCGACGACCGCATCGTGGGTCCCGCCCACCAGTTGGTGTAACCGCAGCCGCGGGACGAAGACCGAGCGCGGATTGATCACGGTCACCGTCACATCGTGGCGCTGGGTCAAGCGGTTGGCCGCCATCACTCCGGCGTATCCGCCGCCGATCACGACCACATCGGTGTTCTTGCTCATGGTGTGTCTCCTTCGATCCGAGGGGCTCGAACACAAGACACCGCATCACCGAAAATCCTGACATCGTGTGACGCGGATCACTTGTGGAGTTCGCGGCCACACGAGGTTCTCGAGGAGAAATTGGTGATCTTGCCGTCGGCGACTTCGAGCAGGAAGGTGGCTTCGAGGCGGTCGCCGCGGTGGATCGCAATGGCAGGTTGGTTGTTGCAGTTGACCGGCTCCATCCGCACGTCCAGCATGCGCTGCGCGGTCCCGAACACTGCCAGCACGGTCGCGGCGACCTGCCGGGCGCCGGTGAGCAACAGTTCGCGGAACGCGGTGACCTTGCCGCCGCTGTCGGTGGTCCAGGTGACGTCCGGGGCGAGGATCGACAGTAGCCCGTCCAGGTCGCCGGTGGTCGCCGTCAGTAAGGAACTGTTCGGTGAGGCGGTGCGGGCGGTGTCGGCGGGACGAATCGGTCGCGGCGGACGCGCCCGCGGCATCGGCGACCATCCGCCATCAGCGCCGCTTGCACGGCACTGCATAAACGTGGCAGGCACACCGCATCCGCAGCCGCACAGCCCTGACCGCACCAGGAGGCGATCGGTCACCCCCGCGAACGGGCGCGTAAGCATCACGTCACCGTGCTCACCGGCACCCGCGACGTCGACCACGACCAAGCCGCGGGTGCTCGCTGAATGGTTCGACGGGAATTGACGGATGAATGTGAGATCGATTGTCGGACAGTCGGTTACCACGATTCGATCAGCGGGATGTCGTGCTCCTGCCGCTGCCATTCCTCGGTGAGGCGACCGAGTCGGCCCGGGGCGGCGATGCCGCGCACGCCTGCGATCTTGTCGTCACGGATCTCCAGGATCACGACGCCCAGGACCCGGTTGTCGAGCGTAGCGAGCATGGCTGGGCAGCGGTTGACCACGGCAGCATGGATCGAGGGTGAGCCACCGGCGAGTCTGCGCTTGGCCGGAGACGGTTTGAAGCCGACCTGCACCGCGCTGGCGATCCGCTCCGGGGTCGCGTACCGGATCAGCTTCTCGGCCAGCCCCAGCCCGGCGCCGTCGGAGATGCCGGTCGCGTCGTCGGTCAGCAGCGCCACCAGCCGTTCGGTCCGGCCCGAGGAGGCGGCATCGACGAATGCCTCGACGACTCGACGCGCGGAGGAACGGTCGATGTCGGAGCCGTTGCCGGCGGCGGCGATTCGACGCCGGGCTCGGTGGATGTGTTGCTGACTCCCGGACTCGGTGATGCCGAGAATCTTTGCTGTCTCGGCGTGGCTGTAGGCAAAGGCCTCGCGCAGCACGTAAACGGCCCGTTCGACCGGTGACAGACGCTCCATGAGCGTCAGCACCGCCAGGGTCACCGATTCGCGCTGCTCGACGGTGTCGGCCGGGCCCAGCATCGGGTCGCCGTCGAGGAGCGGTTCGGGCATCCAGGCGCCGACCGCGCGTTCGCGCCGCACCTCCGCCGAACGGAGCCGGTCGAGCGCCAGGTTGGTGACGATCTTGGTCAACCACGCCTCGGGCCCCTCGACGTACTCCCGGTCGGCGGCCTGCCACCGCAGGAACGCGTCCTGCACCGTGTCCTCGGCATCGGCGGCCGAGCCGAGCAGACGGTAGGCGAGCGAGGCCAGTCGATTCCGGCTGGCCTCGAAACGCGCCACGGTGGCGGTGTCCATCAGCACGGTCTATCCGGCGACCAGTTCGGGCGAGTGTTCTCCGGTCGCGGCCAAGCGGTACTTGTGATTCGGCCTTCCAAAGGTCGGGCGGCTGATGGCCCAGCCGCTGGTTGCCACGATCGCCGACTTGACTCGGGCCGCCGACCGGCCGCACAGAGCCCCGGGC
>NZ_BAGN01000397.1 GCF_000308835.1 Nocardia vinacea NBRC 16497 | reverse complement strand
GCACTGCCCACTCCGGAACCGGAGCAAGCGCTGTCCTCACGACTCATGGACCCGATGGCCCTGCACACGCAACGCCTCGGCGGTCTGCGTGCGCTGCTCTCCGGTGAAGAATCCGTGGTGCCGTTCGCTTTCCACCGCGATGTAGTCCGCCAGCTCGGTGCGTTCGGCCAGTAGGAAATTCGCCTTGAGGGTCCGCAGGGCGGCGGGCCTACGCGCCGCGAGTTCGCGCACCAAATCGGCGACCTCGTGGTCGAATTCGTCGTCGGGAAACACCCGGGAGACGAATCCGATGGCACGGACCTCATCCGCGGTCAGCTTGCGCGGTAGGAAGCACAGGTCCCGCGCCGACGCCGCGCCGAGTGCCCGCGCCAATGTCCACGGCAGGCCGAGTTCACCGGACACACCGGCCTGCAGGAACGCCGTCGCGAATCGGGCACCGGCCGCGGCGACGCGCAGGTCGCACGCCGCGGCCCAGGCGAATCCCGGGCCCGCGCAGGCTCCGTTCACCGCGGCGAGGGTCAACTGCGGCATCTCGTGCAGCAGGGTCGCCGACTGATACATCTCGAGCGACGGCAGCACGGCGGACCCGCCCGCCCCGGCGCGGTTCAGATCCGCACCGGGGCAGAACGTCGAACCGTTTCCGGTCAGCACCACCACGGCGAGTGCATCGTCGCGGCTCAATTCGGTCAGCACGGAATGCATCTCGATGAGAAGCTCCGGAATCACCGTGTTGCGTGCTTCCGGTCGATCGAAACGCACCCACGCGACAGGCCCCTCGATCGTGACATCGAGGGTGCTCGAGCCCGATACCGGTCCCGGTTGGGTGGTGCTCACCCTGCGGTCGGCTGACGATCGGCCGTCAGCGCCGCGACGATATCCCGGCGCACCAGCTTGCCGGTCGCGGTGCGCGGCAGTTCCGGCCAGTACGTGATGCGATCGGGAGTCTTGGAGCCGCGCAATGTCTTTCGCACCTCCGCGCGCAGTTGTTCGGCATCGACGTCCACCCCGCTGCGCGGGACGACAACGGCCTCGATCCGCTGGCCCCACTCCTCGTCGACCACACCGACGACGACCGCGTCGAGCACATCCGGATGCCGCAGCAGGACGTCCTCGATCTCGGCGGGCGCGATATTCTCCGCGCCGCGGATGATGGTGTCGTCGACCCGGCCCTCGATGTAGAGATAGCCGTCGGCATCCACGCGGCCGTGGTCACGGGTGTGGAAGAAGCCCCGTTCGTCGACCGAGGCACCGTGCCCGGCGTATTCGCCCGAGACCTGCTCGCCACGCACCCAGATCTGGCCAGGCTCCCCCGCCGCGGCGAGCGCACCGGATTCGGCGCGAACCTCGAGCTCGATACCCGGTACCGGCCGGCCGGCCGATCCGATTCGAGCACGCACCGCGGGATCGTCGCTGGCGACGGCCGCACGATGCTCCTCGGGCCCCAGCACCGAGATCGTGGAGGAGGTCTCCGTCAACCCGTAGGCATTGACGAAATCGACATGCGGCCACTCCCGCAGCGCGGTCTCGATCACCCGCACCGGCATCTTGGCGCCGCCGTAGGCGAGCGAACGCAACGACGGGACCGAGCGGTCGAGCCCGTCACCGTCCATGATCCGGGCGAGCATGGTCGGAACGACCATCGCATTCGATATCCGTTGCTCGCGCACGAGTTCGAGCCACTGCTGCGGCGTGAACTGTTCGAGAGTGAGCACCCGACGCCCGGCATACAGGTTCGTCAAAACGTTGGACACGGCCGCGATGTGGTACGGCGGCACGCTCATCAGCGCGGCCTCGTCGGCGTCCGCACCCGCGAATTCCACCGTGCCGAGCACATACGACACCAAGTTGTGGTGCCGCAGGACCACACCCTTCGGCGCGGAGGTCGTGCCGCTGGTGTAGATCAACACCGCGGGTGTTTCGGGCGCGGCCGGAACCTCGCCACCGTCGTCGACACCGGCAGCCGCCGCGGCAGCCAACCACTCTTCCTGGCTCCGCACCGACAGCCCCGCCCGGCGCAATGCCTCGGCCTGTTCGGGATCGGCGATACCGAGTGCGCGTGGATGATTCGCCAATAACGCGTCCAGTTGCTCCGCGCCGAGGCGGTAGTTCACCGGCACCAACGGCACACCCGCCTGGGCCGCCGCGAACAGCGCGACCGGGAAGGCCGGACCGTTGACGGCGAGGTACACGATCGCATCGGCACCGGCCGCACGGACCACCCGCGCACCGCCGGCGGCCAGTTCGCGCAGCCGCGTCGGCGTGAGTCCATCGGCCGTCCGCCCGACCACGATTCGGTCGCCGAAACCGTCGGCGGCCATATCCAACAGCATCGCTACGTTCATCGATGCGCTCTCAGTCCGAGGCCGGCAGCGGCTTGGCGTTCTTGAGCGGCAACGCGACGCCGTTCACCGCCAGCGTGCCCTGCCCCGCCTTCGTGCAGAGCAATTCCACACCGAGCTCCTCATCGGCGTAGCGCTTGCCGAGCTGCGAACCGCCGAGCTGTTCGGGATCGGCGGTGCCGGCGGGAACGCCGCCGGGGCCCTTCGGATCGACCATCGCCGCCCCGCCACAGGTGATCTCCAGATCGGCCTGCGGAGCGCGCACGACGATGACCGTCGTCGTGTCGACCGTGCTGGCGAGCGTCTGCCCCACGCGTGGCTTCATCGCAACTTCCTCCGTGGATCTCGTCGTGCCATCTCGCCCCGACCGCCGTCGTCACGAACACATCCAGACGACCGAGACCAGAGAAGAGTATACGACTTATCTAGAATCCGCCGCAGCCCGAGGGTTGGGCCGCGCGGCACTATTGCTTGTCTACCACATATTAAGCGCTTCGAATCGGACCACGACCAGCACGGAGCCGAATGTCGCCGGTAGAACAATTTGTTACACTCTAATCCGGCCACTCTCCGGAGGGCCGCATTCAGCCGACCCACGAACATCGGAGTTTCCGGATGGAGCTGAAAACCGTCCTGTTCGATCTGACCGACCACGTCGCGACGATCACCCTGAACCGACCGGAAGCCATGAACAGCTTCAACCAGGAGATGCTCGAGGACTTCGATCGCATCTGGCAGCGAGTGAAGTTCGATGACGATATCCGTGTCGTCGTGCTGCGCGGTGCGGGCGACCGCGCATTCTGCACCGGTATGGACGTCAAGCAGGGCATCGACCGCCATACCAATGTCTGGTCGCAGACCGATCCCGGCGAGAAGTTGTCGCCGAAGCTCAACCAGGTGTGGAAACCGCTGGTCTGCGCGGTGCACGGAATGGCCGCCGGGGGCGCGTTCTACTGGCTGAACGAGGCCGACATCATCATCTGCGCAGAGGACGCGAGCTTCTTCGACCCGCATGTCAGCTATGGGCTGACCGCGGCGCTGGAACCGATCGGGCTCGCACGCCGGATTCCGCTGGGTGAGACATTGCGCATCGCGCTGCTCGGCCTGGACGAGCGGCTGTCCCCTGAGCGCGCCATGCAGATCGGCCTGGTCAGCGAGATACTGCCGCGCGATCAGCTCTGGGATCGCGCCGACGAGATCGCCCGCATCATCGCCGCCAAACCACCGGCCGCGATCCAGGGCACGGTCCGGGCGATCTGGGAGTCGCTCGACACCGGCCGCACCCAGGCGCTGCGCACCGGCCTGTCCTACACCCAGATCGGCAACCCCATCGGCAAGGCCGAAATCGACCGCGCCGCGGTGCCCCGCAACAAATGGACGCTGCGCTGACGCGCTGCTACCACCGATCAGACTGTCCAAGAGGAGAATTCGATGAAGTTCGGCATGCCGTGGCCCGGCCGCGACGTCGGGAAGGAGGCCGAGCAGGCCGGTGTTGAAGCCTTCTGCACCGGAGACTTCGTCGACCACGACGCCTACCTCACCGTGGCCGAGATCGTCGCAAATACCCAACGCGCACTGGTCGGTCCGGCCATCGCCTACGCCTTCGCCCGCACCCCGTACGCGCACGCCACCGCCATGCGGCAACTGCACGCGCAGGCACCCGGTCGACTGTTCCTCGGCCTCGGCACCGCCGCCTTCCGGATCAACCGCGACTGGTTCGGCGTCCCCGCCGATCGCCCGGTCGACCGGATCGCCGAGACCATCGATGTGGTGCGCGCCTGGCTGCATGCGGAAAACGGCGAGAAGATCCAGTACTCCGGTGAGTTCTATTCGATAGACGCCGATGTCAGGGCCCCGGTGCTCGGCCGCCTCGATATCCCGGTACTGCTCGCGGGATTCAACAGCCGGATGGCCGCCACCGCGGGCCGGGTCGGTGACGGTGTGATCGGCCACGGCCTGTTCACCCGCACCTGGTGGAACGACATCGTGCGCCCGGCGGTCGACCGCGGGGCGGCCGGTAGCGGTCGACGCCCACTCGAACACGGCTGGATCATCACCGCCATCGATGACAACGCACCGGAACGTGCCATCGCCGACGCCCGCCGCATGATCGCCTTCTACCTCACCGTCAAGACCTACGACCCCTACGTCGCCCATCACGGTTGGGAAAGCCCTGTCGCACAACTGCGCTCGGCATTCCGGGCGGGCGATACCGACGGTATGGTCAAGGCGGTGACCGACGAGATGCTCGCCGAGATCGCGCTCTGCGGGACCACCGCCGACGCCCGTGCGGCCCTCGCGCGCCGCGCCGACGCCCTGCCCCGCGATGTCGGCTATTTCGCCCCGCCCTCGTATCTGGTGAGTCCCAAACGTCGTGCGGCATATGCCCATTCCAGCCTCGCCCTGATCGGCACCACACCCTGAGCAAAAGCGGCCGCGCTTGCGCGCGGCCGCCCTCGACTCGATCAGTGCGTCAATACCGGAGCCTCCGCATCCTGCGCGACAGGTGCAGGCAGTTGCTCGATCTTGCGGGGCAGCAGCACGGCGAGCAGCGCGCCGATGGCGCAGGCCACCGCACCGATCAGGAACGCGACTTGGAATCCCCTATCCGTGTAGAGCACCGCGCCATGGGTCATTTCGAGCGGGATCGGCGCGATATAGGAGTTGTTCAGCACGGTGAACGCGAGCACCGGCAAGACCGCCGCGACGACACTCTGCAAGGCATTCGCGATACTCGCCGTGCTGGCTTGCAACTGCGGCGGAACCGCCTCGATCAACAGATTCGGAACCGATGCGTAACCCAGCCCCATACCGGTGCCCGCCATACCCGCGAACACGAGCAGCAGCGCCTTGTCGTCATGCTTTACCGCGATGAGCACGAAAGCGAGCGCGAAGAGCAACAGGCCGACGATCATCAGCAACCGCGGCCGAACACTGCGGCTGACCAGAATGCCGACGACCACACCGCCGACGACGACCATGCCGCCGATCGGCGCCTGGAAGATCGCGAATCCCTTTGCGCTGACGCCGAATCCGTAGCCCAGTCCGACGGCGGCGGGCGTCATCACCATCATCGGCAGCAGAATGGTGATGAGCGCACTGCAGCCGTAGCACATGCTGGAGCCGATGGAGATCAGCAGTACCGGCCGTCGGCGCAGCACATCCAGATCGAGCAGTGGGTCGCGCACGATTCCGGCCGTTACCAACCAGGCCACCACCAACACAGCGCCGCCGACGAGGTAGGCGAGCGTCGACCCGGTCGTCCAGCCCCAGGTGGGACCGAAGCTGACCGCGACGAGTATGCCCGCGATGCCGAAACCGAGCAGCAGCGCACCGGCGAAGTCGACCCGCGACCGCACCCGCACGGTGGATTCGCCGGTGGTAAGCGCGATCATGGTGCCGAAAACCGCGAGCCCGATCACGAACAACCAGAAGATGCTGCGGAAACCGTAGTCGTCCAGCAGCCAGCCGGTGATGAACGGCGCCGGTATCGCGATGAGGCCCAGACCACTGGTGGTAACGCTGACCGCGAGCGCGACCGTCTTCTTCGGGAACACATCCCGGATCAGCGAGTAGGCCAGGAAGACACACGGCGTGAGCACCCCCATCAGCGCCCGGCCGGTGATCAGCACCGCGTAGCTGGTCGCGACCGCGGAGACGAGCGCGCCGAGCACCGAGACGGCGACACAGGCCAGCAGTACCTTCCGCTTGCCGTACATATCGGCCAGCTTGCCGAGCAGCGGACCCGTCACAGCCCCGACCAGCAGAAATGCCGTCAGCATCCAGGCGCCCTGAGTCGTCTGGAAATGCACGGAGATTTCTGGCACCGCCATCGAGACCATCATGTAGCTGAGGGTGAGTATCTCGAGCGTCAGCACGATCGAGGCCAGGGAAAGTACCAGCCGCGGCGTCCATGTCTGTGCGGCGTCCGGCATCGGTGCGACATCGGGCGATTCTTCGAATTGCATTGCAGGGCTCATCGATCGAGTCCTTTCGGGGGCTGCCACGGAGCTCTCGTTTCCGACTCGCACCGAGCAATCGAGCCGTGGCTTTGGTTTGGTGATCGCATTCGCCCTGCTCGGAGTGGGGCGAAGACGTACGCGACAGCACACCCCCTGTGCGGCGGGTCACACAATCGACCTTTCCACTCAGCGGCAATTGGACAAACGACTCAGCCAGTTCGGCTATTCAGTACACTTTTAAGGCGTGGTGTGCGGGCAGCGCCGCAGGTGGGCCTGCCCAGAAGACCGACGCAGATCCGGCAATCAGGAGACCGAACATGACCACGGCGTACTCGTTCTCGACGCAGCTCTATATCGACGGGCACCGCACCGACGGCGAATCGGACGAGCTCATCAGTGTGCGCAATCCCGCGACGGAGGAGACGATCGCCTACGTCCCGCAGGCCTCGATCCCGGACGTGCGCCGCGCTATCACGGCCGCGCGCAAGGCATTCGACGAAGGTCCCTGGCCGCGGATGAAGCCCGCCGAGCGGGCCGCGGTGCTGCTGCGCATGGCCGAGGAGATGGAGCGCCGCCTGCCCGAGCTCGTCGCCGTCAATATTGCCGAGGCGGGTTCGGTCCGCTCGTTGGCCGAGACCCTGCAGACCCGGGTGCCGGTTGCCCATCTACGCGATATGGCCGAGCGCGTCATGCCGGCCTTCGCGTGGGAACGCCCGATGGAACCCACCATCGCCGCGGGTATCGGCATCTCCCAGGGACAGATCCGGCGCGAGGGCTTCGGGGTCTGCGCGCTGATCGCGGCCTACAACTTCCCGTTCTTCCTCAGCATGATGAAGGTGATCCCCGCCTTGGCCGCGGGTTGCACCGCCGTGCTGAAGCCCGCGCCGACCACCCCGCTGGAATCCTTGTTGATCGGTGACTTCGCCGACGCCGCCGGTCTGCCGCCGGGCGTGCTGAACATCGTGACCGGCGATATCGACGCGGGCCAGGAGCTGACCACCAATCCCATGGTGGACCTGGTCAGCTTCACCGGATCGGACACCGTCGGGCGAATGGTCTACGCACAGGCCGCAAGCTCGATCAAGAAGGTCGTGCTCGAACTCGGCGGCAAGTCCGCGAATATCGTGCGCGCCGATGCCGACCTCGACGGGGCGGTCCGGTCCGCACTCATGGGCATCACGGTGCACGCCGGCCAGGGCTGCTCGATCCTGACCCGGACGATCGTGCACGAGTCCGTCCACGACGAACTTGTCGCGCGGCTGCGCGTCGCGCTCGCCGGTGTCCGGGTCGGCGATCCGGCACACGAATCCACCACGATGGGGCCGTTGATCACCGCGGCGCAGCGGGAGAAGGTCGAAAAGCTGATCCGCGTCGGCGAGGAGGAGGGCGCGCGGATCGTCAGCGGTGGCGGACGCCCGGCCGGCCTGGACAAGGGCTACTTCGTGGAGCCGACCCTCTTCGTCGATGTCGACAATTCGATGACGATCGCGCAGACGGAGTTCTTCGGCCCGGTCGGCGTCGTCATCCCGTTCCGCACCGACGACGAGGCGGTCCGCATCGCGAACGACAGCCCCTACGGTTTGGCCGGTGCCGTCTGGAGCGCCGACACCATGGCCGCCTACGACATCGCGACCCGCGTTCGCGCGGGCGGCATAGCGATCAACGGCGGCAGTGCGGGGGTCAACCCACGCTTGCCGTTCGGCGGATACAAGCAGAGCGGAATCGGCCGGGAGTGGGGCGAATTCGGCCTCGACGAATTCCTGCAGACCAAGGCCATCAGCTGGGCCGCGCGCTGATCGACCGGGCTGGGATGTCTGCGTGCCTGTTACGCTCCGCCGTGAAGTCACTGGTGTAGGGGGCGAGGACACACGAAAGAACCCGGCATGAATGCAGACGTAGCCGCAGCAGTCGGCGAACTGTTGCCCACGCTGGCCGAACGGGCGGCGCGGGTCGACGAAACCGGCGAGATACCGGCGGAGACGATGACCGATTTGATCGGTACGGGCATCTTCCGGCTGCTGCGACCGAAATCCCAGGGCGGGTTGGAGGCCGATCCGCTGGACTTCTACGATGCGGTCCGCGCGGTCGCCACCGCGTGCGGCTCCACCGGATGGGTGACGTCGGTACTCGGCCTGGCCCCTTGGCATGTGGCACTTTTCGACGAGCGCGCGCAACGTGATGTGTGGTCGGAGGATCCGGACGCATTGATCTGTTCGTCCTACGCACCGGTCGGGAGATTCGTTCCGGTCGCCGGAGGTTACGAAGTCTCGGGACATTGGCGATTCGCCAGCGGATGCGCGCACTCGTCGTGGGCGCTGCTCGGCGGCACCATCGTGGCCGAGAACGGACAGCCGGTGGATATGGTCAGCGGGCTGGTGCCCTGCGCCGACTATCGGATGTCGAAGGTGTGGGATGCGGCCGGACTGCGCGGTGCAGGCAGCGACGATCTCTACGCCGAACGGATTTTCGTCCCGGAGCATCGCGTGACGCGGTTCTACGACATCGCGCTGCTACAGAGCCCGGGACACAAGGCGAATCCCGGCCCGCTCTACCGGATGCCGTACGGCACCATGTACACCTACGCGAACAGCTCACCGATGGTCGGCATGGCTCAGGGCTGCCTCGACGTCTTTCTGACGCGGATGCGAGACAGTAACCGGCTCAGTTTCGGTGGCGGCAGTATCACCGCGGATCAGCCGACCGCGGCGGCGCGCGCCAGCGCGGAAATCGACGCGGCCATCCTGCAGATGAGCCGGAGCCTTCGCGAGTTGTACGAATGCGTCTGTGGACGACAGGACATTCCGCTCGACCTGCGGTTGCGCGCCCGTCGTGATCAAGCGCTCGGCGCGGAACGCGCGTTGACGTCGATTGATCTGGTGTTCGCGGCAACCGGCGGGATGCTGCTGCGCCGTCGCAATCCGATCGAGCGGGCCTGGCGCGACGCACATATCGCGGGCATTCACGCGTCCAATGATGTCGGTACGGCGCTGACGCTGTACGGGCGCGGAACGTTCGGATTGCCGGTCGACGACATGTTGGTCTGAGACCGAAACCGGACCCGGGTCACCACCAACCGACGAGACGATCCATCAATAGCGTCGCACTCGCGAGATAGTCGCCGTATCCGCCGCGGAAGAAGAGCAGCGGTGTCCGCACCGACTCGATATTCAGATCGCTGACCCGGCCGACGACCAGATAGTGGTCACCGATCTCGACCACCTGCACGAGCGTGCAGTCTACCCAGGCCACGATGCCGTCCAGCACCGGATTGCCGAGCGGTGACGGTGCCCAGGACACGCCCTCGAACCGGTCGGCGCCCCGAGCCGACAACCGGCGAGAGGTCGGTTCCTGGTTGCCGGCGAGCGCGTTGGCGCAGAATCGGCCCGCCTCCTGGATCATCGACAGCGTCGACGAGGTCCGGTTCACCAGGAAAGACACCAATGGTGGCTCGAGCGAAACCGAGGTGAAGGTGCCGACGATCAACCCGTGCGGACACCCGTCCGACGCCGTGGTGGTAATCGCGACAACACTCGTCGGAAAATGACCGAGCACATCACGGAAACGCCTGGCGCCCATCGACACCGGATCGGGAAGCGGACTCATACGGGGTCCTCACCTCTCTTGCGGAATGATCGAGCCGACGGCCGACTGGAACGCAAGTTTGGTCAGGAAACGGGGTGGACCTGTGGCGCTTTCCGCTCAGCGGAAAACGGCCTGGCTGCGTGCGGGGAGCTCAGAACCACTCGCCGCGCTCGCCCAGAGCGACGATTCGTCCGACGGTCTCGGTGAGCGCCGGGATCTGAGGCTCATCCGACACGACAACGGTTTCGAAACGCGCCGAATGTTTGCGCGCGGTGTCACCCATCAGCTTTTCCGATATCGCGTGCGCGGTATTGGCGACCAGGGGCGCCAGCCGTTCGATCGGTGCTCGCACATCGCCGACGAGTGAGATCCCGCCGACCGGTCCCTTGGGACCGCGGACCGCCGCACCGACGCAGGCGATCTGCTGGAAGCATTCGCCGCGTTCGAAGGCCAGACCGCGGCGCGCACGAATGCGAATCAGCTCCTGATGCAGGACCTCGAGATCGCCGATGCTGTGCGCGGTCCGCTTGACCAGGACATCGCGGTACAGATCGTCGATCTGTTCCGGCGACAGCCACGCCAGCATGCTCTTTCCGACGGCCGTGCAGTGCGCGGGTACCCGGCCACCGACGACCGACGGCACCTGGACCGCGGCCTTGCCTCCGAACTTGTCCAGGTAGTACGCCTCGGCGCCGTCCAGAACGGCCAGGTGCACCACCATCTCCGTGCGCACCGACAGGTTGTGCAGGAGCGGGAACGCCGCTGTCCGCAGCGCGCCGTGCCCTTCTTCCCGGCCACCGAACCCGAGTGCCCGTTGACCGAGGCCGTAGTCACGACCGTTGCGCTCGAGCCACCGCAGCCGAACCAGTTGTTCCAAGATGCGATGGGTCGTCGAGCGCGGCAGATTGGTGCGTCCGGCGACATCCTCGAGCGAGAGCCGGATCTGCGGGCCACCGAACGAATCCATGATCAGTGTCATCCGCTCCACCATCGACGGTGGCGACTCTTGCCGTTCGGAGGTGGCGACCGCATTGTCATTCACCACTGAGGCCATTGGCCAGCCTCCTTCTTGGAGCTTGAACCTCAGGCGCGAGTGTAGCGAAAGACGACCGCTTTAAGGTGGCGATATCGGAATTAAGTTCCCTCTTTAGCGGCGATATGGCCGATGTCGATCGGGCCGCCGCAGGCCGCGCCGAGCAGGCCCGAGAAATCGACGCCGGAATCCGTCAATGCGGCTCTGCAGGCGGCGACGTCCTTGTGCAGAAAAGGTGCGACCGCGGTGGCGAAGGATTCCGATCCACCGCGGTCGGCGATATAGCGCCCGGCCGTCGTACCGCCGCTGCTGACCGCGAGCGCCTCGAGCATTACACCTTCGTCTATCCCCACCCCGCGGCCCAATGTCAGGCCTTGCAGGGTGAGCTGCGAGACCGCGGCGAAGAGCAGGTTGTTGATCAACTTCACCCGCAGCGCCGACCCCCGCCCACCGGTTTCGATGACGGTTCCGGCATAGCGCCCGACGACCTGGCGCGCGATCGCGACGTGATCGGGCGCGCCACCGAGAAAGACCACCAACTCCCCCGCGCGCACCGCCTCCGGTGTCCCGCTGAATGTCGCGTCCACAACCGCAGCTCGTCCGGTCGGCGCGAACCGGTCCAGACTGTGCAGCACCTCCGGCGTCCCGGTGGTGTGCGACAGCAGGACCGTGCCCTCGGCCATCGCTTCGACGACTTCGGGCAGCAGGGCGGATATCTGGTCGTCGCCGAACAGACAGCTGACGACGACATCCGCGGCCGCGATATCCCGGATTCGATCGACGGGCTCCGCGCCGAGTGCCGCCAGCCGGTCCCGTACCTCCGGCCGCCGCGCGTACAGCCGGACCCGGTGCCCCGCCGCCAGCAATCGCTCCACCATCGCCGCACCGATCCGTCCGGCGCCGATGAATCCGATCGTCAGCGCCGTCATGATCGGTTCCGTCGCTCCCGCACGATATCGAGCAGTTCCATCCGGCTCACCTTGCTCGATGGCGTGCGCGGCAGCTGGTCCAGGACCACGACGTGCACCGGCACCTCGTACGGCAGCAGGTGTGCACGACAGAGCGCGACGAGTTCGTCGCTGTCGGGCGGTATCAGTCCCGGTTCGATTTCGATCGCGGCCACGGGCACATGTCCGAGCCGGGGGTCGGGCAGTCCGGCCACCGCGGCCTCGCGCACCGCCACGTGCGACTCCAGCACCCGCTTGACGGTCTCCGGCTGGACCTTGAAGCCGCCGCGGATGATGGCGTCGTCGGCACGTCCGTCGATCCAGAGGAAGCCGTCGACATCGATCCGCGCCAGATCGCTGGTCTGGACCCACTCTCCGGCGCCTTCCGCGGTCTGCGCGGTGCGGACCTCGAGCCGTCCGGTCGTCCAACCGCCGAGCTCGACGCCGTCCTCGCCGGTCACCCGCAATTCGACGCCGGGGAAGGCGCGACCGGCGCTGCCTGCCTTCAGGTCCCACCACTGTTCGTGCAGCGCCAGCGTCCAGCCGGCCACCGCACCCGCGAATTCGGTTGCCCCATAGGTCATGAGCACCGGGATGCCATACGTGCGAAAGAAGGAGTCCGCCAACTCTTTCGGGCACGGCGCGGTCCCGGAGGTGACGACCTGCAGGCTCGCCAGTCGCTCCCGCGACACCCCGGAATCGAGCACGGCCCGCAGTGCCGCGGGCACCAGGCTCACGGCCCGCAACCGATGCCGCTCCACGGCGCTTACCCATGGTTCCAGGACGAACTTGGGCATGAGAATCATCCGCCGGCCCATGGCGAGGCAGGCCAGTGCCCGCCACAGGCCGCCGATGTGCACGAGCGGCGCGTTCACCAGTACCGCCGACCGGGACAGCAACCGGTCTTCCCGCGCCGTCTGCCCACCGGAAGTCAGTGCCTGATCCAACTGCTCGGTGCGCAGATGCACCCGCTTGGGCACGCCGGTCGTCCCCGAGGTGAGCATTTCGACGACCGTTCCCGGATTGGTCACGGCGGAGGCACGGACCTGGCCGCCCACTCGCCGCACCGAGCCGTCGTCCCGCAGTTCCAGGGCAACACCGGCCGCCGTGGCGGCATCGAGCACGCCGTCACGGGCGAGCAGCTCGGATCCGCACACGACCGCGGGCAGATCACACGCGATGATGTCGGCGGCCAGCCGCGGCGCCGGCTGCAGCGGAGCGAGCAGCACGACGCATCGACCGGACGCGATCAGCGCGGCGACCACCGCGACATGTTCGGGCCGGTTCTCCAGAACCACACCGACGCGGGATCCCGCACCGAGACCGGCGGATTCCAGCGCATCGACGACCGAGCGCGCGGTCGCCTGGATCCGACCCCAGGTCCACCAGATCTCCTCGTGCTCGATCGCTTCGGCGTCGGCCGGAGCCTCGGCAAGCAGCCGGGTCAGCTGGTCGCGAATTCCCACGTGGTAATGCCTTTCGACGGTCCGAGTCCCGCTCGGCGTGAATTTCGATCGTGTCGTCATGCGCCTGCCCGGCCGTGGTTCACCACTCGAGGCGCAAGGACATCAAGCCGTACATGTTTCCGGTCTGCTCGAGCTGCTGCCCCGGGGTGATCCGGTAGTCCGGAATTCGCTTGTGCCACTCCTCCATCGCGACATTCAGCTCCAGTCGCGCCAGATGCGAACCCAAGCAGCGGTGCGGGCCCGAACCGAAGGCGATGTGGTTGTTCGCGGTGCGATGCAGATCCACCTCGAGCGGATCATCGAATCGCTCGGCGTCCCGGTTGCTCACCGCGAGCGGCAGCATCACCATGTCACCGGATTTCACCGGACAGCCGCCGATCTCGGTGTCTCGCATCGCCTTTCGTGCCGGGATGACGAACGAATAGACGCGCAGCACTTCCTCGACGCCATTGGCGATCAGCGACGGGTCGGCGACGATGGCCGCGCGATCCTCATGGTGCGCGGCGAAGTGGTACATGGCCCAGCCGATGGCGATGGGGACCGTGTCGAAACCCGCCTGGAACATCAGGATGCAGAACGCGTGCATATCGGCGTCGCTGAGAAGCTCGCCATCGATCCGCCAGCTCATCATGCGAGACAGCAGATCATCGCGCGGGGCGTCGCGACGCAGCGCGATCTGCTCTTCGAAATAGGCCGACGCGGCGGTCATCGCGGCAAGTTGCCGACGGTGGTCGGGATCCTCGGCGTGCGGCAGGTGCAGCATCTCGTGCACCCACTCCAGGAATTGGTCCAGGTCCTGCTCGGGCAGGCCCATCAGCCGCATGAAGATCAAGGTCGGGAACCGGCGCGCGAACTCGTCGAGTACGTCCGCGGCACCCTTGGGCAGCAGCCGGTCGATCATGTCCGCCGCGATCTTCCGGATCTCCGGCTCGCGGGTGGCGACCCACTTGGGCCCGAACTCGCTGCCCAACAGCCGCCGCCACTTGGTGTGCAGCGGCGGATCCAGCATCTCCGGAATCCACAGGAACTTCGGATTCGGCTCGAGGACCGTCACCGAGGTGCTGGAGAACGTCCGCCAGTCCTGCAGCGCCTCTTGGATCGCCTGGCCGTCCGTAATGACCCAATAACCCTGTGCGACAGTACTTCTGAACGCGGAGTGAGTGCCGGCGAGCTGGTCCCACTGCTCGTGATGGCTCAGCAACGGGCCTGATAGTCGATTGTCGAAGTAGTAGGCGGGCACACCCTCGTGGGTGCCTTGGGACTCGAGCGTCATGATGTTCCTCTCGTTGGTCACAATCCGGCCGACGGTGTGGTCGACAGGAACGCGCCGCCCGGACCGACATCGAGGGCCTCGCCGTACCACGTCTGCCCCCACTGCAATTCGGGGATCTTCCACTCGAGCGCCTGCCAGTCCGGATCGAAGATGAGGTATCCACCGGAGTACAGCTCGACCCGGTGACCGGAGCCGGGATCATGGATGTACAGGTACATCGCCTGCCCGATGCCGTGCTTGCCCGGACCGTGCCCGAAGTCGATGTCGAGATCACGGATCTCGTCGACCGCCCGCAGAATGTCGTGGAAGTTCTCGATATTGAACGCCACGTGGTGGAACGCCCCGTTCTTCTCCTCCCCGTTGACACCGATCGCGATGTCGTGCACCTGGGGCGTCACCGACAGCCACGAGGCGAGGATGGTTTCCGGGAACTGCGGGATCATCGCGAACTCCCGGCGCTTGAACCCCAACGCATTGCGCAACCAGCCCTCGGCCTGGTTCACCGTGGTCGGACTGCACTGCACGTTCAGATGGTCCAGCCGCCGGACGCCGAAACCGCGGCGGCGTGCAGAGTTGCTGAGCAGCTTCGAGCGCAATTCCGGTGGCGCGAGTGGCTTTTCGATGTCGTAGTACAGCTCGAAGGGATGTTCGCTGCCCGGCACCAGGAAGCGGATCGCGGTGCCGCGGCCGAGCTCGTGATCGACGGGCAGCTCGACCGCCTCGATCTCCGCCTCGGTCAGCTGCTTGTGGAAGAGCTCGACATCCTGCGGCCGTTTCACCCGGAAGCTGTAGCTGTTCACCCGCGCCTCGTCCTGCTGGGTGAGCACCAGCGAGTGGTGCACCAGTTCCTGGTACCCGCGCAGATAGGCCACACCGTCGGATTCGGCGACCACCTCCATACCCAGCAGGTCCCGGAAGAACCAGATCGAACGCCGCAGATCCGGGGTCCCCAGGTTCAGGCCACCGGCGTGGGCAATCTGCGGGCCGGGATCGTAGTCGTGCGAACCAGCCATGCGAGCTCTCCTTCGAGTCGGAATGTCCTGCTGGCTGGCAAGTTTGAGCAGGAACCGGGCGCCGGATGCCGGACTTTCCGAACAATGAGACGCACCGGCTTCCGACGAGCCGCCGCCGACGGCTCCCCGACCACGACCGGCGCCATCCCGCTCAGCGGAATCACGCACTCGGCCCGACATCGTCGGCCGCACACTCGACGGACCCTCGATCCCCGATGACCGGTCGCTTCGCTGCCGCACGGTCCGGCGCCGCCGCAACCGACCGCGCGAGCTATCGACACAGCGATACAAGGAGACAGCAATGCCCGCTGACCAGGAAACCTACGATGTCGTGGTAGTCGGCTCCGGCGGCGGTGGCCTGATCGGCGCCTATGCGGCCGCCGCCCGCGGGCTGCGCACGCTGGTACTGGAGAAGACCGCACTGATCGGTGGCACGACGTCGTATTCCGGTGCGGGACTGTGGTTTCCGGGCAGCGCCCCGATCTCGCGCGCGGGCATCGAGGATGATCCCAAGGCCGCCCGCACCTACCTGCGCGACGTCGTCGCCGACAAGTCGCGCGAACCGTTGCAGGATGCCTACCTGCGGACCGCGCCCCAACTGATCGATGACCTCGAGCAGAACCCGCTGTTCGGATCCTTCGTCTACCAACCCGTCCCCGAATACTTCTACGGCCGTCCCGGATCGACCGCCACCGGTCGAACCGTATTCCCGCAGGAGATCTCGGTCGCCGAACTCGGGGAGCTCGCCCCGCTCATCCGTCGCTCCGTCCCCGAAGAACGCTGGGGTATCGACGAAGGACCGGTGCTCGTCGGTGGCCGCGCGCTGATCGGCCGGGCGCTGACGGCATTCCTCGCAACGGGCAACGGCTCCTACCTGCTCGAGACCGCCCTCACCGACCTGCTGGTCGAGGACGGGCGGGTCACCGGTGTGGTGGCGGTCAGCGGCGGCGAGCGCCACACATTCCGCGCGACCCGCGGCGTGATCCTGGCCGCAGGCGGCTTCGAGCACAACCGTGAGATGCGCGAGCAGTATTCACCCGTGCCGCTCACCGGCGAATGGTCCCACGGCGCGCCGGAGAACACCGGCGACGCGATCCTGGCCGGCCGCGCGATCGGCGCGGCCACCGACCTGCTCGACGAGGCCTGGTACGTCCCTGGCGTGGTGCAGCCCGACGGTCGGCCCGTCTTCCATACCGGCACCCGCGGCGGGATCTGGGTCAATGCCGAGGGCGAGCGCTTCATGAACGAAACGCAGCCCTACGACCGCGCCGGGCACGAAATGGCCCGGCTGCAACGCGATACCGGTATTACGCACAGCACCGCGTATTGGATATTCGACCACCGGCAGCTCGAACGCGACGGCTTCGGCGGTGACCCGGAGCAGCCGGTGCGTCCGGAGTGGTTCGCGTCCGCCGCCTTGCACCGCGCCGATACCCTCGAAGAATTGGCCGAACTGATCGGCGTGCCGCCGGAGAAACTGCGCAAGTCGATCGAGGAGTACAACGGCTATTCGAAGTCCGGTGTCGACGAGCGTTTCCACCGCGGCGAGGCGCCGTGGGACCAGATGTTCCAGTACATCGTCGGTTACCCGGCCGATCCCAGGCAGAACTACCTCGTGCCGCTGGCCACCGAGCTGCCCAACCCGCTGCTCATCCCCGTCGACACCCCGCCCTACTACGCGGCCACCGTCGTACTGTCCGATATCGGAACCAAGGGTGGTCTCGTGACCGACGAGCACGCCCGCGTACTCCGCTCGGACGCAACGCCGATCGAAGGTCTCTACGCGACCGGCAACACCATGGCCGCAATGTCCGGTGGCGCGTACCCCGGCGCCGGAACACCGATCGGTTCGAGCCTCGTCTTCGCCTATCTCGCCGCACTCGACCTCGCCGGACGAACCGCTTAGGAGTCGGCCGTGACCCGAGTAACCGAATCGACCCTGTCCGGAAGGTCGTTCCTGCCTGCCGCACTCGAGATCGCACTGCGTTGCCCAGCCCGATCCGACTACATCGAACTGCGCTTCACGACCTCGGCAGGCCCCTGGCAATGGTGCTTCCCCGAGCCGCAGCATCGATACGCCGACCCGAACGCCGCCACCTCGATCGCGCTGGCATTCGGGCGCTACGGCGCACAGGCTCATCTGATTCGAGCAGGTGGACTCGGCCCAGCCCTCCCGAGCTCCGCGGCCCTCCCGCTGATCCTCGCCGACGCCCGAATCCTGGTCGAGCGGCGGCTGATCACCCCCGGTCTGTCCGCGACTCCTGATCGCCAAAGGCCTGCCGCATAGAAATCAAGGTGTTCCTCGTGCGGGCGCAGGATCGAGCTGTGCAGCGCACCGCGAGATCCGCGCCGTGGCTTTACGAACCAGGGTTGGCGACGGTCGTGGCCTTCCATGCCCACCCGGACGACGCCACGCACGGGACCGACGAACGCAGGTGGCGTTTGGTTCGGCGTGCGGTGGCGGTCAGCACTGTACGTCCACATCAGGGGCATTCGCGGCGAAGGATACGTGCACGTGGTCGTAGTGATTTGCGGTCGGGCTCCCTTTGTCTTCCATGTACGACCAGCCGTTGCCGTCGTTGTATCGCTGCCGCCAGATCACGTAGGTCACACCGAAACGCTGCTGATTGGCCAGCACGAATTCTGCGATCGCATCGCCTTGTGCGGAATCAGATGTCATCAAATCGACCGCAAGGCCGGCGCCGTGATCGTCGTTGCCACGGCCCAAAGCACCGCCGATGTCGGTGATCCCGAACATCTTTCCGAGGAAGTGGCCCACCTGTGCCACATGCGGTCGGGTGCCCGCGAGTTCGGTCGAACACGGGACGCGTAGGTGTTTGATGTATTCGTCGGCCGACGGTCGTATTTGCTCGGCCGCAGCCGCCGGTGCCGGCTGTGCCGTCGACGGCGCGGCGGCAGGGGCTGCTTGGACCGCGGCATGCTGAGCGGTCGGGCTCACCACCCACAGCACGACTGCGGCAATGGCAGCGATGCCACACACAGCCACAACCACAGCTAGCGGAGTGCGCTTGCGGCCTACCGGACGCCTGCGGTGTTGACCAGGCATAATATCGATTACTGGCTATCGTTGGGGACACGTCACCGATACATTACGAAATGATCTCGGAAATGTCACGCCGACATGATCGGGAGCCGCTGCCGCTTGGGGGTGTGCGCGGTGGTCTCCGATGTGCCAGCGGAGCGCCGATCGCCGACAACTCGGTGGAATCGGTAGGTCGAGCCGTGGTCTTCACCCGCCGAACGCCTACCGGCACGATCCGAATCGCTGGTCCTTCGACCGTCGAAGTGTTCGGGTTGTGGAGCGTTGGGCCCGGCGGCATATCGTGCCGACCAACCGCACCGGTGGAAGCAACCCTGCCCCGCCGACTCGCCCAAGTACCGGGCGGTGCCGACGGTCAGTCCGATGCCGGGAGCGGCTTGGCTGCCTTGAGCTCCAGCGCCTCGCCATCGATGGCGGGAATCCCGGGACCTGGCTTCGTGCACAACAATTCGACTGTGGCGTCGGCGTTCGTGTAGCGCTTGCCAATCGCGGTGCCGCCGTTGGAGGTGGCCGGGGCGGCGGTGCCGTTCTTTTCCGCCGCGGAGAGCACTGCGGGGGCGCCGCCGATGGTGAGTTCGATGGGGGCCGCGGGGACTTTGACGACGATCAGTTCTGTCGAATCGACGGCGCTGTAGACGCGCGTGCCGGGCTTCAGGGATAGTGCCATGGGGTTTCTTACCTCTCTAAGGTGCGCTCAGGTCCTCGAGCACGAGCCTGCGCAGTAGCTTTCCGGTGTCGGTGTGCGGCAACGACTCTCGGAAGACGATCGTTTCCGGGGTTTTCGAGCCGCGCAGTCGCGAACGGACGAGGGTGCGCAACTCTTCATCGGTTGCGACGGCGCCCGCGCGCAGCACTACGGCTGCGGCGAGTGTTTGGCCCCATTCGTCGCTCGGTGGGCCGACGACGCACGCTTGGGCGACCGCCGGGTGGGACAGTAGGACCTCTTCGATCTCGGCGGGGGCGATATTCTCGCCGCCTCGGATGATCGTGTCGTCGGCTCTGCCCTCGATGTACAGGTATCCGTCGGCATCGACATGGCCCTTGTCTCGGGTGCAAAACCAGCCGTCGGCGTCGAGCAGGCTGCCGGTGGCGTATTCACCGGAGATCTGGTCGCCGCGCAGGAAGATGATGCCCGACTTGCCCGGGGGCAGTGCTCGGCCGTCGTCGTCGCGGATCTCGATCTCGACTGTCGGCAGTACCTGACCGGCCGACGAGAGCCGGGCCCGGATCAGTGGGTCGTCGGAAAGCAGTGCGGCTCGGTGGTCTTCGGGGCCGAGGACGGCGATCGTCGACGCCGTTTCGGTCAAACCGTAGGCGTTGACGAATCCGACCTTCGGGAATCGCGTAAGTGCTTCGTGCAGTACGCGTTCGGATACTTTCGCGCCGCCGTACGAGAGGGAACGTAGTGTCGGCAGGTCCGCACTGCCGAGTCCGGTCACCGTGTCCACGATCCGCGCCAGCATTGTCGGCACCACCATCGCGTTGGTCACGGCTTCCGCACGGACCGTGTCGAGCCATACGAGCGGATCGAAGGCACGCAGGTACACCAGCCGACGGCCCGCGAACAAATTCGACAGCATGTTGGCCACGCCGGCGACATGGTAGGGCGGCACCGACACCAGCACCGCCTCTTCGGCACCGGCACTGCCGAATTCGACGGTGCTCAGCAGGTACGCCATCAGGTGGCGATGCCGCAGCAGCGCCGACTTCGGGGCCGCCGTGGTACCGCTGGTGTACAGCACGACCGCCACGTCGTCATCGTCGATCGGCGGATCCGCGGGTGGCGGGTCGGCGGGGAGTCCCGCCAGCCAATCGTCGAACAGGAGTACCTGCCCGCCGGCCGTCACTCGCGGCGCTGTCGCGGCGTCCGCCAATACGAGAGCGTCGGGCTGCCGTTCGATCAAACTGTTCAGCTGGGTGTCGTCCAACCGGTAGTTCACCGGGACGAACGGCACCCCCGCGCATGCCGCGGCCAACAATGCCACCGGCAGCAGCGGATGGTTCTCCCCCGTGTACACCAGCGCCGGGAACGCACGTAACGCCCCCGCGCCACGCGTGGCGAGCACGCCCAGATCGGCACCGGTGACCCGCCGCTCGGCATCGCCGAGCAGCACCCGGTCGGCAAAGCCCGACTCGATCATCTCGACCATCGACGAGAGATGCACGTTACCTCCGCAGGGTCAGATCAGTGTCCGTGCGAACGCCGCGCGGAGCGGGCGGCCGGTCGACGGAACGGCTTGTGCAGCAACAACCTTCGTCATTCGGAGTGTTCTCGGCCGGGAGACTCACACGCGTGATTCGCCGCCGCGTACCCGAATACCGCCGAGGCGGCGATACTCGCTCCGGCGCCGAGGTACCTGCGGCCCATCACGGATGCGGTGCAGTTGCCGGTGGCATACAAACCGCTGATCGGCTCCCCATCGGCGTTCAATACCCGGGAGAACTCGTCACAGAGCAGCCCACCGCTGGTGCCGATATCTCCGGGATACAGCGCGGCCGCGTAGAACGGCCCCTTCTCGATCGGACCCAGGCTGGGATTCGGCTGGTGGGTGCGGTCGCCATAGAACCGCTCGTGATCGCCCTCGCCGCGATGGAAGTCCTCATCGACGCCGGTTTCGGCGAATCCATTGAAACGGCTGACCGTCTCCGACAGCGAATCGGCGGGGATACCGCATTGGCGCGCAAGGTCTTCCAGCGTCTCGCCGCGTTTCAGCACACCGCTGGTGATCAACTTCTTCGGTGTCCAGCCTGCGGGGGCCATCCCGAACGGATAGCTGGCCCGGTGGCGGGAATCAATGATGAGCCATGATGGAATAGCGCCGCCGGACTCGCGGTGATGGGCATACATCCGCTGGCCCGCCTCCTGATAGGAGCACGCCTCGTTGAAATAGCGTCGTCCTTGCGCGTCGACGATGAGCGATCCCGGCTTGCACCGCTCGGACAGGCACATGCCGGGGGTGCCGTCGGGCATGATCCACGACGGCATCCACCACGCCTCGTCCAGCATGTCCGTGGCGGCTCCGAGATCCATCGCGAGCCGGATCGCGTCTCCGGTATCGCCCGGGTTGGCCGAGGTCCAGTCGGCACCGATGGGCTGCCCGTCCGAATACTCCTTGCGCATCGTCTCGTTGCGGGCGAAACCACCCGCGGCGAGCAGGATTCCATCCCGCGCACGCACGCGCACAGCGCCTCCGTCACGCTGGATGACCGCGCCCACGACCCGGCCGTCCTCGACGACCAGGTCGGTGAGCGCGGACTCGCGCCAGATCGGAACCTGCCGCCGCAGCAGCGCGTCGACCAACCGGGCGATCAACGCCGCCCCATTGGCCGCCAACTGCCGTCCGCGAAGGCGCCCCCCGACGGTGCGCCTTCCGACCCTGGCCATCGTGGCCATACCGATTCGGGTCCGCATCAACGACATCGGCGCCGCCTCCACGGTGTAGATCACCATGCCGCCGGCGAAGCCGGGCCGGATCCGGTCACGCCAGGCACCGAGTTTCTTCTTGTCGAATATCTCCGGTTCGATGGATCTGCCCCGGGCGGATCCGCCTTCGCAGCCCCGGACTCCGGCGTAGTAATCGCTATACCCTTCGCACCGACGGAATTTCAGGCCCTCGGATTCGAGGAAGTCGACCATGTCGATCCCCGAATGGAGGTAGGCCATTCGCCGCGCCGGAGACGATGCCGGACCCGCGTCACCGACAACTGTGTCGAAGTACCGCAGCGCGTCCTCGAGTGAGTCGGGCACGCCATCGCGCTGCATGAGTGGATTGTTG
The DNA here is from genome assembly GCF_000308835.1 of Nocardia vinacea NBRC 16497. Lineage (GTDB taxonomy): Bacteria > Actinomycetota > Actinomycetes > Mycobacteriales > Mycobacteriaceae > Nocardia > Nocardia vinacea. Next base: position 12,262 of record NZ_BAGN01000397.1, on the reverse strand, counting down.
GGCAACCACAGCACACCACCCGACATACAGGTCGATCCGCCGACCAGATCGGACTTCTCCACGACGAGAACATCTTTGCCGAGGGCACTGGCACGCAGTGCGCCCACGACCCCGGCACCGCTCCCGACGACCAGGAAGTCGGTCGTAAGGTCCCAGTCGTTCATCGATGTCATCACTTCCCCCTGCCCATCGCGGGCGCCCGCCCGATGACGCCGTCGGCTTCGAGCGCGGCGATTTCGGATTCACCGAATCCGAGTCCCGCCAGCACTTCCTGGTTGTGCTCCCCCAACAGCGGCGCGTGGCGCGTGTGCCACCGTTCGGGGCCGTCCGACAGCGTGAACGGCACTGTGCTGTGCCGGACCGTCGGGTTCACCGGATGCTCGACGTACTCATAGAAGCCGCGTGACTCGAGCTGCGGCAGTTCGGCGACGCGATGCGGCTGCATGACTTTGCCCACCGGAACTCCTGCGTCCCAAAGGATTTGGACGATCTCGCCCGCGCTGCGCTGCGCACACCAGGCGGCGAGATTCTTGTCGATGAGGTCGTGCTGCACACGACGCCCGCCGGCGGTGGACAACTCCGGCTCCATCGCCCAGTCCGGCCGACCGATCGCATCGCGTAGACCAGACCATTGCTCATCGGTGGCCACCGCGACCGCGACCCAGGAGTCGTTGCCGCCGTATTCGTCGATATCGGCGGTCCGGTAGAGGTTTTGCGGTGCCGCCTCCGGTCCCCGATTGCCGTCGCGCACAAGGAGTTGCCCGTATGCGGAGTGCTCGATCACCTGTTCGGCGGCGACATTCATTGCGGCGTCCACCATCGCCGCCTCGACGAGCATGCCCGCGCCGGTACGCCGCCGATGTTCCAGCGCGAGCAGCAGCGCGTTGAGGGCGTGCAGACCGGCATTCGGATCGCCGATCGAGAACGGCTCGACCGGGTTCTGATCGGGATGGCCGGTCAACCAGGTGAGTCCGGACGCATCCTCGATGATGTAGGCGAAGGCCGGGTTGTCCCGCCACGGCCCGTCGAGGCCGAATCCCGGCATCCGGACCATGATCGCGTCGGGGCGCAGGCCGCGCACCTTCTCGTAGTCGAGCCCGATCTGCTCGAGCACCCGCGGGGTGTAGTTCTCGACGATGACGTCGCAGCTCTGGATCAGCCGATGCAGCACCTCGATCCCGCGCTCGCTTCGGAAGTCCAGCGTCACGCTCTTCTTATTCGTGTTCAGGCTCGAGAATATGGGCGAGCGTTCCCACCATTGGTCCTCGCTGAGCGGGACACCGGCGATGAGCCGGGTTCCGTCGGGCCGGGTGGTCGACTCGACGTGGATTACTTCGGCACCGAGCATGGCGAGCAGGTGTGTGCACGACGGCCCGGCCCAGAAGGCGGTCATATCCAGCACGCGAAGTCCGTTGAAGGGCAACCCTTTCGCGGTGTCTCCTCGAGCGGCAGGGGGTGTGGCGCGATATCGTTCCCCGTGCTCGTCGAGGCGCGGGGCGGGGCGGGGCGCGGGCGGAGGCTCGGATCCCAAGCGGAACGGTGGGGCGGGCTGGGTGTAGCCGTCGCGGGGGTTGGCCACGAACGATCCGCGCGCCCGGTAGTGCTCCATCTCGGCGACGTTCTCGCCATTGGCCACCAGGGAATTGGGAATTCTGAAAGCCGTTGCCAGTTCCCGGATTTCCTCGACGGTGTGGTCGGCGAACCACGGCGCGATCTCACTCGCCAGGTCGCCCGCTCGCCCGCTGATCGAGAACGGCGCGCTCTCGTCGATCCACTCCGGATGGCCGACCATCGCGCACAGGTCGAACCACTGCTGGGCGGTCCCGCACCCGACGGCCACCATTCCGTCCTTGGCACTGGCCACCCCGGGCACCATAAGCCCTCGTCCCGGCCGCATCAGCCGACCGAGCGCCTCGAAGAACGTGACGGAATAGTAAGTGAGACTCAGAATCTGGCTCTCGAGTATGGACAGGTCGACCAGCTCACCCACGCCGGTGCCGAGGGTCCGCACCCGCGATGCCAGGGTGCCGGCCGCGGCATATCCCCCGGCAACCCACTCGCCGATTCGGCCTCCGACGTAGACCGGAGCACGGTCCGGCGCGCCGCGACCGAGCCCGATGATCCCGCCCGACCACGCCTGCAGCGTGAACTCGGTAGCCGGTCGGTCCTGCCAGGGACCGTGCAGACCGAATGGGGTGATCGAGGTGACCGTCAGATGGGGATGCCGGTCATGAATGGCTTCCGGAGTGAACGACGGATGCTCCGCGACACTCGATCCGCGACTCCAGACCACCGCGTCCGCCCCCGCCAACAGTCGGTCCACGAAGTCGATCTCATCCGGATCGGCGACCACGCTGTGCTTCGAGCACGCGAGGAAACCGAACAGCGCACCGTCGGCACCGGACGGGATTTCGGTGTGCGAAGCCGACCAGCTCCGCAACCGATCACCTTCCGGCGCTTCGACTTTGACGACTTCCGCGCCGGCGTCGGCCAACAGCTTCGTACAGTAGGCCCCCGCGATTCCACTGGAGAAATCGACGACCACGTAACCATCGAGCGGTTCCACGAGCTAGTCCTTCCGCTCCCGAGCGCGCTTGCTCAGCCGCCATTCCGGCGGGAATTTGCTGTCGTTGTCCTTGACCGCGTTATTGATTCCGCGATTCATGGCCTGGTCGAACATCATGTCGTCGGTGTCGGGCGCCGCGAAGCCGCCGACCGTTTCGAAAAGTCCGCTGATCATGCTGCCCAGATATTCGCCCTGGTACTGCTTCATGAACTCGAAGAAGGACTTCTGCATGAACACGGTGTCCGTCGGACGGTTACTGGCACAGGCCTGTGCGTATTTGTCCACTTCCGCTTCCAGCTGGTCCCTCGGGACGACGCTGTTGAGGAAGTTGCACTGGTACATTTCGGCAGCGGTGAACGCCCGCCCGGTGAACACCATCTCCTGGAATTTGCGCAGGCCCATGGTCTGCGCCCACCACCACATCCGCGGCGCCCACCCGACGTAGCGGAAGGCCGGATGCCCGAACAGCGCGTCGTCGGAGGAGATCACCAGATCGGCGTCGGCGGCCTGATAGAAGTGCCACCCGTAGCAGTAGCCCTTCACCTCCAGGATGCTGATCTTCTTGAAATCCTGCAGGCTGCGAATTCCGGAGTGGGAGTTGGCATACCACGCGCTGAGCGTCGCGCCGTGCCGGAACGACCCCTGGGGCGGATAGGTGACTTCGTCGGCGCCGATGCGGAATTCGGCGAGTTTCGGCCCTTGATCGGGATTGGTGTGCGCCGCCATGAATTCCGGTAGGTCGGCACCGGTGCCGAGATCATCGCCCTCGCCACGGATTACGAGCACCTTGACGTCGTCGTCGACACTGGCGCGGTGCAACAGGTCGGCATAGCGCACCCGAGCCGCGATGGTCGGCGCATTGAGGTGGTCGGGCCGGTTGAACGTGATCGTGGCGATCTTGGTCTTGGGATCCTTCTCGTAGAGGATGATCTCCTCCGCCGAGGGCGCGGACTCAGTCATTCGACGCTCCGATCGTGATGCCCGCGTTGCTGTTCCACGACGGGCCGGAAGTCAGCACCTCGGGTGCGTCGGCGGTGATCAGCACCATCTCCCGTCCGAAGACGGCGCCGATGCCCTGCTCCCAGACGTAGCCGGTGACGGCGAGCACCATCCCCGGTTCCAGATGCTCCGCGCCGGCGGTGGCCGGAAGTTGTTGCGACACAACGGGCGCATCGAACCCCAGCCCCAGCGCATGGGCCACCGGCAGCGGCGGCAACGGTTCACCTGCAGCCTCGTACGCGCTGAGGAATTCGGAGGCGAGCCGACCCGGCCGACAGGCGGCGAGCAGGCGAGACCACAGCTGATCCCACCGCTCGTAGAGGGCACTTGTGCCGTCCTTCGGAGCCCAGGTCGGCCAGGTCCGGCCGATCTGGGCGATGTAGCCGTTGCCGATGACTCCCGCGGAAAAGGCCACCAGGTCACCGGCCTGCGCGCGTCGGTCACCGGACGCGCGCCGCCACGGGTGGTCCGGTGCGGTCACCCATGCGGCGTCCTGGGTGGCCGGGGTACTCATGCCCCCGGCCGCCATTGCCTCCAACATCACTCCCGTCAGGGTCTTCTCGGTGACCCCCGGCCGCAGTTCGGCCACCGCCGCCGCCAGGCCCGCTTCCGCGATGCGGATCGAATCCCGAAGCACCACAATTTCTTCGGGAGTCTTGATCCGCCGGGCGGCACGCATGGCCTGTTCGCCGTCGACCAGTTCCGCCTGGGGAAATGCCATCGGCAGGAACTGGGAGAACAGCGGGGACAGGGCATCCGTACCCACCCGCCTGGCGGTGGCGGCACCGCCGATCTGGCGCAGCACCCCCACGAGGTTGAGCGGATTCCACATGATCCCGTACAGGTTTTCGTGCGGAATGTCCTCGGGAACGCCTTCGTCCCAGGTGCTCAACAGATGAATGTCGCCGGTTTCGCGGACGAGGACGCATCCGGGACCGAACGGCCTGGTCCCCGCGGTCCACAGCTGCGGTGTACCCGTGACATAGCGAATATTGGCCTGCCTGCCCAGTACGAGCAGGTCGAGGTCGTGGGCTTCCATCTGGGCCAGTACGCGCTCCCGTCGCCCGAGACGGAGTGCGCGTTCATCGGCCAGGATTTCAGTTGCCATAGGGCGCGTAGGTGTAGTCGGTCAACGGAATGAAGCCTTCCTCGGTGATCACGATGATCTCCTCGCTGCGGTAGCCCCCGGTGCCGTCCTCCCACACCACCGGTTCCAGCACCAGTACCGTGCCCGGTGCGAGGACGAAGTTCTTGTCGAAGTCTTCGCCCAGATCCGTGCCGATCATGGGCATCTCGGCGGGGCCGACGCCGATACCGTGCCCCAGATAGAAGTGGGGCAGCCAGGGCTTTTCGCCGCCGTTGGCGTCGATGGCCGCCCTGGCCAGTTCATTCAGCGAAGCTCCTGCGCGAGTCACCGCGAGCACCGCGTCCAGGATCCCCCGCCATCTGGTGAATTGCGCCTGCTGCCTCGGGGTGGGGTCCTGGCCGACCACCCAGGTCCGGCCGAAGTCGGAGCAGTACCCGCCGTAGCTGATGCTCACGTCGGTCCACAGGACATCGCCGCGCGCCAGCTCCCGTTCGGTCGTCAGCAAGGGCAGCGCAAGATCGTCGTGTACCGTCCAGACGCCTTCTGCCTTGGTTTCCGGCATGACCTGCCAGATGGGGTCGAGGATATTGGCGGTGGCGCCGAGTTCGAACGCCCGCCGCACGAAGGCCGCGGAGAGGTCGATCTGCCGGATTCCGGGTGCCAGCGCCGCGTGGACATCGACCATCGCGGTGTCGGTTATCCGGCACGCCGTGCGGATGCAGGCCAGCTCGTCCTGGGTCTTGACCAGTTTGGCCGCACTCAGCACCAGGGCGGCGTCGGTGGGCGACCCGGACGGGAACAATCTCTGCTCCGCGCGCCGCATCGCACCCGTGCATTGGTCTACGGCCATGGACGCCCCGCTGGGGACGAGATCGGCCAGGATCCGCGCGAAATCCGCTACGCCTTCGTCGAATTCGAGATAGACGGGTCCGTGGACATAGTCCGCGGGCAACTCCGTTTCGGTGGCCGCGCCCTCACGGAAAGGCATGAACAGATGCGGCCACTCGTCGTCTGCCAGGACCACCGCGACCGGGCACTCGATATGCGACAGACCGGCGTCGCCGAGCGGCCAACTCGCTCCGGTCGCATACATGACGGATTGGTCTTCGAGCAGAACCAGGGCATCCACGCCCTGCTCCACCATCGCCGCCCGCAACCGGGCTCCGGTTTCGCGCCGCATGCGGGCGCGATCCGGTGTGTCCGGAATTCGGATCGACGTCCCTACCGCTGTCGGAGAATTAGTCATTCGATACCCAGGAATTTCTTGATATTGCCGCTGACGATTTTGGCTGCGTTTTCCGGGCCGACCGCGTCGATGACCAGTTGCAGCGACTTCTCCGAATAGCCGAAAGTGCTTTCGTTGTGCGGGTAGTCGGTGGACCACATCACGTTGTCCACGCCGATCTGGTCGATCAGCTGCAAGCCGAGCGGATCCACCATGAACGCGGCACTCATATGCTTGTTCCAGTAGTAGCGGACGTCGTGCTGCAGTTTCGGCTCGCACATGTGCTGGTAGGACGCGTACAGATGTTCGCCGTCCTGCAGTGCCGACGGAACCCAGGCGATCCCGCCCTCGAACCAGCCGATCTTGAGTTTCGGATGCCGGTCGAGAATGCCGGAGAAGATGTACCTGCCGAACATCTCCCGGAATGAGTCGACATTGACCATCATCCCGACCACGATGGTGTTGAACTCGCAGGGAGCCTTGAGCCCGGTCTCCCCGATGTGATGGGAAATGGGCACGCCCGACGCTTCGATCTCGTCCCACACCGGGTCCATCGCCGTACTCGCGTAGTCGATCTGGTTGCCGTCGGCGTCGGTACCCGGGTTGAGTGGCAGCAGGAAAGTCTTGAGCCCCAACGACTTCAGCTCGGCCAGGGTGCGGCGGGTACCCTCCGGGTCCCACCAGTTGATCAGGCCCGCAGCGTAGAACCGGCCCTTGGAACGCTCCTGCAGGCCCGCCATGTACTGGTTGTAGATCCGGAACAGGCGCTCGCGCATTTCCTTGTCGGAATGGAAGAACAGCGCCAGGACGGCATTCGGAAACGCCAACTCCTTGTAGACGCCGTCTTCGGCCAGCTGCTCGATACGGGCCTCGAGGTTGCCGCTTGCCGCGCCGACGAGGTCGTCGTACTGCATCAGGACGGCACTGAATTCGGGCGGCAGGAACGAATGTCCGACGGCGCCGACCTGATAGGCACCTTCCTCGTACCAGATCCGCGGCGCCTGAGCCTTCAGCTCCTCGGGAAGATACTGGAAGAAGATATCGTCCGAGAGCGAGATGTGATTATCGGCCGAGAACACCTCGGTCCCCGCGGGCAGACCCACGTCACCAGTGGCATTACCGTGCCGGTTCTTCGGCGCGCCGAGGCCCTCGGGTGGATATAACGAGACGTTCTTCGTCGGGCTTGACATCACTTGCCTCCATGCATCTTGTCGGAATTGGTCACCACTCGACCGGCAGCTCGTAGACCCCGAAGGCCAGCCGGTCGTGTTTGAAGTCGATCTGGTCGATGGTCGTCGCCAGCCGCAGCGTCGGAATACGCCGGAACAGTGTCTGGAAGACGATCTGCAGCTCCGCACGAGCGAGCTGCTGGCCGACGCACTGATGCCGCCCGTGCCCGAATGCCATGTTCTGATTCGCATTCGAACGGTCGGCATCCAGCCGGTCCGGCTCGGGGAAGGTGTTCGGATCCCAGTTCGCCGGTGCCAGGTCGATGATGATTCCCTCGTCGGCGCGGATCACCTCGCCACCGATCTCGATGTCCTCCATGGCAACTCGCCGCTGCCCGGTATGGATGATGCTGAGATACCGCAGCAGTTCCTCGATCGCGTTGGCCAGCACCTTCGGATCGTCGGTATCGCGGATGACCGCCAGCTGTTCGGGATGCTCCAGCAGGGCGAGCACACCGAGACCGATCATGTTCGATGTGGTCTCGTGCCCCGCGACCAGCAGGCCGACGCCCTGCATCGCGGCCTCCCACTTATCGATCTCACCGGCCTTGACCCGCTCCGCCAGATCGGACACCGCGTCCTCGGCCGGATTCTCGGCCTTGACCTCCGTCAGCTCCGCCAGATAGTTGAGCAAGCCGAGGACGTTCTGCTGCGACTCCTCCGCGGTGGTGTATCGCCCCAGCCCGACATCGCTGTGGCGCTGGAAGAATTCGTGGTCGGCGTAGGGAACGCCCAGCAGTTCACTGATGACCAGCGACGGCATCGGCAGGGCCAGCGCCGCGACGATATCGGCCGGTTGCGGACCAGCGAGTATGGCGTCGATGTGCTCGTCGGTGATCTTCTGGATCACCGGCCGCAATGCCTCGACCCGCTTGAGCGCGAACGGTTTCGTCAGCATTCGCCGGTACCGGGCGTGTTCCTCCAGGTCCCGGTTGAATACCGACGCCGGGCGCGAGTCCGACATCGCCTTCATGCCCTCGTTCCAGTGCGGGAACCCGGGGCGGCGGTCGTCGACGCTGACTCGCGGATCGTAGAAAAGCGACCGCGCTTCGGTGTATCCGGTGACTACCCACGGCTCGCTACCGTCCCAGATCCGTACTCTGCTCAACGGTTTCGCGGCCGCCATATCGAGCAGCTGGGGCGGCGGCGCGAAGGGGCAGCGCATCGAGCGCTCCATCGGATACTGGGGCACGGCGGCGTCGGTGGCGGTTCCGATCGATGTTTCGGACATGGTCTCCGTCATTCCTCGATATGGATGGCGCGGGCGGGGCAGGCCTCGGCGGCCTGACGGACGGCATCGGCTTGCTCAGGCGCAGGATGCTCGTTCAGCAATACGACGACGCCGTCCTCGTCGCGTTGGTCGAATACCTCGCCGGCGTACAGCGCGCACTGACCGTTCGCGAGGCATATGTCTTGGTCGACAATCACTTTCATCGAACGTCCTTGACCTGGCTCTTCATGCCCGCGACGGTGCCACCGTCGACCGGCAGGATCGTGCCCGTCACATACGCCGACCGGTCGCTGCCGAAATACAGCGCGGCCTCGGCGACATCGCGAGCTTCGCCGTCTCGCCGCAGCGGTTTGTTATTCCGCATGATTTCGCGGGCGGCGCCGACAAACCTCTCGGCTTCCTCCGCGCTCATGTTCGCGACGGCCGAAGCGAGCAGGGATGTCGGAATGTTTCCGGGTGCGACGCAATTGATTCGGATATCGAAGGCGGCGAATTCCATGGCGGCTGATTTGGTGAAATGCATTACCGCCGCTTTGGATGCGCGATACGACATCACGCTGGCGCCCGCCTGAATCCCGCCGATCGAGGACACATTGATGATCGAGCCGCCGCCGTTGGCAACCATATGGCGTGCCGCTTCCCGCGTTCCCGCCATCACACCGAGCAGGTTGACACCGAGCACCTGATGAAAATCGGCGAGGTCGTCGTCGAGGAATCCGGCATGCATCGCACCGGAAATGCCCGCGTTGTTGACCATGATGTCGAGACCGCCGAAGCGCTCCACAGCGGTGGCGACCAGCTGAGTGACCTGCTCGGGATCCGCGACATCGGTCTTGGTGAAGATGACCTCCGCGCCGAGGCGTTCGACCAGCTGTTCACCCCGATCGGAGTCCCGGTCGGCGATGACGACTCGGGCGCCTTCGGCCGCGAACAGCTCGACAATGGCCTCACCGATTCCAGCCGCACCGCCGGTAACGATGGCGACTTTGCCGGCTAATTCATTCACCACAGCGTGTATGCCTTTCATCGACGGCCCAGTGAGCATCGGCGACCCGCTGTCGCCCGATACTCGGCGTGTGATACGAAAAATCTTGGACAACAACGGATCCCATGCAGACTGGTCGATTTTCACCAGGCGCTGCGCTCAGGGCCGATGCTATTGACCGCACGAATTTCGCGGGTCGCTGTCTCACTCAGTAGAAAGCCGAGTTACCGACCCGTAGCGCGATCAGCAGCTGGCCGGAGCACCGCCCTGCAACTTCAGCAGACCGCAGTAGGTCGCCGCGGCGACCTTCCACTTCCCGTCGACGCTGACGGCCTTGCCTGCCTGATTCGGCAGGGCCGGGTTGCCGTTGATCAGGACGGTGTAGGTGACCGAGGCATGCGTGCTGTCGTCGAGCTTCACATCGGACACCGTCGCAGTGGAACCGGCGGCCATCGGACTACTCGCCTGCGCCGCGAGCGTCGGGGCGAATGTCGAACCGTTCTCCACGAGACCAGCTTTCGTGTCGGCAGAGGTCTTGCCGTCGAAGAATGCGACGAAGGCATCGGTGATTTCCTTGACCGCCGGGTCGTTCGAATCGGCCTGCGCGGAAGTGACCGCCGCGGCGGAGGCGTGGGTCGCCGTCGTGGTGCTGTTGGACGAGTCATCGCTCGAACTGGAACAGCCGATGACGGTTGCCGACAGCATTGCCATGGCCCCGACGGCGGCGAGTACTCGGCGAACGATCAGATGATTCATGGTGTGTGTCCTTGTAGGGGATGTGTTGGGAGACACATGAAAGCCCCCGTCCGCCCATCGCATATCCGTTGTTCCGCTCAGCGGGCAAACGGTGCTCGTAGCTGATCGACGCGGCACCGCAGACCGCGACTACCACTACCGCCGAGCGCGGCGGCATGCCCCGGACTCGACCGCATCACCGAAGGTCGCTGCACGGATATGCCCGAATTTCCGGTGAGTAGGACGAACGCGCGGACTACTGATGCGACCTCATATCGTCCGCCGCCAAGAGTCACCGCTGCGCGACTCCCACTCATCGTTTTTCTCTCCCTGGAGCGCATTATGTCCGCTACCACCACTCCTCCACCGGATGAAGTCGACCTCGCCGTCGACACCGGTAGGCTCGAGAACGTCTCGCGACTTCGCATCTACGCGGTACTCGCGCTCATCGTGCTGATGACCGAGGTCGTCCCCGTGCAGTACACGATGATCACCCCCGCACTGCACGATATGAGCGCCACCTTCCCCGACGTCGGCGCCAACATCAACTGGATTGTCATCCTGATCGGCCTGGTCGGCGCCTCCGCGACGCCGCTGCTCGGCAAGATGAGCGACATCTGGGGCAAGAAGCTGCTGTTCGTGGCGTGCGGCGTGCTGTTCGTCGTCGGCTCGTTGATCGACGCGGTCACCGACAACTGGACGTTGTTCCTGATCGGACGCGGTCTGCAGGCGTTCGCCGTCGCCAGCCAGTTCATTGCCTTCGGCCTGATCCGGGACCTGATGCCGCGGCGGTTCGTGGCGACCGCGCTCGGCTTCGTCGGCGCTGGTATCGGTATTGCCGCCGCGATAGCGCCGGTGATCGGCGGGGTTCTCCTCGACCACTTCTCCTGGCGGTCGTTGTTCTGGAGTCTGGGCGGTTTCACCGCCCTGATGACGCTGCTCGTCGTGCTCGTGGTCCCGGAATCGAAGCTGCGGGTACGCGATCGGATCGATCCGTTCGGCGCGGTGCTGCTGTCCGTCGGTACGCTGCTGGTTCTGCTCTACCTGGACAATGGCCAGAGCTGGGGTTGGGGCCGCGCGACCAGCATCGCCTGGCTGGTCGGCGGGCTGGTGCTGCTGGCGCTGTTCTTCGTGGTGGAGACTCGAGTGAGCCGCCCGATGGTCGACCTGCGGCTGCTGTTGAACCCCAAGGTCAGCATGGTGCTGCTGATGTCCTTCTTCGGTGTCGGCATCATCGCGATACAGCCATTGACGCTGGCGTACATGACCCAGACCCCGAATGCCGACGGGCTGCGCGACCAGGTCGCTCAGGGTGTGGTGGCCAAAGCCCATGAGATGACCGGAGCCACGCTGCCGGTCGACATGGTGAAGGTGGTCCTCGATCCGAGCTACAGCTACGGCAACGGTTTCACCATGTTGCAGTACGCGCTGCACGTCGGACTCTGGGCCGGGCTCGTCGCCGTCATTGCCGGCCCCCTCGGCGGCTGGCTGTCGCATCGGTACGGTGCCCGCATACCGGCGATCGCCGGCTTCGCCGTCAACGTGGTCGCCGGCGTGGGCTACATCCTGGTCGACTACAGCTGGGCCACCTACTCGGTGTTCTACGCGCTGTCCGGGATCGGGTTCGGCTTCTTCTACGCCGCCGTGGCCAATCTCGTCGTCGACGCGGTACCGCAGGAACAGCAGGGCATCAGTACCGGCATGCTCGGTGTCACCATCAACCTCGGCACGGCGGTCTCCCTCGCCGTGGTCACCGCCTTGCTCAACAACAACCCGATCAAGGCGAACATCGACGTCATGGGCAACCACGCCGTCCAGCCGATACCGCAGGTGTTCGCCGACAGCGGCTATACCCAGACTTTCTGGCTGGCATTGGGCACCGCTGTGATCGCACTGGTCCTCGGTGTGCTCCTGCGGCACGGCCGCGCAGCGGCGCGTGGCGGCGCCGAACACGCCGAATAACCCACTCCCGCAACACAATCCCCCGCCGACGGCCGTCACCCATCGTGCCCACGTCTTGTCGGCGGACCTGGACCTCCCGCGGATGTCGTCAACCCCCTGCACCCACCGACATCCGCGGGAGGTCCCCTCGAAACCCCGCGCGCGAAATCCACTCCCGCGAGCCGGCATTCCCTCCCCTCAACCTCCCGCGAGATTCGCCGCAGGAGGTCCCCCGAAACCCCGCGCGCGAAATCCACTCCCGCG
>NZ_BAGN01000398.1 GCF_000308835.1 Nocardia vinacea NBRC 16497 | reverse complement strand
CGGCCGTCGGCGAGGTGGTCGGCGAGTGCGGCCAGGCCGGTGCCCGCCGGTGAAAGGACGCCGCAGCCTGTGACGGCCACGGGGAAACGATGGCTCATGCGAGCCTCCAAGAGGTTGTCGACACGCGGTGATTCAACGGACCGCGCCGAGGATGACGACGGCGTTATTGCCGCCGAAGGCGAACCCGTGGTTCTCGACGATCGCGGGCGTGGCCGGACGCGCCGTACCCGGCACCGGGTCCAGGCCGGCGCCGAGCCGCGGGTCAAGGGTGGACAGGTTGGCCGTCGGCGGCAGGAACCCCTCCGACAGCGCGAGGCAGCACGCCGCCGCGCCGAATCCGCTTGCGGCGCCGAAGGAATGGCCGAGCATGGACTTGATCGAGCTCATCGGCGGTATGCGGTCGCCGAACACCGCACGGACCGCGGTCGCCTCGGTGACGTCATTGGTCGGGGTGCCGGTGCCATGCGCGCAGATGTAATCGATATCGGCCGGGACGACGCCTGCCGCCTGATGGGCCAGCCGGATGCAGTCGGCAATGCTGTCCGAATCCGGGTTGACCATATGTCGTGCATCGCAATTCATGCCGTAGCCCAAAACCTCGGCGTAGATGCGCGCGCCGCGGGCCTGTGCCGACGCCAGCGTCTCGACGAACAGCGCGACACCACCCTCCGCCGAGAGCGTGCCCGCCCGATCCTTGTCGAAGGGCAGGCAGTTCTGCGGAGCGAGCGCGCCGATGCTGTAGAAACCGGCGTGCGCGGCCCGGTTCACCGATTCGGCGCCACCGGCCAGGATGAAATCGGCCTCGCCGGTGCGCACCAGATCGTAGGCATAACCGAGCGCGAAATTGCTTGCGCCACAGGCGGTCGGCACGGTCTGGGCCTCACCGTCCAGCCGCAATTCGGTATTCACCGCCGCGGCGATCTGGCCGAGCGGCACCTGACGCACGAGTCGTCCGTCGAGGCTCTTGTAGCCGTCGGCATACCACTGTTCGGTGAGCTGTTGCAGCGGAATCGTCTCGCCGCCGGTGGTGCCCATGATCGAGCCCGCCGCCGAGCGCGAAAGCAACTCCGGGTCGATGCCCGAGTCGGTGACGGCCTGGCGAGCCGCCACCGCGGCGAACAGGCTGCTGCGCCCCCACCGACTCGGATCCAGACGCGAAACTCCTGCGGCGGGATCGAAATCGGGGACCTCGCCGGCCTGCACATACGGGAATCCGGAGACATCGAAGCTGGTGATCTCGCGAGTGCCGACCACGCCGGCCCGGATCGCGGCGCCGAACGCCGCGATGCCGGTGCCGATGGGGCTCACCACGCCGAGGCCGGTGATCACCACCCGGCGCTGGGATTCAGGCATCGATGGTCTCCCCGTCCAGGATGCGCTGCACGAGCGCTGCCACCGCGTCCAGTGTCGTCAGCTTGGGCAGTTGGGTGCGCGGGATCGCGACCTTCAGTTCCTTCTCGAACCGGGACACGATGGTGATCAGCGACAGCGAATCGGCATCGTAATCGTCCACGAACGCACCGGTATCGGTGAGTTCGCCGGGATTCAGCTCGAGTTCCTCGGTGATGATCCGGCGCATCTGCGGCAGCAGATCGGAAATGGCGTGCGGCTGGGTTTCGATGGTCATGGCATTTGCTCCTTCGCGGATCGGTACGAACTCGACGGTAGAAACTCGGCCACCGAATTGGGAAGGCGCGGGGCGAATGATCGGTCGAAAGTGATATTCGCGCACCGAATTTGGATATCGCCTTGACGCTTCTTTGATCTCGCGGTCCGGACCGGTTTTATTTCGACCGCCGATTATGTGGTCGGTAGCTATAAGCAGCCCTGGAGAGAGGGGGACGCGATGGAAGTGGACGTCACATCGGAATGGCGGCTCGATACCGAGTTGTCGTTCGACCGCACGATCGACCGGCATCGAGTACACCGGGCGGCGGTCGCCGAGGTATTCCTCACCGACGTGCGCGCACCGGACGAACAGCGGGTCGTCGCGGCAAGCCAATTGCCCGTCGACCACAGCTATTTCGGTGATCACACCCAGCACCTGCCGGTGGTCGATCCGCTGCTGGTGATGGAGGTAGGGCGGCAGGCGTCCCTGGCGGGTGCGCACGAATCGGGCGTGCCGAACGGCGCCGCGATGATCTCGGAGGATTTCGATCTGCGGATCATCGATCCGGGCGCGCTGCGCATCGGTGCGGAACCGGTCGAGCTATTGCTGGATTGTGTATTCATCTGGACGCGGGTGCGGCGCGGCCGACTCCGCGCGGGCGTCTGTGAGCAGGCGATCTTCCGGGACGGACGGCTGGTCGCCAGCCATCGCACCACCGGCCAGATCCTGACCAAGAACGAACTCGATGCGTTGCGCACCGCCCAGCGCGGAACCCCCGCGCCGTGGACGGCCGACCTGGTCGATATGCCGGATCCGGCCGCGGTGCCGTCGGGGCTGGTCGGCCGGCGCAACCCGCGCAATGTGGTGCTCGCCGATCTGCGGCGCGGTCGGGACGAACTGGTCGCGCGGGTGGCGCCGCGCTGGTCCAATCGCGCGCTGTTCGACCACTCCTACGACCACCTGACCATGCAGATCCTGACCGAGGCCGCCCGCCAGCTCGCATTGACCGGTGTGGACGACGGTTCCGGTGTGGCACTGCGTGATTGGCAGGTCACCGGGCTGACCGGCACGTTCAGCCGCTTCGCCGAGCTGGACGCGGTCGTCACCGTCCGTACTCCGAAGCCGGTGCCGTCCGACGGTGAACTCGTCGTGCCGGTGACGGTCGAACAGGACGGGGAATCCATCGCGACCGTCGAGGTCGCGCTCGTGCTCGGCGGGCTGCGATGACGCCGGTGCGGGTGGTGTGGACCGACTTCGGCGGCGTCCTCACCCCACCGGTCGCCGATACCCTCGCGACGTTCTGCGCGAACCACGGCCTGGACCGAAAGGCATTGCTGGCGGCCATGTCCGCGGTCGCCGCTCGCTACGGCACCGACGACGCGATGGAACCGCTGGACACCCCGCTGACCAGCGAGCGGGACTGGCTGCGGCAGATCTCCGACGAACTCGGTGGTGCGCTGCGCCTGACCACCCTCGCCGACACCTGGTTCGACGGCCGCGAGACCAATACCGCCTGGGTCGCGGAGTTGCGCGCACTGCGCCGGCGCGGCATCGGCGTGAGTCTGCTGTCGAATATGGTCCCGGCCTGGGATGCGCACTGGCGCAGGATGGTCGACGTCGACGTGCTCTTCGACCAGGTGCTGTTGTCCTTCGAGGTGGGCCACCGCAAACCGACCGAGGAGATGTTCACGCTCGCGGCTCGGCGCGCGGGTGTCCATCCATCCGAATGCGTGCTGGTCGACGACCTTCAGCGCAATTGCGCGGGAGCCGAGGCCGCGGGCTGGCGGGCCGTGCGTTTCACCGACACCGAATCCGCGGCCACCCAGCTGCGGCAACTGCTCTCACCCGTCACCGGAGGTGTGCGATGAGTAGATCCGTGCTGGTCACCGGGGGAAACCGGGGCATCGGCCTGGCCATTGCGACCGCCTTCGCCGAGGCGGGTGACAAGGTGGCGGTCACCTATCGCACCGGCACACCGCCGCCCGGATTGTTCGGTGTGCAATGCGATGTCACCGATGCCGCATCGGTGGGCCGGGCCTTCGAGGAGATCAAGGCGCAGCAGGGTGCTGTGCAGGTTCTGGTCGCCAATGCCGGTTTCTCCCGCGACAATCTCTTCGCGACCCTGGATGACGCCGACTTCACCGATGTGATGGATACGAATTTCATGGGTGCGGTGCGGGCCGCCAGGGCCGCCGTGCCGGATATGATCCGGGCGCGTTGGGGCAGGCTGATTTTCGTCAGTTCGACCACCGCATTCTGGGGTAGTGGCGGGGCGAGTAATTACGCCGCGTCCAAGTCGGCTCTCGTCGGCCTGGCCCGTTCGCTGGCATGGGAATTGGGGCGGCGCAATATCACTTCGAATGTGGTCGCGCCCGGTCTGATCGATACCGACCTCACCGCGGATATTCCGACCGCGGTTCGGGAGCGGGTGCTCAACAACACTCCGCTCGGCCGTACCGGTACCGCCGCCGAGGTGGCGCCGCCGGTGCGGTTCCTGGCCAGCGCCGAAGCGTCCTACATCACCGGAGCCGTACTCGCCGTCGGCGGCGGTATGGCGATGGGGCACTGACCCATTCAGACCGAAAGGATTCCGCAGTGAATACCGATTTCAGGGGCCGGGTCTACCCGGTGACCCGGGCATACGAGGTGAGTCGCGAGAAGATTCGCGAATTCGCCTCGGCGCTCGGCGACGACAATCCGGCCTATCACGATGTGGCTGCGGCACGCGCGCTCGGCCATCCGGATCTTGTCGCACCTCCGACCTTCCTGGTCACCTTGACCCTGATGGCCGACGACCGGGCCATGTCCGATCCGGAGTTCGGGCTGGCGCGGGCCCGGCTGATGCACCGCGACCTCGACTTCACCCATCTACGACCGGTCCACGCCGGTGACGCACTGACCCTGGCCCAGACGATTACCCGGATCGACGATCTGGGCGGGCACGGCGTCTTCGCCTTCCGCACCGAAATTCGTTCCACCGATGACGAATTGGTGTGTGTGGCCACGTCGTCGTTCGTGCAGCGAGCCGAAACGCCGGTAGTCGCGGAGGTGGCCTGAGATGGCATTGGTAGCCAGCACTTGGCTTTTCGATCCATTGTCCGATCGCCGGCCCACCGCAGTGCCATCGTTCGATGACATCCCGGTCGGCTTCGAGATCGGTCCACGGGAGATTGCGGTCACTCGTGCGGATCTGGTCCGCTATGCGGGCGCGTCCGGTGACTTCAATCCGATCCACTGGAGCGACCGGTATGCGCGACTGGGTGGTTTGCCGCAGGTCATCATGCAGGGCGCGCTGACCATGGCGTTGGCCAACCGCGTGCTCACCGACTGGCTCGGCGATCCGTGCGCGGTACTGGAGACCAGCGTCCGGTGCCGCGACGCGGTATTCGTGCCCGATGACGATGCCGGAGCGCGGATCGTGGTGGCCGCGGTGGTCGCGGCGCAGCTGCCCCAACGACGGGTGCGGGTGGATTTCACCGTGACCTGTGAGGGCGTCAAGGTGCTCAGTCATGCGAAGGCGATTGCGCAACTCGCCTGAGCCACAGAA
The DNA here is from genome assembly GCF_000308835.1 of Nocardia vinacea NBRC 16497. Lineage (GTDB taxonomy): Bacteria > Actinomycetota > Actinomycetes > Mycobacteriales > Mycobacteriaceae > Nocardia > Nocardia vinacea. The sequence continues at coordinate 30,750 of NZ_BAGN01000398.1, read as the reverse complement.
GCATTGGTGTGTCCGGGCCCTCGGTGGGGCCCGGACACACTGCGCTATGCGGCCTCGGCGGTGGGGTCGATATCTTCCGGAGTGCGAATCGCCAGCGCGCGAGCCTCCGGGCGCTCGCGTTCGAGGAGTCGCGTGAGCGGCCCCGCCGGTGCGAGTTCGAGGTGCGGTGCGTCCGGGGCGGCGAGTGCGGCGATGGTCTGCGCGCACAGATCCCAGCGGACGGGTGCGGTGATCTGGGCGATCAGTCGCCGTCGCAAGTCATCCGGACCTGTTATGAGCACGCCGTCACCATTGCCGACCATCGCCGAGACCGGTTCCAGGAAAGCGGCTTCGGCTGCCGCCTTTGCGAAACTCGGTGTCGCCGTGGCCATCGCATCGGTATGGAATGCGCCTGCGACGGTGAGCGGCACGATCCGCAGTCCATGCGGTCGCGCTTCGATGAAGGCATCGATGCGGTCTTTTGCTCCGGCCGCGACGAATTGGTGGCTGCCGTTCCGATTCGCGACGGTCAGTCCGGCCGCGCCGACCGCGGCGACGATGGCCGCATCCGACGCGCCGTCGCGCTTGGTCGGCATGACCGCCGCCATACCGGTCTCGGTCACCGCGCACGCCGCCGACATGGCCGCGCCGCGCACACCGGCCAGCGTGATCGCCGTTGCCGCGCTGAAATATCCGGCGCCCGCGGCAGCGGCCAATTCGCCGACGGAATGTCCGGCGAACAGGACGTCGTCCGGATCGATCCGATCGCGCAATAGCTCGAAGGACAGTAGTGCGGCGGCAACGATCAATGGTTGCGCGATCGCGGTATCGCCGAGCATTACTTCGTCACGGCTGGCCGACACCATATCGAAGCCGACGATATCGGACCATTCGGTGAGTCGCGTATGCGCCTGCGGAACGGCCGTCAGCCAGGCATCGAGCATGCCCGGCTGCTGAACTCCCTGGCCCGGCGCGGTAATGACGTAGTTGTACATGATTCGACTCTTCCGCAATGGGATCCAATGCGATTCAAACAGCGATCAAATACATCTTTCGGGGGATCGTCGGCATGGTCCGCGAAATGTTTGCATCGTCGCAGAGACCCGATACGGAGGTATCCCCATGAGGTTCGACTTCCACACCACCTCGATGTCCCCGGAGGTGCTCGGCGACGCCGCCGGGGAACTGGAGCAGGGCGGATTCGATTCCATCTGGACCGCCGAGACGAATCACGATCCATTCGTCGGCCTGGCGCTGGCGGCCGCCCGGACCGAGCGGGTGCGGCTGGCCACCGGACTGGCGGTCGCCTTCGCCCGCAATCCCATGTCCACCGCCATGATTGCCAATGATCTGCAATTGGTCGCGAAGGGCCGGTTCACCCTCGGCCTCGGCACCCAGAAGCAGAACCACATAACCCGCCGGTTCAGCATGCCGTGGTCCGCGCCCGCCGCCCGGATGCGCGAATATGTCCTTGCGGTGCGCCAGATTTGGCACTGCTTCGGCACCGGCGAGCGGTTGCGCTTCCGCGGCGAGTTCTATCGGCACACGGTGCTCAACCCGTTCTTCGATCCGGGCCCGAATCCCTATGGGCCACCGCCGATTCTGCTCGCCGGTGTCGGGCCGCGGTTGATCGAGGTGGCCGGTGAGGTCGCCGACGGATTCCTCGGACACGTCCTGACCACCCCGGAATATCTGCGGAATGTGGTGCGGCCGATTCTTGCCGACAGTCGGGCGAAAGCCGGAAAGACATTGGACGGCTTCGATATCCACCTCACGCCGATTGTCGTGACCGGAACCGATGAGGTGTCCTTCGGCAAGGCTGCGGATGCGGCACGGGCGAGCATCGCGTTCTACGCGACGGTGCCCGGCTACCAGGTCGCGCTGGAGTCCTGCGGGCTCGGGGATCTGCATGCCGAACTGCTCCGGGTGGCCGGTGCGGGTCGGCACGAGGATCTGCCCGCCGTGATCGACGACGCGACGCTGGACATTCTCGGCATTGTCGGGACGCCGGCGGAGGTCGCCCGCAAGTTCTACGACCGCTTCGAGGGTTTGGCCGCCAGCGTCGCTTTTTTCGATAACAGCGGCGATGATCTGGCGCCGCAGCTCGAGCTCAACGCCGCGCTGCGCACCGAGCAGGCGCGGCGCGCCGAGGCTCGGATAAAAGTGCCGTGAATGCGAAATAGAAACGCCGCGAACCGAATACCACTTTCGACCGATCATCCGCGCCGCATCTCCCGATTCGGCGCGTGAGTTTCTACCGTCGAGTTCGTACCCATTCTTGAAGGAGCCAGTACCGTGACCGTCGAAACCCAGCCGCACCCCATTTCCGATCCACTGCCGCGCGCCATTCTGCAACCACCGCGGTCGGCGCAGGCACGGGAATGGCTATCGCGGATCGCGAAAATCGCGCCCGTTATCGAGGAATATCGTGTAGCCGCCGAACGGGACCGCGTCACGCCGCGCGCCGTCATCGATGCGATCCGTGATCAGGGCCTGCATCGCATGTGGGTCGGCCGGGAATTCGGCGGCGAACAGCTCGACCTGGCCACCGGATCGCTGGTGCTGCGGGCGCTGGCGCAGATCGACGCATCGATCGCCTGGCAGGTCGGTGTGCAGGGGGCCATCGGCCGATTGTCGGACTATCTCCCCGAGCCGACCGCGCGCAAGCTGTTCGGCGAGAACACCGAATTGGTAGTCGGCGGTATCAATCCGAGTGGCCGTGCCGAGCGGGTGTCCGGCGGCTTCCGGCTCAGCGGCGAATGGGGGTTCGCCAGCGCGGGTACGCATGCCGAGTGGCTGGTCTGCGCGGCATTCGTCACCGAAGGCGGTGCCCCGGTAAAGCGGGAGACCGGCCCGGAAATGCGCATGGTCTTCGTGCCGAGCGCCGACGCCGAATTCAGCGATACCTGGCATACCACCGGATTGCGCGGCACCGGCAGCAATAACTACCGCGTCGCAGATGTCTTCGTACCCGATGATTTCACCGTCGATCAGGCCGAACTGCTGCGTCCGCCATCGTCGCGTGCCACCCCCGCATATCCGGTGGGCTACTACGACTTCGGACCGTTCACCACCGCCTCGACCGCGGTCGGCATTGCCCAGGATGCCCTCGACTCGATCAAGAAGGTCGCGATCGAAAAGACACCCGCGGGCGGTACGAGCACTCTCGCGGCCAGCCATACCGCGCAGGAAAAACTGGGCCGAGTGGAGATGCTCGTGCATTCCTCCCGGCTACTGCTCGACGATGCGGCACAACAAGTTACGGCGTTCGGCGAAACCGGTGGCGACGCACTCAGCGCGCTCGTGCGGCTGACCAGCTCGACCGTGGGGGAGCAGGCCGTGGCCGCGGTCGATATCGCACATGCCATGGCGGGCACCGGTTCGCTCTACACCAGCAGCCGGCTCGAGCGCGCATTCCGGGATGTGCACGCGGCGGTGAAGCATATGACGCTGTCGCCGACGAATTTCGAAATGGTCGGCCAGTATCTGCTGGGCGGTCCACTGAAAATGCGCCGATAGCGAGGGGTCGAGCCATGACCATCGATCGAGCCGATTTTCTCGCCACCATGTCCCGGATCCCGAGTCCGGTCGCCGTCGCGACGACGATCGGGCCATCCGGCCCCGCAGGCTTCACCGGCAGCTCGTTCAGCTCGCTGTCCCTCGACCCACCCATGGCACTGATCTGCCTGGACAAATCGGCAAGCACCCACGCAACCTTCGTCTCGGCACAGCTGTTCCTCATCAATGTCCTGGCCGCCGACCAATCCGACGTCGCACTACGCTTCGCGAAATCCGGCGTAGACCGCTTCGCCGCCGGTGATATGCGCCCCTGCGAACTCGGCCTCCCGGGCCTTTCCGACGCCGCCGCGCGCCTGGCCTGCGAACTGGTGAATGTCGTCGATGGCGGCGACCACAGCATCCTGACCGGCCGAGTGCATTCGACCTACGTCAGCAATCGAATGCCATTGGTCTACTGGAACAGGCTGTTCAACCAGCCGACCCCGGTCACCGAGATGGCGGGCACTTAGATCTGCGCCGTGTCGAGGGCGTCGAGCCTCGGGTGTTCGCTTCGTCTATCGATTGCTTCGAAGTTGCTGCGGTACTCCTCGGCTTCGGCCAAGATGAGACCCGTTGGTATGCGAGTTCTTCCCAGCAACACCCACACTTTCTGGAAGGGAGCTCGAATATGGCAGCCCAGGATGTAGCTACTGACAAGCGGTCGATGGAAGGAATCCACGCAGGCGACGAGATTGATGTGGCCAGGCGGGATGCGGAAATGGCGCAGATCCAGTGCCAGGCCTTCTGCAATGAGGCGCGCATAGACGCACAGAACGCCCGCCAAGCCGCGAGCCAGGCTGCGGCCCTGGCACGTCAGGTGCAGGGGCAGGCGCGGCAGGTGAACAATCAGGCACAGATCGCGCACCAGAGCGCGATCCAGGCGGTTCAGCAGTCGCAGCAGGCTCGTCATCAGGCGCAGCAGGCCACACATCAGGCGCAGCAGGCCCAGAGCGAGGCGGATCGGGCACAGAGCCAGGCGCAGCAGGCCGAAAGTCTGGCGCAGCAAGCTCAGGGGGAGGCCAATCAGTTGCAGCAGCGGGCGGCCGGTGCGCAAGGCCAGGCCGATGAGGCCACCCAGTTGGCGCAGCGGGCCGAGGATCTGGCGGCGCGGGCGGAGGACCGGGCCAATCAGGCGGACATGCAGCTGAACCATCTCCGGCAGCAGGCTAGGCACATGCAGATGCTCAGCCGCTGACCAGGCGAAAACGACCCGTGTGATGTCGGCGATCGGCCACACCAAGCCAAGTGGTGGGGCCGGTCGCCGGGCTCGGTACGGCTGGTGGTGGGCGACCCGAATTGAGCGACCACTCCCATCACAGGTCACTGACGGTCATTGCTTCTACACTGGCCCGCATGTCTGTGCCACGGATGCTCGCATTGTCCGCTTTCGCCCTGCTCACGCCGCTTGCCGGGGCGGCGTGCACGTCCGAAGGGGCCGGGTATAAGTCCGAGTGCCAGGTCAGCGGTTGTACGGTCACCTTCACGCGTGGCGTGAATGCGAAGGCCAGTGTGCTCGGCATCGAAGCGGAACTCGTTGCGGTGCAGGGCAATACGGTCACGTTGAAGGTGGCCGGTCAGCAGCTCGATATTCCGGTCGGGCAGACCCAAGCCACCAACGGGTTCAGTGCGACGGTGCAGGACGTCACCGATGACAAGGTCGTGGTTCGGATCAACACCGGCGTCAACGGCAATTGATCCTCAGCCACTGGTGACCTCGCCGATGGCTTGATCGAGGATGGAAAGGCCGAGGGTCAGTTCGTCTTCGGCGGCGGTCAGGGGCGGGGCGATGCGGAAGGCGCCGCCCATTCCCGGGAGCTGCACGATATTCATGTGCAGGCCCAGCTCCAAACAGCGCCGCGTGACGAGTGCGCCGAGTTCGTCCGAGCCCTGTTTGGTTTCGCGGTCGAGGACGAGTTCCAATCCGACGAGCAGGCCGCGGCCTCTGATATCGCCGACTACGCTGTGCCGCTGGCCGATTCGCTCCAGGCCTCGGCGGAGGAACGCGCCGAGTTCCGCCGCACGCTCGTCGAGACGGTCGCGAACGAGGACATCCAGCACGGTATTGCCGACCGCCGCGACCAGCGGATCGGAGACGTGGGTGGTGAAGAACAGGAACCCGCGATCGTGTGCCCGCTGCTCGATTTCGGCACTGGTGATCACGGCCGCGAGCGGCAGCCCCGCGCCGAGCGTCTTGGACAGGGTCAGCATGTCCGGGACGACGCCGTCGCGCTCGAATGCGTACCAGGATCCGGTGCGGCACAGACCGGTTTGCGCCTCGTCCAGGATCAGCAACATGCCACGCTCGCGACACTTGTCACGCAGCGCGGCGAAGTAGCCGGGCGGCGGTTCGATGACGCCACCGGAACTGAGAATCGGCTCCACCAGGCAGGCCGCGAGGCTGCCCACTGACTGAGCGTCGATCAGGTCGAACGCGAAGTCGAGTTGCCGCCGCCAGTCGAGCTCACCAGCGGCCGTGGTGAAATCGGGACGATACGAATTCGGCACGGGGATGGCGAAATTCCCTGGTGCGGCGGGACCGTAGCCCTTGCGCCCCGCGCTGTAGGTGGCACTCGCCGCCGCCTGTGTCATCCCGTGCCAGGAGCGCGCGAACGAGACGATCTCGTGTTTTCCGGTGACCAGTTTGGCCATTCGGATCGCGGCCTCATTCGACTCCGCGCCGGTGGTCAGCAGCAGAGCCTTCTCCAGTGGTTCGGGCAGAGTCTCGGCCAGTCGCCGGGCGAGGTCGACGACCGGACGACTCAGCATGCCGCTGAACAGATGGTCGAGCTCACCGACCTGGCGTCGTACCGTCGCGACGATATCCGGATGTGCGTGTCCGAGGATGGCGCTCATCTGGCCGGAGGTGAAATCCAGTATCTCCCTGCCACTTTCGGTATACACAAAGCTGCCTGCGGCGCGAGTGATGATTTCGCGGGTGAATTCGCCTGCGCCCGCATAGCGGATGAGGTGCCGATCGGCGTCGGCCCAGAAGTCGTCGGTGGACAGTGCTGCGGTGGTTGGAGCGGCCATATTTTCGACGGTAAGGGCCGTCCGAGCATCGGGTCCATCTCACATTTCCGGCTGTGCTGTTCGGCTGAGCCGCACAACAATGGACCCATGCTGAACCCTTGGCGACTGCGCCTGCTCAGCCAGCTCGACTCGCTCGGCACTGTCCGCGCGGTCGCGCAGGCGGCCCACCTCAGCGCGTCCAGCGTGTCCCAGCAGCTCGCGGTGCTGGAGGCCGAAACCCGCACCCAGCTGCTGGAACGCACCGGCCGACGGGTACGGCTCACCCCCGCCGGGCTGATGCTGGCGCGCCGCGCCAGAGGCATCCTCGATCAGATGGACAGCGTCGAGGCAGAGCTGCGCAGCCTCGGCGAGGAACCGGTCGGGTCGGTCCGGCTCGGCGCATTCCAGAGCGCCATCCATTCGCTGTGTGTGCCCGCGGTGACGCGCCTCGCCCGGACGTATCGGCATCTCGATGTCGAACTGATCGAGCTGGAACCGCACGAGAGTATGCCCGCACTGCGCGTCGGTGACGCCGACATCATCATCACCACAACCGATTTCGTCGAACATCCGCTCGGCTCGGATGTGGATATCGTGCCGTTGGCGACCGATCCGATCGTGCTCGTCCTGCCACCGGAGCGCGCCGCCCGCGGGCCCGCCGACCTCGCCACCTACGCCGACGAGTCGTGGGCCTTCGATATGCCGAAGTCGTATATGGCGAATCTGGCCACCCGGCTGTGCCGCGAATCCGGATTCGAACCGCGGGTGGTGTGCAGGTTCAGCAATTACCTGATGACGTTGCAGCACGTCGAAGCCGGACTTTCGATCGCTCTGCTCCCCGGCTTGGCGGTCGATCCGCGCTATCGCGTCGCGACCCGGGAACTCGCCAATCCCGTCACCCGCACCATCACCGCCGTAATTCGCCGCGGCGCACCGCCACGTGCCGCCGTCCATCTGGTTCTCGAGGAACTGCGTCGGATTCGCGAATTGCCGATCGATCCACGTCTATCGACGACTTTTGAAGCGTGACGGCTACTCGAGCGCGATCTCGGCCGCACCGTGAGTACCGCCCGTTCCGGTGAACCCGGAGGAGGCGGACCTGGCGATATCCCTCACTACGGGGACTATCGTCGAACTATGGGCGTTATGGGTGAACTGTTCCCCGGGCAGAAGCTGGCCGATGAGGGCAGTGAGGACAGCGACGGTCAGGTGCATCGACCGCGCGTCGAGATCGATCTCGACGCCGGTGTGGTGCGGCTCGGTCCTACGGCGAAGTCGACCGAAGAAACCGAATAGGACTGTGCCGCAGGTCAATTGTGCGCGGGCAACTCGCATCCGTCCGGCCCGCAGACGTCGGCTCCGCCGATGGTTTGGATGATCGGTTCCCGATCGGCCCAGGCCTGTTCCAGGGCTTGGGTGAAGACTTCGGCGGGTTGGGCGCCGGAGACACCGTATTTGCGGTCGAAGACGAAGAATGGGACGCCGCGGGCGCCGAGTTGGGCGGCCTCCTGCTCGTCTGCGCGGACGGCGTCGGCGTAGGCATTCGGGTCGTCGAGGACGGTGCGTGCGGCTGATTCGTCGAGTCCGGCGGTGACGGCGAGTCGCACGAGGCGCTCGTTATCGGCGAACAGGGATTGTTCTTCGGCGAAATTCGCGCGGTACAGGGCGTCGAGGAGGGCGTCCTGTTTGCCTTCGGCGAGTGCGAAGTGCAGCAGGCGGTGCATATCGAAGGAGTTGCCGTAATCGCGGCCTTCGGTCAGATAGGGCAGGCCGATCTCGGCGGCTTGTGCGCCGATGCCGCGTTCATTGGCGGCCGCCTGAGCCTCGCTGATGCCGTACTTGTGCGCGATCTTGGCGATCACCGGGCCGGATTCGTCGGCGGGCAGCGTCGGATCCAGTTCGAACGAGCGGTGCACCACCTCGACGTCGGAGCGGTGCGGGAAGTCGGTCAATGCCTGTTCGAACCGCTTCTTGCCCAGGTAGCAGAAGGGGCAATTGATGTCGGTCCAGATCTCGACCCGCACGGTCGACCTCGCTCTCGTTCGAACCCCCGGGACTGGTAACAGAGTCGGTGACCGGATCTGTTCCCGGTCACCACCGACTGACGTTCCCACTGGAGGTGAGTCGCGTCACTGCCCCACACCTAAGCTGAGTTCATGGAGCAGAACTCCTCCCGAGCCATCACATCTCGACGCGGGACCGCTCCGCCGGGACCGACACAAGGCCGCGCCGCGGAGTTGGCCGATCTCCGGGCGCGGCTGGGACCGCTCCAATCCTACTGGGGCTACATACTGGCCGTGGTCGGCAGTACCGCCACCCTGCTCATGCTGTTCCAATCGTGGATCACCGCACAGGGGCCCGACGGCAGGGTCGCCGCCAACGCGTTCGGTCGGCTCGAAATAACCACGAACGCGATGAACGTCTGGTCGAAGACGGCGCCCAAAACCCCGCCGGTCACCGGCATGTGGGCCATCCTCGCCAGCGCCGCCATCATCACCGCGCTCTGCGCCATTGTGCTGAACATCCGCCTTCGCAACGAACTTCTCGCCCGCCTTACGACGATTTCGCTGGCGTGCGCATCACTTTTCGTGATCCTGTGCTTGATCTACCTCAATGGCAAAGGTGCCGATCTCAAGGCCATGACCGGTCGCACCTATGACCTGGGTGGCCAGATCGGACAGATATTGAACTGGGCGACCGGTCGAGGCAAACTGGCCATCCCGGGCACCAGTACCGCCAGCTACGCATCCGCCGGCCTTACGCACTGGGGATTTCTCGCGGTAGCGACCTCGCTCGGTTCCACCATGGCGGCTGTCGCCCAGTGGCTGCTGCTGCGTCGCGCGACCGACAATCCGGTCCGCCTGTCGTGGCGGATGCCCGTCGTCCTTTCCCGAGCACCGTCGAACCGCGACTGACGCAATTCGCTACCGGGCGAATGCCTTCCGCAGCGCCGTCGCCGCATCGAGTCGGGCGCGCTTGCTGTCGTCGAAAGGATGCCGGACGAATTCGTGGATCATCCCCGGATAGCGAGCGACCGTGACCGGCACCCCTGCCTCCTCGAGCCGCTGACCGTACGCTTCGCCCTCGTCGCGCAGGGCGTCGTATTCGGCCGTGACAACGAGTGCCGGAGGTAGCCCGGCCAGGTCGGGGGCGAGCAGTGGGGAAACCCGCGGGTCGAGCTTCTCCTCGGAACTATTCAAGTAGCTGTCCATGAACCAGTGCTGGGCATCGCGGCTGATATTTCCGTACTTGCCCGCATACTCCGTGATGCTGAAATTCGTTCTGCGGAAATCGAGATCGGGATAGATCAGCAGTTGGAAGGTCAGTGCCGGACCGCCGTTGTCGCGTGCCATATGCGCAACGACCGCCGCCAGATTGCCGCCCGCACTGTCGCCGCCGACGGCAATGCGAGTGGCGTCGACGCCGATGCTCGCCGCATGCTCGGCGACCCACTGCGTCGCCGCGAAGCACGCGTCGGGTGCGGCGGGAAACTTGTGTTCCGGAGCCAGGGGGTAGTCGACCGAGACCACGACACACTCCGCACCGTTCGCCAGACCGCGGCACAGTCCGTCATGGGTGTCCAGATCGCCGAGCATGAAGCCGCCACCGTGGAAGAACACCAATGCTGGGAAGGGGCCTTCGCCATCCGGGGTGTAGATCCGGAGCCCGCCTATGCCCGCGACGGTGCGGTTCTCGATATCGGCAACGGGTTCCGGTTCGCCGAGTAGGGCGATCTGTCGCCGCCATCCCTCGCGTGCCTGCTCCGGGGTAAAAGTGTGCACCGAGCCGAAATCCGCGCGGACGAGACGGTCCAGATATGCCTGAACCTGGGGGTGCAGCTCTTCTTTTGTTTCGCTCATCGGCCTATCGTCTGACTTGAAGCGTGCTTCAAGTCAAGGAGGAATAGTGATGGTGCTGGATATCGCGGAAGTGGCCGCGCGGTCCGGGTTGGCGCCGTCGGCGCTGCGGTACTACGAGAAGCGCGGGCTCATCGAATCCGAAGGGCGCAACGGTCTGCGGCGCACCTATCGGGCCGAGGTGATCGACCGCCTGGCGCTCGTATCCTGTGCTCGCGCAGCGGGTTTCACACTCGCGCAGATCGCGCGATTCCTCGTGGCCACGCCGGCGGATACCGAACTCCGCCGCCATATGGCGGAGAAGACTCGGCAGTTGGACGAGGACATCGCTCGACTCACTCGCATGCGCGACAGCCTCCGCCACGCGGCCACCTGCACCCATCAGCCGCTGGTCGAGTGCCCCGACTTCAAGCAGGCGTTCGGGTCGGTGCCGTAGCGAGGGTTCGCAGCGGGTCGTAACCGGGAATTCGCCGGTGGTTGGGCGACACTGGGTCGGTGGCCGCCAACCCACCCTCGGATGCCTCAGCGCGGCGCTGGGCACCTTGCTGGTCGACACCGTCGGCAAGGTGGTCGATGAATTGCCCAGGCTGCTCAATGAACTCGTCGACTGGATCAACCGGACCTTCCAGCAGGACTTCACGGTGGACCAGCTACGCGAACGGCTGCTGAAGGATTCGGATGTGATCAGCGGATACGCCGAGCGCGCCGCACACAACGCGTGGGGTCTGTCGAACACGATCCTGGGCGGGCTGGTCCGCTTCCTGTTGATCGCGCTGTTCAGTATCTACCTGACCGCGGGCGGACCGAAGATACGGCGCTCGGTGTGCTCGCTGCTGCCGCCGCATCGCCACGACACCGTCTTGCGCGCATGGGATCTGGCCATCGAGAAGACCGCGGATACCTCTACAGTCGCGCGGTGCTCGCGGTGATATCGGCGGTGGCACATGCGATTTTCCTGGCACTGCTCGGCCTGCCCAATTCGATCGCACTCGGCATCTGGTTCGGCGTGATCGCCTCGTTCGTCCCGACCGTCGGCACATATATCGCCGGGATACTGCCGATTCTGGTCGCGCTCACCATCCAGCCGATCGACGCGCTGTGGATCCTCATCTTCGTGGTGGTGTATCAGCAGTTCCAGGACTACATTCTGCAGCCGCGCATCACCGCGCGCACGGTCGATGTGAATCCGGCCGTCGCACTGCTCGCGGTGTTAAGCGGTGGCGCACTGCTCGGCGCGGTGGGTGCGCTGCTCGCGATTCCGGCGACGGCCACCGTGCAGGCATTTCTGGGCCTGTATGTGCGGCGCTACGAGGTCGCCGACGATCCGCGGATAACGCGCACCGAGCGAAAGTCGCGCTCCGCCAAGCGTATTCGGCGTTCCGACTCGTGAAACAGGGTCCGGCGAGCGGTACTCGCCGGACCCTGTTTCGGCGCGACGTCAGGTGGCGCCGACCCCTCCGCGGCGCCAACTGCCGTTACGCGGCCGGTGTGGTCGGTACCGCGATGCGGCAGTTGGCGCCGGCTTGCCGCCGGTCTCGTTCGACGATGCGGGCGTGCAGCAGCACGACCGCGTGAGCCAATTCGAGGCCGAGATCAGCGGCCCGGATGGCGGCAATCTCCATGGCGAGCACGTATTCTTCGGGATCCGGATCGCTCAGGGTCTCGTCGAGCACCATGCCCGTCATGGCCTGCTCTCGCGTCAGCAGTCGGCCGGGCAGCCAGCTCAGAACCCAGCCGCTGCCGGTGTAGCGGGCGGTTTCGGGGGTGATGTCGCTGGTGATCAACCAGTCGGTCAGCCTCAATGTCATGACCCCTCCCTTGGTCGATCGAAACCATCTGTCCCGGAAAGCGAGCTCCGGATCAGATGTGACGCTGACAACAATGCTATGGATCGCCACTTCTGGATGTCAACTAAGCATAGAAGCTATCTGAAGATATTTCTCAATCAATATTGCTTAGATTTAAGCAAGTTCGGCCTTGTGTATCTGTAATCTGCTCCGTGAGAGCAGCTTTGAGTACCGCAACGCGCATTCGAGGTCGTGAGTATCGGAGTGGTCTTGCGCAATATCCGCCCGCCCGTACGGTTTCCAGCGATCGACCAGAAAACTTCCATCGTCGCTAGCACTGCCTCGCGGCGTAACGTGGCTATGATGACGTCGGATGACACATCGTGAGCATTGAAAAATCCGAGCGTAGGGATGGAGGCGCGGCATGGCTGGCTCAGGGCCGGACGGTGAGCAGGTCGGGGATCTGGTCCGTCGGCTCCGCACGGAACGCGGGTTCACCCAGGCCGCACTCGCGGCCAGGACAGGTTGCTCGCGCAGCCTGATCCAGCAGATCGAGAACGGGACTCGGGTGCCACCGCTACCGCTGCGCGAACGTCTCAGCCTGGCGCTCGGCCAGGAATTGCCCTCGACCGACGGTATCGCCGACGATCTCGCCGGCGGCGGATATCACGATCTGCGCATGCGCTTCAATGTCCTGCTCGGCAAGGACCCTGAACTCGTCGAGCGCGCGCTCGGCATCGCTGGCAGCCTGATCGACGCGACCTTCGCGCGGGAGGAGATCGAACCGCTGCGCATGATCGCGGATCGGCAGTTGGAGCGGGCCGAGGAAATCCTGGCGCAGATCCCTTCGCGCAGCGCGACCGTCTGGGAATGGAATACCGTCAGCGACTGGTTGATGATCCTCGAGCAGGCCAAGGCGTCGGTCCGCGCGATCCACACCGCTGATCTGGGCACCATCGGCGGCGATGTCGGCGACGACTATCACGCCGCGATCCTGCGCCTGGCCGATACGACCCATCCGCCTCGAATCGATGTGCGACGCATGTATGTCCTCGACACGATCGAGGATGTGTGGCCCTATGACGACAAATTGTGGAAACAGGCGCGTGCCGGTGTGGAGAGCGTGCTGGTCAAGCGCGAGCACGCGCGCAATGCGCAGAGCATGCTCATCGTCGACGAAAGGTACGTCGCCGTCGGTGAATACGACTATTCCCGGCAGGCGCGCGTGGCGACCCGGTTCTCGGCCTTGAAGCATGATGTCGCATTCGCGGTGCGCCGGTTCGAGCGTCTCTATGAGCTGAAGGTTGCCGGTTCGGGCATTGTCGTCAACGATATCGTCGCGTCACCGGAACTGGCCGGTTACGAGCGCCTCACCGAGGGCGATTGCCGAGGTCTGTTCCGCGCGGCGCTGGAACAGAGTTGGCGCGGGATGACCGCGCCCGGAGAGCCGTCCTTCGAAAGTGAGGTGTCGTGACTCGGCAGGCTGATAACGATCGGCTGCCTTGGCGGACACCGGCACCCAGCCTCGCCGCCCGCACCAATCGCTCCGAGGAGCGCAAGCGGGAAGTGCGTCGGCATCTGGGTGCGCGGCCGCAGTTCGCGGGGACGGGCGACCGGACGTATTCGGATGTGCTGGACGCCTACCACGGCGAGACCGGTCTGCCGCTGGCCGAAAGTGCGGTCGCCGCACTGGATATGGCATGGCGCGAACTGATGCATACCCAACCGCCGGACGAATACGCCGATGGCACGCTGTATCACAAGCGACAGCCGCTGGTATTGCGAGAGTTGGCAGCGCACAAGCTGTTCGGGCGATTGGCGGAGCCGGCCGGCGGGATACCTGGGGTCCGGGTATCGCCGGAGGAGGTCGTTGTCTGTCCGTACTCGAGCACCATGCTGCTCGAGGAGGCGGTCGCGACGCTGGCCCGCCCCGGCGGTGTGATCGTGTATCCGGAAGGCCTGTACAAGAGTTCAGGCATTCATGTGGAGAAGTACGGTCTGCGGATGGAGGCGTGCCCTGTTGCGCCGGACGACTCCTTCAAGATCGATCCGGATCTGCTCGAGTCCTGCCTGGACTACTTCGCCGACCGTGACGAACTGTGCGGGGTGCTGCTCACGCTGCCCGGAAATCCGGTATTCACCGACTATTCGGCCGAGGAGTTGCTGGCGATCGGACGGGTGCTCGTTGCCAGTGGGGTACCGGTCATCTGCGATATGGCCTTCGATTGCATGGTGGAGCAGCACATTCCGATCGCCGCAGTGGAGTTCGCGACCGACGATGGTGTGCGTCGGCTGTACGACCAGGTACTCACCATTACCGGAAACTCCAAGGGCTACAACGCCTTCGGACCGTGCAAATTGGGCGCGGCCTGCTCGGGTGATGCCGAATGGCTGGCCAGGATTCGCGAGCGGCTGACCATTTCGTTCCAGCGCGAGTCGACGCATCTGGCGCGGGCGATTGTCGAGCACACGCCCGAGAGTTACTTCGCGGAGAACCGCGTGCGGATGCTCGACCAGCTGGGTCGCGCGCACGGCCACATCGATGCGATCAATGCTCGGCTCGGTGCGAAAGTCATTCGGCCGCTGGGTAGTCGGCAGGGCATGTTCCTCACCGTGGTCTTCGACGATGCGGTCCTCGACCAGGCAGGCGTCGAAACCAGTGCGGAGATAGAGGATCTGCTGCTCGCCGGTGCCGGAATCGATAGTGTCGCGCTGGACCGGACCGGATCCGAGCGACTCGGTGTCCGATTCAACGTGCTCGCGCCGCGCAAGGCGCCCGGGCACGAGTCGGCGGATCTGGTCGAGGAATTATTCGACCGGCTCGAACAGCTTCTGTATGAGATCCGGAATGGGCTGACCTATCCCAAAGTGCTGGCCGGGTGTGGTTTGCCCGTCATCGAACAACAATGATTATCGGAGTTCTGCGGGAAACCGCTGCTGAGGAGCGGCGCGTCGCGCTGATACCGGACGATGTACGCGGGCTCGCGGGCGTGCGGGTCATCGTGGAGCACGATGCGGGCCGGTCCATCGGGTTCGACGATGCTGACTACCTGGCGGCCGGGGCGCAGGTGGGCGAGCGGGCGGAGATCTTCGCGCATTGCGATGTGGTTGTGTGGGTGAAACCTCCGGCATACCAACTGGATTCGGTGCGACCGGGTATGACCCTCATCGGATTCCAGGATCCACTGCATCGCCACGACCTGATTGCGGGACTGCGCGCACGCGGCATCGAATCCGTCGGCTATGAAACCGTTCCACACTCTCGCCCCGATATCGATGCGCTCTCCGCGATGAGCCGGATAGCGGGCGATGTCGCCTACGAGCAAGGGCGACAACTCCTTTCGATCGAGGGTCCCGTGCGCGCGTTGATCCTCGGTTGCGGGCAGGCCGGACTTGCCGCCATCGCCGCGGCCGCTGCCCGCGGCGACGAGCCGACCGCAATGGGCAACCGCAAGGAACAGGAGTCCACCGCAATCCGGCACGGTGCCAAGGCATTCCTGCCGAATCCGGACGGGCTTCTCGCCCACCTCACCACCGACCCGCCCGATCTCATCATCTGCGCCGCGGTGCACCGCGGCTCCCGCGGCCCACTGCTGCTGGACGCCACCGCGCTGGACACACTCCGCACCGGGACAGTGATCGTCGATCTCGTCGCCAAATCCGGCGGCAATTGCGTTGCCACCGTCCCGGATCGCACCGTAACCCTCCCGAACGGAGTCATCGTCACGCACCGGTCGAACTACCCGACCCTGCGTCCGGTGGAAGCGAGTCACGCCTACAGCGCCGCCACCGCCGCCTTGCTGAAAAGTCGTACTGCTCGGTTTTAGCTGCCGAGGCGATCCGCGATTCGTGCCTAAACTGGCCCGATGGCAAAACGGGGTCCCTACGGCAAGGGCATAGAACGACGGGAGCAGATCCTCGATGCCGCGCTGCGCACGATCGCCGAGCGCGGGTACTCGGCCACCTCCATCGCCGAGCTGGCCGATGCGGTCGGGCTGAGCCAGGGTGGGCTGCTGCACTACTTCGGCTCGAAGGAGGAACTGTTCATCGCCGTACTGCGCAAGCGCGACGAATCCGACGCCTCCGCATTACACGGCTCCGCACCCGAGACATTTATCGAGGTCGTCCGCCGCAATACCGAGGTCCCCGGCCTGATTGAACTGTTCACCCACATGCAGGCCGCCGCCTCCGACCCGACCCATCCGGCCCACGATTACATGCGACAACGCTATCGCCTTGGCATCCAAGCCTTCTCCCACGCACTCCGCGAAATGCAAACAGCGGGCACCCTCCCCGTCGATATCGACACCGACAGCGCCGCAACCATGTTCTTCGCCCTCGCGGACGGCCTCCAAGCCCGCTGGCTGATCGACCCGACCATCGATATGGCGGCTCACCTCGAACAGGCCTGGCACCGCTACGTCATGTGATCGTGCTCGCTGTCGGGGGAGCCGCCCATCATGCGCAGCATCGGGATTCCGCCGGTGCGTACGAAGATCGTGATCAAGGCGGCGGCGAGAATGAGGAAGGCGATATTGAGCCAGGTGGTGTAGTTCCAGCGGATTCCTTCCGCCATCACCATGGCGTTGCGCTCGGTGGGGATGAGATTTGTTGTGCTGAAGAGGATTTCGACGACATATCCGGCGCCGACCATTGCGGTGTAGAAGGTGGCGAGCAGAGTGAGGGTCATGCGGGTGCCGTAGTACTTGCGGTAGATATTGAGGATCGGGAGGATCAGCAGGTCGGCGTAGATGAAGGCGATCACGCCGCCGAAGCTGATGCCGCCGTTCCACAGCACCGCGGCCAGCGGGACATTGCCGATCGAGCAGACGAAGGACAGGATCGCCACCAGCGGCCCGACGATCGGTCCCCAAATGGCCGACAGCAGTGGATGATCGGTGAGGAAGAAGTTCTGCCAGAACGTCTCCGGCACCCATGCGCCGATCGCGCCCGCGATGAGCAGACCGATGACGAGATCACGCAGAATCGCGGCCCATTCCATCACGAAAACATGGGAGACCGCGGTAAGCCCCGGCCGCGACAGCAGCCTTCGTATGAAGGTGCCTTCGGCGGCAACCGCCATATCCATGGCGGCATGGCCTTCCATCGATCCGGCGAGCCCACGGTCGGCTTGGCGGCGGGCCTCCTCGACGAGCTTGGACCGCACGAACAATCGGAAAAGCACCGCGAGCAGCACGATCATGATGGGCCCGCCGACGAATTCGGCAGCGGTGAACTGCCAGCCCATCAGCAGCGCCAGGATGACGCCGAGCTCGATGACGAGATTGGTCGAACCGATTTCGAACGCCATCGCGGCGGTGAAATTCGCCCCCTTGCGGAACAGCGAACGAGCCAGCGCCACGGCCGCATACGAGCACGACGAGGAGGCCGCGCCGAGCCCCGCGGCAATGGCGAGGGTGCGCGGCCGATCATCGCCCATCAGCCGCAGAATGGTCGACTTGCGCACCACCGCCTGCACGACGGCCGACAGCGCGAAGCCGAGAATGAGAGCCCAGAGTATTTCCCAGGTCATCGACCCGGCCAGGGATAGCGCGTGCCAGATAGCGTTCACCACGCGAAGCTATACCCCTACGGGGCAAGTCTCGTTCAGGCGCTGCGTAAGACGAGGACGGTGATTTCGCTGGGCGCGAAGACCCGGAATTGCGGACCCCAGAACCCGGTGCCACGGCTGGTGTAGAGCTGGGTGTGCTCGCCGTGGCGGCTGAGACCGGCGACCACGGGTTGTTCGAGGCGGACCAGATAGTGGAACGGCCAGATCTGGCCGCCGTGGGTGTGGCCGGAGATCTGCAGGGCGACGCCGGCCGCGGCGGCCTCGATGACCTGCCTGGGTTGATGGGCCAGCAGGACGACCGGTGCGTCCGGATCCGCGCCCGCGAGGGCGGCCGGGAGGTCGGGCCCGTGTCCGGGCAGGCCGACGCCGGTGGGGTCGTCGATGCCCGCAAGCACCAGCCGGTCACCGCCGCGGGTGATCGTCTCGTGTTGGTTGTGCAGCGGCTGCCAGCCGATCGAGGTCATATGCTCGATCCAGCCCGGTGCGTCGCCGAAGTATTCGTGATTGCCGGTGATGTAGAACCGCCCGAGCGGAGCCTCGATCTTACCAAGTGGATCGACCTGCCGATGTCGCTTCTCGACCGAGCCGTCCGCGAGATCGCCTGCGTGGCAAGCGATATCGGGCTGCTGGGCATTCACCACATCGACGACCTTCTCCGACCAGCGCAACCGGTCGAGCGCGGCGTAGTGCGTATCGGTGATGACCACCATGCGGAGTCCATCGAGTGCCGGTGCGAGCCCGCGGATCGCGACATCCAGAGTGCGCACCCGAGGCACCCGGCGCGCCTCGATCACACCCCAGACCGATAGCGCGGCGGCGATCACGAATACTCCGGCGGCGACGACTCTGGACCGCGCCGGATCGTCCACCCCGCTCACGGCCAATCCGAGCCCGACCACATTGCCGAGCACCGACCAGCTGAACACCACCCACATCAGCCCGAGCAGCGTGTCGCCGACGATGGATGCCGCATCGTGCTGCCTCGGACCATGGCCGAGAAACATCGCCGCGGGCAGACATACGGATCCGGCCAGGAAAACCGCCGAGCCGAGCCAGCGCAGCGGCCCGTCGGTCGTGGCGCCGATCAAGGTCCACCAAGGCACACAGGAACAGCAGGGCGGGAATCGCCAGAAACAGGACGATACGCGGAACGTATTTCACGAAAGTTCATTCCTCGCGGGGGACGGTGCGGCGCACGGTCCCACCACCGGAGCACCATGGGCGCTATCGACGATAACAGCGTTGACGCAAGTGCGTCGGTGACCGCAATCCGCGCAGGTCAGCCTTGGCAGGCAGCACCGCTATAGGCCGGATCGAGGGCTTTCTGAACGACGTAGCCGACGGTGGGGGATTCCGGTAGCGCGCCATGGTCGAACTCGTCGTCAGGGCACAGGTCCTGCACCCAGACATTGTCGACCGTGGCCCCGATTCCGGCGGTGAGAAAGGTCGCCTCGGGCGGGGTGACGACCCGATCGAGACGGCTGGCGATAACCGTGTAATTGACTCCGGGCTCGGTATCGCCTCCGGCATTGAGGCTGCGCAGGAATTCACTATCGATCAGCTGTTGCGCCGCGGCCGTGCCCAGATATCTAGCGATCACGCCGAGGATCGGCCCCTGCGCACTTCCGGTCGGCAGCAAAAAGCCGAGCCCTTCGGCGGTGGTGCCGTGATTGGTCGCCGCGATGGTTATCAGATGATCCACCTTGTTCTCCGCGGGATCCCGCTGATTCGCGCCGCCGTCGAAGCGCATGAATTGCCGAACCAGCGGACCGCCCTGGGAATGCGCGACGATATCCACCTTCGGGACACCGGTGGCCGTACGCACCTCATCGACGAATCGCGCGATTTCCCTGGCCGAGTTGCGCATATCCGCGGTGCCGTAGACGCCGGGTTGTGCACCTCGCATACTGGCGATCGCGCGCCCGTAGCTCAGCGAGAATACGCAGTAGCCCTGCGCTTTCAGCTGCGGTGCGAGCACATCCCACGAGTTCTGATTCCCCCAGGTGCCGTGAACCAGGACGACGGGTTGTGGATGCGCCGCCGACGGGCGGCAGGTCCAATCATTGGCACCGGCCGGTGGCACGCTCCCGTCCGGACGTGCATCGTCGGCGTGCGCCGGAGCGCGCACGCCGAACAGGGTGCCGATGAGTACCGCGGGCACGATAATCGGTAGGAGAAGACGCGAACTTTTCGCAAACACCGCAAACGCTCCTTCGCTCACAAATCGGGACCTGCAAACGAAACACGCCATCGGCTCGGTGATCTGGGCCGAAACGGCTGACAATCGCCTGGTTAATAACATGACAGCGAATGCGGAGCAAATACGCTCGGTCGGCTGGCGAGTCGCGGAAATACGAGTCGGCGGTGTCACGATGGTCCGTGTGGTCGTTCGAGAGGAACCCGAGTTCATGCGCAGCACACCGAGTTCGGTAATCGCACTGCTCGCCGCGGCACTGCTCGTGGCCCCCGCCTGCGGGTCCGATAACGCACCGGCGGTCGCGCGCGGCGAGGTCGTCAGCACCAC
Source organism: Nocardia vinacea NBRC 16497 (assembly GCF_000308835.1). Taxonomy (GTDB): domain Bacteria; phylum Actinomycetota; class Actinomycetes; order Mycobacteriales; family Mycobacteriaceae; genus Nocardia; species Nocardia vinacea. The sequence continues at coordinate 10,464 of NZ_BAGN01000398.1, read as the reverse complement.
GCCGGTCACGCAGCTGTCGGCGGAACAGACAACGACCTATCTGACCAGCGCGAATATCGGCACTTCCGCGCGCAATGGCGTCGATGCCTATCGTGTCGTCTACCGAACAGTCACGCCGGAGGGCGGCCCGACCACGGCGAGCGGCCTTGTCGTCCTGCCGCGCACCGAGTCTCGGCGGCTGCGCGTCGTCACCTATGAGCACGGCACGCTGGTGCTGAAAAGCGATGCGCCCTCGGTGAACGACACGCGTGCCGATCGGGCCCGCACCATCATGTTCGCCGCGGCGGGTTACGCGGCCATCGCACCGGATTACCTCGGCCTCGGCGAAGGCCCGGGTGCACATCCCTACACCCACGCGCCCTCGGAGGTCAGCGCCTCGGTCGATCTGCTGCGCGCCGCCCGCACCATGGCCGCCGGACAGCAGCACGACCTCGATTCCGATGTCCTCGTCACCGGTTTCTCCCAGGGCGGCCAGGCCGCGACGGCACTGGGCAAAGCGCTACAGGGCGGTGAAGCCCCTGGCTTCGGATTGGCCACGCTGGCACCGATCAGCGGCCCCTACGATGTTCAGCACGTCGAAACGCCCGGCGCCATCGAGGGCCGGGTCCTCCCGGCGGTCGCGGTCTTCTTTCTCGCTTATTGGATCACCGCGATGAACCGGATCTACCACTTCTACGACCGGCCCGTCGACGCCTTCCAGGAACCGATTGCCGATCGCGTCGAACAACTCTTCGACGGACAGCAGAACGAGATCACCATCGGCACTGCCCTACCCGTGCGCCCCGAACTCTTGTTGACGCCGAAGTTCCTTGCCCTGGCACAAGATCCGAGCGGAACCGCGCGCGAAGCGGTGGCTGCCAGCGATGGCACCTGCGACTGGACCCCGCGCGTTCCGGTCCGCCTCTATGCCGCCACCGGCGATCGAAATGTGCTCTACGCCAATGCCGAACACTGTCTGCAAGCCATGCGCACCGACCTGGCCACCCTCACCGATCTCGGCGATATCGACCACTCCGCCACCGTGCGCGTCGCGCTCCCGCAAATCCTCGACTGGTTCCAACGCGAAATTCCGGCGACCTGAACAGCTCAGTTACCGCACCAAGCGGCCCAAATCCCCTGGTCACAGGGATTAGGGTCAGGCTCACAGCGGACTGACAGGAAACGCAAAGGGGGTCCACCGGGACGGCTGTGATACTCCCCAGGTGACAGTGACCAGTGCCCCGGCGTCCCTGCCCGAAACGACCCCACCCGATACGACGCCGCCCCATACGACCCCGCCCGCACCCGCGACAGCGTTGCCGCCGATCAGACGGTGGGAGCGCATCGGACTGGCGGTTCTGCTGATCGCGACGGCCGTGGCCTATCTGTGGAATATCACCGTCAATGCCATGGGCAATGGCTTCTATGCCGCCGCGGCCTGGTCGGGCTCGCGGGACTGGAAGGCGCTGCTGTTCGGATCGCTGGATCCCGGGAATTTCATCACGGTCGACAAGCCGCCGGTATCGCAGTGGGTGATGGGACTTTCCGGTCAGCTGTTCGGATTCAGTAGTGCGAGCATGCTGATACCGCAGGCGCTCATGGCCGTCGCGACGGTCGCGCTGATGTATGGCGCGGTGACCAGGGCGGCGCAGAGCCGCGGCGCGGGACTGCTCGCCGGTGCCGTCTTCGCGGTGACACCGGTGGTGGCGTTGATGTTCCGGTTCAACAATCCCGATGCGGTGATGGTCCTGCTGATGACGGCGGGCGCGTACTGCACGATCCGGGCACTGCGGCAGGCGAGTGTGCGGTGGCTGATGCTGGCCGGTGTCGCGCTCGGCTTCGCATTCCTGGCGAAGATGCTCGAGGGATTGATGGTCTTGCCCGCATTGGGCATCGCCTATCTGATCGTCGCGCCGACAAAACTGCGCACGCGGCTGTGGCATCTGCTGGCCGCGGCGGGCGCGCTGGTCGTCTCCTCCGGCTGGTTCGTGGTGCTGACCATCCTGTGGCCGGAATCCTCGCGGCCGTATCTGGCCGGATCCACGAATAACACCTTCATGGATCTGGTGCTCGGCTACAACGGCTTCGCCCGCTTCCTCGGCCGGAACCACAAGGGCGGCAACCGCTTCGAGCTGCCACCCGGCTACGAAATGCCGCACAATGCCGGAGGCGGACAGGGGTTCGGCGGATTCGGTTCGGGGCCGGACCGGCTGTTCACCGGCGAAATCGGCTATGAAATCTCCTGGTTGCTGCCCGCGGCGATGCTCGCCTTCGCCTTGGTGCTGGCATCCCGGTGGCGCGCACCACGCACCGATCTGGTTCGTGGCGCGGCATTGACCTTCGGCTTGTGGCTGATCATCGACGGCATCGCCTTCTCGACGATGAAGGGCGGAATGCACGCCTACTACACCTTGGCGATCGGGCCGGCCGTGGCCGGAATGTTCGCACTGGGTGTGCACGAAATGTGGCGTCGCCGCGCCGACGCATTCGGTCGAATCGGTTCCGCCGCACTCATTCTCACCGCCGGTGTGTGGGCCTTCGTTGTCCTGCAGCGGAATTCGGATTGGCAGCCGTGGCTGCGCTGGACGATCATCGTGATCTCGGTGCTCGCGGCGGTAGGTCTGCTCATCGCATCTGTTCCGGCGGCCGGGCGACGGCGCCTGCGGGACCGGGTGACCTCCGTGCTGGTGATCGCGGGCATCATCGCGGGTCTGGGTGGTTCGACGGCATACGCGGTGGCGACGCTGCCGCAGTCGCATACGGGTGGCGGCCCGACGGTCGGGCCGGCCAAGGCACGCAAGCCCGATTCCCAACAGCAATCCCAGGTGGGCCGGATCATGGGTGGCAACTTCGCTGAGCCGCAAGTGGTGAGCATGTTGAGCGACACCACGACCCGCTGGTCGGCGGCCGTAGACCGCTCCTCGACCGCGGCCACTCTCGAATTGGCCAGCCGCACGGCGGTTATCGCGATCGGCGGCTTCACCTCCGAGGATCCGGTGCCCACCCTCGATCAGTTCCAGGAACTGGTCCGCACCCACCAGGTCCGCTATTACCTGGCACAGGAAGTGCAACTGCCCGATTCCTGGCGCGTGCGCAACCAGGGTGATACCGCGACACCGGCCCCGGAAGACGAGCCGTGGCGACCCATCGGCCACAAGGACATCGGCGACTGGGTCGCCGCGCACTACCAGGCCGTCCACATCGGCAATGTCGCGGTCTACGACCTGGCCGCGACACCGAACTGAGGGGTGCCTGCCGGAAACCGCCGTGCCCAGGGTTCCAATTCGATTCGGGCACTGTTGATTACGGTGCTGAGCATGCGATACCAACCCGCGATGATGATCAGCTCCAGGATCTGGTCGTCGTCATAGCGCTCGGTCAGTCGGGCCCAGACGACATCGGAGATATCCCCGGCGTCGTGCAGTTCGTCGGCCAGCCGAACCAGCACGCTGTCCGCGGCGGTCCAGGCCGGATCATCGGCCGGACCGCTTGCGGCGGCATCGATTTGGGCAGTGGTCAGGCCCACGGCAGGACCCTGGACCACCGCGTGCACGCCCCACTCGTACTCGGCGCCCGCCCGAGCGCAGGTGCGATGGATGACGATCTCGCGGTCGCGCGGCGGCACTCGGCCGTGGCCGAGTATTCCGGCGCCGAGTGGCCGCATTCGCGAGAAGAGTTCGTCGTGCACGGCCAGCGTGCGGAACAGCGCCAGCGGCTCGAATGCGGCTTCCGGCGGCATCCACTTCTTCAGTTGCGCATCGATCTCGGGTGCGTAGGGCGGGCGCAGTGGGGCGATTCGGGTGGTCATCGATCAAACCTCGCTAGACTTGGCATCATGCTTCGAAAAACAGAGCAAGGACGATGCCGATGGTAGCTTCGGAATCCGAAGCAGGCAAGGCGCCGATGGTCGGTAAGTCGGTGCGCGGATCGCGCACCGGCCGCCCGATCATGGCGCTGCTGGATCTGCTCGGACGGCGCTGGACGTTGCGGGTGCTGTGGGAATTACGTGACGGTGCGAGCGTCACCTTCCGTGAATTGCAGAGTCTGACCGGCGGTGTGTCGGCCAGTGTCCTGAATGATCGGCTGCGCGAATTGCGCGAGGTGAACATTGTCGAGACCGATCCGAGCGGCTATCGCCTCACCGCCGACGGCCTCGATCTGGTCGAAGCCCTTGGGCCACTTCAGATCTGGGTTCAGCGCTGGTCTGACGACGGCTGAGGGTTGACAGCAGCAGAAGGAGTGAGTGTATAGTCACTCACATGAGCAGGCGCGGAGTTGTTCTTTCTACGTCGGAGATCCGGCGCGAGGCGGTGGTCGATGCCGCGATCGCCGAATTCGCGCAGACCGGATACCATGGGACGCCGATCAATACCGTTGCGGCGCGGGCGAATATCTCGCCCGCCTACGTATTCAAGTTGTTTCCCGGCAAGATCGCGCTGTTCATCGCGGCGCTGGACCGGTGCTACGAGCTTGTGGAGCGTGCGCTGTCCGCGGGTGCCGCGCGGGTCGATGGTGCCGAACCCGATGCCATCCTGCACGAAATGGGTGCGGCGTATGCGGAGTTGATCGCAGATCGAAATCTGTTGCTGCTGCAGGTGCATGCGCAATCGGCGGTCGATATTCCGGAGGTCGCCGAGGCGGTGCGCCGCGGGCTCGAGCGCGTGACGACCTTCGCGAAGACGCGCTCCGGTGCCGATGACGCGGCGGTGCAGCGCTTCATCGCCTACGGACAACTCTGTCATCTGATCACCACGCTCGGACTCGATCGTCTCGACGCCGACTGGGCGCGAATGCTGAGTGCCGGTATTCGGCACGTCGATCCGACGACGTGAGGTGGTTGTTTCAAACGACCGTTGCCCCTGCGGGGGCACTCTTTTTAACCATGAAGTGACTGTTCGATCACTCACTCCGAATCGAAAGGCAAAACCATGAACACCCAGGCAACCCAGATTCTGCTGCCCGGCCCCGTCGACCCGACGGGCTTGCAGGTCACCCACCGTGAACTGCCCGCACCGGCCGACGGTGCGGCCATGATCGCCGTCGAGGCCAGTGGCGTCTCCTTCGCCGAACAGCAGATGCGCCGAGCGAAGTACTACGACCAGCCGCCCTTCCCGTTCGTGCCCGGATATGACCTGGTCGGCACGGTGACCGAGATCGGACCCGGGGTCGATCCGGCGCTGCTCGGACGCCGCGTCGCCGCACTGACCAAGATCGGCGGTTGGTCGAGTCATATCGTGCTGGCCGCTGCGGATCTGGTTCCGGTGCCCGATGGCCTGGATCCCGCGTCGGCCGAGACCTTCGTCGTGAACGGCATTACCGCATGGCAGATGCTGCACCGCATCGCCAAGGTTCGCGCAGGTCAGACCATTCTGGTGCACGGCGCCAACGGCGGGGTCGGCTCGACGCTGGTGCAGCTGGCCCGCCACGCCGGTATTCGGGTGATCGGTACGGCGTCCGCACGGCATGCCGAGGCCGTCGCGGCGCTTGGCGCGGAGGCGATCGACTACCGCGGCGATGTGGTGGCACAGGTTCGAGCGCTTGCGCCGGGCGGGGTGGACGCCGTCTTCGACCATGTCGGCGGGCCCGGGATCGTGGACTCGTTCCGCCTGCTCGCGCCCCACGGCACGCTGGTCTCCTACGGCACCGCATCCACCAAAGACGATCCGGGCAACTCGCGCCTCCCGGTGCTCGCGCTGGTAGGCCGACTGATTTGGTGGAACCTATTGCCCAACAAGCGGAATGCGCACTTCTTCAATATCTGGGCGGGCCAGCGCAATCGCACCCGGTTCCGCGCCGCGATCGCGGCGGATCTCGGCGCGGTATTCGAGTTGGCCGCGGCGGGCAGCCTGCGTGCGCAGGTGGCCGCTCGTATTCCGTTGATCGAGGCCGCCCGCGCGATGGAGCTCGCCGAATCCGGCACCGTCACGGGCAAAGTCGTCCTCGTGCCCGGAAACCCACTGCCGCACTGAATCTTTGGTCAAGCCCCGGTCGTCGAACCGGGGCGGACGATCATCAGGACGGTGACCACGGCCCACAGGAGGTTGAAGATGCCGGTGAGCATGGCCAATTGGGCGGTAGCGGGGATGGTTTGCGGCAAGGCGGCGAGGATACGGGATTGGTCGGGCAGGATCGCCAGCGCGAGGATTCCGGCGGCCACGCCGGTCAGGGCAATGGATATGGTGAGCCAGATATCGCTGAGGACGCCGAGGCCGGCGGCGGTGGCCAGCCCGAAGACCGGGACAGCGAGGCCGATGGTGGCGTAGACGCGGCAGATCCGGTGCAGGTTGCGTGCGATGGCCAAGCGATGTGGGTCGGTCTGGACCTGGCGGACGGTGGCGGGGAACATACTTGCCGCCACCGTTACCGGGCCGATGGCGATAATGGCCGCCAGAACATGCAGGGAGAGTAGAAGTTTCGTCACGGGCGGCGCTCAGATGGCGATGGCGGCGGCCCCATCGGGCAGCTTGCCGGCCTCGAATGGCGCGATGACATCCAGCGAATCGAATCCGTCGAATAATACGAACTGGGCGAGCACCGTGTCAGCTCCTTCATCTTGTCGGTGCTGCCGACGGTAATGATCGGCGAGCGGTGCGGGAACTGGCGGAATTGCCATATGTCAACGGATTCTCGCCAATCGCGCTGATCTGCATAAATCAGTAATGTCGCAGGTCACACCCATTGGCGGGAACCTCGCGATCGCCTACGGTTTCGGCATGCACACTGTGGCCGTTCTCGCGCTGGACCAAGTCCTGCCCTTCGACATGTCCACGCCGATCGAATCCTTCACCCGCAGCCGCTTACCCGACGGCCGCCCCGCCTATCGGGTTCGCGTCTGCGCGGCCGCGCCGACTGTCGAGACCGAACTGTTCACCATCAAGGCGCGCTGGGGGCTCGAGGCATTGGCTGAGGCCGACACGATCGTGCTTCCCGGTTGCGCGGACCCCACCGTTGCGGTCCCGGACGATGTCATCGAGGCACTGCGCGCGGCGGCGGCCAACGGCACCCGCATCGCCTCGATCTGCGTCGGTGCGTTCATCCTCGCCGCCACCGGTCTGCTCGACGGGCTGCGCGCCACCACGCACTGGCTCGCCGCCCCGACCCTCGCCGCCCGCTATCCCGCCATCGATGTCGACCCCGATGTGCTCTACGTCGACAACGGACAATTCCTTACCTCCGCCGGTGCCGCCGCCGGAATCGACCTGTGCCTGCATATGATTCGCCGCGATCACGGTTCCGCGGTGGCGGCCGACTCCGCCCGCCTCGCGGTCATGCCATTGGAACGCGAAGGGGGACAGGCGCAATTCATCGTGCACGACCAGCCGCCGACGCCGCAGGGTGCGTCGATGGAACCGCTGCTGCGCTGGCTGGAGGAGCACGCGACGAGCGCACTCACCCTGGAAGATGTTGCGGCCCAAGCGAGTATGAGTCCGCGCACGCTCAACCGCCGCTTCCGCGAACAGACCGGAACCACTCCGCTGCAGTGGCTGCACCGCGCCCGCATCCGCCAGGCCCAATACCTACTCGAAGCTACCGACCATCCGGTCGACCGCATCGCCACCCAGGTCGGCTTCGGTTCGCCCACCGCCTTCCGTGACCGCTTCAAACGGGTGGTCGGGACCAGCCCGCACACCTACCGCTCGGCTTTCCAGAGCCGGGTCCGCTGACTTCAACTGGCGAACAGTCGATTCCAGCCGGGCCGGAGCGCGACCTCTCGACGGCGGGTGGCCATCACCGCGGCATCGTGCAGCTGCGCCGCGGAAGAGGTTGCCGTTCGTCTGCTCGTGCCCTTTTCCGCGGGGGTGATCGAAGCGCCGGACTGGCCGGGGCAGGTCGGAATCACCGACCGCGGTGCACTTCTCGTGCGACCCGATCGGATCAGCACCCGGCGGGCGCCGATCACCCCGCCGGATCCGGCCGACGATCTCATTCGCGCGCTCGCGCGAGTGCTCGGCCGTACCGTCGGCTAGCTCACCTGCCTGTTTCGGATCCTCACATCGGGGGCACCTTATAGGCATCAGGCATAAGCACCCAGCCTGACAGCGAAATGTGAGGTACCACCATGACAGCGGAAGGGCCGTGGGAGATTCCCCCGCTCGACGACGCTCCGGATATCGCCCGCGCGACGGAGCCGCAGCCGGGAATTACCTTGGCGGACGCCAGAAATTGGCCCGGGTTCGTCCTGCTGATCATCGGCGGACTCGTCGCCATCGTCGCCGCGGTGATCGGGGCGGTCGGCTTTCCTGGCACCGCGTTCATCTTCGCGCTCGCCGCCGTCGCCGCCTCGCTGACCGGTATCGCCCTCGTGCTCTTCGAGCGGCGCGGCCGCCGTCCGCGGTCGGGTGCCTCGGACCAGCCCGCCCCTTGGCAACCGACCGTCCCACCCGGCGCCTGATTCATCCCGTATTCGACCATGCACCCCTTGGCAACCATTGCCGCCGTTGGTATGTGCCGGATTTCGGCGCTCAGTGTCGCGGCCGTGGGCGGGCGCCGTCCCCGCTCGGCAGCGGTTCGATACCGATACGCTCGTCCCAGATCAGATCGGCGAAATTGACTGTGCCACAGCGGCATTGCGGCAGGCGGACGCGGTGGAAAATTGATCAGCGCCGTGGCAGCAGCAGGAGCGTAATCCGTGCGCCGGGCGGCGAGTGCGGTGCCCGCAGATCGTCGCCGCGCAATGTGGCAGCACCGCCGCTCGCTCGTCGAGGAGCGCGCTGGAGTGCTGAGGATGCCCGGGCGCGGATACTCTGGCGTAGTTGCTGCTCGCGCCGACCCCAGTGAGGAGTTCGCATGACGGAGATCAGTCTGCAGATCCACAGCTGGGGTGCCGGACCACCGGTGGTGCTGGTGCATGGCGGGATCCTCGGTGGTCGCGAGACGTGGCGGGCGCAACGGCCGCTCACCGAGCGGTGGACCCTACTCGCACCGGATCGGCCCGGTCACGGCGGAACTCCCGCTGCCAGACAGGATTTCGAACCGGAAGCCCGGCTCGTCGCCGACCAGCTCCTGGGCCGGCCGGTGCACCTGGTCGGCTTCTCCTACGGCGGACTGGTCTCGTTGTACGCCGCCGCGTTGCGCCCGGAGCACATCCGATCGCTCACCGTCGTCGAACCGCCGCTGTTCGCCGTCGCGAAGGGCAATCCGGAAGTCGATGCCACGAGTAAGGTGACCCGCGACATCATCGAGGACACCTCGGCCTCGCCGGAAGCCGGTTTGGCGCGGTTCTTCCCGGTCGCGGGCGTGCCGATAACGCTCACCGACCCCATCCCGCAGGTGCTACTGGACGGCATGCGGCAACTCCGGGGTGCGCGCCCACCGGACGAAGCGGAGCCGCCGCTGGACGCGTTGCGCGCCGCTGCCTTCCCGATCCTGGTCGTCTCGGGCGGTGACCGACCGGTCTACGAGGCGATCTGCGACGCTCTCGCCGAGCGCACCGACGCCGAGCGCGCCGTCTGCCCCGGTATGGGACATCTGGTGCCCGACACCGGTGCCCCGTTCAACGAACTGCTCGAAGACTTCTTCAACCGTGCCGACCGGAACGCAAAATAGACTGCGTCAGTACGCTTTACAAGCGTCCTCGGCGACGTTCTTGGTGGCGTTGAACTTATCGATCGCGGCATTGAGGGTATCGGTCGGCGCGCGCCGGTCGAGAGTGTCGGCCAGGGCGTTGGTGTCGTCGCGGTAGCTGCGCAGCGGGCCGGCGACGGCCAACGGCACGTCGGAGGTCACCTTCGAGTCGATGGTCCGAGCGCTATTGCGCAGTGCGGTAACGGCGTCATTGGCCTTGGCGTTGGTCTCCGGATCGTTGACGCCCTTGTTGTTGCTCGCGTCGATGTAGTCGTTGAAGGTGCGGATCGAGCTGCTGTTCGCACTGGTGAAGGTGTCGCAGGCGGTACCGGCCGCACGTTCGGCCGCCGCCGCGCGGGAGGAGGACGCGGCCACCGACGACGCCGTGACCTCGGAGGCGTATGCGGCCAGTTCGGTCTGGTTGACCTGCGCGCTGCCGTTGATCTGCTTCGAGCACGCGCCGATGGTCAGGACACCCACCGCGGTGGCTGCCGCCGCGGCGACAAGGCCGGTCCGCTCTAGTCGTCGCATGTCGGTTCCCCTCTCTCCCCTCCGAACATCCGGCCGCTGGAGGCGCGTAGGAAGCCGGACGTAAAGACCGTACTTGTTCGCGACCGTCGACGTCAGCCGACCGAACCGATATCGATGACCAACCGATATCGAACAGCCGAAAAAGCACTGGTCAGGAACCGCGTGGTCGGTGCGGAGCGCACCGGAACGCGGTGGTTCCGGTGTGCTCCGCGTCGCTGGGTCAGCGCTGGCCGAGCAGCCCGCGCATGGTGCCGATCTCGGCCTGCTGGGCGGCGACGATGGCGGTGGCGAGAGCCTTCGCGTCCGGATTGACGCCGCCGGCGAGTTCGGTGTTCGACATGGCGATCGCGCCGGTGTGGTGCTCGATCATCAGCTCCAACCACTGCCGGT
>NZ_BAGN01000399.1 GCF_000308835.1 Nocardia vinacea NBRC 16497 | reverse complement strand
CCGGCGGTGAGGGTCCACCGCTGCTGCTGCTCACCGGGCAGGCCAATAATCACCAGTGGTGGGATGGAGTCCGCGCCGACTTCGAGACCGCGTATCGCACCGTCTCACTGGACTATCGCGGGACCGGTGACAGCGATAAGCCGGATATCCCGTACAGCACCCTCGGATTCGCCGAGGACGCCATTGCGGTGCTCGACGAACTCGGCATCGACAAGACCGCGGTGTACGGCACGTCCATGGGTGGCCGGGTCGCGCAGTGGCTGGCCGCGCGGTTCCCGGATCGGGTGCATGCGCTGGTGCTCGGCTGCACGTCACCGGGTGGTCGCCACGCTGTCGAGCGCGACACCGAGGTACGGAAGTCGCTGGCCCAGCCCGATCCGGTGGCGGCGCGGCAGGCGCTGTTGGAACTGATGTACACCCCGGAATATCTGGCGAGCACGCCCGGCCCGTTCCACACCCTCGGCGATCCGGGCATGCCCGCCTATGCGAAACGCAGACATCTCTACGCGAGCAATAGACATGACGCATGGGATGTGCTCACGGATATCGCGGTTCCGACGCTGATCGTGCACGGAAGCGAGGATCGGTTCAATCCCGCGGCGAACGCACCGTTGCTCGCGGAACGGATTCCCGGTGCGCGGCTGGCATGGATCCCGGGGGCTCGGCACGCCTATTTCGACGAATTCCGAAGCACCGCAAGCCCGCTCGTCCTGGACTTTCTGGAAGCCGACCGTCGGTAGTCCGAGCTCGCCTGGTACACAGGCGAACTCGGACCCTTCGGCTAATGCACCAGTACCGGCGCGTCGGCGGTCTCGGGCATCTTCGGCTTGGTGCGCGGCAGGAAAGCCGCAGGTACCAAGGTCAGCACCATGAGCACCAGCGCCACGATGTAGGTGTGGCTGAATGCCGTCGCGGCCTGGCTCAACCCGGTCTCGACCGCACCGGGCGGCAGCTGCGCCGCGATCGAGGGATCGTAGTTCGACGCGATCGCGGGCTTGGCGAACGGATGCCGGTTCAGCAGACTGCTGAGCACCACCGACATCGTCGCGGTGCCGATGGAGCCGGCGGACTGGTTGATGATGTTCATCAGCGTCGTACCGCGCGCGACCTGCTGGTGGGTCAGCGTCTGGATCGCCGCGGTCATGGTCGGCATCATGGTGCAGCCCATGCCGAGGCCCATCACGAACAGCGCGCCCAACATGAACGGATACGACGTATCGGACTTCAGCTGCACGAAGAACACCGTGCCGAGTGAGATCAGCGAGATACCGGTCAACACGATCTTGCCCGGTCCGATCTTGTCGACGAGTCGGCCCGCGATCGGCATCGTCAACATCGCACCCAGGCCCTGCGGCACCATCAGCAGACCGGCTGCCATCGCTGTTTCGCCGCGCACCTGCTGCAAATAGGTCGGCAGCAACAGGCCCGCTCCGAAGAAGGCGGTCGCGAACAGCACCATGGTCAGCACCGCGAAGGTCAGCGATCGGTTGCGGAACAGATGCAGATCGATCAGCGGATGTTCGGTGCGCAGCGCGTGGAAGACGAACAGCACGATGAGCACCAGACCGACGGCGGCGGGTATGAGCACCTTGGCCGCCATGACCGTGCCCTCACCCGGAATCGAGGAGACGCCGAACAGGAACAGCGCCAGACCCGGCGAGGCCAGCAGCATGCCCAGGAAGTCGAAGGATTCCGACGGCTCCGGGTTATCCGCGGGGAACACGATGAAGGCGAGAACGAGCGCGACCACCCCGACCGGAGCATTGATCAGGAAGATCCATTTCCAGCCGTAACTGTCGATCAGCCAACCGCCCAGGATCGGACCGCAGATCGGGCCGAGCAGCATCGGCACCCCGAGCACCGCCATCACCCGCCCGACGCGTTGCGGACCGGCCGCGTGGGTCATGATCGTCATGCCGAGCGGCATCAACATGCCGCCGCCGAGACCCTGGACAACGCGGAAGGCGATCAGCGTCTCCATGCTCCAGGCCTGGCTGCACAGCACCGATCCGAGCACGAACAGCGTCAGCGCGAGCATGTACAGCCGTTTGGTGCCGAACCGGTCCGCCGCCCATCCGGTCAGCGGGATGACGCTGGCCAGCGCGAGGGTGTAGCCGGTCATCGACCAGGCCGCGATCGCGGTGGTGGTGTGGAACTCGTTCTGGAATTTCGGGATCGCGACGGTTACGACGGTGATATCCAGGATCGACATGATCGCGCCGAGCACGACCACCCCTGCCACCTTGAAAACCGCGCTGTCGAGCTTGTCGGTCGCGGGATCCGCTGCGACCGACGTGGTATCCGGAGGATGTGTCACCGCTTAAGCCTTGCACCTCGCCGACCAAATGACCAGCAAATTCTGCGACCTTCGCCACACCTCGGGTCTACCGGTATAGCGCCCCGGATGATGGCGGCGTGACATTGCAGATCTTCGATGCCGAGTTCGCCGGGAATCCATGGCCTACGCTGCGGCGATTGCGCGAGGACGGTGGCGTGCATCGGGTCCGTACACCGGACGGTCCACCCGCCTGGTTGGTAACGCGATTCGCCGATGTTCGGGCCGGACTGCTCGATACTCGGCTCTCCACCCAGCCGCGCTATGCCGGGGAGACCGACTATCGCGGATTCGTGGTGCCGTCACCGTTGGACCTCGGATTCCTGGAGAGCGAACCGGAAGACCACACTCGGCTGCGACGAGCCGTCACCGCCGAGTTGTCGCCGCGACGGCTCGCCGAATGGGCGCGCACGGCACCGGAATTGGTGTCGGCTCGGCTGTCGGAGGTGGACAGTGGCGGCACGATCGATCTCATCGAGCGGTTCGCCGTCGCGCTGCCCGCGACCGTGCTCGGCGAATTGCTCGGGTTGGCAGCACCGGAGCGCGCGGCGCTATTGCATTGGGCGCGTTCGACATTGCTGCCGAGCGCCACTCCCCCGCGTGCTCGCGACACGCTCACCACCATGCGCGCCATCGTCATCGCGACGATCGAGGGGGCGCGGGGCGACAATGTGCTCGGGCGGCTGGTGCGTTCGAGTGCGGAGACCGGTTCGCCGAGTGCGCACGAGCTGGCCTCGATGATCTTCTATCTGCTGTTCGTCTGGTACGAAGTGCTCGTCGACCTGATCGCCGGATCGGCGCTGGCGCTGCTCACCCATCCGGATCAGCTTGCGGTGCTGCGCGCCATGGCCGATACCCGACCGGCGGTGGACGAACTGCTGCGCTACCTGTCGCCGCAGGTGGTTTCGGGGCCGAGATTCGCCACCACCGAACTCGATATCGCGGGGCACACCATCCGTTCCGGTGACACCGTGCTGCTCTGCCTGGCATCGGCCAACCATGATTCGGAGATCTTCGACAATCCGGCCGAGCTCGATCTCGCGCGCACGAATAATCCGCACTTGGCTCTTGGGCACGGTGGCCATGCTTGCCTCGGCACCGCGTTGGTTCGGACCATCGCCGGGGCCGTGCTGGAGACGCTGCTGCTGGACGGCCGCGCTCCGACACTCGCCTGCGATCCGGGAGATGTCCAGTGGCGCTCCGGATTCCGGCACAGAGGGCCGCTCGAGCTGCCTGTCGTGTTGTCGCGGTAGCCCGACACCGCGAGCGACGCTTCTCGGTCGCCCAGGATCTGGGACGTCGCCATCGAACTCAGCCGAAACAATGTGATCGGCACCGACCGCGTGCCGCACACACCTGCCGCCCGGGAACCTTCGAGGCGAGCACCGATCGGGACCGATCAGTTCTGCGGCCCTGGTGACTTCCAGGAAGGATCGCGGCCGAACCACCCCGCGAGGCGGTCGTATGCGGGAGCGTCGGCCGGCACGGGCACCTCGAGGTCGAAAGCCTTGTCCGGGCCGCGGAATTCCGGGCGCAGCATCTTCTGCGACCAGGCCAGTCCGTACTCCGCGATCTCCGGATCGAAGTCGATGGGCTGGTCGGTCGCGCGGGCGAGATCCCAGGTGTGCATGGCCAATTCGGTGATCTGCTGGTCGGCTCGGCTGCGCAGCGGCGCTTGTGCGCCGCCGGGTACCGGAACCGGGCGTTCGAGGTCGGCGTGGTGCCATACGTCGAGGACGGGTGCGGCGGCCGCGCGGTACTCCGCCGCCCAGTTCGGGCTCAGCTCGGCGGGCGGCGCCGCCCAATCGGCCATCTCGCCACGCGCCGAATCCAGGAAATTCCGCAGACTCTGCCCGATGACATGTCGCACGAGCGCCTGCACATCCCAGCCGACGCAGGGCGTCGGCTGGGTCGCCTGTTGCGGCCGAATCGCCGCGATGACCTCGCCCATCTGGGTCAATGCGCGGTCCAATAGGTCCACGGTTGGGTCAACGGTGTTCACGCCTGTCGATTCTGCCCCGGGTCCAACGCACAGACCGCGGAACGCGCAACTCGGCCGACTATCGCGATCAGCGTGGAGCAGGTTCGACAGTATCCGGATCGACGGATGCCGGGACGCGCGGACGGGACCGCGTGACGGCCACACCGGCCAGGCACAGGAAACCGCCGACAATGGTCAGCGCGCCGGGCACCTCGTCCAGCGCGATCCACGACATCAATACGACCAGCGCCGGGACCGCGTAGGTCGTCACGCCCATTTTCCCGGCCGTCGTGCGGGCCAATGCGAAGGCCCATGTGGTGAAAGCCAAAGCTGTGGGGAAGACGCCCAGGTACACCAGACTCAGCGTCGACGACAGCGGTGCGTCGGCCGCCTCGGTGACCAGTTGCCAGGAGAACGGCAGACACGCGACGGTTCCGATGACCGAGCCGAAGGTGACCACCTGCAATGCGGATGCGCTCGCCAGCGCCGGTTTCTGCGCGATGGTCGATGCCGCCCAGACGATGGCCGCGAGCAGGCACAGCACGACACCGAGCACCGCCGCGCCGCCGCCATCGGAGGTCGACAGTCCGACAACGATGGTTCCGGCGAACGACACGACCAGCCCGACCATCAGCCGGGCCGGAAACCCTTCCCGCAGGACCAGTCCGCCGAGCACCGCGATCAGCACCGGACCGATGCCGACGACCATCGCCGCGGTCCCGGCGTCGACGTTCCGCTCACCCCAGTTCAACGCCACCATGTAGACGCCGAACCACAGCACACCGGAGATGACGATGCCCGGCCACGCGGCCCGCGGCGGCAGGCCCTCACCACGGATGACCAGCACCGTCACCAGCGTGATCGAAGCGGCGAGCAATCGCCCGAGTGCCAGCGCACCCGGCGAAAAGTCGTGCCCCGCACTGCGGATGAAGACGAAGGCCGAAGCCCACAGGACCACCGTCACGGCGGCGGCGGCGATGGCTTGCCGCTCGACCGACCCATCCGTACGCATCATGGGCCGAACGTAGATCAGCCGGTCGACAAGTGCCAGCGGTTTTCGGACGCGGGCCGGTCGGACGGACGATCGGTGGGGGCTCCGATCGCCCGGCCGACCAGCGACTACAACGCGAGCAGCGCGTCGATCACGGCCGACGGCACCGCGTCGGGGCTCGCAAAGGGCCGTTCCGCGAGCAACTTCCGTGCTTCGTCACGAGACAACCCACCATCGCCGGTGAGCACCTGCAGCGCGTGCGCTTCGGGCAGGGCTCCGAGCCAAGCGACGGTGTTGCCGACCAAGGTCTCCGGATCGATCTCGCCGTGGACCCGCAACCGGGCCACGCCGCCGTCGGGGTAAACATCGAGCCGGACATGGCTGACCGGCACACCGGCCCCGATCCGGAAGAAGTGGCGGGCATCCGGCTGCAGCCGCGTGCGCGGCAGCAATTCGGTCCATGTCGACGGATCATCCAGATCCGCACCGGAATCGGCATCGACGCCGCGCAGCACCGCCCAACCCGGCGCATTGCCGACATAATTCGTGGTGTCGATTTCCACGCGCCGAATCACCCCGCGCGCACCCAGCCGCACCGTGACGTGATCATTGCCCGCATCGCGGCGACGCGCACCCTCCCAGCCCTCGTCCATCTGCCGCGACCGGCCGGGCAGCAGGATATTGGTCGGCGCGGAGAAGAACATATCGGAGCAGTCGACAACATCGCCGCCGTATTCCAGGGCCGCGAGATCGACTGTGCCACTGAGGAAACGGGGATCCGGCAGCGCAGTGCCGTGGACGCGGAAGCGGGCCACGCCACCGTCCGGGTAGATCGAGAGCCGGATGTGGGTGAAGCGGCGCTCGTCGGTGACCTCGAAGAAGTTGTCGGTATTGCCCGCGATATCCGACTTCGCGACCAGTGTCACCCATTCGGCCTGCTGGAGTTCGGCAGGCGACGGCTGCCCCTCCACACTCGTCGCCTCGACCGAGGCGAAGGGCGGGTAATTGCCGATGAACCACGAAGTGTCGATGACGACACCGTGTATCCGCCCCGGCACACCCAGCCGGACGACCGCATAGTCATTGCCGGTTTCGCGACGCCGCCGCGTTTCCCAGCCGTCGTAGGTCTTACCCTTGTGGCCGAAGTCCTCGGTGCTGAAAACCGCACGACCGGGCCGGATCAGATTCTCCCGCTCGGCGAACAACTCGTCATTGGCGTAGACCACACTGCCCGCGAGCGCGCGGGAGGCGAGATCGGGCAGTCGGGTGAAGGCGGGGGCGGATTGATCGGTCATACTTCTCCTCGGGCCAGGAGCCGCCCCTGCGGCTCGTTGTCGATATCGATTCGGTTGCCGCGCAACCAGGTACTGCGGACCGCGCCCGCGAGTGGGCGGGCCGCGTACGGCGTGACGGCGTTCTTGTGGTGCAGGCGATGCACATCGACGACGAAGGCGTCATCCGGTGCGAAGACACAGAAATCCGCGTCGTAGCCCACCTCGATTGCGCCCTTTCGCCGCAGGCCCGCGTATTCGGCGGGCGCTCGGCTCATCCATCGAGAGACATCCACCAGGCTGAAACCGCGCAGTCGCGCTTCGGTCCAAACGGCCGAAAGTCCGAGCTGCAATGAGGAAATGCCACCCCAGGCGCGGGCGAAATCACCGGTGTCGAAGCACTTCAGGTCGGCCGTCGACGGGGAGTGGTCCGAGACCACCATATCGATGGTGCCGTCGCGCAACCCTTCCCAGAGCAGTTCACGATTGCCGCTCTCCCGAATAGGCGGACAGCATTTGAATTGCGTTGCACCGTCCGGAATTTCCTCGGCTGCGAACGACAGGTAGTGCGGACAGGTCTCGGCGGTGATCCGGACGCCGTCGCGGCGGGCCGAGGCGATCATCGGCAGCGCATCCGAACTCGACACGTGCAGAATGTGCACGCGACAGCCGGTCCACCTGGCCAGTTCGATCACCTGCGCGACGGCCAGATTCTCCGCACCGCGCGGGCGCGAGCGCAGGAAGCCGGAGTACTTGTCTCCCTGCGAATTCGGTGCGTGTTCGATGGCCTGCGCGTCCTCGGCGTGCACGATGAGCAGACCGTCGAACAAGCGGATCTCCCGCATGGCCAGTTCCAGCTGGGTGGCGTCCAATGCCGGGAATTCGTCGACACCGGAGTGCAGCAGAAAGCATTTGAAGCCGAATACGCCCGCGTCTTGCAGCTGCCGCAGATCCGCCAAATTTCCGGGGATCGCTCCGCCCCAGAATCCGACGTCGACATGCACCCGGTCCTGCGCGGTCTTGCGCTTCACTTCGAGTGCCGCGAGATCGCAGGTCGGCGGAATGCTGTTGAGCGGCATATCGATAATGGTGGTGACACCGCCCGCTGCGGCCGCCTTCGTCGCGCTCGGGAAGCCCTCCCATTCGGTGCGGCCGGGATCGTTGACGTGCACGTGCGCATCAACGACACCGGGCATCAGCACCTCGTCGGCGGCCAGTTCGACGATCGTTTTCGCGGTCAGGATGGAGTCCAGCGGCTCGATCGCCACGATCCGGCCGTCGCGCACGCCGATCGAGCCGCCGGTCTCCCCCGTTGTCCCGATGATCCGCTCCGCACGGATCACCAGGTCCAGGTGTGTGGGGACCGGTGAGATCGTCTGGATCTCGGAGTTCTCCCGCATCACACAACTCCATCGGAAATCATCGGAATCTCCCGTCGAATGTCCTTGCGCCGCCGCTATTTCGGTAGGTGGCCGAGATAATGTCATCGGCCAGGTCCGCGACGCTGCGCTCCGGAGAGGCCATCCCGGCGGCGTGGCCTGCAGACACTTGGTCCGTAGCGGCCGCCGACGACATGTGCACGGCAGAGGGCCGCTCCGCCCCCGCCGCCCCAGCGGCGGGACCTGCGGCCACTTGGTCAACAGCAGCCTGCGACGACCGATGCCCGGCAGACGGCCGCACCGCCCCGGCCACTCCAGCAGCGGGACCTGCAGACACTTGGTCAACAACGGCCTCCGACGACCCATGCGCAGCAGACGGCCGTACCGCCCCGGCCACTCCAGCAGCGGGACCTGCAGACACTTCGTCAACAGCAGCCTCCGACGACCCATGCCCAGCAGACGGCCGCTCCGCGGTGGGATCCGGCAGGTGTTCGGCGGCAATCTGCACACCCAGCCGCTCGAGCAGCAGCTCACCCTCCGCGAAGCAGCGCGCAATATCGGGTTCGATATCGGCCAGGGCGTATGCGGCCGAGAACCCCGCCTCGAGCAATCGCTTGGCGGGCAGCGTATTCCGGCCGCAGACAGCGATGACCGGCACACCCGCAAACCCTGCGGCAGTAGCGACACCGGCCGGCGCCTTGCCGTACAGGGTCTGCTCGTCGAGCATGCCCTCCCCGGTCACCACCAGATCCGCATCGGCCACGCGCTCGGCGAAACCGACCAGCTCCAAAACCAATTCGATTCCGGGACGCAGCCGAGCACCGAGCACCGCGACGGCCGCGAACCCGACTCCGCCCGCCGCACCGGCACCCGCACGATCACGCAGATCAGTGCCGGTGGCGACCGCGACACGGTCCGCCCAATGAGTGAGCGCCGCATCGAGCACTTCCACTTGGTTACCGTCGGCACCCTTTTGCGGACCATAGACGGCGGCCGCACCGCGCGGACCGGTGAGCGGATTATCGACATCGCACGCGACGGTGAGCTCGACCCCGGCCAGCCGTTCCCGCACAGACGCGAGGTCGATCGTGTGCAGCCGCGCCAATGCCGCACCGCCGTCATCGATTTCGGCCCCATCGACATCGAGCAGACGCGCACCGAGCGCAGCGAGCAGCCCGGCACCGCCATCGGTACCCGCACTGCCGCCGATGCCGAGCACCACCCGACGGCAACCCGCGTCGATGGCAGCCGCGATGACCTCGCCGGTGCCCCGGCTGGTGGCCGTCATCGGCGCGAACGCCCCGCCCGGTAGCCGCACGAGCCCGGATACGTCCGCCAGTTCCACGACGGCGATATCGTCGCGGCGGGCATACGCCGTGCACACCGCTTCGCCGGTGGGTCCGGACGCGGTCACCAGGACCGCCTCGAAACCAGCGGCCAATGCGGCGGCGACGGTGCCGTCCCCGCCGTCCGCGATCGGCACCACCGACACATCGGCACCGGGCCGGACGCGGTGGATGCCGCCGCGGACAGCGGCACCGACCTGCGCGGCGGTCAACGACCCCTTGAACTTGTCGGATGCGATCAGGACTCGACTCATGCGGCTCAGTCCAGTTGTGCGGTCGCGGTCGGAACGTCGGCTGCCGACTGCGCCAGTTCCTCGAATTCGACGATATTGTCGATCTCGAGTCCCATCGACACATTCGTCACCCGTTCGAGGATGACCTCGACGATCACCGGCACCCGGAACTCGGTCACCAGCTTCTTCGCCTCATCGAGGGCCGAACCGATCCAGGCCGGATCGAATACCCGAATCGCCTTGCAGCCCAGGCCTTCCGCGACCTTGACGTGGTCGACGCCGTAGCCGGCGAGCTCTGGGCTGTTGATATTGTCGAAGGCGAGCTGCACGTAGTAGTCCATGTCGAACGCGCGCTGCGCCTGACGGATCAGGCCCAGATACGAATTGTTCACCACGACATGGATATACGGGATATTGAACTGCGCGCCGACGGCCAATTCCTCGATGAGGAACTGGAAGTCGTAATCACCCGAGAGCGCAACCACGGTGGCATCGGGATCTGCCGTCGCGACACCGATGGCCGCGGGTACGGTCCAGCCCAGCGGCCCGGCCTGGCCCGCATTGATCCAGTGCCGCGGCCGGTAGACGTGCAACAGCTGCGCCGCCTGGATCTGCGACAGACCGATCGTGCTGACGTAGCGCACATCGGGCCCGAATGCCTTGTTCATCTCCTCGTAGACGCGCTGCGGCTTGATCGGCATATCGTCGAAGTGCGTCTTGCGCAGCCCCACTTGTTTCCGGTTGCGGCACTGCTCGGCCCACACAC
The DNA here is from genome assembly GCF_000308835.1 of Nocardia vinacea NBRC 16497. Classification (GTDB taxonomy): domain Bacteria; phylum Actinomycetota; class Actinomycetes; order Mycobacteriales; family Mycobacteriaceae; genus Nocardia; species Nocardia vinacea. The sequence continues at coordinate 26,326 of NZ_BAGN01000399.1, read as the reverse complement.
TGCGATCGGGCAGTTGTCCGGCCGCGTCGAGTTCGCGCGCGACCTCGACGAAGACGCGCAGCGCGGCACCCGCATCAGAGGTGATGCCGTAATCCGGTGCGAACACCCGACCGATCTGGGTCGGCTCGATATCGACGTGTACGAAGGTGCGGTCCTTGGTGTAAGTGTCCACACCGCCGGTATGCCGGTTGGCCCAACGGTTTCCGATACCGAGCACGAAATCGGATTCGAGCAGGGTGGCATTGCCGTACCGGTGCGAGGTCTGCAGCCCGACCATGCCCGCGTGCAGCGGGTGATCGTCGGGAATCGTGCCCCAGCCCATCAGCGTCGGCACCACCGGCACACCGGTGAGTTCGGCGAATTCGACCAGCAGCGCCGCGGCATCGGCATTCACGATGCCGCCACCCGCGACGATCAGCGGCCGCTGCGCCGCATTCAACATCTCGATGGCCTTGACCGCCTGCGCCCACGTCGCGGCCGGACGGTGCACCTCGAGCGGCTCGTAAGTTTCGATGTCGAACTCGATCTCGGCGAGCTGCACATCGATAGGCAGATCGATCAGGACCGGACCCGGTCGCCCCTCGCGCATCAACCGGAAGGCCTTCTGGAAGGTCCCCGGTACCTGTGCGGGCTCGAGCACTGTCACCGCCCACTTGCTCACCGGTGCGGCGATCGAAGCGATATCGACGGCCTGGAAGTCCTCCTTGTGCAGCTTGGCCACCGGCGCCTGACCGGTGATGCACAGGATCGGAATCGAATCCGCGCTGGCGGAATACAGGCCGGTGATCATATCGGTGCCCGCGGGCCCCGAGGTGCCGATGCAGACGCCGATATTGCCCGCCGCCGCCCGGGTGTACCCCTCGGCCATATGCGAGGCGGCCTCGACGTGGCGGGCCAGCACATGCTTGATACCGCCGTGCGCGCGCATCGCGCTGTAGAAGGGGTTGATCGCGGCGCCCGGCAAGCCGAATGCCTGTGTCGCGCCTTCCTTTTCGAGAATCAGTACCGCGGCATCCACGGTGCGCATGCGTGCCATGGTCAGTTCTCCCGACCCGACAGCGCCTCGGTCACCTTCAGCAGCCCCGAGTGGTCCAGCGAACCGTGACCCATCGCGCGGGCAGCCGCGATCAACTGCGCTGTCAGCGCGCCCATCGGGATCGATACCTCGGCGTCGCGGGCGGCCTGCAGGATGATGCCCATATCCTTGTGGTGCAGGTCGATTCGGAAGCCTGGCTTGAAGTCGCGCTTCAGCATGGACGCGCGCTTGAGTTCGAGGATCTTGCTGCCCGCGAGCCCACCCGCCAGCACATCGAGGCCCTTCTCGGCATCCGCGCCCAGGTTCTCCATCAGCAGGATCGCCTCGGCCACCAGGGCATAGGTGCCGCCGACGACGAGTTGGTTGGCGGCCTTGACCACCTGACCGGCACCGTTGGGTCCCACCAGCGCGATAGTCTTGCCGACCGCCTCGAAAATCGGTGTGGCCTCGGCGAAGTCGGCCTCGTTACCGCCGACCATGATCGACAGCGCGGCATTGATCGCGCCCGGCTCGCCGCCGGACACCGGGGCGTCGAGCACCCGCAGGCCCTTCTCGATGCCCCGCTCCGCGGTCGAGCGCGCGGTTTTGGGTGTGATGGTGGAGAAGTCGATGTACAGCGTGCCGGGCGCCGCATGCACCAGCACATCGGCGAAGACCGCCTCGACGTGCTCGTCCTGCGGCAGCATCGTGATGACGATGTCCTTGTCCCGCACCGCTTCCGCGACACCGGAAGCGGCCGAACCACCCGCCGCCTTCAGCTTCTCGAGTCCGGCCGGGCCGATGTCGTAACCGGTCACCTCGTGCCCGGCGGCGACGAGGTGGCCCGCCATCGGGCTGCCCATGATCCCCAAGCCGATAAACCCGATCCCACTCATTTCATCCACTTCCAATCCAGCTCAGGGTCTTTGTATTCGAGGCCGATCCAGCCGTCGTAGCCGCTCTCGGCCAGGATTTCGAAAAGCGCGGCGAAGTCGAGTTCGCCGGTGCCGGGACGGCCACGGCCCGGACTGTCGGCGATCTGGACGTGGCCGAGATGCGCTGCGTGCGTGCGGATCACCGAGTGCAGGCCCTCGCCCATGCGGGCCAGGTGGTACAGGTCGCAGAGGAATCGCACGTTGGGTTCACCGGTCTGCTCGATGACCTGCACGGCGCGCGCGGCGCTCACGATCGGATAGTCCGGCGACTCGAAGGAATTGAGCGCCTCCAGCAAGACGGTGGCGCCGATGGCACCGGCCGCCTGCGCGGCGAGACTCAGGTTCTCCAGCGCGAGTTCGTCCTGCTTCTCCGGACTCTCACCCTCCACGCGGTTGCCGTAGAGGGCGTTCAGCGCGCGGCAGCCGGTCTCCTCCGCGATACCGACGGCGACATCGATATTGTCGCGGAACCGGGTGACCTCACTCGGAACCGAGACCAGACCGCGCCCGCCCGCCGGGATCAGGTCGATGAAGTTCAGGCCGACCAATTCCACACCGGCATCGCGGATCGCGCGTACGAACGCGTCGATCTCCTTATCGCCCGGCGTCGGATTCTCGCCGAACGGCCACCAGAATTCGACCGCGTCGACTCCGGCCTGCTTTGCCGCGGCGGGGCGTTCCAGCAGTGGGAGATCGGTGAACAGGATCGAGCAATTGACATCGAATTTCGGGAAGGCGACGCCCCCGGCCTGCTTACTCATTCAGCTCCTTGACGGTATTTCTTCCAGCTGCCGATGGCGGTGATATCGATCAGCTCCGGATACGAGGTCGGCGCGCGGCGCAGCAGCATCGATAGGACCGAACGGCCGTCTTCGAGTTCGATCGCGCCGAGTTCGAGTTCCGGTGGTTCGGCAGGCAGCAGCCGCTGTCGCAGCACTTCCATCGGGATATCGAAGAGTTCACCGGAGATCGAATCGCCGCCGTCCGCGACGGGATCCAGCCCCGGGAACCTATCGCCGACCGAATAGAAACGGTAGCGCGGCGCGGTTTTCGCTTCGCCGGCGAAAGGCGCGCCGTCGAGCAGATGATTGAGCGGTTCGCCGCGCATGGCGGAACCGTTCAGAAATATCAATGGCATTCGGTGAATCCTTTTGTTCGCAATTTCGTCAATTATGTGGGCCGACCGCGGTGTCGGAATAGCGGCGATTACCCCGAAGCCGATCGGATATCCCGAAGTCGATTTCGTAGGATGCTCCAGCCGCAGCATCGGTGCCGAAACCGCGCGCCCCGCGTACCGGGTGTACGGATGCACGGCGGGGTGCGCGGCTCACCAGACCGGGAGCAGGTCCCGGTGGATCGGTCCGCCGGTGGCGGTCAGCGGTTGGGCAGAGCCGCCGCGGCGCACCGCGACGATTTCGGCGGCGATGGATACCGCCGTCTCCTCCGCGGTCCGCGCGCCGAGATCCAGCCCGATCGGTGAATGCAATCGGGCCAGTTCCGATTCCGTCACACCGGCGGCACGCAGCCCGGCCATGCGGTCCTCGTGGGTGCGACGGGAACCCATCGCGCCCACATAGGCCACCGGCAGGCGCAGCGCCACCTCGAGCAGCGGGATATCGAATTTTGCGTCATGGGTGAGCACACACAGCACCGTTCGCGAATCGACCTGTGTGCGTGCGAGATAGCGGTCCGGCCACTGCACGACGACCTCGTCGGCATCCGGAAAACGCGCACGCGTGGCGAACACCGGGCGGGCATCGCAGACGGTGACGTGGTATCCGAGGAAGCGGCCGATCCTGGTGACGGCGGCAGCGAAATCTATTGCGCCGAAAACGATCATGCGGGGCGGTGGTACATACGACTCCACGAAGACAGTGACTTCGCCAGCACCACAACCGATCTCGCGCACGCCGGTCGCGCCGGTATCGAGCATTGCCCTGGCCTCCGCCACGACCACCTCGTCGAAGGCGGCGCCGACGGTCCACCAGGACCCGATCGCCATGGCCGCACCGGTTTGCAGATCCCGTACCAGCGCGACCGCCTCGTCGGTGCGCAGGATCGCCTCGATGGAGACACGCTCGACCGCGGTGATCCGCTGGACGAATACCTCGAGCTTGCCGCCGCAGGTCAGGCCGACCGCGAAGGCGTCGTCATCGCTGTATCCGAAGGTTTCGCGCACCGGCTGACCGGTGCGCAGGACCTCACGGCAGAGTTCGTACACCGCGCCCTCGACACAGCCACCGGAGATGCTCCCGATGACGATGCCGTCGGCGTCGACCGCCAGCGCCGCACCGGGCGGCCGAGGGGCACTTCCGGTGACGCCGATGACGGTGGCCACGGCGTAATCCTTTTCCGCCGCATGCCATTTCCGCAGTTCTGCCGTGAGGTCGCGCATGGTGCTATCCGCCCAGGAGTAGTTCGATGGCCGATATGCCGAAGTAGCCGGCGAAGACGAGGCTCACCACCCCGATCAGCCAATGGATTTCACGGAATTTGCCGCGCGCCAGCTTGATAACCACATATGCGATCAGGCCCGCGCCGACCCCGTTGGTGATGGAGTAGGTGAACGGCATCAGCACGATCGTGAGGAAGGCGGGCACCGCCACTTCGAGATCGTTCCAATCGATCTTGCGGGCCTGGGTCATCATCAGCGCACCGACGATCACCAGTGCCGGCGCGGCGGCCTGGATCGGCACCACTGCGGCGAGTGGGGTGAAAAATACTGCGAGGCAGAACAATCCACCGGTCACCACGCTGGTCAGTCCGGTGCGGGCGCCCTCACCGACACCCGTCGCGGATTCGACGTACACGGTATTTCCGGCGCCGCCGCTGACACCGCCGATGACCTGGGAGATACCGTCGATGGTCAGCACCTTGCCGATACCCGGCATGGTGCCCTTCTCATCGAGCAGTCCGGCCTCGTCACAGACGCCGAAAACCGTTCCCATGGCATCGAAGAACCCGGTCAGCACCAGGGTGAACAGCACGACTCCCGCGACCAGCCCGCCCGCCTCGGCGAAACCGCCGAAGAGGTCGATATTCAGGGCCAACCCGAAATCGGGTGCCGCGAAGAATCCCTTCGGCTTCTCCGGCACCACCGGCCCCCACGCCTGCGGGTCGATCTTCGCCAGCGCGTTGACGATAATGGCGAGCACCGTCGAGATGGCGATGCTGATCAGAATCGCACCGGGCACCTTGCGGATGAACAGTGCCAGCATCACCAGCAGGCCGACCGCGAAAATCACTACGGGCCAACCGGATAGGTGACCACCGGCCCCGAGGGTGACCGGCGGACCGGTCTGCGCGCCGTGTCCGACCACCCCGGCCGAGACCAGTCCGATCATCGCGATGAACATGCCGATCCCGACGCCGATCGCATTCTTGAGACCGAGCGGGATAGCGTTGATGATCATGGTCCGCAGGCCGGTCGCGGCCAGGATCACGATGATCACGCCCATCAGGACGACCAGACCCATGGTCTGCGGCCAGGTCATATGCGGTGCCGCCTGGAAGGCGACCACCGGAACCACACCGAGTCCGGCGGCGAGCGCCAAAGGCACATTGCCCGCCACGCCCATCAGGATCGTGCTGAGTCCCGCGGAAAACGCGGTAGCCGTGGTGAGTTGAGCGATGCTCAGCTTGTCACCGTTGACATCCGCGACGCCACCGAGAATCAGCGGCACCAAAAGGATGACGTAGGCCATGGCGACGAAAGTGGTGATGCCGCCACGAATTTCGCGGGAAACGGTGGTTCGGCGTTCGCTCAGCCGGAAGAACCGGTCGAGCGCAGACCTACCTGCTACCGGCTCTGGTGTGCTGGGCTTGGTCTGAATCTGGGTCATTGGCGTGCCCTCCTCGGGGCGTAGCCGACCTACGGTCCGGCGGCTGTCCTTTTGGACTGGGGCCGGACCGCACGGTTCGGGTACTGCTGTTGTGGAGTCTCTCCGGTCCACTGGAACCGGCTGCCCCTGTTGATCAACTGCTCCGGATGATGTCTTCCGGTCGCACCGGCACTCGGTTGATGTGCACGTTTCCACCCCGTGATCGGCAGGCGTCACGGATCGCCGCGGCGATCGCGGGGGTAGAGGAGAGCGTGGGCGGCTCTCCGGCGCCGCGCAGCCCATAGGGGGCGTGCGGATCGGCATTTTCGAGAATCTCCAGCCGCTGTGACGGCGTATCGAGAATCGTCGGGATCAGGTAGTCGGTGAAGGACGGGTTGCGCACCTTACCGTCTTTTACCTGGATTTCCTCCATGACCGCCAGGCCGAGCCCCTGTACGGACCCGCCGTGGATCTGGCCCTCCAGGGACAGGCGGTTCATGATCTTGCCCACGTCCTGGACCGCGTCCAGGGAGACGACCTTGACCAGGCCGAGGTCCGTGTCCACGTCCACCACCGCGCGGTGTACGCAGAGAGCCAGCTGGGTGTGGCTATTCCCTTGTCCCGTAACGGGATCCATGCCCGTGGTCGGCCGGTGGTGGTACTCGCGGGTCTCTTCGATAACCCCCTCATCCAGGACATCGACGATCGCCGCGAGTACCTCCCCCGTGCGGGAAACCACCTTGCCGCCGACCAGTCGCAGTCCCGACGAGGCGCCGAACCTGGCCTGGGCCGAGGCGAGTACGCGCTGGCGCACGGCTTCACAAGCCGCCTTCACCGCGCCACCGGTCATATAGGTCTGCCGGGAGGCGGACGACGAACCCGAGTCGCCGACCTGGTTGTCGGCCGGGTGAATGGTGACCCGTTCGATACCGAGTTCGGTGCGCGCGATCTGCGCCTCGACCGTCACCAGTCCCTGTCCGACCTCGGCGGCAGCGGTGTGCACCAGCGCAACCGGTTCTCCGGCAATGACTTCCAGCCGCACCCGAGCCGTCGAGTAGTCGTCGAAGGCCTCGGAGAAGCAGATGTTCTTGATGCCGACGCCGTAACCGACACCACGCACCACGCCCTCACCGTGCGTCGTCTGCGATGCGCCGCCGGGCAGGTTCCGGATATCCGAGGCGTCCAACTCCGGGGGCATCGGCATATCCCGCAGCTGCCCGAGCATTTCGGCCATCGGCGTCGGCGCGTGCAGCACCTGACCGGTCGCCAGCTTGGAACCCTGCGACACCGCATTGATCTGGCGCACGTGCACCGGATCGAGATCCAGCGCCTCGGCGACCTTGTCCATCATCGACTCGTGTGCGAAACAGGCCTGCACCGCGCCGAATCCGCGCATCGCACCGCACGGCGGGTTATTGGTGTAGATGCCGTACGCGTCGATCTCGATATGCGGAATCTCGTACGGCCCCACCGCGAGCGAGGACGCGTTACCGGTGACATTCAGCGTCGCCGAGGTGTACGCGCCACCGTCGAGGACGATGAGAACCTTTGCGTAGGTGAGCTTTCCGTCATTATTGGCACCGTATTCGTAGAGCATCTTCGCCGGGTGCCGGTGCACGTGCCCGAAGAACGACTCCTCGCGGTTGTACATCATCTTGACGGGCTTGCCGGTGTGCATGGCCAGCATGCCCGCGTGGATCTGCATGGACAGGTCCTCGCGGCCGCCGAAGGCTCCGCCGACACCGGCCATGGTCATGCGGATCCGGTCGTCGGCGAGGCCGAGGCAAGGCCCGATCTGGGACAGATCATTGTGCATCCACTGGGTGGCGACGTAGAAGTCGAGCCCACCGTCTTCGGCCGGAATCACCAGGCCGGATTCGGGGCCGAGGAATGCCTGGTCCTGAATGCCGACCTCGAATTCCTCGGTGATCACCACGGTGGCCAGCGCGCGGCCCACGGTGATATCGCCGACGCGCACCGGCTGATGCCGGGCGATACCGCCGCGCTCCTGCACCGCGAGCCGCTTCGGGGCCGAGAGCACCGCCATCGGGTCGGTAATGGGTTCCAGTACCTCCCAATCGATTTCGATGGCGTCGAGGGCGCGCCGGGCGATCTCGGGGTGGTCGGCGGCGACCAGGGCGATGGGCTCACCGTGGTGGCGCACCTCGCCGATGGCCAGGACCGGCTGGTCCCAGGTGTGGTCGAGGCCGTACATCTTGCGGCCGGGCACATCCTCATGGGTGAGTACGGCGTGCACACCGGTCATGGCCAGTGCGGGCGCGATATCGATACTGCGGATGATCGCACGCGGATGCGGGCTGCGCAGGGTCGCACCCCAGAGCATGCCATCCATCCAGAGATCGGAGGCGTAGGCGAATTCGCCCTTGACCTTCAACGTGCCGTCGGGGCGCAGCGGGCTCTCCCCGATGCCGCCCTTACCCGGTGCGGCAACCTCTTCGGGGAAGCGGGTGGTCCGTGGGACAGTCATCATGCCTCCTGTCGCATCAACCGTTTGCGGGCCGCGACACCGGCGCGACCGACGACATCCTGTGCGACGGTGCGCAATTCGTCGTCCTCCACGACGGTGCGGCCGCCGACGAGCAGCCGGGCCAGTGGCGGTGTCGGTCCGAAAACCAAGGAGCAGACCGGATCCTCGATCGCCGAGCGGAACCCGTCGACCCGCCAGATGGCGAGGTCGGCGAGTTTGCCGGGTTCGATACTGCCGATCTCGTTGTGGCGACCGAGATTACGGGCGCCGCCCACGGTGCCGATCTCGAGCGCCTGGCGCGCGGTGAAGGCGGTCGGGCCGTTGACCGCGCGCTGGAACAGCATGGCCTGTCGCATTTCGCCCGCCATGGAGGTCAGCTCACTCGACGCCGCGCCGTCCACGCCGAGACCGACCGGCGCACCGGCGGCCACCAGATCGCTGACGCGGGCGATACCCGCACCGAGTCGGGCGTTGGAGCTGGGGCAATGTGCCGAGCCGCTGCCGGTTTCGGCGAAACGCCGGATATCGGCATCGTGCAGGTGCACCGCGTGCGCGAACCAGACGTCATCACCGAGCCAGCCGAGCTTTTCCATGTATTCGACCGGGGTGCAGCCCATCTGCTCGATGCAGTGCTCTTCCTCGTCGAGCGTTTCGGCGAGATGGGTGTGCAGCCGAACACCTTTGGCGCGCGCCAGGGTCGCGGAATCGATCATCAGCCCCTCGCTCACCGAGAACGGCGAGCAGGGCGCGACCGCGACCCGGAGCATCGAATCGAACGACGGATCGTGGTACTTGTCGATGACTTCGGCGGTGTGGGTGAGGATTTCGTCGCGGCTCTCGACCACCTCGTCCGGCGGCAGACCGCCGTCCTTCTGTCCGCGGTCCATGGAACCGCGGCACGGGTGGAAGCGAAGGCCGATTTCGCTCGCCGCGCGCACCTCGGCCTCGAACAGATCGCCGCGTCCCTTCGGGAAGATGTAGTGGTGGTCGCTGCTGGTGGTGCAGCCGGTCAGCGCCAGCCAGCCCAGCCCGGCAGCGGCCGCGCCGTAGACGACATCGGCGTCCATACGCGCCCAGGTGCGGTAGAGACCGGTCAGCCATTCGAACAGGGTGGAATCCTGGAACAGGCCCTGGCTCGCCCACTGGTAGAGATGGTGGTGGGTGTTGACCAGGCCCGGGGTCACCAAACAGCCTGTGCCGTCTATCTTTTCGGCACCCGGGACGATCGGTGCCGGTCCCGCGCCGAGGGCTTCGATGCGGCCATCGGAGATGACTACGTATCCGGACGCGATCTCGTCACCGACAACCGGCGCGATATAGGCGTTCTCGATGACAGTCTGCCGACCGCCACCCCTCGAGGAATCGCTGCGCGATGCTGTACTCATCGGTCCGCCTTACGTGCCGCGGCCAGTCGCACCGCGTCGAGGATCTTCTCGTATCCCGTGCAGCGGCAGAGGTTTCCGGCGAGCGCCTCGCGGATCTCCACATCGGAGGGATCGGGATTGCGTTCGATGAGATCGTGCGCCTGCACGATGAGACCCGGTGTGCAGAAGCCGCATTGAACCGCACCGGCCTCGACGAAGGCCTCCTGCATCGGATCGAGTTTCGCGCCGTTGGCCAGGCCCTCTACGGTGCGCACCGAGCGATCCTGCACCTGGCCCGCGGCCACCAGACAGGAACACACCGGGGTGCCGTCCAAATAGACTGTGCACGAACCACATTCGCCTTGCTCACAGGCGTTCTTGGAGCCGGGCAGGCCCATACGCTCGCGCAGCATATAGAGGAGGCTCTCGCCCTCCCACACATCGTCGACGGTCTCTTGCGAGCCGTTCACGTCGAAGGTCACACGCATCAGGCTGCCCTCCTTCTTTCTGCTAGGTAGTCCGTCCAGGCCCAGGACAGGGTGCGGCGGGCCAGCACGGTCAGTGCATGTCTGCGGTATTCCGCGGTGCCGCGGACGTCATCGATCGGCTTGGCGGCGGCCGAGACCAGCTCACCGAATTCGCGGACGACATCGAACGGCAACGGGGCCGGGTCATCCCAGTCCAGCGCATCGGCGAGGAACTGCTCGGCCGGCGTCGCGCGCAGCGGCGTCGGTCCGGCGGATCCGACGCCGGTGCCGACCGTGCGGGTGCCGGGGTGCAATGCGATCGAGAACGCGCAGACCGCGATCACCATGGCATTGCGGGTGCCGACCTTGGAGAAGTACTGCGGCCCGGTCGCGGGCTCGATCCGGATGGCGCGGATCAGCTCGTCGGGCTCCAGGGCGTTCTTCTTCACCCACACGTAGAAGTCATCGATCGGGATCAGGCGGGTGCCGCGCGCGGCCGACTCCACCTCGATCACCGCATTGCACGCCAGCAGCGCGGGGTGGGCGTCACCGGCCGGGGACGCACCACCCAGATTGCCACCGACCGTGCCGCGATTGCGGATCTGCGGCGAACCGACCGTGCGCGAGGCCTGCGCCAGACCGGGCAGCTGGTGGTTGAGCCGGTTGATGATGCGCACATACGGGACGCCCGCACCGATCCGGATCCGGCCGTCGGGCTCGGTCGAGTAATCGAACAGTTCGCGACAGCGGTTGAGATCGAGCAGTGCCGCCGGACGGCCGTGGTCGAAGTTCATCTCGACCATGACATCGGTGCCGCCCTGGATGGGTTTGGCCTCCGGATCGGCGGCCTTGAGCTCGAGCGCCTCGGCCCAGGTATCGGGTCGTAGGAAATCCATCATCACTCCCAAGCCGGTCCGGGCGCGGGGGCGTCCTCGGTGAGTACGGTGCCCTCGATCAGGCCGTAGGGGCGGTCAGCGGCGAAGAACACCTCGTTGTCGTTCTCCAGTCCGAAGCCGGACAGATCCACGACGAAGTGGTGCTTATTGGGCAGCGACAGCCGGACCTCGCAGACCTCCGGGACCGCGCCGATCACCCGGTCGCCCATGGCGTAGAGAGTCTGCTGCAGCGAGTAGCTGTAGGTATCGGCGAATGCCTCTAGCAGCGCACCGCGGACCTCGCGGTAGGCCTTGTCCCAGTCGGCCGGCTCGCTCGCGAAACGCCATTCCGCATTGACCTCGGTGGCCAGTACGCGGTCGTAGGCCTCCTGCAGCGTCGTGTATTTGTCCTTGATATAGCCGTGGAATTCCGAGCCGGTGGAGTTGAGCACCACCAGACCTGTCAAACCCGAGACCACCCAGGCGTTTTCGCCGTCGTAGTGCACCCGCGAGGTACGGGTCTCCTGGCCGGAGCGCACGAACGAATACCGCTTGTCGCCGGGGCCGACCACAATGCGCTCCCAGGCGTACTCCTCCAGGGAGACCCGCGCGTGGTGGATGGGCGGCTGGGAATCGACGAAATGCCGTGCCAGCAAAAGACCGAACGCTTCCGGTGAGGTGATGCCATGTTCCTTGGCAAAGGCGAATACGGTGTTCTTCTGGGTGTCGGTCGGCAGGACCGTCGCATTGTCACCGGTCAGGTGGACCTCGTCCATATCGCCGGATAACGCGACACCGACGTTCAGATCCCGGATCTCGTGGACGGCACCGGTTTTCGTCACGCGGACGACCCGGTTTTCCGCTTTGCCGTATCTATTCGGCCCGAGCTTGATCGACATGGTTCAGCTACCTCGGTAGGTCGAGTAGGAATAGGGACTGAGCAGCAGCGGCACGTGGTAGTGCTCGGCTGGGTCGGTGACGCGGAAGTCGATGGTCACCGACGGGTAGAACGGACTGAGGTCACCGGTTTCGAAAATCAGCCGGTGGACGCCGATTTCGGGCGCGGGCAGATCCTTGACGCGCCCGTCTTCGTCGGTGCGGCGCTCGGCGAGCACGATGCCGTCGGCCTTTTCCAGCCGCACCGGCAGCCCCGCCGCCGGGCGACCGGATGCCGCGTCGAGCACGTGAGTGGACAGACTCACCTGTCCTCCAACAGCTTTCGGATCCGCAGCCGGGTGATATCGGCGAGTTCGCGTTGAGTCGCGATGCGCTCGCCCTCGGCGGTATTCGCCAGGCGCCTGCGCAGTTCGGCGCGGATCTGCTCGGCGGAGCGGCCGGCGGCACGGATCAGGAAGACGTGTCCGAACCGCTGCTCGTAGGCCAGATTGCCGGCGGCGATGTCATCGAGTGTCTGCTGGTCGGCGCTCGCCGTGCCGGACTGCTCACCGGCGGACCACTCGGCCTCGCGCTCGTGCGTGCCCGCCTTCGCGCGATCGCCGATGCGCGGATGCGCGGACAGCGCCTCCTCGATATCGGGCCAACTCAGTTCCCGTACCCCGGCGACCGCGGCGGCCATCAGGCTCGTGCTATCCACGTAGGGCCGGTGCGCCGCCACCTTCTGCGCCCAGACGTGCGAGGCGCAGCAGGTCAGCAGTTCCGCCTCGGCCTGGTCCGGAGGCAGCGAGTTGAGCCATCCGATCTCACCGGACATCCGATCTCCCATCGAGCTTGTTCTGATGCTGGGAGTAAGTACACCCGCCGTTTATCTGCGCTGCTAGGACCCAGAAATCCGAAGTGTGCGCCAGTTCACTCGGGCTCGTTTGTGTGAATATCCAAAGCGTCGCCGGGCGGGCATGAGCTGGGCTGTTAGCCTCGGCAACTGTGCGACTTAGATCACTTCTGACCATGAACCTCGGTCTCGAGCTCGTCACCGGCGAAGAAGAGCTCGACCGCTTCGTGCGCTGGGTAGTGACCACCGACATGCTCGATCCGAGTCGCTATCTCTCCGGCGGAGAGCTGGTCCTGACCGGGCTGCAATGGCGGCTTTCGCCGGAGGACAGCGAAACCTTCGTGCGCGCACTGGCCCGGGCCGGAGTCGCCGGACTCGCCGCCGGTGACGCCCGCTATGGCGGCGCTCCGCCCGACGTCGTCGAGGCCTGTCAGCGGCATCGGATACCGCTGTTCCGTGTCCGTGAAGATATCGCATTCGCCCAGGTCACCGAGACATTGACCCGCAATCTGTCGACCGGGCGCGCGGCCGACCTGACCGCCATCCTCGACCGCCACCGTCAGCTCGTCTCGGGTACCGGGCTGGGCTCGGTGCTCGAGCTGATCGAACGCGATCTCGGGATGCGCTGCTGGGTCGTCGCGTCCACCGGACGCGTGGTGGCCGGACCCGCCGCGCCGCCGCCGGTCGAGGTCACGGCCGCCTTCCTGAACGCTCGCCGTCTCCCCCACGTGCTGGTCCGAGACAAGGCGCGCTACTCGCTGTTCGCCGTCGACGAGCACAGCACCTCCCGCGCCGCCGACTGGTTCTTGGTCTTCGAAGGCGACTTCAAGGACTGGCCGGAAGAACGTCGCGCCCTGACCGGCGAACTGGCCGCCGTCGTATCGCTCGAACGCGCCCGACTCGACGACCGCCAGAGCGCCGAGGGCCGCCTCGCCCAGGAACTCATCGAACTGATCGTCTCCGACGCCAAACCCGCCGAAATCATTTCCCGCCTGGAACTGACCGGCCTCGGTCCCGCCGAAACCTATATCGCAGTGGCAGCTGGAGCAGATGCCTTGCGCCCCGGCGAATTACGCGTCCTACTGCGCGAAATCCTCTACGGCAAAAGGCCGGCCGCAGGTGTGGTCGACGGTGAAGTCATCGCCCTCATCCCTGCCGACGGCTCCGTGATCAGCGAAATCCACCGCGCCGTAACCGCTTTGGAGCCCGGACTACAGGGGGCTCACCTCTCGATCGGTGTCAGCGGCATCGTCGACGGCGAAGGCCTACGCGGCGCTGTCGAAGAAGCCCGCTACGCACGCCGCCTGGCCGCCGACCGCCCAACCCCCACCACTGTCGTCGGCCACGACGAACTCGCCACCCATATGCTCCTGCTGGCCAGCGTCCCCGACGAAGTCCGCCGCATGTTCCGCCTGCGTCTGCTCGACCCGTTGAGCAGCTACGACCAGGAGAACCGCGCCGACTTGGTGCACACCTTGGAAACCTTCCTCCAGGTGTCCGGCTCGTGGACCAAATGCGCTGAGCTACTTCATGTTCACGTGAATACCTTGCGCTACCGTATCCAACGCATCGAGGAACTGACGGGCCGCGACCTGTCCCGCCTCGAAGACCGCGTCGACTTCTTCCTCGCTCTCGCCCTCCGCTGAAGGGAAACCCATGGACAGCACGGATCTATACATCCCGACCCGGCTCGGAACCTTGCACATCGTCACAACCGGGCACGGCGAACCGCTCGTGATGTGGCCGAGCCTGCTCATGGATGCCGGTCTCTGGGACGCTCAGGTCGCTCACTTCGCCGAGAACTACCTGACCATTGCGGTGGACCCACCCGGCCACGGAAAATCCAGCCCGCTCACCCGCGGCTTCACCTTCGAGGACTGCGCGGGCTGTGTGGTCGACATACTCGACCACCTCGAACTCTCGCGGACCCACTTCATCGGGAACTCATGGGGTGCCATGATCGGCGGCACCTTGGCCGCCGAATTTCCGGACCGCGTCCGATCCGCCATCTTGATGAACGGCACCGCCTCACCGGCCCCGAGTGGTCAGAAACTGCAGTACAGGGCGCTACTGGTCATCGTCGGTATCCTGCGCGGCATCCGCCCGCCGCTCACTCGCTCGGTAGTGAGCGCCTTCCTCGGGCCGACAACCGAAGCCACGCGCCCCGATGTCGTGCGCCGGGTCCTCGATACCGCGCGTCGCAATGATCCGAAATCGGTCGCTCATGCTGTCCGATCCGTGGTGATCGAGCGCCCGGATCAGCGCGACCGCTTCGCCTCCATCGCCTGTCCTACTCTGGTCGTCGGCGGCCGCGAGGATCGCACCTTTCCGGTACCCGAACTGGAGACCATGGCTCGGTCCATTCCCGGCGCGGAGCTGACGGTTATCGAGGGTGCCGCGCACCTCGCCGCCGCCGAGGTTCCCGAGGTCGTCAATCAGTTGGTCGAAACCTTCCTGACGAACTGCGCCGAAGCGCACTGACTCGCACCGGTCTTGCGTACGGTCGCGCCACGGCGAACGATTAGCTGTGCGGTGGCCGTGTTCGCGGGCCGTGCGGTCCGAGCACCCTCGGTGGACCACGACGCGTCAGCCTCGCTACAGAGCGGAGTGATCCCTCCGCACTAGGAGGACTCGATGTTCATCCAAGTTATTCAAGGAAAGGTTTCCGACGCCGATCGGCTGCGTCGGTGTATGGATCGGTGGACCGAGGAATTGCAGCCGGGAGCCGTCGGCTATCTCGGGACGACCAGCGGGTTGTGCAATGACGGAACGTTCATTGCATTGGCGAGGTTCGAATCCGAAGAAGCGGCGCGGCGCAATAGCAATCGTCCGGAGCAGGGCGCGTGGTGGGCCGAGACCGAGCAGTGCTTCGACGGACCGGTGCAGTTCATGGATTGCCCCGAGGTGACGCAGTGGCTGGGCGGTGGCTCGGATCAAGCCGGGTTCGTCCAGGTCATGGAGGGACACACGCGCAATCCACGTCGCATGCGCGAACTGCTCGCCGAAGGCACCGAGCGCATCCACGAACTGCGCCCCGAAATTCTCGGCGGCACCTTGGCGACATATGGCAGCGACGGTTACGTCGAGGCCGTCTACTTCACCTCCGAGGCCGAGGCCCGCGCCCACGAAAAGTTGGAGATTCCAGACGATCTGCGCACCCTGTTCGAGGAGGAAAGCGATCTCATGGGCGAAGTCGAATACTTCGACCTACACGAACCGATGCTGGTCTCCCCCCGCCGCTGACCCGAGCCGTCGCATATCCAATGACGCCCTCGCATAGGTTGGGTGGCCTGTGCGACGGCGTCGATGCGTGTGCGACACCGTCGACCGATACCCAAATGTGTTGCGTCGGGGGCAAACTCGAGTTGTGGGACAGTTGATCGGCTGGGCACGATCCAGCGCCGTGAACGCATAGCGTTTCATGTCGGTGGTCGGCGCTAGCGTGGCGGCGTGAACCGTACGGATCGGCTGTATGCGATTGTCGAGGAGTTGCGGGCGGTAGCGCCGCGGATGCGGACCGCGCGAGAGTTGGCGCAGCGTTATGAGGTGAGCGTTCGTACGATCGAACGCGATATCGCGGCCTTGCAGCAGGCAAGTATTCCGATCTACGCGGATGTCGGCAGACGCGGTGGGTACGCGTTGGAGAAGAGCATGTCGCTGCCGCCACTCAACTTCACGGCGGCGGAAGCGGTCGCACTCGCCGTGGCTTTGGCGCGCAGCGAGGCGACGCCCTTCGACCAGGCGGGGCGCAGCGCGTTGCGCAAGATTCTCGGGGTTATGTCGGAGCGCAATGCGGCCGCCGCGCGCGACCTCGCCGCGCGGGTTCGGTTGCTGGATCCGGTGGATGCGCCGCCCGTCCAGGCCATTCCGTCGGTCATCGGGCAGTCGATCGAAGCGGGGCGAGTGCTGCGGATCAGCTATTCGGATCGCTTCGGCGCGGCCAGCGACCGGGAGGTCGAGCCGACGGCATTCCTCAACGGATCACACGGCTGGTATCTCATCGCGTGGTGCCGGTTGCGTGCGGAGTCCCGCTGTTTCCGTCTGGACCGAATCCGCACGGTGATCATGACGGATACACCGATCCCGCCGCGCCCGCTCACCCCTTCGGATATTCCGAAGGACCTCGAACTCCGCACCGTCGCGCTGTGAGACGAAATCGGCGGGAAACACCGACAGGGGGTTGTCGCCGCGCCGGGAGATCGTGATCGGGCAAGACACCGATACCCGATCGCGAGGAGACGACACGGTGAGCACTCCCCCTTTCAACACGGTTGCCTGGTTCCAGGTCGGCAGCGATAAGCCGCAGGAGGTCGAGAAGTTCTACGGCGACCTGTTCGGCTGGAGCTTCGCCGCCGATCCGAATGCCGATGGCTACAACTTGGTCAGCTACCCCGCGAGCGAGGCACCCAGCGGGGGCATCTCGCACACCCCCGACGCCTCGGCCAATCACGCGACCTTCTTCGTACTCGTTCAGGATGTGCCTGCTACGGTCGCCGCCGCCGAAAAGCTGGGCGGAAAGGTGTCGGTCCCACCGATCACCGGCAAGGACGGCCTCGTCTTCGCGCACATCCTCGACACCTCCGGCAACGACTTCGGCATCTTCAGCCCACCGCCGCAGTCGTGATCCGACGGGACCCCGGCCATCGGCCGGGGTCCCCTGGTCGGCTCGAACTTTGTTGTGCGGAGCCAACATAAGGCCCATATCTCGAGTCCATCGCAATTCGGCGGCTATCCGATTTATCGAATGGATGGCTGCCGAATGCGCGGGCTAGCCTCGAAGTCCATTGCGCTGCGTTATCGGATGCTGACGACCATCAATCGCGGTTGAACTCGAGAATCGAGGATCCCGATGAGCAATTCCCCGGGCATCGGACCGCACATGAGCCGCACACGTTGGTCGGCGGCCCTCGGCGCAGCGATTCTCGCGGTGGCACTCAGCGGGTGCGCCTGTTCGTTCGGCGAGTATCCGGATGACGCGAGGGTGGCGGTTGAACAGTTCACCGAGCTACTGAACAAGCGGGATGCGGATAGCGCCGCGAAATTGACCACCCAACCGAGCAACGCCGCCACATCGCTGCGACAGGTGTTCGAGGGATTGGGCCCCGGCGCTCCGGACTTCCGTTTGTCGCAATTCATCGCATTGGATTCCACGGAGGGAATCTTCGCCCTGCGGGGCGCCTGGGCCTTCGGACGCGATCGAAACTGGGTCTATGACGCGCAGGGCACGGTTCGAAAGTTGGCGACCGGTTGGCGAATCTCCTGGGAGCCCACCATCGCTATGCCCCAACTCGACAACACCCGCAAGGTCCACCTGGTAAAGGCCTACCCAACGCCGCCGCCTGTGGTGAAGGACAGTCTCGGACAAACGTTGATGACCGAGCAGATCATCGCCGTGGTCCAACTCGATCCCGCCCGCATCACCGATCCGGTCGCCACCACCGACGCGCTGGCGAAGGCCATCGAACCGGTCGCCCCGCTGATCACCGGGGCGTCCTTGCGCGCGCAACTCGCCGCCGCCAAGGGTCAACCGGTCGTCGCGGTGAATCTGCGGCAGGACGACTTCGCGGTTCTCGAACCGGACATCACACCGATTCCCGGGGTGGTGGCGCAGCCGCAGCCACGGCTGATCTCCGCCGACCGGCGCATCCAATCACCCATGCTCGACGCACTGCGCACGGTGTGGCAGGACAACCGGGACCGGACCGCGGGCTGGGCGGTGCAGCTATCGGGACCCGACGGGCTTCCGATCGCCAATATCGCCGGACAGCAGGGCACACCGGCGCCGGATGTGTCCGCAACCCTGGACCCGTACTGGCAGCGCGCCGCCCAGGATGCGGTCAACTACGTCGGGAATCCGGCGGCCGTCGTCGCAATCCGCCCCGCGACCGGAGCCATTGTCGCCGTCGCCGAGAACAATGCGGCGAGCACGAACGAACCGGTCGCCTTCGCCGGGCTTGCCCCGATCGGCGGCATTTCCGAACTACTGCGGACAGCCGCGGCCACCATCGCGCACAAACCGCCGCAGAACGTATCCCTCGACGAGATCACCCAGGCCGCCCGCATGCTCGGTCTCGGCACCGATTTCGAGCTGACGGGTCTGGGCAAGGTGAGTTCGCGAATCCCGGCCCCGAGCACCGAAGAGGTCCGACGCAGCGGCCGGGCGAGCGAAATCCAGGCCAGCCCCTACGGTATGGCGATCCTCACCGCCGCCATCGCCAATGGACGCATCACCCCACCCATGATCGAAATCGGCTGCCCGGCGACGACTTCCGCCGAATCGAGTCCGCTGCCCGCCGCGGTGGTCGACCAACTCCGGGGCCTGATCGGCGGCGGCGGATACGTCACCACCGCAGGCGGGCAGGGCTGGCTGCTCGCCAATACCGGCGAGTTGGCCTTCGCACTCCATGTCGAGGATCCGGACAGTAGCACCACCCTCCGCAACGCAGCCGAACGCATTTTCCATCCGGACCTCGGATAGGTCGACAGCTCACAGCCAACACCCAGCTTGTCCTGAGCTCCGACCTTGCTCGGCCCGTCACGCTAGTGGAATGAGCAGAGCAGAGCCGGAGGCACGCATTCTCGTCATCGATGATGAGCCGATGATTGTCGAGCTCCTTGCGGTGAGTCTGCGATTTCAGGGGTTCGAGGTGGTCACCGCGATCAGCGGGACGGACGGGCTGGACAAGGTACGCCGGTTCCGGCCGGACGCGCTGATCGTGGATGTGATGATGCCGGGCATGGACGGGTTCGGGCTGTTGCGGCGGCTGCGCGCGGACGGAGTCGATGCGCCGGTGCTGTTCCTGTCCGCGCGCGACGAGGTCGACGACAAACTCACCGGACTGACCCTCGGCGCCGACGACTACGTCACCAAACCGTTCAGCCTCGAGGAGGTGATCGCCCGGCTGCGGGCCATCCTGCGGCGATCGGGCAAGGATGCCGTCGCGGACCTGTCCGCCCGCATCACGCTGGGCGATATCGAACTCGACGAGGACAGTCACGAAGTCTGGAAAGCCGGTGTGCCGGTGGCATTGTCGCCCACCGAATTCACGTTGCTGCGGTATTTCATGGTGAATTCGGGCAAGGTGCTCAGCAAGGCGAAGATCCTGGATCACGTGTGGCGCTACGACTTCGGCGGTGACGCGGGCGTGGTCGAGTCGTATGTGTCGTATCTGCGGCGCAAGGTCGATACCACCGAACCGAAGCTCATCCACACGCTGCGCGGCGTCGGCTATGTGCTGCGCGCACCGCAGCCGAGTCGGATATGAGACTGCGCGAATCACTCACCCGGCGGGTGTCGGCCATCCCGCTGCGGGTGGGGCTTGTTGTCGCCCTGGTCTTCCTGGCGGCCATGGTGCTGCTGTCCACGGGTTTCGCGGTGACCTCCGCCTTGAGTCGATCGCTGACCGCGCGCACCGACGAGCAGCTCTACGATGCCGCTCGCTCGTGGGCCCAACCACGCGAGATGAAGCAGGTCGTCACGAATGACGGTGCGACGGTGTGGGTTCCGGCCGACCTGCCGCAGGCGCCGACCCCTCGGCTGTTCACCGATCAACCCCGCCGCTTCTACGAGTTGCACAAAGGCCCTGAGGGACAGACCTATCCGGGCACCTCGGTCACGGTCGCCGGCATCGGCACCACACCGGATATCGACGGAAATACGGCATCGGTCCCCACGACCGTCGGCTCGACCGACGGATCCGAGGTACGGTGGCGCGCCCTGACCACCAGCAACCAGTACGGCTCGACGACCATCGCGCTACCGCTCACCGATAACCAGGAAACGGTATCGCGCTTGATCTACTTCGAACTCGGCACCGGAGCGGCCGCACTGATCGCGCTCGGTGTGGTCGGGTATTTCGTCGTGCGACGCAGCCTGCGACCGCTGCGCAACGTCGAGAAAACCGCGGCGGCGATCGCGGGCGGCGATCTGCACCGGCGCGTTCCGGTGCGTGGTGTCGATACCGAGGTCGACCGGTTGGCGCGGTCGTTGAATGCGATGCTCGCGCAGATCCAGCACGGCGTCGCGGCCACCGAGGCCTCCGAGGAAGACGCCCGGCGCTCGGAGCGCCGGATGCGCCAGTTCATCGCCGACGCCAGCCACGAATTGCGCACTCCACTCACCACGATTCGCGGTTTCGCCGAGCTCTACCGCCAAGGCGCGAGCACCGATGCGTCCATGGTGGTCGGCCGCATCGAGGCCGAGGCCGAGCGCATGGGCCTGCTGGTCGAGGACCTGCTCATGCTCGCGCGGCTGGATGCCAAACGCCCACTCGACCGCAGTCAGGTGGATCTGCTGACGCTCGCCGGCGATGCGGTGCACAATGCGCAGGCCATGGCGGCGCGGCAGCAACCTCAACGCCCGATCACCCTGGAGGTCCGTCCCGGCGCAGGCACCATGGACGTGACCGGCGACGAGGCGCGATTGCGGCAGGTGCTGGCCAATCTGCTCGGTAACGCGCTGGCCCACACTCCGGCCACCGCCGCGATCACCGTGCGGCTCACCCCGTCTCCGGATAACGTGCGCATCGATGTCATCGACACCGGCCCCGGCCTGACGCCGGAGGCCGCCGCCCGCGTCTTCGAACGGTTCTATCGCACCGATGACTCGCGAACCCGGGCCAGTGGCGGAACGGGTTTGGGGCTATCGATCGTGCAGGCCCTTGTGGCGGCGCACGGCGGTCGGGTGAGCGTGGACAGCGAGCCGGGCAACGGCGCGACCTTCACGATGATCCTGCCGCGTGCGACGGCCGCCATATAGCTCACTGCGTCGGCACGAGTTGCGCTGGCGTCGGTGCGGGCCTCGGCCTTTCATAACGCATTGGCGCCATCGCGCCGAAGTTGTTGCGAACGTCGGTGCATACCTGGATGAGCCGATCCACTTGCATATCGGTGAGCCCCGCATGCAGCGAGAAGCGGATGCGCGCGCGGTCGGGCGCGGTAGCGGGCCAGCACAGGACCGAACCGAAAACGCCACGGGCCTCCAGGAAGTCGCGGATGGCGATGGTGCGCTCATCCGAACCGGTCTGCAGAGCGACGATATGGCTGGCCGAACCCTCCAGATCGAATTCCAACGCCATCAGCGCACGGCGCACGACAGCGGAGATCTCGCGCAGCCGGACCCGCCGCCACTCGTCGGTGCGAATCACATCGAGAGTCGCGGCCAGACCGGCGATATCGTGCGGCAGCAGTGTCGCGGAGAAGACCGCGGGATCGGATTCCATCTTGAAGTAGTCGACGAAATCGATATTGTGCGCGGCTACGAATCCGGCACGTCCAGCGAAAGCCGTTGCGAGGCTGGCGATCCGGAATGGCACCCGGTCGGTGAGGCCGAGCGCGACCACCATGCCCGCACCGTACGGCCCGTCGGTGCCGAGCGAATGCGATTCGTCGACCACCAGCACACTGCCGGTTTCGTCGGCGACATCGCAGATCTGGGTCAGTGGACAGCGACTCCCGTTGCTGCTGTAGATCGAATCCACCGCGATGATGCCGGGTCCGTGCTTGCGAATCTCGTCGCGCAGATGGCCAGGAAAATTGTGCCGGAACGAATATACCGGCGCACCAGCAGTTTTCGCGCCGTGCCACAGCGACATATGCGCAATGTGATCGACATAGACCGGCGTATGCGAGTCGGCGATCGACTGCATCAATCCGGCATTCGCATCCCAGCCCGACTGACACAGAATTCCGCCCGCCGCCCGCATATGTTCGGCAAGCGTTGTTTCCAACGCGATCTGCGGATGGTCGGGACCGTGCAGGAAGACGCCCGACGGGGGCGCTCCCCCGCTCGCATACTGCAACGCCGCGCACATCGCACCGACGATATGCGGCTCGTGGGCAAGCGCGAGATAGTCATTGCTGGTCAGCACGACGTCACCAGGCCTCGGTTTACGGCCGTGCAGAATATGCCGTCCGCCCCATGCGATCGCGAGCCGTTCCCTATGGAATCGGTTGACGCGAAGGAATATGCGGTCGGCGACCGACATTGTCATCTGAACTCCTTTCACTGCTATCAGCTACCTGGATGTTCGTTAGTGCACAGTCGCTTACAGCGGAGGTGAATGCGAGCGTGGCCGGGGCGCCGAGAACCGAGTGTTCCCTGGACCGGACACTAGCGCTGCTCGATGTACTGGCGCAGAATCGTAATCGGTGCGCCGCCATGATGTTATCGTGAACGTGTGCAGCTTCGATACAGCTACCGCCTCTACCCGACATCGGGTCAGCAGACGAAGTTGGCGAAGGCATTCGGGTGCGCTCGTGTCGTCTTCAACGATGCGCTTTCATCACGGCGGCATGCATACGCGGACATGAACGCGGCAACCAACATCCTCGCGGCTGGTCAGACCGAGAGGTTAAACGCCTGTGAAGGCCAGGTAGGACCAGCCCCCGGGCTGGCACCGGCCGTTGAAGCAGGAACCCACCAAGACAGCTCCACGGCTGTGGTAGGAATCCTCACCTCTGATGGCGGGGCGGATGTCAATACAGAGCACACATCGAGTCGGTCGTCGTAAATCACTCCCTCGCCACATGTGCCGAAATCAGCGGCTCGCCCCGGAGTCTGTCGCACTAACAGCGGCCTAACAGCGACAACAGGCACGATGGTCGGGTGCGGGTACTGGTGGTCGAGGACGAGCAGTTGCTGGCCGACGCGATAGCCGATGGGCTGCGGCGGCATGCGATGGCGGTCGATGTGGTGTACGACGGCGCGGATGCGCTGGAGCGGGTCGGCGTGAACGACTATGACGTGATCGTGTTGGATCGCGATCTACCGACGGTATCCGGGGATATCGTCTGCACCTCGCTCACCGAGGCAGGCAGCGACGCCAGGATTCTGATGCTGACGGCCGCCGCGGCGGTGGCCGAGCGAGTCGCGGGGCTCGGCCTCGGCGCCGACGACTACCTGACCAAACCGTTCGCATTCGCGGAATTGGTGGCCCGCATTCAGGCGCTGGGGCGACGGGCGCGGCCCGCGACACCGCTGGTGCTCGAGCGGGCCGGGATTCGGCTCGACCCGCACCGGCGTGCTGTCACCCGCGACGGTGAGCCGGTTTCGTTGTCGCGCAAGGAGTTCGCGGTACTGGCCGAACTATTGCGTGCCGACGGCGGGGTGGTGTCGGCGGAGCAGTTATTGGAGAAGGCATGGGACGAGAACATCGATCCGTTCACGGGGGTGGTGCGGTACACGATCATGATGGTGCGCCGGAAGTTGGGCGATCCACCGGTGATCGAAACCGAGGCGGGCGTGGGGTACCGCGTCCGATGAGGGGCCGCACCATTCGGCTCCGGCTCACCCTGCTGTACGCGGGCGCGTTCTTCATCGCCGGGGCGATTCTGGTTGCGCTCATGTATTTCTACCTCGATCGGTCGCTGGATCGGCGACACGGGATGGGTGCCCAGATCCTCGTGCGCGAGTATCTGGCCAAGCGGAATCGCCCGATCGTCACCGAGGAGTTGTACACGGCACTCACCGCGCAGGCCGCCAAGGAGCGCCGCGATACGTTGGAGGCGATGCTTGTTTGGTCCCTGGTCTGCCTGGGCGCGATCGGGATCGTCGCGGGTGGACTGGGTTGGCTGCTGGCCGGGCGGGCCCTGCATCCGCTGCAGCAGATCACGGCGACCGCGCGCCGGGTGGCCGATCGCAGCCTGCACGAGCGGATCGCGCTGACCGGACCCGATGACGAAATCAAGGATCTTGCGGACACTTTCGACGCCATGCTGGAACGGTTGGATCGCGCCTTCGACGGTCAGCGGCGCTTCGTCGCCAATGCCTCACATGAACTGCGCACACCGTTGACTATCAATCGCACGTTGATCGAAGTGGCGCTGGACGATCCCGACGCACCCGAATCGACGCGTCGGCTCGGGGCAACGCTTTTGGAGGTCAATAATCGGCACGAGCGGCTGATCGACGGATTGCTGGTGCTCGCGAGCAGTGAGCAGCGGCTCATCGAGCGCAGTCGGGTCGATCTGGCCGAGGTGGTCCGTCGGGTGGTCACTGTCGCGGGTGATGCCGCCGGCCGGGCCGGTATCGAGATCCGCATCGATGTCGAGGCGGCTCCGGTCTCCGGTGATCCGGTATTGCTGGAACGTCTCGCACAGAACCTGGTGGACAACGCGATTCGCTACAATATCGATGAAAATGGTTGGGTCTCAATCAGTTCCGTTAGCACCGGGGGCAAGGCCCAACTCGTCGTACAGAATACCGGCCCGGTAGTGCCTGCCTTCGAAGTCGAGGGGCTCTTCGAACCGTTCCGCAGACTGGCGTCCGGCGAGCGGGTCGCCGAATCGGCGCATGCACCGAACAGCCGGGGCGCGGGGCTGGGTCTGTCGATCGTGCGATCGGTCGCGCACGCACACGGTGGCGAGGTCCGGGCGACCGCGCGGCCCGAGGGCGGGCTCAGCGTCACGGTCACCATCGAAAACCGAACGGGCGACGCCGGATAGCGCCGCCCGCGTTCGACTCAGTAGTTGTGGCAGGTGTTCGCGATCTGGCGCAGCTTGTCGATCTTCTGCTGGCCCTCGGGCGAATTGCGCTTCTCCTCGATCTTGGTCCGCGCATTCGGGTGGTTATCGATCCACTGCTGGGCGCGCTGCTTGCGCTGCTCGACCGGCAGCCCGAGGAATTCCTGCAGCTTCGCCTTGCGATCGGGATGGCTGTCGAGGCGTTCGGCGAGCTTGGGCGCCTCGGCGTGAATGGCCGCATCCACCTGCGCGAAGCTGCATGTCGTCTCGATCAGTCCGCCGCCGATGCCCGGTTGCGCCGAAGCGGTTCCAGGAACCAGTAGCGCCCCCGCCGCGAGCAGACCGCCGAGTGCAACAGCGGTTCGCACGAATCCGGTACGGGTGTATGTCATGACGAATGACCCTTTCCATTGGCGATCGGATCACGGCAGGCAGTGCCGCGACCCGATGCACAGTCCACCAGGCCGGGTGTTTGCACAGCGCTAGGAACGGCGCACGCGGGCAAGCCAAGCCGCCTCATCGACAATGCTGCCCGGGGTAAGGCCGAGTTCCTGCGCCTCGACGACGGCCTCGCTGACGCGTCCGCGATACCGTGCGGGCTTCAGTTCTTCCAAATCCCAGCCCGGGCCGAACGCGTCGGAGATCGCGGAGCGGCTGATGCGCGGACCGAAGCCGGGTTCGGCATCCGAGAGCGCGAGGATGTGCAGGTACCCGCCGGGCTTCAGGACCCGGTGCAGGCTGCGCAGATAATCGGTCGGATCGCCGTTGTCGTGGGCGAAGACATGGAACAGCGCACTGTCGAGAATGGTGTCGTAGCGCGGCTCGTCCCCCAGATTCAGCGCATCGGCCACCTCGAACCGCGCGGCTGCACCGCGTTCCCGCGCATTGGCCCTCGCGTATGCGATCGCACTCGGCGCGAGATCCACCCCGAGCACATCATGGCCGAGCTCGGTCAGCCAAATGGTGTGCTCACCGGCACCACACCCCACATCGAGCACCGCACCCCGAATCCACCCCTGTTCGATCAGCTCGAGCACCGCGGGCTGTGGCTGCCCGATCACCCATGGAGCGGACCCATTGTCATAGACGGCATTCCAGAATTCAGGCGGTCGATTCATAACCCCAGCCTTCAACCTCAACCAGGGTTCATGTCAACCCAACCGGGCTACA
>NZ_BAGN01000400.1 GCF_000308835.1 Nocardia vinacea NBRC 16497 | reverse complement strand
ATATGCCGTCGAGAGCGATAGGGCGTTGTCGGCCCCTCTGGCTACTGTTGCGAACGCACCCCGCAGCCGCCAAGGAGCGCATATGATCATGACCCCGCAGACCACGCCTATCCTATTCCTCAGTGGTGCCGGACTTCCCGCCTGGATCTGGGATGACGTTCGAGATTCGCTACCTGTCGAATCGGTCGTCGCGACCTCCCCACGACAGGCCGACGCGACCTTGCGCGACTACGTCGATGCTGCCTTGGCGCAGGCACCCGGCCCGGTATTCACGATCGTGGCTCACTCGATCGGCGGGGTCGTGGCAAGTGAGATCGCGGCGAACGCGCCTGAGCGCATCGACGGACTGCTCGGCATCGCAGTATCCGTGCCGCCAGCCGGAACCTCATACCTCGACGCGATGCCGCTACCGCAACGACTTGTCATGGGCCTCATCATGCGATTCGCCGGAACCAAGCCTCCCGAAAAGGCAATTCGTTCTGGATTGTGCTCCGGGCTCGGCGACGCCGATACCGCGCGCATCGTCGAGGAGTTCGCGCCGGAGTCACATCGCCTCTATCGAGATCGCGTGTCGTCCCGCACCTTGCCGGCCCGAAGCGGATATGTCGTGACAACCTCGGACCGCGTGATCCTCGCCGCAGAACAACAGAAGCACGCCGCCGAGCTGGGTTCGAAGTTCCACCGCGAGATGCTCACGGGCCACCTCCCGATGCTCGAGGATCCGGCATCACTCACCAAGATCGTCGAGGAATTCAAGTCCCAGGACTGAACCATCGCGGGCGATCCTGTCAGATGCCGTCGAAGACATAGGTCTCGGCGATGGCTGCAGCACGGCGAGCCGGGTCGGGTTCGTTGAAGACGTCGAGAAGGTTGCGTCGCATGAGGTCTGCGGGGGAACTGGTCATGGCGAGTCCTTCCATGCGGGGTAATTGGCCTGGCCGCTTCGAACCGCGCGGAAGCGGCAGAAGAGTGCACTGGTGGCCTGCGCAGTTGGTCCGCGGGAAAATGGTTGGTCGGGAAGATGTTCGGACTGATAGCCTCGGCGAGACCGTGACATAACGCGAGGAGGTGAGACCCATGCAGGCTGTATCGATGTGGGAGCTCCCTCTCGTCATCACGGTTGGGCGAACGATGTAGACGTCGCCGGGAGCGCCTGGGAGACAAGGCAATCCCGAAAGGCGACAACCAATGAATTCTGAGCATTCAACTGCGGGTATGGGCGAGCCAACCGTAGTAGTCACGCGGGTCGCGCAGACGCAGTGGCACGCGCTGGACAACGACCGGGTGGTCGGCCGAGGCGACGCTTCGCGGCGCCCCGACGGGCGGATCTTCCTCAGCGTCGACTCCTGGCACGACGCGGTCTTCGACCAGCTCGCCCACGCGATGCTGACGGACCTTCCGATCCCGCTGTACACGGTCGTCGATGAGACCGACGTGGGCCTGACATCCAGCTGGGAGCGAGTCGGTTTCACGACCGGGCGCCGTGAGTGGGAATACCTCGTGCGCACCGACCCGCGGGTCACCGGACTCGGCGCTGCGCCCGCGCCACCGGGTACCACGATCGTGGCCGGCGGTGACGCGGAGCAGGGTCCGCTGCGCGCATTGGACCGCGCGATACGCCTCGAGGTCGGGGCTGCCGTCGGATGGCAGCAGATGCCGGCGGAGGTGTTGCCCCGCCCGAGCGGAAACACCCCGCTGGATTTGTCGAAGTATGTGGTGGCAGCACAGCCTGATCGATACGTGGGACTGGTCCGGGTGATGCAGCGCCGTGGCTGGGCGAGGATCGGGCTGATCGCAGTCCGGGCCGATCAGCGTCGCCGCGGTATCGCGCGGGCGCTGCTGGCCCACACGCTGGGCGCATTGCACCACCACGGGATCGACACGGCATCAACCGAAGTCGACGAATCCAACACAGCGGCCACGGCACTGTTCGAGGGCATCGGAGCCCGACGCGCAAGCAGCAACCTCGAGTTGGTACTGCGATGACAGATGCGACGAAGAGCAGAAGGGGTATCGAAATAGAGGGCACCGTCATCGAATGCCTCCGCAACGCCACCTTCACGGTAGAGCTTCCGAGCGGGCACAAGGTGCTGGCTCATATCAGCGGGAAGATACGCAAGAACTACATCAAGATCATGCTGCATGATCGAGTGCTGGTGGAGCTGAGCCCCTACGACCTCACTCGCGGCCGGATCGTGTTCCGGTACAGGACGTAGCCGGCCCGGGACACCGCCGAGTCGGCTACGTCCCGACGAAGACGGTATCGGCGGCCGGTTTGCATCCGGCCTCCGATACCGCGTCGGCCGCCGACATGGCCCGGCACACCCCTCATCGGCACGAGCGCACGTTCGGCAGATACGCCGAGCAGAAGAGACACGCTTGTCGATGACGTTATTTTCCCCGACACCAACCGATTCCGGAGATCGCAGACGTCTCACGCCGCGAAATTCGTTGGCACCGTATCAATTCGGCGCAGTACGGTGCGGCGATGGGCGATGGGGACGGCTTCTTCGGGGAGCGTGTCGCGGCCGAGTACGACGAGTCGGCGGCGGATCGGTTCGAACCGAATGTGGTCGACGCCGCGGTCGAGGTTCTCGCCGGGCTGGCCGGTGGTGGCCGGGCGCTGGAACTGGGCATCGGGACGGGACGTATCGCACTGCCACTGGCCGCTCGCGGCGTCCCGGTTCACGGCATCGATCTGTCCCGAGCGATGGTTGCCCGGTTACGGGCCAAACTCGGCGGCGATGCCATCGGCGTGACGATCGGGGATTTCGCGACAACCCGGGTGGACGGCACGTTCTCGGTCACATACCTGGTCTTCAACACGATCATGAATCTGACGACGCAGGAGACGCAGGTCGACTGCTTCCGCAACGTTGCCGCACACCTCGAACCGGGAGGGTGTTTCGTCATCGAGGTCATGACCCCCGAGCTGCGAAGGCTCCCGGCGGGACAGCATGTCGTGCCGTCCCACGTGAGCTCGACGCGGTGGGCCTTCGACACCTACGATCTCGCAACCCAGTCGCTGACCTCGAACTACGTCGAGGTTGTCCACGGGCGTGGGGAGCACAGATCCATCCCGTTCCGGTACGTGTGGCCCGCGGAACTCGACCTGATGGCCCAGCTCGCCGGCCTGCGGCTGCGCGAGCGATGGGGTGGGTGGGCGCGGGAGGCCTTCACAAGCGAGTGTGGTCAGCACGTCTCGATCTGGGAGAAACCCGATATCTGATCACGCATCCGGCGCTGCTCGCACCACGATTGCGCGGAATTCGAATCAAACCGAGCCGGATCGGTCACCAATGCCACCGAGGTTGTTAGCGTCGGCCGGGTGGATCTGAACCTGGACGGAAAGCGCGCGATCGTGACCGGCGGCAGCCGAGGCATCGGGCTGGCCATTGCTCGTGGACTCGCGGCCGAAGGCGTGGATGTGGTGATCGCGGCGCGCTCAACCGAACGACTCGAGGCCGCCGCGCGGACATTGGCCGATGAGACCGGCCGACGAGTAATCGCGATACCTACCGATACGGGCGACGACGATCAGGTCCGACAACTCGTCGAGCGCACAGTCGCCGAATTGGGTGGTGTCGACATCCTGGTGAATTCCGCCGCGACGCCGTGGAGCGCCGGATCCCCCACCGATCTGACCGCGACGACCGACGATATCGTTCGTCGTGAGATCGAGATCAAAGTGCTCGGTTATCTGCGCACCGCGCGTGCGGTCGCACCGCACTTCGTCGCACAAGGCTGGGGCCGGATCATCAATATCAGTGGACTCGGTGCGCGACAGGCGAATTCCATCGCCCAGACCATTCGCAACGTCAGCGTATCCGCATTGACCAAGAACCTGGCGGACGAACTCGGCCCGAAGGGTGTCAATGTGACGGTCGTGCACCCGGGCCTGACCAGAACCGAACGCCTCACCGACCGTTTGACTACGCAAGCCGAGGAATCCGGTAGTACGGTCGCCGAACTCGAAGCCGGACTCACCAGAAATTCGGTGCGCCGGGTCATCGACGCTCGAGAGGTCGCCGACGTGGTCACCTTTCTCGCATCACCACGCAGCATCGCCATCACCGGCGACGCTATCGCGGTGGGCGGCGGCGTACCCGGGCCGGTCTATTACTGAGCAGTATCACGTAACCCTCCTGCGCAGCGCCGGATCGGCGATGGCATCCGAAACGCTGCCGGTGTCGCGCTCAGCGAAAACCGCTCCGGGCGGAACGATCTCATCGATGCGGTCGAGCACGTCGGTGGTGAGAGCGACCTCGGCCGCGCGGTACCGGCCTGTTCTGAGCACTGCCCACCGAACCAACGATCCGAACGGAAGAAACAACACCGATGACCTCCAGCCCCTTCGATCTGACTTACGCCGCCGCGGCGGACCGCTACGAGAACGTCCCTTACCGCCGCAGCGGCAACTCGGGCCTCGATCTCCCCGCCTTCTCGTTCGGCCTGTGGCAGAAGTTCGGTTCCGACTACGCGTTCGCGACCCAGCGCGAGATCATCCTGCACGCGTTCGATCTGGGCATCACGCACTTCGACAACGCCGACCGCTACGGACCCCCGCACCGCGCCGCCCAGAAGACTTTCGGCGCGGTGCTCGCCAAGGACCTCGCCCCCTACCGTGACGAGCTCATCCTGTCGACCAAGGCGGGTAACCCGATCGGTCCGAGCCCCTACCTCAGGGGCGGGTCACGCAAGTCGATCCTCACCTCGCTCGAGCACAGTCTGCGCGACCTCGGCACCGATTACGTCGATATCTTCTACCATCACCGTCCCGACCTCAGTACACCGTTGGAGGAGTCGGTCGGTGCACTGGTCAGCGCAGTCGAGCAGGGCAAGGCGCTTTACATCGGTATCTCCAACTACCTACCCGATCGGACCCATGAAGCTGTCGAACTGCTGCGGCAGGCGGGTGTCCCACTGCTCATTCACCAGGCCCGCTACTCGATCTACGACCGAGGACCAGAACAGAACGGACTCCTCGACACCGCGCGCCAGGATGGCTTCGGCCTGATCGTCTACTCACCTCTCGCCCAGGGCCTGCTGACCGACAAATACCTCGAGACGATTCCCGCGGGCGCACGGGCGCAGAACAGCACCTTCCTGTCGCCGGATGTGATCGATGAGACTTACCGGCAGCGCACATCCGAGCTCAACAAGATTGCCGCGGCCCGCGGCCAGTCACTCGCCCAACTGGCATTGCAATGGGTGCTGCGACGACCGGAGGTCACCTCGGCGCTGATCGGTGCGAGTTCCACCGAACAACTCGACCACAACATCGCGGCACTGGACTTCCCGGCACTCACCGACGAAGAACTCGCACTCATCGAGGAGCACGGTGTGCACGGAACCGGTCTCAGGCTCTGAGGGCCGAGTAGTCGGATGCTGCCCGCGCGCTCATTCTCGCAGCAAGGGCAGCAGCTGATTGCCCTGACGCTCGATCTCCGGCAGGTACGGGGTGTCGGACAGGACGAAGTGGGTTATGCCGAGGTCGCGGTATTTGCGCAGCGACTCGGCGACATCATCGGGAGAGCCGACGAGCCAGGTGGTGCCCGCGCCACCGCCACCGAATTTGCCGGGTGCGGTGTACAGGTTGTCGTCGAGTACGTCGCCGCGGGCGGCCAGGTCGAGCAGTCGCTGCTGTCCAACGGCGGTCTCGCGGTGCGGGTTCTGCGGTGGCGCACCCTGATTCTTCGCCATCTCCGCCACCTTCGCCTCCGCCTCGGCCCAGGCTTGCTCGGTTGTGTCCCGAACGAACGTGGTGATCCGCAGACCGAACTCCAGTGGCGCGTGCTCACGACCGAGTTCCTCGCTCAGCGACCGTAAGCGCTCGATCCGTTCTCGCACACCCTCGAGCGGCTCACCCCAGAACAGCTGGACGTCGGCCTCGGTCGCCGCAACCCGCTCGGCGGCTTCGGACGCGCCGCCGAAATAGAGCGTCGGGTGGAGCCGGTCTCCGCGTGGCGTAATCCGCGGCGCCACAGTGGAATCGGTCACCTGGTAGTGCTCACCATGGTAGGTGACGTTCTCCTCGGTCCACAGCTTGCGGACGAGCTGAATGAACTCCTTGGTCCGCGAATAACGGTGCGCCTGATCGCTTTCGGTCTCACCGTACGCTCCGAGGTTGTCCTTCCCGGACACGATATTGACCCGGACCCGACCACCGGACAGATGATCCAGACTCGCCGCGGCGGACGCGAAATGCGCAGGTCGCCAGTAGCCGGGGCGGATCGCGATGAGTGGCTCGAATGCCGTCGTCCTGGCGGCAAGGGCGGTGGCGACGGTGACCGTGTCCGGGCGGCCCCAACCGGTGCCGATCAATGCCCCCTTCCAGCCGTGGTCCTCGAGGGCCTTCGCCTGGGCGCTCAGGGTTTCCAAGCTATTGTGGTCGACCGTGACGGCGTCGCCACGGTGTCCCGGCGTCACCTGATTGGGGATGTACCAGAGGAACTCCAGGCTCGCGGGTTGCTTTCTATTCGGTGCGAGGCCGTCCGCGGCTGCCACAGCCGGGCCGCCCACCGCATTCGCCACTGTCATTGCGTCCCTTCCGTATTCCGCGCCGAGAATGCGGATCACTCGACAGACGATGATCATCATTCGGACATCGCGATTATTGCCCCCGGCTGTCGACGAAAGCCGTTCACGACGTGCGTCATACAGCACAAGAACAGGCTCTGAACTGGGATATTTCGATGCGATCGGAGATAAATTCGTCCAGATTCCAGAACCACCAGCGCCGCTGCCCCGGCCGGCCGGCCGAGGCATCTCACTCGGCCCGGAGCCCCTGACAGCTCCGGAAGACTACTGCGCCAAGGGCATTGGCGGTCGGCAGCCGCACGTTTCTCCGAGATCGAGCTGGATATCGATGGCCACGGGGCTCTCGTCGGTCTCGGGAGTGCTGTATGAACTCAGCACTGCGTTGAGGGCCGTGCGGGCGATTGTGTCGATGGGTTGCCGCACTGTGGTGAGGACCAGTTGCGCGTAGGTGTTGGTACGGTCGCCGTCGAAGCCGACGACCGAAATGTCCTGGGGGATACGCGCTCCCGTGTCGGTGATGGCACGCAGCGCCGCGGCGGCCTGTCCGTAGGTGCCGACCACCACACCGCCGGGCGTCGGGTTCTCGGCCAGGTACCGGCGCACCGCGTGGTACGCCCCCGCCGGGGTGAGGTCGGTGCGGATCTGGCGTGCGGTCTCGGTGCCCACGACGGAGGCATAGCCCGCATAGCGTTGCGCAACGGTTTCGCGGTCACCGTGCTGAACGTCTTCGCTGGTGAATCCGCCGACGAATACGATGTCGTCGCGGTGGTGCGCGGTTGTGAGGTGACGGGTGGCCAGTGCGCCGGCCTCGAGATGGTCGGCGCCGATGACGGGCGCGTCGACATAATCCCTGTTGTTGTGCACCCAGACGATCGGAATCCGATTCTGGGCACAGAGTTTCGCGGTTGCGGCGCCATTGGCGCCGCCAACGACGATCAGGCCGTCGATACCCGAGTCGGCGAAGGCGCCGACGAATTCGAGCTCCCGCTCCGGGTCGTATCCGGTGTTGCCGATCAGTGTCAGATGGTCACGCAGCCGCGCCTCGACCTCGATATGCCCGACCAGTGCGCCGAACAGCGGTAGCGTCACATCGGGGATCAGCAGTCCGATCTGCCGCCATCGGCTCGGCCGCCGCAATGCGCGGGCGATGCGGTCCGGGCGATAGTCGAGGTCATCCAGCGCCTCGAGCACGCGTGCGCGCAATGCCTCGGATACCGGTCGCGGGCCGTCGTTGAGGACATAACTGACGACAGCGGTGGAAGTCCCCGCTCGCCGCGCCACGTCGGCGAGGGTCACACGCTTGACAGTCACAACTGGCCCATTCTGGTCGGCATTATGCAGGTCGGACATGGTTTTAATCGTCCTGATTCTCACACGGTACGGCCGCCGGAAAGCTCACGCAAATCGATTAGAATGGTAACGCTCGCGATTCACGCACTTAACAACCGACTGGTGGAGTAATTGGCATGGCATTCGTTCGGCTCACTGGCGTCACCTATTACGACCCCGATCTGGCACACAACAGCTATGTCCTCTACACCGGATCGGATTCGATCACCCACCTCATCGATCTGAACGGTGCGGTCGTCCACGAGTGGCCGTTCGCGGGTGTGCCGCCACGCATCATCGATCCAGCGCTCACCGGTGATCGGCTGGGCGATGTCGGTGTACAACTCGCGCCCAGCGGTGACACCAGGGGCGGTATCTACGCGAATGGCACTGTGGGGCAACTGACTTGGACGGGAGAGCGGGTATGGGAATGGGGTGAGCAGGCCCCCGGCGGGGCCGCGCGGCAAAACCACGACTGGGAACTTCTGCCGAACGGGAACCGCCTGCTACTGGTCACCATCCCGCGCATCGTGCCCGGCCTGGGCGACGAGATCATCGGCGACCAGGGACTGTATGAGGTCACGCCCGACGGCCAGATCGTGTGGGAGTGGCGGGCGGGCGATCACCTCGACGAACTCGGCTTTTCCGAGGACGGATGGAAAGCATTGCAGGACACCGTATCCCGTGATCCGAATGATCCATGGGGCTATCTGGAGATGAACAGCGCCAAGACGCTGGGACCGAACCGGTGGCACCGTGCGGACCCGCGCGGCGTATTCCATCCCGACAACATCCTCATCAGCCTGCGCAAGGCGAATGTGATCGCGCTGATCGACAAGACCACCCAAGCCATTGTTTGGAAACTGGGTCCGTATATCGCGGCCGAGCCCGGGGCGCAACATCAGCGGATCAACGCGCACAAAGTGCCGCGCCCACTCGATCAGATCTCCGGACAGCACAATCCGCACTTCATCGCCGACGGGCTCCCCGGCGCGGGCAATATTCTGGTCTTCGACAATCAGGGCGGGGCCGGCTATCCGCCCGCGGCACTGGGGATTTACGCGGGATCACGCGTCCTGGAGATCGACCCGGCGACCGAGCAGATCGTATGGCAGTACACGGCCGAGGACTCCGGACAGCCGTCGTGGACGTTCTTCAGCTCCTTCGTGAGCAACGCCCAACGCCTGCCCAATGGCAACACCCTCATCACCGAGGGCATGAACGGCCGTCTGTTCCAGGTGACTCCGGACGGCCAGGTGGTCTGGGAGTACCAGACCCCCTACGAAGGCTACGGAGTCGCCGGGGAACCGGAAGTGCGCGAACCTCGGATACCGGGCGTCGATCGCCTCAGCCGGACCTCGCTCATCTATCGCGCACAGGCGGTTCCGTTCGAGTGGGTGCCCATCGGGGCTCCGCAGTCGGCGCCCGAACCCGTCGACCGGCGGACTGCGCCATGAAGACGTCGAACAAACGCTGGGCAGCGATCGGGGGAATCGTCGGCGGCCTTGCCCTGGCAAGCCTGCTGTGGAGTCTCGTCGTCGCGACCGGACGCTTCCCCAGCGCACTGTTTCCGACTGTGCCGCAGATCATTCGGGCCGGGCACAGCCTGTGGACTCGAGGGCTGCTGATACCGGATATCGCGGCCAGCCTGCAACGGGCGCTACTCGGATTCGTCTCGGGTGCAATCGCCGGCATCTCGGCGGCGATCGTCACCGCGAGCACTTGGCTGGGGCGCAGGATTCTGCAACCCGTGCTCAGGTTGCTATCTCCCATTCCAACTATCGGCATCGTACCGCTGGCGATTCTGTGGTTCGGGATCGGCGAGAGCAGCAAGACCTTGGTCATCGCCCTCGGAGTTTTCGTCCCGGTGTGGATCAACAGTCACACCGGATTCGCGAGCACCCCGGCCGATTACCTGCAGGCTTCACGCTGCCTCGGCGCGCGCCGCTGGCAAACCATGACTCGGATCGTCCTGCCCGAGGCGGCGCCCGATGTGGTTTCCGGTCTCCGGGTCGGCACGGCGATGGCTTTCGTACTGATCGTCGTCGCCGAAATGACCGGCACCACAGCGGGAATCGGCTACCGCATCTACCAAGCCCAATTATTCTCGCAGGCCGATCGGCTGATCTTCTGCCTGATAGTGCTCGGAGTGATCGGGGCGGCATGCGATCTGGCGATTGCCTCGATTTCCGCACCGGCCACGCGATGGGCACACGAGGAGCACTGAAATGACCATCGTGACACAGGATCTCGTCGTTCAATTCCCGAACAAGTCCGCCCCCGCACTGCGCAACATCACGCTGAGTGTGCCCGACGGCTCGTTCACCGTATTGGTCGGCGCGTCCGGCAGCGGCAAATCGACTTTGCTGCACTGTCTCGCCGGGCTCATCACGCCGACCTCCGGCACCGTGATCGACAACGACGAACCGGTGACGGCTCCGGACCCGCGCCGCGGCGTGGCCTTCCAGCGCGACGTGCTGTTTCCGTGGATGAGCGTTTCCGACAACATCGGCTACGCCCTGCGCGCACATCGTCTTCCGCGCAAACAGCGGCGTGCGCGCATCGACGAACTTCTCGACCTAGTCGGACTGTCCGGCGAGGTGGGCAAACAACGCCCGAGCCAGCTCTCGGGCGGCATGCGCCAACGCGTCGGCATCGCGCGCATGCTCGGCGGCGAGCCCACCGTCATGCTGATGGACGAACCGTTCGCGGCACTCGACGCGTTGACGCGCCTGCGCATGCAGGACCTGCTCATCGATCTGTGGACGCGGTTGAACCGTACGGTCATCTTCGTCACCCACGATGTCGACGAAGCAATTCGACTGTCGGACACCATCAGCGTGCTCAGGGACGGGCAGATTACCCGGCACATCACCAACCCGCTGACCCGCCCACGCCCCGCCGATACGCTCGCCGACCAACCCGGCTACAGCGAGCTCCGCCGCACTCTGCATCACGAACTCGGCGTCGAGCACGACGATCGACAGCTGCTGGACAGCTGAATCCCTACCCGCGACACGAATAGAGACCCCATGAAAACACTCACGAACCGGCTGCTCACGGCAGTCCTGACAGTCACCGCGATAGCCACTACGCTCGCCGCGTGCGCCACCTCCGACGGGTCCGATGCCAACACCCTCACGGTCGCGTTCGTCGTCGATCCGTCCTGGGCACAGATACCCGTAGCCCAGCAGGACGGATTGTTCGAAAAGCACGGCGTGCACGTCAAAGTCGTGAACTTCCCCTCAGGGGTAGAAGCGCTACAGGCGCTCGCCGCGCACCAGGTCGACGTCGCGACCGCCGCCGATGTCCCAGCTGCCGCCACCCTGACACGATCTCCGTCGCTGCGCGTCGTCGCCGACGGGTCGCGTTGGCAGGGATCACGAATCGTGGCCCGGCGCAGCGCCGGAATCACCTCGCTCGAAAGCCTCGCCGGACGATCGATCGGCACACCGCTCGGCACCAGTGCGGCGTACTTCGCCGCGAAAGCGCTCTCCGACAAGGGAATCGAAGCCGATCTGGTACAGGTGGCTCCGCAGGCGACGCTCACAGCCGCCACCCAGCACAACGTCGACGCCGTCTCCATCTTCCAGCCCTATCAGGCGCAGGTGATCGCCGCCCTCGGCGACGACGCCGTCCAACTCCCGGGCGGCAGCTACAACCAGCACAGCCTCTACCTGGCGTCCGATACCGTGGTAGCCCAGAAATCGGCTTCACTCAGCGCACTCTTCGCAGCGCTGAACGAGGCGAGCACAGCACTGTCGACGCACGCCGACAGCGCGATCTCCGCCATCGCCGCCGCCACCCAGCTCGCACCCGACCTACTCCAGAAGATCCTGCCCGAATTCGACTACACGATTCAGCTGCGGCCCGAGCTCGCCGCCAACCTCACGAGCCTCGGCACGTGGGCCAAGGCCCAGGGCAAGATCGACCAGTCGACCCAGTTGCCGAACTACGATTCCCTGCTCGTGACCACCTTCCTGCCGCACGTCGGCTAGCGGGTCAGGTCCACTGTGCACGAGGCACAGTGGACGCCGACGCCAGCACGTTTGATCACCTGGTTGGTATCGGACGAAGGCCGTTGGATCGTCGGACAAGTCATCGACTCCGAAGGCGGATTCCGCAGACAACGCTGGTGAGAGCTGACCAAAAAGGCTTCGGGCGCAGTCCACTTCGGCCGAACCAGCAGCGTTGTCGGCCGATCTCGAAGTGCGACCGGGCACCGAGCCGACTATTCTCGCAACCATCGCCGGCCCGGCAGGCACACTGACCGTCCTCTGAACATCGAGGTTTGGTCGCTTGACCAGGGACACAGCCCGATCGATGACGCTCACATCCAGGCAACCGCAGGCTCACGGACTAGCATGACCCGCGGTGGTAACGGTCGATTTGCCGACACGAAGGTGATGCCGATGACGAAGGCTGTTCCGCAACCAGTAGCGCTGGGCGACGAGGCCGCACGGACACTCGCGAATGCGACCAAGACCGTCCCGCAGATGGAATCCATCACCCCACGGTGGCTGGTTCATCTGCTCAACTGGGTGCCGGTCGAAGCGGGCATCTACCGTCGCAACCGGGTTACCCACGAAGACACCGTGGATATCAAGTGCGACAACTTCGACGAGTCGCCGCTGCCGGAGACCTTCATCGACTATGAGAAGCAGCCGAGGGAGTACCGGCTCAAGGCCGTGCACACCATCCTCGATGTGCACACCCGGGTCTCGGATCTGTACTCGAGTCCGCACGATCAGATTGCTCAGCAGTTGCGGCTCACCATCGAAGCGATCAAAGAGCACCAAGAGGGCGAGCTGATCAACAGCCCGGACTACGGTCTGATCGCGAACACCGCATCCAAGCAGACGATTTCGACAATCGCCGGACCGCCGACGCCGGACGATCTGGACAACCTGCTCGCGCGCGTGTGGAAGGAACCCGGCTTCTTCCTCACCCATCCCGAGGGGATCGCGGCCTTCGGCCGGGAATGCACCCGGCGCGGGGTGCCGCCGCCCACCGTCAGCCTCTTCGGTTCCCAGTTCGTGACCTGGCGCGGGATTCCGATCATTCCGTCGGACAAGATTCCACTGGAGAAGGGCAAGACGAAGTTCTTGCTGATCCGGACCGGCGAATCCCGGCAGGGCGTGGTCGGCCTGTACCAACCCGGCCTGGCCGGGGAGCAGGGTATGGGGCTTTCGGTGAAGTTCATGGGTATCGACCGCAGCGCGATCGCGTCGTATCTGGTGTCGCTGTACTGCTCGCTGGCGATCCTGACCGATGATGCGGTGGCACTGCTCGAGGGAGCCGAGGTGGACAAGTTCCATGACTACGCACCGACCTACCGGAAGTGACGGTTCGACTCCCCCGACCCCGAACGATCCGACGACCGACGGTGCGGCAGCGTCGAATTGGCTGCTGCCCGACGAGGCGACGCTGAATCGATTGGCGGGCGAGTTCTTTTCGGCCTTGCCAACGTCGCCGGGTATCGCCTCGCTCGGTGTCGCGCAGCCGAGTCCGCCGGTGTCGCTTCCCAATACGTTCACGCCCGCGCTGGATCTACCGACGGCGCGCGCACAACAGGGTGTCGGGTCGCAATACGGTTCGGTGCCCCAGGGTGCGGTGCCGCCCGGTGGACCGACGCCGGATGTCGAGGTTCCCACGTGGGGATCGGACGTCCCGATGTCCACGCCGGCCGGTCCACCGCCGACCTCCGCGGCGCGCAATGCCGACGTCTACGCGGATCCGTTCCTGGTGGCACTGCCATCGATGGACGGCCTGCTGTCCCCACCACGTGTCCTGGACGCCGCCACCGCGGGAACTCCGACCTTCTACTTCCTCGACCGCCCGGAATCTCCTGACGCGCAGCCGAATTCGCAGTTCTATTTCCTCGAGGCCGCGAATCGGCGCCAGCCCGATCGGCATCCGCCCTTCGACGTGCACGCCGTGCGCAATGACTTCCCGATCCTGCGGGAACGGGTGAACGGCCATCCCCTGGTGTGGTTCGACAATGCGGCTACGACGCAGAAGCCGCGATCGGTCATCGAGCGCATCGCCTACTTCTACGAACACGAGAATTCGAATATCCATCGGGCCGCACACCACCTGGCCGCCCTTTCGACCGATGCCTATGAGCGTGCCCGCGAGACGGTGGCACGCTTCCTCGGTGCGTCGGCCGCGGAGGAGATCATCTTCGTGCGCGGCACCACCGAGGGCATCAACCTGATCGCACAGACCTGGGGCCGCAAGAACATTCGCGAAGGCGACGAGATCCTCATCTCCCACCTCGAACATCACGCCAATATCGTGCCGTGGCAGATGCTCGTCGCGGAAACGGGTGCACAGCTGAAGGTCATCCCGACCGATGACTACGGCCAACTGCGGATGGACGAGTACACCCGGATGTTGTCGGACCGTACGAAACTCGTCTCCGTGGCGCATGTCTCCAATGCGCTCGGCACCATCACCCCGGTGCGCGAGATCGTGGCGCAGGCACATCGAGCGGGCGCGCTGGCGCTGATCGACGGCGCACAATCGGTGCCGCACACCAAGATCGACGTCCAGTCGATCGACGCCGACTTCTTCGTCTTCTCCGGCCATAAACTGTACGGCCCCACCGGAATCGGTGCGGTATACGGCAAGTACGACGTACTGCGGGACATGCCGCCGTGGCAGGGCGGCGGGAATATGATCTGCGATGTCACCCTGGAACGTTCGCTGTTCCAGCCACCGCCCGGTCGATTCGAGGCGGGCACCGGGAATATCGCGGACGCGGTCGGATTGGGCAGCGCGATCGAGTACGTCGAGCGCATCGGCATGGACAATATCTCCCGCTACGAACACGGGCTGCTCGAATACGCCACGCCGCGCCTGACCGCGATACCCGGTCTGCGTTTGATCGGGACCGCGGCCGACAAGGCGAGCGTAATCTCGTTCGTGCTGGACGGATACGAGCCGCTCGAGGTTGGAAAGGCATTGAACGAGAAGGGCATCGCGGTGCGCGCCGGACATCATTGCGCGCAGCCGATCCTGCGGCGCTTCGGTCTGGAAGCGACCGTGCGGCCGTCCTTCGCGTTCTACAACACCTGCGATGAAATCGACCGGATGATCATCGAGCTCACCCGGCTGGCTCGCGGGCAGGGGTGAGTCGGCGCGGCGTGACGCGGGTGGGTAGCGAGGCGAAGCCGAGTTGTCCCAGACTCGAGCCGAGACAGTGATGGCACCCCCTGGCCAGCCATTTTCGCGGTCTACGGATGCGGGTCGGCCGATTCCCGGCTGGATCTTCGTGCACACGATCACCGATGCTGACTGCTTTGTCAGATATGACTCTTGCATCATTTTCATGGCGACTGTTAGTCTCATCATGATTGATCAAGTGATCAGAAGGCCGGAAGTTGAACGAGATTACGCACGAAAGCCCAAGTCCTAGGCGCGCTTTCATCGTCGGCGCGACTACGGCGGGCCTCACCGCCATCCTGGCCGCCCACCTCCCCGAGGCAGCCGCGGACCCGTCATCCGATCCGATCAAGCTGACGTGCGCCATCCGACGCAGGCCGGACCTGTCGCCCGCGCAGTTCTACGACTACTGGCTCAACCACCACGGCCCCTTCGCCGCCGAGCAGATCAAGGTGCTCGGTGGCTGCCGCTACGTCCAAAGCCACACAGCGGATTCCGCCCAGAACCTCCTCCTCACCGCCGCCCGCGGCAGCGGCGAGCCCTACGACGGCATCGTCGAAGTCTGGTTCCCTTCGGAACAAGCGATGATCACCGCTATCGCCACACCAGCCGGGATCCAGGCCAACCAGCTACTCACCGAGGACGAGAAAAACTTCATCGACCTGCCGCGGTCCTCGTTCTTCCTGACCAGGGAGCACGTGCTACTCGGCTAGCGAACGCGGTCCGGTGAGTTCGGCGCAACCGTCTCGACGCGCTTGGCCCTGGAGCCTCGAACGTTGCGGACTCGTTCAGCCCCTGCAGACGCGGGATCACGACAACGCAGCGTGGGCACGCTCGTAGAAGCGTGCCAACGCTGCCGGATTCCGCGGCCGAGCGGCTGGTCAGCCGACTGGGATTGTGTCCTCGGTCAGCTCGAGCTGCGCGGTGACGGGGGTCGACCGACGCCGTGCCGGGAGGATGACGGCGACGGCGACGGTGCCGACCGCAAGCACGATCGCCGCGATGAAACTCGTGTGCGAAACGGCATGGGCGAAGGCGGCATCGGCGGCGGACACGAGTTGCGCCGCCTGTTCATGCGCCCCGGCCGCGTCATCTCGCTGGGCGACGATCAGCGCGCCGCCGACGGAGTCCTGAACAGCGTCGGCCGCTTGCGCGGGGAGACCGGTGACGGCGGGGGCGATTTCCGAGCGGTAGGAACTCGACAGCAGCGATCCGAGGATGGCGATACCCAGTGTGCCGCCGAGCTCGACGGAGGTGTCGTTGACCGCGCCGCCCACGCCGAGCAGACGTTCGGGGAAGGCGTCCATGATGGTGTCGGTGGCCGGGGAGACGCTGAGGCCGATGGCGAGTCCGAGCAGAATCAGCGGCCCGACGAATGTCGCGTAGCCGGAGTCGGCGTCGACGCGTACCAGCAAGGCCAGTGCCCCGATGCCGAGCAGCATGCCGGCCACGACCATCGTCCGCAGGCCGAAGCGAGGGGTCAGCACACCGGTGATCGCCGCACCGGCGAAGACCGCGCCCGCCAGCGGCAGCAGCCGGATACCGGTGTCGAGTGCGTCGAACCCGAGTACGAACTGGAGATGCTGTGTGACGTAGTAGATCAATCCGAATGCGGCCAGGAAGAACAGCAGCACAGCCAGATTCGCACCGGCGAACGCACGGTTGCGGAACTTGCGGATATCCAGCATGGGTTGG
Organism: Nocardia vinacea NBRC 16497; assembly: GCF_000308835.1. Classification (GTDB taxonomy): domain Bacteria; phylum Actinomycetota; class Actinomycetes; order Mycobacteriales; family Mycobacteriaceae; genus Nocardia; species Nocardia vinacea. The sequence continues at coordinate 22,522 of NZ_BAGN01000400.1, read as the reverse complement.
GATGGCGCAACTCGCAGGCGATGAACGCCGCGGTCGCGACGGCCGCCACCAGACCTGCCACGATCGCCGAGGCGTGCCAGCCGTTGCGCGGGCCTTCGATAATCATGTAGACGAGCGCCGCGACCGCGACCACGGACAGCGCACCGCCAATAAGGTCCAGTCGCTGCACCGTGTGGGCCCGTGACGGCGGAACCAGCGCCAGCGCCCCGCCGATCGCGATCAGCGCGATGGGGATGTTGATCAGGAACGTCGACGCCCAACCGTGATCGGTGAGCAGCCGACCCGCGAGCAGCGGACCGACGGCGATGGCCAGGCCGGTGGTGGCGGACCAGATCGTAATGGCCACGGCGCGTTCGCGTTTCGGGAAGGTGGCGACGAGCAGCGAGAGCGTCGCAGGCAGGATCATCGCGGCGGCGGTGCCCATGATCGCGCGGGCGGCGATCACCCAGCCGGCACATATATTCCGGGAAGTCGCCGCTACCTTCGAACGGCCGGTGTTGCTGTTCTCCGGTGGTAAGGATTCGGTGGTGATGCTGCACTTGGCCAGGTCATCGAATACCGCGACCGCACCAAGGACGCGATGGAAGCTGCCATCACCAGCGGCGGCGCAGATGCAGTGTCGGCCGCCAGGGCCTTCGTCGCCGATCCCTACCTCTACCGCGCCGTCACCGGAGACAGCCTCGAACACCCCGTCTGCGGCTACTGCAACGGATGCATCGCCAGATTCAGCGGCTCACGCATCGACTGCTACAGCAACGACATTCGTGCACAACGCGAAACCATGCTGCACATCGCGCGCAGCAATTCCGGCCACGAAGGATGAGTAGTCGACGGATAACTCGTCACACTCCGAGATCCTCGACCGAACGGGGTCGGGTGTCCGGATCCTCCCGGGGCGACCGCTCAGTGGCCGATGTAGACCGACTTGATGTTGAAGTAGGACTCGATGCCCTTCTTGCCACGCTCGCCGCCCCAACCCGACTGCTTATGGCCGCAGATCGGCATCGAGGGGTCCGCCGCGAGCGCGGAGTTCACCCAGATCTGGCCGGCGCGGAGCTCGTTCACGACGCGATGGGCGCGGCCGAGGTTTTCGGTCCAGATGGAGCCGGCGAGCCCGTAGTCCGTGTCGTTCGCGGCGGCAATCACCTCGTCCTCGTCGTCGAACGGGATCACCGAGCCGACCGGCCCGAAAATCTCCTCGCGGATGAGACGCATGTCGGGCGTGGTGCCGGTGACGATCGTCGCCTCATAGAAGTAGCCGCGCCGGTCCATCACCTGGCCGCCGGTCACCACCTGCGCGCCGCCTGCCACGCCGTCGTTCACGATGCCTTCCACGCGCTGGCGCTGCTTCTCGCTGATCAGCGGCCCGAGGACCGAGTTGGGATCATCGCTGCCGCCCATCGGCAGCATCTTGGCGAAGGCGGCGAGACCGTCGACGACCTGTTCGTAGATGCCGCGCTGAACGTAGATGCGCGAGGTGCAGGAGCAGTTCTGGCCCGAGCCGGCAAGCAGGCCCATGCCGGCCCCCATGATCGCCTTGTCCAGATCGGCGTCGTCGAACATGATCAGCGGTGACTTGCCGCCGAGCTCGAGCGTCAGGCGCTTGAGGTTGCCCGCGGCCGCCTTGACGATCAGCCGTCCGACCTCCGTCGACCCGGTGAACGCGATCTTGTCGACGTCCGGGTGCGCGGTGAGCGCCGCACCTGTGGTCTCGCCGTAGCCGGTGATGACATTCAGGACGCCGTCGGGCAGACCGGCCTCACGAAAGATCTCCTCCAGCTTCAGCGCGGTGAGCGGCGTCTCCTCGGCGGGCTTGAGGACAGCGCTGCAGCCCGCCGCGAGGGCGGGCGCGACCTTGAGCATCGCGACGAAGAACGGCCCGTTCCAGGGAATGATGAGGCCGACGACGCCGACCGGCTCGAGCTGAGTGAAGGTGTGGTAGTTCTCGAAGTGGCCGAGTAGTCCGTCGGACACGAGATTGCTCGATTCGCCGTGGATCTTGCCGACCCAGCCGGCGTAGTACACCAGCATCTCGAGCGACACCTTGATGATCTGACGCGCGGCCACCGCGTTCATGCCGTTGTCACGGGCCTCGATCGCAGCGAGCTCGTCGGTGCGGGCCCGGATGATGTCTGCAGCGCGGAAGAGCACCTCCGCGCGGTGCGCGGCGGGCAGCTTGCGCCAGACACCCGACTCGAATGTTTCGCGTGCCCGGGCCACCGCAGCGTCGACGGTCGCCTGGTCGGAATCGACGACCTCCGCGATCAGCTCCTCGGTGGACGGGTCGAAGACCGGGATGATCCCCGAACCAGGGCTTTCGACCGCAGGATCGACGTCGATCGTGCTACTCAATGTTCCTCATCCTTTCGCCGAGCCGCTCCGACACGGAGAAGCGCGATGCCTTCACCCTTTGTTGTGCAAGCACAGGAAGAATCTGGCCGCGTGCCCACGCCCGCAGGACTTAGCGCCGGCAGTTGGTTCGAGATGGGCACTGCGTCTCGAGGTGAAGGTCTCGTGGTCGTTGTACGCGCAGTAGGTTACGCGCTTAACCATGCGGCGTCCAGCACGGTAGCCGCTGATTGTTTTTTCGTGTGGAGGGTGTCGCGGGCAGGTCTGAAGGGACTCGCGGGCGGGTCAGCGACCGTCACGTCCTGGGGCGCTGGACTGGATATCCACATCAGCCGATCAGTGTTGTTTGGTTTGGTCCGCTGTCCAGGCCGCGATCTGAGCGCGGGAGTTGAATCCGAGCTTGGTCAGGATGTGTTCGACGTGACCTTCGGCGGTGCGTTGCGCGATCACCAGCTCGGCGGCGATCTGCTTGTTGCTGAGCCCTTGGGCGACGAGGTCGGCGACCTGCCGCTCACGTTTGGTCAATTTCGCGGAGGCACTCGACGCCGGGGCCGCATCGGTGGGTTGTTCCCCGAGCGCGTATGCGATAGCGGCATCCATACCCAGCTCCCGGCCTTGCCTGAGGGCCGCATCGAATCTGCGAGTGCCGAGGGTTTGACGCGTCGTCCGCTCGCATTCCTCGTGAAAGCGCGACATGTTCCGCAAGACGGCCCGCACACTGCTATCCATCAGCCATTTTCCCTGGGCTGCCCCCATCAGCACGGCCGCGCGCTGGGCGTCGCCCTTGTCGGCGGTAGTCCAGGCCAGCGCCTCGAGGCCGAACGCGGTGAACACCGGACTATTCGGCCGTCGGTTGATTCGCAATGCCGCCTTGAGCAACTGTTGGGCCCGGTCTCGTTCGCCTTGCAGCCATGCGGAAACGCCCAAGCCACGCAACGCGGCAGAACGATAGAGCAATTCGCCCTGCACTTCGGTGATGGAAAGTAATCGGCGGTAATGCTCGGTCGCTCGAGTCATCTGGCCGCGCAGTTCGTATGACCAGGCGAGGATGGTCAGCGAACTGATGTAGAGCTCTCCGGTCTGGTTCGAGCCGAGCAGCTCGACAGATCGTTCCAGGTCGGAGGAGGCGTCGGCCGCTGCGCCGCTGGCGAGCGCGATGATGCCGGCAGCGTAGGCGAGCTGTCCTTGGATGGCGGGGGTAGATGCCTGTTGGGCGAGCAGTCGCCCCTCCTCGAGAAGGGCGGCGGCAGCTTGGAAATCCCCCTGTGGCGCGGCAACCTCGCATGCGGCGCGTAGCGCACTGATGCGGTCGGGTATCGGTTGCGCGCCCGGGTGGGCGAGAACGCGGTCGAGCCAGGTTCGGCCCTCCCCGTACATTCCGCGAAGGACCCAGAATTCGTGCAGCGCGGCGGCGGTTCGCAGTCCAGCTTCGGCCGCCTCATCGGTGTCCTCGGAAAGGCAGGATTCGAGCGCGTCGCGCAGGTTGGGTAGCTCACGTTCGAGGCGGGCGATCCAGTAGGGCTGCCGGTCGCTGATCCACCCGGCTTGGGCGTCCAGCGCTAGTCGTTGGTACCAGTCGCGGTGCCGTCGGCGCAGCTCGGTGTCTTCGCCTGACTCCCGCAGCCTTTGCCGGCCGTAGTCACGCATTGTCTCGAGCATTCGGAAACGCACGACGGTGTGCGATTCCTCCCGGATCAGAATCGACTTGTCCACCAGGGAGGACAGCACATCGAGCAGACTGTGCGGTGCCATGCCGATACCGCACACCTGTTCTACGGCGTCGAGTTCGCAACTCACGGCGAACACCGACAACCGGGCCCACAGCCGCTGTTCGGCCGGGGTACACAACTCGTAGCCCCAGTCGACACACCATCGCAGCGTCTGCTGCCGGGTCGGCGCGGTACGACTGCCACGGGTGAGCAGCGCGTACCGATCATCGAGGCGTTGCAGAACCTGCTCGGGTGACATCGCGCGCATCCGAGCCGCCGCCAGTTCGATCGCCAGCGGCAACCCATCCAGCCGGGCGCAAATCCGGGTGACGGCGGCCTTGTTGTTCTCGTCGAGTTCGAAGCCCGCCACGGCTGCTGCGGCACGGTCGGCGAACAGCGTCACCGCGTCGAAACGGGGCAGCCCCGTCAGCGTCGGCTCCCGGTCCTGATCCGGGACCGTCAGCGGCGCCACCCGCAGCACCGCCTCCCCCGCGATATTCAACGCTTCCCGGCTGGTGGCGAGAATCCGCAGCTCCGGGCAGGTCCGCAGCAACGCCTCGCTCAACTTCGCCACGGCTTCCACCATGTGCTCGCAGTTGTCCAGAACGAGCAATATTTCCCGCGAGCCCAGAAACTTGACCAGAACATCGCGCAAACGACCGGGCGCCTCGTCCCGCAACCCCAGGGTGGCCGCCACGACATCGACCAGGAGCGCGGCATCGGATACCTCGGCCAGTTCGACCAACCACACCCCGTCGGCGAAATCCCGCTGCGCTTGCGACGCGGCCCGCAGCGCCAGCCGCGTCTTGCCGACACCCCCGACTCCGGTAAACGTGACCAGCCGGGACGTGGACAGCAGATTCTTTACCGCCGACAACTCGGTGCGTCGGCCGACAAAACTGGTCAGCTCGAGCGGTAGATTGCCACCACTGTCCGTGGTGCCCGCTGCCGGCAGCGGGCGCCGCCCCCTCGTTGGTGTGTCCCGGTGCCGACGCTCGAGAATCGAATCGGACTGTCGGCCCGTCTCACCGACCGAGAAGCCGTGGCGCTGCTGCGCCTGTCGAATGCTCGCACCCAGCTCCGCCGCAGAAGGGCGTTCGTGAGGATCGCGGCTCATCGTGGTTTCCACCAACGCCGACACGTCGTCGGGGATACCACTGTCCCGGAGGTCCGGCATCGGTTGGGTGGAGATCCGCAGAAACTGTGTCACCACGTTCTCACCACTGCGACGCTGGAACGCGGCATGGCCGGTCAACGCGCAGAACAAGGTCGCGCCGAGCCCGTACACGTCCGCGGCCGCCGTCGGCCCGTCTCCCTCCAGCACCTCTGGGGCAGTGAATGCCGGTGATCCGGTGACGATGCCTTCGGCCGTTCGAAATCCGCCCGTGACGTGGGCAATCCCGAAATCGGTCAAAGCCGGCTCGCCGAAGTCGGTGAGCAGGATATTTCCCGGCTTCACGTCCCGATGCACGATGCCGAGGCCATGCGCGAGCTCCAGTGCGCCGGCGATCTTCACCCCCATCCGCAACACCTTCTCCAGAGGAAGCGGACCGCGTCGGCGGATCCACACATCCAGGGAATCCAGCCGGTGATAAGGCATCACGAGGTACGGACGTCCGCTGGCGGTGGCACCGGCCTCCAGCACGGTGACGATATTCGGGTGCCCGGTCAAGCGGCCCATCGCCCGCTGCTCCCGGACGAACCGTGCCCGATTGTCTTCGTCCAATTCCGCGGTCAGCACCTTCACCGCCACCGTCCGGTCCAGGGCGACCTGCCTGCAGCGATACACCACCCCGAAACCACCGCGGCCAATCTCTACCGCTTCCTCGAAACCGACCGCAGCCAACTCCGCCGTGGCGGGCGTTGTCACCTCACGGCGTGTGCGCAGCAGATCGTCGTCGGTCATCGGCCGAGTACTGTCCCACCGACGTGTCGTCGGTCACCAGGCAACATGCGCTTACCTTTCGCTAATGCTCAGCGTATCGCCGACGGGGTCGAGTCCCGGGTCGTGATGTAACACCGCATCGTTGAGCGGTGGCCATCGAGCGCGGGTTACTCGCGCGGATCCAGAATGCTCGGCAGGCCGGCGCTCACGACCAGATCACCGAGATGGTCCGCTGTTTCCTCCGGGCGGTATGCACCCCGCCGCCTATCGCCGCATGTGGGCTTCGATGCCGTCGAGGAGGAAGTCGAGGCCCTTCTGGAAGGTTTGGTCGGCGTCCAGGTGAGGGCCATCGCGGACGACCGAGGCCAGCGCGGGAAATCGGCCGGTGGCGAAGGTCCGCTCCAGATATGGCCCGTAGGTGGCCTGCCACTGCTTCTGGTCCATCCCGGAGACCCGCTCGGCGCGTCGCTCGGTGATCTCCCGGCGTACCGCACCGATCACGTACGCATTGACCGCGGCGACCGCCGGCACGACAGTGTCCAGGTCGACGCCGCCCAACGCGGCCAGCACGGCCTCTCCGCCAGCCAGCGTGTTCGGCCCGAGCTGGGGCCGCCCGCCGAGCAGGTCGGCGAGCCATTCGTGCTGGTGGGCGGCCTGCCGGATGGTTTCGGCAAGGGAACGCAGCGCCTCTCGCCAACCGTCTCCGGCCGGCCTGATCTCCGCGTGGACCGCATCGACCATCAGGTCGAGCAACTCCTCCTTGGTGGCGATATAGCCGTACAGCCGCATCGGTCCGACGTCCAGCGCCGCGGCGACCTTGCGCAGCGACACCGCGTCCAGGCCGTCCGCATCGGCGAGTTGGATCGCCGCTCGCACGATCCGCTCCCGGCTCAGCGGGGCCGGCATCGGTCGATCCGGCGGCTCCGGCCTCTCCCACACCAACATGCCGACGACGATACAGCGTTGGTAGTGATACAGTGTATCGACTGATACGGTGAATCGAGGGTAACTATGACCATCGCCATTGTCGGAGCCGGCTTGGGTGGCTTGGCCCTTGCCCGGGTGCTGCACGTGAACGGCATCGACGCCGTCGTGTACGAACGTGAATCGTCACGCGGTGCGCGCGGTCAGGGCGGCATGCTCGACATCCACTCCGGCCAGCGAGCGCTGCGCGAGGCCGGTCTGATCGACCAGTTCTACGCGATTGCCCGTGGCGAAGGCCAGGACATGCGTCTTCTCGAGCCGGACGGCACCCTGCTGCTCCAGGAGGACACACCCGACGACGCCCCGCTCGCTCGACCCGAGGTCGACCGCGCCGATCTGCGCAACCTGCTGCTGGACTCTCTTCCTGACCACGCGGTGCGCTGGGGGCACGCGTTCGAGTCCGCCGACAATGGCGTGCTGCACTTCGCCGACGGCAGCAGTGCGACGTATGACCTGCTGGTCGGCGCGGACGGCGCGCAGTCCCGGGTCCGCACGCTACTCACCGACGCTCGCCCGGCGCATATCGGCCAGAACATCGTCGAGGTCGGCATTCCCGACATCGACCGCACACACCCCGACCTCGCGGCGATGGTCGGGCGCGGCAACTACTGGGTGCTCGGCAACGGACTATCCCTGGCGGCGCAGCGCAACGGCGACGGCCGCGTTCGCATCGGCCTCAGCTTCTACAACACCGCCGAGGACTGGTTCGCCACCAGCGGGATCCCGTTCGACGACCCGGCCGCCGCCCGGGCGCGGCTGATCGAGCTGTTTGCCGGCTGGGACGCACGGTTCATCGCACTGATCGCCGCCTGCGATGACACGGTCCTGCCACGGTCGATCACCACTCTCCCGATCGGCCTGACCTGGCCGTCGACACCGAGCGTCACGCTGCTCGGCGATGCCGCGCACCTGATGCCGCCGGTGGGGGAAGGCGCCAACATGGCGCTGCTCGACGGAGCCCTGCTCGGTCTCGCACTGGCCGCGCACCCGGACGACTATCCCACCGCCGTCAAAGAATACGAACGCGAGATGTTCGAACGCACCAGCGCTGCCGCCCGGATGTCCGCGGACATGCAGGAATTGCTGATGTCGCCGGACGCCAGCCGGAGAATGCTCGAGTTCTTCCAACCGGGCTGAAATGTGGCCGCTGACAATCGGCCGTCCGGCCTCCGTGGCGTAGTCGGCGAATCCGTCGGCGCGTTCGCGTATTCGGCGCACCGCGGTGTCGGCAGCGATGGGCTCGAGTCGGAGTAGCGGTTGCCGCCGAGGCCGCCGTCGACCAGACAAATCCAGATCCACGGCGGAAACGGTCTCAGCGCCGAATGCGCGCTACTCCCCCAATGGGGTTGGCCCGCTTGCTCGCATCGCCCCGGTCAGCCGAGAGATGATCCCCAACTATGTCGCCCAGCACACGACTACCCAAGTCGTACTGAACCGCACCGATGCGGATACGAACATCCTCGGCTATTTGCCCGGTGGCCGGTACTCCGCGGTGCGGTGCACCGCTTCATCCACCTGTTCCGGCGTCAGCAGCGGCACGGACTGCGATCGCGCGGCACCGGAAGCAGCCGTCTGAATCGCAAGCACCGCAGCCGCTTCCTCGTCGGGGACCGTCCCGATCACGAACAAATCCCGCGCACCCAGTGCGAAATAGCATGATTCGACGGTCCCGCCGATACTTTCCACCATTCGAGTTATCGCGTCGCGCCGGGCAGTACCACCCTCCGTCAACAGCCCACCCGCGCCGGCGGACGAATAGGTGACCTCCCACAAGAACCTCGGCATATCACCCTCCATACATAGACGAAGACGATGTCCGGCAATCGTTCCGCTACGACAGCACAGATGCAAGGCCCCACCCCAGGCAGCGGCGGAACTGCCGTCATAAGGGTCCGCGACCGCTGCGGTTTCAGTGCCCACGGTGAGTTAGAAGACGAAGCCGCGCAGGGCCAGGACGCGCATGCCGCCGGCCGCCGCTATGATCCGGCGATGTTGGCGACCAGCGGGTTGATCCCGTTCAGAACATGGCGCTATCGCTAGTGACCTGTTACTCCCAGCGCTATCCCGACACGCCCTTTACACTCTCGAAGTAACCGTCGCCGATCGGCCAACGCCCTCGACCGTGAAACCCCGGGAGTACACGATGTTTTCTCGATGGAAGAACATCGCCGCGTGCGCGGCACTAGTCAGCGCCGCCCTTCCGGTCGGCGTGGCCTCAACCGCACAAGCAGCCCCGCAGCAGTGCCCCGACATGTACGTCGTGGCCGTTCCGGGCACATGGGAGACCTCGAAGTCCGAACCGGGCCAAGGGATGCTCGCCGCCGTCGCCGACGGCTTGCCCGGCAACGTCCAGACCGACTACGTCGCTTACACCGCGACCGCGTTCCCCTGGGAGGGCGAGGTGTACGGCCGCTCCAAACGCGAAGCCCTCGACAACACCCGCGGCCTGGTCAGCGCGATGGCACAGCGCTGTGGCGCAACACGATTCGCGCTGTTGGGCTACAGCCAAGGCGCCGACGCCGCCGGTGATCTCGCCGCCGAGATCGGCACCGGACTCGGTGTCGTAGCACCGGACCGCGTGGCATTGGTCGGGCTGATATCCGACCCCCGCCGCTCCCCCACCGACAACCTGATCGGCCCGCCCGTCGTCGGCGCCGGCGCCGGTGGGCCACGCCTGGGCGGTTTCGGCTGGCTCACCCCCAAGACCTATACCTTCTGCGCCGCAGGAGATCTGTACTGCGCGACCCCCGATGGCGACTTCGCCGCTCGCATCGCCGGATTCTTCGCCCAGATCTCCAACCCCGACCCCACCCAGATCGGTACCTATCAGCAGCAGGCGGGCAACCTCATCGACGACGCCCTCGCCGCAGGCGGTCTCGGCCTGCTCCACGACCAGCTCAACAACTCCGCCTACGAACAACGCAAAAAACAGATCGACGATTTCCTGAAGTCAGGGATCCACCAGAGCTACCCCCACTACGCGATCGGCCCCGGCGGCACCACCCCCCTGACCTGGCTGCACCAACAGCTGATCGACGCCGCACGCGGCTAATCGCTTGCACCGCAAGGTTTCCCGTACATGTGCCGGGATTGCGCCTTGTACAGCATCGCCTTGGCAGACGGAGTGTCGGCGGCGAGTACGGCTCGGATGCCGCTACCGAGTCGATAGCTTGTTCACTTCTGGCCGAAGACCGCGGGCCGTGCGCTGCCTGGGTTACTTCATCTGGACACCTTCGGCTCTCGTCAGAGGGATTGCGCGGCGGGGCGGAGCAGGATTTCGTTGATGACCAGGTGCCTGGGTCGTTGTACGGCGAAGGCGATGACTTCGGCAATGTCGGCAGCGGTGACGGGTACCTGGCTGTACAGCTGTTCGACATCGGTTTTGGTTGCGGTATGGGTGATGTGGGTGGGCAGTTCGGTGGCGACGGCGCCGGGTTCGATCAGGGTGACGCGCACGTCGGGCAGCAGTTCCTGGCGCAGGGATTCCGACCAGCCGTTGAGGCCCCATTTGGTGGCAGCGTAGACGCCGTTGCCGGGGCGCGCGGTGCGGCCGGCGACCGAGGAGATGTTGACGATGTCGCCGCCACCGTCGCGGATCTGGTCGAGGAAGACCTCGGTGGTGGTGATGGCGCCGAGCAGGTTGATCTCGATCATGCGGCGGTAGTCCTCGCGCTGGTCGGAGGAGAACGGGCCCAGCAGCATCACCCCGGCGTTGTTGATCAGAACGTCGGCGCGGCCGAGCTCGTCGCCGACGCGGTCGGCCGCGGCGGTGAGCGCGGCGCGGTCGGTGACGTCGGCGGGGATGGCGATCGCGCCGTGGCCGAGTTCGGTGGCGAGGGCCTGGATGCGGTCGGTGCGGCGGGCCAGTAGCGCGACCTGGTAGCCGACGGCGTGCAGGGCGCGGGCGACGGCTTCACCGATACCGGAGGAGGCGCCGGTGATGACGGCGGTGCGGCCCGTGATGGGTGTGGTCATGGGGATGCTCCTTGTCGATGTTGGGGGGCGGGCTCGTGGGTAACAGGCCGCCGGGTGGGTTGGGGGTGGTCAGCGGTTGATCCAGCGCTGCATGTATTCGGGGTAGCGCTCGCCCTGGATCTCGACTTTCTCGGCGGCCGACAGACATCGCAATCCTTCCTGTAGCAACGAAAGCGGGTCAATCGGCACGCATGCGGCCCACCTGAAGCCGCTCCTCGGCCCGGCAGAACCCGGTCGAGGACCGGCGCCGCAGCCCACCGATGTGGCTGGCGCCGGGGGCAGGTCGGCAGCCGCCTGCTATGGGTGGGGCGGGTACCGTCGGCCCTCGAGCACATCGGGCGCCGGGGCGGTGCCGGGTGCGGGTGTGTGGTCGGTGGCGACCCAGCTGCGCAGCATGTCCAGGGCGTCGGCCGAGGGGGTGGCGGGGTCGGTGAGGTAGGTGATGATGCGGATTCCCGGCGCCGAGGCCATGGTCAGCGTTTCGAAGGCGACGGTCAGCTCGCCGACGACAGGGTGGTGCAGGGTCTTGCTGCCGCCGGCATGCACGGTCACGGCGTGCCCAGCCCACCACGTGCGGAATTCGGGGCTATGGGTGGCCAGCTCCCCGACCAGCGCGGTCAGCGCCCGGTCGCCCGGATCCTGACCGGCCAGCAGACGCAGCGCCGACACGACCTGGCGGGCGCTGTGTTCCCAGTCCGGGTAGAACCGGCGGGCCCGCTCGTCCAGAAACAGGTAACGAGTGTGGTTCAACGGCGGCCCCTGCTCGGGGAACAGGTCGGGAAACAATGCCCGCCCCAGGGTGTTGGCGCCCAGCACATCACCGAGGCGACCCAGGATCACCACCGGCACGTCGGTCATCGACTCCATCAGCTGCACCGCCCGCTGCGGCACCCGCAGCGCCGGGCGGCGCGCCCGCGCGGGTGCTCGGGTGCCGGTGGCGGCGCGGGCGAGGTCGAACAAATGCTGGGTCTCGGCCTCGTTCATTTGCAGGGTGCGCGCCAGCGACCCCAGCACGCTGTCGGAGACCCCGCGCAGGTTCCCGCGCTCCATACGCGTGTAGTAGGTGGTGCTCACCTCGGCCAGCTGCGCGACCTCCTCGCGACGCAGCCCGGGAACGCGTCGCTGCCCGCCCAGCACCGGCACCCCGGCCTGCTCGGGACTCAGTCGTGCCCGCAGCCCGGTCAGGAACTGCGCCACCTCACCTCGAAGGTCCATGACCCGACGGTAACCCCGATCCTCACCCGCTAGGCAGTTCCTACCAGTACCTGTCAACGCAGGTGACAGGCCTGCCGCAAGGGCGTACAGAGCACCCGGGGTGCTGCAAGGGGGCACCGGTGGTGACTGTCACCGGATCCGGGGCCTCCCTACCTTGGGGGTATGACCGCAAACGAAATCACCCTGAACAACGGCGTCACCATGCCGAGCCTGGGGCTCGGAGTGTTCCAGTCCGCCCCCGAGGAGACCACCGCCGCGGTCGCCGAAGCGCTGGGCGTGGGCTACCGCCACATCGACACCGCCGCCGCCTACGCCAACGAACGCGAAGTCGGAAAAGGCATCCGCCGCTCGGGCCTGTCCCGCGACCAGGTGTTCATCGAGACCAAGGTCTGGATCAGCGACTACGGCTACGAACCCACCCTGCACGCCTACGACAAGAGCGCAGCCAAACTAGGCGTCGACCAGCTGGACCTGCTGATCCTGCACCAGCCCCTGCCCAGCCGCTTCGACCTGACCCTCGACGCCTACCGGGCACTGGAGAAACTGCTGAACGACGGACGGGTACGCGCCATCGGTGTCAGCAACTTCATGCCCGAGCACCTCGACCGGCTACTGTCCGAAGCCGGCGTCGTGCCCGCGGTCAACCAGATCGAGGTCCACCCCTACTTCCAGCAGCCCGCCCTGCAAAAACTCCACAGCCAGCACGCCATCCTCAGCCAGGCCTGGTCCCCCATCGGGGGCATCACCGCCTACGGCGGCGCCGACAAACGCAGCTTCGACGACCCCACCCTGCTCGACATCGCCGCCCGCCACGGCAAGACCGCCGCCCAGGTGATGCTGCGCTGGCACCTGCAGCAAGGCCGCTCCGCCATCCCCAAGTCGACCAAACCCGCCCGCATCGCCGAAAACTTCGCCGTATTCGACTTCGAACTCACCCACGAGCAACTCGCCGCCATCGATGCCCTCGACACCGGCGTCCGCGGCGGCCCCGACCCCGACTCCATCACCCTGGAAACCTACGGCCGACCCATTCCCGAAGCCTGACCAAACCCAGCCGGTCCCTGCCACGACGGTGCCAGCCGAGCAAGCGGGCGCTGCGGCAGGCCCCGGCGCGGTCGATCGGCGAGCCCAGCGCGATGACGCTGGGACGCTGGGACGCTGGGAATCGTCCTTTATCCGGCTGACCGCGCAAACCCTGGGTAAGGAATCGGTTCCGCACGCACGGCAGCCAGCCGCTCCCGCGAGTTGAACTACCCTTCAGCACTGCACTTTTCGATCTCCTGCCCGGTTCCGCCGACCCGGACCGAGCAGGGGTGAACTGCATACAGTGACGGCACGGTTCGACCCACTCGCCGGACGACGTCACGAACGGTCGTGCCGTGAAAACCGTTTTCGTAGAACGTATCCAGTGCCGCCCCGAGGAGCGCGAATGGGCTTCGCGGCGGGGCAGCGGGCATGCTCACAACTGAAGCGCGGCGGCGTGGCCCGAACCGTGACCCCGTGTGGCGGCAGCGGATCGCCGAGGCACGGGTCGCCGAGTTGGTCATCCAATTGGCAGCCGGGTTATGCAGCCATTCATATCGGTCTCATTCATGGCGAACGGGCCAGCGTCGACAAGGACCCGGGGGCGCGCGCAATCTCGTCGCGCAGCGGACCGGCCGGGTGTACAACCGCGGTGGAATCGGCGCCCACCAGCCGTTCTGTTCCGCCACCCAGGGCAGGAGATGTTGCCCCAGGGGTGAAAACGATCTCCACCTATGGTGGCTATCCGGGACGAGCGCCTGCGCCGAAGATTCTCGTTAAGGCTGCGACAACGAAGCGGCAGACCTCACCCATCGCGGGTCGATACACGAACCAGCTTCCCAGGAGTTCACGAATGCCGTCCACCTTTGTCGCGGATGTTCGCGACCGAGCCGATGCCTACCGCGATAGACGTTTGTCCGCGCGGCGGGCCGCGAACTGGTCGCGGAGGCGGTGAGCTTTGCACTCGACCCCGACGCACGGGCGGTGGCGGTCCGGCCACCGTGCCGTCCGGAGGCCGCTCGGGCGTTGCCGTATCCGCCCGGACGCGAGTTCCTGCGGGCATTCTTCGGCTGCCCGTTCGCCGGAGCGATCGCAGTACCGGCCGCGTGCCGCACGCGGCGCGCAACATGCGGCGAACCAAATCCTCCAGGCGGGTCCGGGGAACGAGACGGTGCCGACATCAGCAGTGAGTCACCGGCATTCGCTGGATGTGTCGGCGCGAGAGCCTGTCGATACCCGAGCCGTCGTAGCACGCCAGCCAACACCGTCGGACCAGAACGCGAAGGGACATAGATCGTGTGGCAGCGGGGTCGCGCTTTCGCCGAAAAGGCCGAAGCCGCGTCGTCGACCAGTCGGCAAGTCGACAATGTTCAAGCGCCGATTCTCGATTCCGACCAACCTGCGCAGATCGCCCACAACGCAGGCAAGGCAGTCGTGAACAACCTACGGCCGCCACTGATGCCAGGGTCGGCGTTCGGGAAATATCGCCTGAGACGGCTGATCGGTTCCGGCGGGATGGGCAGGGTATTCGAGGCACTCGACACCACCAAGGGCCGGGTGGTCGCGGTGAAAGTGCTGCCCGAACAGCTGGCCGACGACCCGGTCTATCGGGCCCGGTTCCGGCGCGAATCCCACATCGCCGCACTGCTGCAGGAGCCCCACGTCATCCCGATCCACGATTACGGCGAGATCGACGGGCTGCTCTACATCGACATGCGACTCGTGCATGGCGACAGCCTCCGCACCGTGCTGAGAACCCACGGCCCACTGCCGCCCGAGCAAGCTGTCTCGGTCATCAGCCAGATCGCAGCCGGACTCGACGCCGCACACCACGACGGCCTGGTCCATCGTGACATCAAGCCGGACAATATCCTGCTCACCCACGACGGGTTCGCCTACCTGGCCGACTTCGGCCTGGCCAACACGAACACCGACGAACGCCTGACCCAGACCGGATCGGCGATCGGCTCGTTCAACTACATGGCACCCGAACGTTTCCGAGCCGGCCCGGCCACCCCGGCTGTCGACGTGTATGCCCTGGCGTGCGTGTTGCACGAATGCCTGACCGGCACCCGCCCTTACGCGACCGACGGCGGCGACGCCGCCATCATGCGGGCGCACATGATCGAACTTCCACCCCGAACGAGCAGCTACGCACCGGGAATCCCGGTCTCGATCGACGCTGTCGTCGCGCGCGGAATGGCGAAGTCGCCCGATGAACGCTATTCCAGCGCCGGCGAACTGGCCGCTGCCGCCCACGCCGCATTTGCCTCGTCTCCCGGCGACGCCGAAGACGATAATCCTCTCGCCGTATCCAAAGCCGATCCCACCGTGGCGGCGCATCCCGCACCCCGGGCGACCTCCACACCCGAGGCGAGATCCGTCTCGGCGCCCAGGCGCCGGCCACGACGCCTCTGGATCGCCGCTGCCGCGGCCGTTGTGGCTGTCGTGGCCGTCGGAGCCTGGCCGTTGCTTCACAAGCCCGCACCACCGACCCCAGTATCGGCAGCGAAATCCGAATTCACCGACGACGACGTCACCCTGCTGAAACTCCTGGAAGACCCGTACAACCGCAGCATCTGTCACCACGTGAACCCACAGGCGATTCTGGGGGAGAAAGCCCATCTCGTCTGCGACGAGATTCCCGAAATCCGCGTGCCGAGCGGGGAGTTCTACCTGTTTCCCAGCGCCGACGCACTGGACAAGGCCTATCACGGCATGGTGTTACAGACCAGCAGCTGTCCGGGCTATCCACCCGGCCCCGACGGTCCCGCGACGAGGGGCGGCAGAGAGGTCGGGCGAATGGCCTGCTTCACGAATGCCACGACGACACCACCGACTTCGGGGGTGATCCAAACGGATGACGCGGCCATGAGCATGGCGGTTTTCTCCTTCACCGAGTCGGTGGGCGGTAGTGCCAGCTTGTACTGGACAGTGCACGACACGGGAGAGGGGAATTCGCAATTCCGGACCCTTCCGAAGGACCCGGACGTCTACACCCAGGCCGACCTCGATCTGATCGCCAAACTGCCCAAAGCCTACGACCCACGATACTGTCGACACGAGGCACCCGAGAGCGACGCGACTGCCGTCGTTCTATGCTTCGGCAACGAGTCCGGTGCGCCGACAGCAAGGTTTTTCCAATTCCCCAACCATCCGATCGCGACCCAGTTTTTCGATGGTGTCATGAGGAGGTCCGTCGGGCGCGCGTGCGACGATGCAACGGTTCCGGTGCAACCGTGGATTCGAAATGGCACAACTGTCGGCCGGTTCACCTGCATCAACGATCCCTTGCCGACTCTCGTTGCGTTGGATCAGAACAGCGACATCGCCATTCAAGCTGTGTCCGTCCGTCCCGATTCCCCCTCCAACCGTCCCAAGACCGATCTGGCATTGTTCGATTGGTTCAAAAGGAACCCGCTGTAGACGCCGATGTCTCCACCGCGTCGGCAAACCAGCGTCGACCATACGTCGATAACTCACGTCATGCGGACTGACGAAGTCAACTAGTGTTCGATGCCGACGCGACGTGCGAACTCGGTCAGGTCGGGCGGGCGACTGCTGTCCGTGGCGATCCGCACCAGCGCCAGCACAGGCAGGGCAGTGGCTGGCCATGGATTCTTGGGCTTCGGTTGCTCGCTGGGGCAACCGTGTCCGGCATCGACGCCGCTGCGCTCACGTCACAGGGTGGGTTGCCTGGGGTCCCGCAGCCAGTCCGCTCTGGTCCGGGACTGGGGCCGGGACACCCCGGATAGATCTCGCAGGAGCCTCCGCCCCTCCGGGACCTGGAGAACCACCCGCGCCGCTCGGTCGGGAACTGAGTCAGCAGTCGAAGCGACGGCAGGCGAGCATCAACGGATGCCCGTGGCTTTGCGAGCCGACATCGAACGACGACTCGGAGGCCGGCGGTAGTGCCGGTAGCGGCAGCGACCCCGACATCCCCAAGACGCTGGGGCCGAACAGCATGAGTCCACCGGTAAGGGTCATCGACAACAGGATGCCGCGCCGGGCACGCGAGCGCATTCGCCTACCGGGCGTCCGAGGGATCGATTCGTGGTTCGAGCCCGAGTTCTGCGGGGCAGAGGTCGGCCTCCCTGGCCGCGACTCGGTCCCGGGACGAGAAGACAGAAACTGAACAGCGAGAGGCATCTGCATCACTTCCCTGGGCGCGGTATCGATCACGACGTGGACACGGCCAATCCTCGTCTGTGAACGGATCACGTAACACCCACCCCAGGGTGAAACCCGCCCCTCCCTGACCGGCTGGCCGATCGGATTTCGAACCTACGGACGGCCGCTCGACGAACTCGACCACGATTCGAGATCAGCCGAGAACGCTCGAAGATCTCGAGCCAAATAGCGCTCGCATCGTGATCGAACGAGCGGATCTTGTCGGGACGCTACGTCAACATATACAAGGCGGGTGAAACGTTCCACGTCAGAGAGTTGTCCACTGAACAGAGCAATCGAGGAGGCGTCATGGTAGCGGTCCGGAACTTCATCGACGGCAAGCTCGTCGACTCGGTCGGCGGTGCGACGATGGCGCTCGTCGACCCTGCCACCGGCGAGCAGTACGGCACCACTCCGGTGTCCACCGAGCAGGACATCGACAATGCGTACGCAGCGGCGGCCAGAGCGTTCTGCGACTGGAAGCGCACAACGCCGTCGGACCGCCAGAAGGCGCTGTTGGATTTCGCCGACGAGGTGGAGAATGCCGCTGCCGCGCTCGTTGCGGCCGAGGGCCGCAACACCGGCAAGCCGAACCACATCACCTTGGCCGCAGAGATCCCGCAGATGCTGGACCAGATCCGATTCTTCGCGGGGGCGGCACGGGTACTCGAGGGCAAGTCGGCCTGCGAGTACCTGGCGGGCCATACATCGTGGATCCGCCGGGAGCCGATCGGCGTCATCGGGCAGGTGACGCCGTGGAATTACCCGATGATGATGGCAATCTGGAAGTTTGTTCCTGCGATCGCGGCGGGAAACACCGTGGTGATCAAGCCGAGCGACACCACGCCGGTGACGACGGTGATGCTAGCCGAACTGGCCGCCGAGCACCTGCCGCCAGGCGTGCTGAACGTGGTAACCGGTGACCGGGTGACCGGTGCGGCGGTGGTCGCGCATCCGACCCCGCAGATGGTGTCGATCACCGGTTCACTGGCCGCGGGCCGTGCGGTCGCGGAGTCGGCCGGAGCCCACCTCAAGCGCACGCATCTGGAGTTGGGCGGTAAAGCGCCGGTAATCGTGTTCCCCGACGCCGATATCGCTGCTGCCGCCGTGGGCATCACGGCCTCGGGCTATTTCAACGCCGGGCAGGATTGCACGGCAGCCACCCGGGTGCTCGGCCACGCGTCGGTGGCCGAAGATCTGACCGCGGCTCTGGCCGAGCAGGCCGACAATGCCACAACGACGTTTGGCAAGCCCACCCATGACGAAAACGCCTGGGTGCCACCGGTCAATAACGCCAACCAACTACAGCGGGTGCTCGGCTTCCTCGATGAGGTGCCCGATCACGCTTCGGTCGTGGCCGGTGGGCACCGGCAGGGCGACCACGGGTATTACGTCGAGCCGACGGTCATCGGCGGGCTGCGGCAGGCCGACCGGCTGAGCCAGAACGAGATATTCGGCCCGGTGATCACCGTGCAGTCGTTCACCGACGAAGACGAGGCGATCCGGTGGGCCAATGGCGTCGAATACGGGCTGGCGTCCTCGGTGTGGACCAAGGATGTGTCGAGGGCGCTCCGTGTGTCGGCCGCGCTCGACTTCGGCTGCGTGTGGATCAACACCCACACCGCGCTGATCGCCGAGATGCCGCACGGCGGGTTCAAGTCGTCCGGGCACGGCAAGGACCTGTCGATATACGGGCTGGAGGACTACACCCGCGTCAAGCATGTGATGGCCAAGATCGACTAGTTCAGCTACCGCGCCCCGCTTCCGAACTCATTTGCGTGGGACGGAATCCGAGACCACCGTGATGTCGCCCTCGAACACCCAGTGATAGGCATGGGTGCCGCTGGCGAGGTAGTGGATCTCGGCGATCGCGTCCTGGGCTCGCCGACGTGGGCTGAATCCGTAGCTGCAAGGGCGGGTCACCTTCCGCCGCCCATACATCGCCCCGGGTTTCTCACGGAGATCCCGCAGAGGTTGTCCACGTGAGCGTCGGCGATGTCGCGGGGCCGACGGTGGCCGGGGACGAGCCTTGCGGTAGGTCCTGGGCGCGATCTGCACCCCGTGCGCCGAGAGCGCACGGCGGATCGACTCGACGCCGAAGATCTGGCGGTATTCGTCGATGAAACCGACGATCAGGTCTAGCGGGTCGAACTCCCGGTCAGTCGTGCAGCTGATAGCGGCGATATCCGGCTGGCGGCGCACCGAATTCCAGCAGGTTCTCGTCCATTCCGTTGCTGATCGTCACCCGGTCATCGGCAAAGATGAAACTGACCGCGACCATGCCGTTGGCAACATCGCTCCCGATCCACTCGAGCAACTCGATCCCCTGTAGTTGCCTGCCTTCAAGGGCCGCCAACTCCGGGCGGGTGTCATGCCGCCAGCCCAAATGAAAGGTGTGGACCTCCGGGTCATCGTCATCGCCGCTCGACCAAATGCCCTGCCCGACAGGGTCGATAGTGTTCCAGGTGATGGAAAGATCAGCGAACTTCTGATGATTGAGCTCCACCTGCTCACCGTCGAAGTCAAACAAAACCGGGCCATCAGCGAACCACTCATCGTCGTCGCGGTCCCAGATGAGCCACCCATGGTTGAGGTTGCGCCCGACCAGCGTCCGGAGTCGCCGACCATGAGCGGCGGCGATCGCGCGGCGGCCGCTGAGCCACTGCGGTTGGTAGCCCGCGATATCGAAGTACGACATGTCCCGCTTTGTCGATCAAGGGGCAGAGTCCGGATGCTGGTGGATTCGAGTTGCGTGGCAAACCCGGGCCTCGTCACTGCTCGAACCGGCCCCACATCAACCACCAAGCCGGAAGCGCACGAGCCGAACCAACAGTACCTCAGGTAGACGAGACGCCCCTTTCGGCGATCTGCAGAGAGTTCGTCTCATGCTTGCCGTGACCGAGACGGCATCGCGGTCTATTCGGAGAGTTTCTTCGGCCAACGCAGGAACGCTCGTTGAATGCCGGTTACTACGGCGGCGCATTGCGAGTCGGATTTGTCCTCCGGCGACAACGCCCGCGGTGAATTTCGTTCATGCACGACGGTGCCGAGCGGCGGCGTGATTTCTACCGTTGTCGTCATTCCCCGTACCCCTGAGGACCGCTTATGAACCTTTCGACTCTTCCGGACCGCCGTGCCGCCGCCGCACCGGACGCACCCGCCGTGGCCGACGACAGCACCGACCTGAACAACACAGGATTCCTCGACTCTGTGCGGCGTGCCGCAGCTACCCTGCGCTCCGCCGGAGTCTCGAGCGGCGACGTGGTTGCGATCATGTTGCCCAACACGGCCGCCTTTGTCGTATCCCTGTTCGCCACCTGGCGTGTGGGCGCTACGGTAACCCCTATCGACCCGTCGCTGACCGCCGCAGAAGCCGACTGCCAGTTGACCGACACGGGTGCCAAGGTCCTGATCACCGCGCAGCCATCCACCTCGGACGCTCCGGTCCGCGCCGTCATATCCGCCGACGATCTCACCACCGCAGATCCCGATGTCACCGAACCCGCGCGACCTCGCAACGACACACTTGCGCTGGTCATCTGTGCCAACGGCACCACAGGCAAACCCAACAGCGTGACCGTCGACCACGCGAACCTCAACGCCATGTGCTCAATAGCGATCGAGGCATTCGAACTCACCGAAGCCGACCACAGCCTGCTGAACCTCCCGCTGTTCCACGTCAACAGCATCGTGGTCGGCACCATGTCACCGCTGCTCGCCGGTGGCCGCGCCACCGTGGCCTTCAGCCCGAAGACGTTCTTCGACCGGATCGAGCGCAGCCGTGCCACATACATCTCCGCAATCCCGACCATGTATGCACAGCTATCGGATCTGCCCGCCCAAATCCGGCCGAACACCGCATCGGTACGATTCGCCATCTGCGGCGCTGCTCCGGCCGACATCGAACTGTTGACCAAATTCGAACGCCGCTACGGAATACCGATCATCGATGGCTACGTCTCCGAAGTTCCCGTACGCGCACGCTCATACTGGTCACCGACGCCCGCAAGATGGACACCGTCGGAATACTCTTGCCGGGCCAGCTGATTCGGACCGATCAACCAACGCTTGCTCCAGCATCATCGGATTCGGACTGTTCGCCCAGACGCATTGTGTAGACCCGGTCCAGAAAGTCGCGGTGGGCACGCAGGGTGGAATCGAGTAGTTCGCGCCAGGTCGTCCGGTCGATACGGTGATCGCTGACCTGTGACGACAGCGACGCGGGACGCAGCTTGTCGATGTGATCGACGATGAAGGTCAGCGTGCGGCGCGGGAATTGCTCACCGATGCGTTGATTTTCGTTGCGGAAGGCGTCCAATGAGTACAGGTAGTTGCTGCCGATACCAACGCTCGAAACTGCCGCGTACCCGCTTCAGCGATTCATTCATGCCCAGCGGCGTCCACTCCGGCGCGAGCAGCCACGGGGCCCGCTCGATCAACTCCTGGAAGGGGCGCTCCAGCGAACGGCGGTCATCGATCAGGCTCTGCAACCGGTTGACGACGGCGACCCGCTCCGAGGCGATCTGACCGAGCGAATACACCTCGGCCACCCGCGCGGTTTCGAAAAGTGCCACAACGACATCGAGCCGATTGTCACCTTCCTCGGCAACTTCCTTCAGGGTTTCAGTCGCGGTCATCCCCGCCGCGCCGTGCGGTTCGGTGGCCCGCCGCAGATCGGCGACGAAATGTTCGGCGCAGTCGGGATTGCGGCGGTAGCCGATTAGGCGGTGCGCCGGAGGTGGGCGAGCGCCGCGTCCGCGGCATTGGCGCCGCACATGCCGTGCGCGCCTGGGCCCGGTGGCGTCGCGGCCGAGCAGATGTACATCCCTGGCAGCCCGATACTGTACGGCGACAACGTGATTCGCGGACCGAACACCAGCTGGCGGATATCCTTCGAGCCGGTGATGATGTCGCCGCCGACATAGTTGGGGTTGTACGCGGCCAGCTGTGTGGTGTCGCGGACCGTTCGGCCGAGGATCCGATCCCGGAAACCGGGTGCGAATCGTTCGATCTGGGTGATGATCGCCGCGGTGGCGTCACCGGTGTAGCCGTTGGGCACATGCGCGTAGGTCCCCAGCGGGTGCACGTTGCCGACCGAGCGCTGCGGATCGGCCAGATACTGCTGACCGACCAGCACGAACGGCCGCTGCGGCATCCGCCCGGCATGGATCTCCCGCTCCGTGGCGGCGAGTTCGCCGTAGCTGCCCGCGAG
>NZ_BAGN01000401.1 GCF_000308835.1 Nocardia vinacea NBRC 16497 | reverse complement strand
AGCCGGCATTCCCTCCCCTCAACCTCCCGCGAGATTCGCCGCGGGAGGTCCGCCGAAACCCCGCGCGCGAAATCCACTGCCGCGCGGGCCGGTATTCCTTGCTCTCAACATCCCCGCGGGATCCGATCCCCGCGGTCAGGAGGTCGATCAAACATGTCCGCATTCACGCGCCGGTCGTTTCTCGGTGGCGCCGCCGGTGCCGCAGTCGCATTGGCGGGTACGGGAATCGCCGCCGGTGCCAGCGGTATCGAGACAAAGATGAGGAGTGTCCCGCTGGTCCGCGAAGACCATCGGGTCATCGTGATCGGTACGGGTTTCGGCGGCGGCGTCACCGCGCTGCGCCTAGCCCAGGCCGGAGTCCCGGTGTTGATGCTGGAGCGCGGATTACGCTGGCCGACAGGTCCGAACGCGGAGACGTTCCCACATGCCACGTCTCCGGACAAGCGCATTCTCTGGTACGAGTCCGCGCCGGAGCTGTTCGGTAAGCCGGTGGCGTTCGACCCCTACGCCGGACTGCTCGAGACGGTGTCGGGTGAGAACATGACCGCGCTGTGCGCGGCCGGTGTCGGCGGTGGATCGCTTGTGTACCAAGGCATGTCGCTGCAGCCGTCGCAGGCCGCATTCGCCACGCAGTTCCTGGACGGTCTGGATTGGCCGACGATGAACCGGGTCCACTATCCGCGCGTCGCGCAGATGTTGCAGCTCGCGGTCGCCCCGGACGAACTGATCGCCAGCCCGAACTATCAGGCCGTCCGCGTCTTCGAACAGCATGTACGCAAAGCCGGTTTGCCGGTGTCGAAGATTCCGATGCCGATCGACTGGAATTACGCGCTCGCCGAACTCCGTGGCGAGATGAAGCCCTCCTATACCAACGGCGACGGTGCGCTCGGCGTGAACAATGGCGGAAAGCACTCCGTCGACGTCACCTATATCGCCGCGGCGGAGGCGACCGGCAAGGTGCAGGTCGAAATACTCCACCACGTCACCGAGGTCGAACGCGCCAAGGACGGACGGTGGACCGTCTACGTCGACCGGACCGACTCCTCCGGCACGGTGCTGGAGAACAAGATCCTCACCGCGGGCACACTGGTCATGGCCGCCGGAAGCCTCAACACCACCAAACTGCTGGTGCGAGCCAAGGCGAAGGGAACAATCCCGGACCTGCCGGACGCACTCGGCGCCGGGTGGGGCACCAACGCCGACCGCATCTACACCTGGACCTGCCTGGACAGCGATCTCGGCTACCCACAGGGCGGACCTGTCGTCTACGGCAGCCTGAACTGGGACGATCCCACGAAAGCGGCCACGGTCATCCAGGCATCGATCCCGCCGGCGGGCATAGATGCACGAACCACCATGCTGGTCGGCTACGGCGTCAGCAATGCACGCGGCCGCTTCGTCTACGACTCGGGCAAGGACGAGGCCGTACTGCACTGGCCAAAAGAAGGGGACGCGGTGATCCAGAACGGCACCATCGGTCCGCTGGTACAGAAGATCGCCGGCCCGGCGAGCGCTCTCGTCGATACGAACCTGGCAGTCCCCTCCACCTGGCACGCGCTCGGCGGTGCGAACATGGGCCCGGTCTGCGATCTGGAAGGCCGCGTGCACGGACAGCGCGGACTGTATGTCCTCGACGGTGCACTGATCCCGGGCAACAGCGCGGCCTGCAACCCATCGATGACCATCGCCGCCGTCGCCGAACGCGCACTCGACCACATCGTGGCCCAAGACGTCGGTTCGATCATCTGACCACCCTTCGGCGGGGTCGCCCCTCAGCGGGCGACCCCGCCGATCCGTCAGAGGACGCGCCCGTTCCGCCTCGACGAGAGCGCGTCGAATGCTTCATCGAGCAACTGCGCCAGATCGAGTTCGCCATCGGACGCCGACCAGCGCTCGACGGCGATATTCAGGCAACTCGTCGCGGCGGCGACCTTGACCTCCACCGAGATGGGGACCGGTCCCGACACGCCTGCCCGCTCAGCCAGCGCCGCGGTGAGAGCGGGTCGCCAACTGTGCTGTTTCTCCAACTGCCGCCCGGACAACTCCGGGGTGTCGAAGATGAGTCGCGTCATGGCGAGCGCCGCGACCGGGTCCTGCAGATAGAACTCGATGACCCCGCCCAATGCCCGGCGCAGCGCCGTCCAGTCGTCCTCTCCGGCGGGCCGGGCACGTAGCGCGGCCGCGAACTGGTCGGCGTGGGCGTCGAAGGCGCTCAGCACCGCTTCCTCCTTGCTGCCGAAGTAGCGCAGGAGAGTACTGCGAGAAACACCGGCAGCCGCGGCCATGTCATCCACGGTGACGTTGTGGAACCCCCGCTCCCGGGTCAACTCGTAGGCAACCTGTGCGAGGTCGGCTCGCACTGCGGCGCGGGCGATCATTCTCGTGCGCTTGGTTCCGCTCATCGGCATGACGCTACCCTTTGCAATTCAGTGACAGAACTGAGATCTGCGAGCTAGTCTGACACTCAGTCTCACCAATGAGGCTGAGTCTCTACTCGCGCCGGTGCGCGGAACTGTCAAGAAAGCAAGGTGTCAACGTGTCGGATTTCTTCGTCGTATCGGGCGATACGCACATCATCGAGCCGGTCGACCTGTACAAAACCCGGCTGCCCAAACATCTGCGGGACCGCGCCCTGTGGGAGGAGGAGTTCACCCTCGACGAGCCGATCGTGGCGGGCGGGCACACCGAGTTCAAGAAGCTGCACACGGTCGGGTTCGACGGTTGGACCATCTCCAAGTACCGGCAGCTCGGCGGGCGGACACCGGACGGCGAGCCGGAGAACATCATCAGGGATATGGATCTCGATGGCGTCGATGCCTCGGTGATGTTCCCGAACCTGTCGCTGTTCGTCCTGTTCACCGACGACCACGAGCTGTCGATGGCGCACGCGCGGGCGTGGAACGACTATCTCGTCGAACGGTATCTCCCGTACAAGGATCGGATGCGCCCGACGGCGGCGATCCCGCTCACCGACATTCCGGACGCGGTCGCCGAGATCGAGCGATGTGCGCGCATGGGATTGGGAGCCATCCTGCTGCCGGAGATCCCGCCGCTGCCCTACTGGTCGCGGGAGTACGACCCGGTGTGGGCGACCGCTCAGGCGCACGGGTTGCCGGTGTTCTTCCACGTCGCCACCGGCGGGGTGATGGTCAAGGAGTCGGTGTCCGAAACGGCGACCACCGTCAAAGGCCTGATGACGGCCATGAATATGGGGAAGGGACAGCTGACCGACGATATGGTCGCGGGCCGGACCATGGGCGGCGGGAACACCGCATCGGCCAGCCCGCAGGCCATCATCGCCTCCCTCATCGGTGGCGGCGTCTGTGAACGATTTCCCGACCTGCACTTCAACCTCACCGAGTTCGGCGCGGGCTGGCTGGTCTCGTTCATGGGCATGATGGACAAATCCTGGCGGACCGGCATCGGCCAGGACGCCGATTGGTGGCTCGGCTTCTGGGACGACACGCGCCCGCCGAACGACCAGCCGACCATGGGACGCCTGTTCGCCATCAACGGGAAATGGCCCTACCCGCTCTCGCCCAGCGAATACCTGCAGCGTCAGATCCATGTGCAGTTCGCCGACGACCCAGTGGCCGTCAAGGCACGCCACATCACCGGGATGTCGACCGTCATCTGGGGCAACGACTACCCGCACGCGGAAGGCACCTTCCGCAGTAGCAAGGAATGCATCGACTTCAACTTCGACGGGGTTCCCGACGACGAGCGAGCGATCATCCTCGGCGGCACTCTGGCCGATGTCGTGGGCTTCGACAAGAGCGTGAAGAAGGCCCCGGTCAACGTCGCCTGACTGGTCAGCGCCCCCGCCACTGCGGTGGGCGCTTTTCCAGGAATGCGGCAACGCCTTCTTTCAAATCTTCGCTGCGCATTACCCGTGCTACGGCTTCGGCAGTGACGTCCCAACCGTCGGCATCGGACGCGTCGTGCTGAGACGCGATCGCCGCCAGTGTCGCCCCGACCGCCACGGGTGACGAGGCGCAAACGTCATCGGCGAGTTCCAGTGCCGCATCGAGCGCGCGGCCAGGTTCGGTAACGCGGTTCACGAGCCCGAGCTGGTGAGCGCGTTCGGCGTCGAATACGGCGCCGGTGATCAATAGCTCCTTGGCGATGTGCAGGGGCAGGGCGCGCAGTGTGCGGAAGAGCGCGCCCGAGGAGGCGACCACACCGCGCCGGGTCTCCGGAAGTGCGAAACGGGCTGCGCGCGAAGCGACTACGAGATCGCAGGCGAGAACGATCTCGAGACCACCGCCGTAGGCCGGCCCCTCGACCGCCGCGATCAGCGGCTTCGCCCGGCGACGGCGAATGACGCCGTACTCCCCGCCCCGTTCGGTGCCGCCGCCCGCACCGTCCCTCAGGTCGGTGCCCGCCGAGAACACCGATGCGGTTCCCGTCAGCACGGCGACCCAGAGCGTCGGATCGTCGTCGAGCAGGTTCAGCGCGGCGTCGATACCCTCGGCGACCGCTCGATCGATGGCGTTGCGTTTCTCCTCGCGGTCGATTCGAACCACGAGCACCCGCCCGCGTCGTTCCTGGCGGACGGTCATCGCATCGCCCTGTTCGCGGGGATCGTCGCGGGGGAGCGTCATATGTAAATCCTATCGACGTTCTTCATAATGAGGGCACCTTTGGATGGCTTTCACCAGCAAGTTAGTCGAATTCTTGTAATTAGTACACGCTATTAGCTAACGTGGCCGAGGTCGGTGGCATGACCTGGCGCTCGATCACCCGAGTGCCGCTATAACCGAGTGACCGACCGAGGAGCAGCCGTGGCGATCATGCCGATCGAATGGGGCAAGGTGCGCGAGTACGCCATCGCGACCGCGGCTACCCGCCCGGTGTACCTGGACAACGCGGCGGCCCCGATACCGCCGACGTTCTTGGCGACGGTGGTGTATTGGGACCACATCGGGACGAGCTTGCGGGCACCCGAGGTCGCGTCCGCGTGCACCGCCGTCGGGGTCGCCGCCGAGCGGCGAAATCTGTTGTCGCTGGAGCAGGAGTACATCTTCCACGGATCGGTGCCGCGAGCGGGCGAGACACTGCACACCTCCGAGCGGTTTCAGGATGTCCGGGTCGAACAGACCCGCGGTGGGCCCATGGTCGTGGTCCGTTTCGTGGTGTCCTTCCACGACGACGGCGGTGTGTTGCGAGCCGAGTGCCGCTATACCTCGGCCTATTTACGCAAGGAGCGGTCACGATGGACCTGATTCCCGGCACCAGGC
Organism: Nocardia vinacea NBRC 16497; assembly: GCF_000308835.1. Lineage (GTDB taxonomy): Bacteria > Actinomycetota > Actinomycetes > Mycobacteriales > Mycobacteriaceae > Nocardia > Nocardia vinacea. Next base: position 37,694 of record NZ_BAGN01000401.1, on the reverse strand, counting down.
TGCCGGAGCGCACCTTCGGGCCGGTGACGATGACCGACATCGTCCGTTATCAAGGTGCGAGCGGGGATATGAATCCCATGCACCACGACGACGAACTCGCGCGGTCGGTGGGTTACCCGGCCGCCTTCAGCGCCGGAATGCTCGGTGCCGGGTGGCTCGCCGCGTACTGCACCGAGTACTTCGGCGAGGACGCGGTCCGCCGATTCCGCACTCGCTTCACCAAGGTGGTCTACCGGGGTGATCGCTTGGTCGCCTCGGGCGAAATCGTCCGGTTGTTCGGGCACGACGACGAGACGCGGGTGGAGTTGTCGATCCAGTTGCGGAAATCCGATGGCCCGCTGGTCGTGCATGGATCCGCCGAGTTCGCCGTCGACCGCTGAATGTCGCCCGTGGCGAAAATCCCTGTGTCTCTTGGATTGTGAGGACCAATGACAAGCGCTACCCCCGCCGAAGGCCCACTTGCCGGACTCATCGTCGTCGACCTCTCGACGACGCTGCCGGGTGCACAGGCCACGCAGTTTCTCGCCGATGCGGGAGCCGACGTCATCCTGGTGGAGCCGGTCGGCGGGAGTCCACTGCGCCGGGATCCGGGTTGGCCGGGCCTGCTGCGCGGAAAGCGCGGTGTCACACTCGATCTCGGTAGCGAGACCGGCCGCACCACATTGAGCGGACTGTTGCGCAAGGCCGATGTACTGGTCAGCACCATGCGACCGGCGGCCGCAGAGCGGTTGGGTCTGACGCCCGAGCAATTGGCCGAGCGGTATCCGCGGCTGGTCGCGGCGATGATCACCGGCTGGGGCTCACACGGACCGTGGTCGCACTACAAGGGCTATGAGGGCCTGATCATGGCCAAGACCGGCGTTTTCCACTCCAAACGTCAGCTCACCATGGGCCCGGATCCGGCGTTCGTCTCGGCTCCGTACGCGTCATTCGGCGCGGCCCAAGCTGCGGTCCACGGCATTCTCGCGGCCCTGATCGAGCGCGATCACAGCGGCCTCGGCCAAGTCGTGGAGTCGAATCTGGTGACGGGTGTGGGGGCCCACGATCCGTACAACTGGTTCTTCGAAATGATCCTGCACCGCTACCCGGATGCCTTCGAACCGCTGGTCGCGGCATTCGACGAGCAGGGACGACCACAATCCCGGCTGATGTATGCGCTGCTCAGCGCCGTAACGAAGGACGGCACCTGGCTGCAGTTCGCGCAGACCTCGCCGCGGCTGACGCAGGCGTTCCTGGAAGAGCTCGGCCTGTGGGCCGAGCTGGCCGACCCCAAATGGGAAGGCTTTCCGACCATGCCCGATCCGGATCTGCGGTTCGAGTGGTGGAACAAGATGCTGTCGAAGGTCGAGGAACGCACGCTGGACGAGTGGCGGCAGGTGTTCGAGACGACCATGGATGTATTCGGCGAACAGTTCCGCACCCCCGCCGAAGCACTGGCGCACCCCCAACTGGTGCACGAGGGCCGCGTGGTCACCGTCGCGGATCCACGGCTCGGTCCGGTCCGGCAGCCGTCTTCGCAGGTGCATGCGAACGGTCGCGCGCTCACCGAGATCCGACGCGCCCCGCAACTCGGCGAGTACGACCAGGAAATACAGCGGTTCGCCGATGAGGACGCGGAGCCGTCGACCGCCGTCGGCGCGGACGAGGCCCGACAGTATCCGCTCGAGGGGGTGACCGTGCTGGAATTGGGCTCGATGTACGCCGGACCATACGGCGCGACGCTGCTCACCGACCTCGGCGCACGGGTGATCAAAATCGAGCCGCTCGACGGCGACTTGATCCGCTGGCTGATGGCCTTTCCCGAGGCCGGTGGCGCGAAAGTCCTACAGGGGAAGGAAAGCATCGCCATCGATCTCGGTTCCGAGGCGGGCCGGGAGGTGGTGCGGGATTTGGTTCGTGGATGCGATGCGGTCCTGCAAACCTTCCGCGCCGGGGTCGCCACCCGAATGGGCGTCGACGAGGCAGCGCTGAAGTCGATCAACCCGGATCTGGTCTATGTGCACGCTCCCGGCTACGGGATCGACGGGCCGTACGCCGCCCGACCGGCTTATGCGCCGTCGATCGGTGCGGCATCGGGGATTTCGCTGACCGACGCGCCACTGGCGGGCCGATCTCCCGGGGATCGCACGGAGTTGCTCCGCAACGCCCGCGAGTTGTACTCGGCCAGTGCCGTGCCCGCGGTCCAATGCGATGGCATCGCAGCTCTCGGAGTGGCGTCGGCACTGCTGCTCGGGCTTTGCGCGAAGCGTCGTGGGTTCGCGATGACCGAACTGGTCACCACCATGCTCGCCACCAGCACACACGCACTGATCGCTCGCAATACGAGCTACGCGGGGCGGCCCGCTACGTCGACCGTCGACGCGGAGTTCCGCGGACTCGGCCCGCTCTATCGGATGTACGCCGCAGCCGACGGCTGGGTATTCCTCGCCGCTCCGGCGGAGCACGAGTGGGAGCCGTTGGTCGAGGCGCTCGGCCACGGCAAACTCGCCGACGAACAGTTCGCGACACCGCAAACACGGACAGCCAATAGCGAAGCGCTCGCGGCGGCACTCACCGAAATCTTCGCAGAGCGCACCAAGGACGAGTGGGAAACCTATCTCACGGCGCGCGACGTCGGCTGCGTTGCAGTCGCCCAGGAGTCGGCCGAGTGGCAGATGCAGACCGACGAGTTCTACGACGCGGGCTACGCCGTGGACGCGGTCAGCCCGATATTCGACGAACATCGGCGGCTGGCGCCGCTCAACCGGTTCTCGCGGTCGTCGGTCAAGGCCGACGCGGGCTGCACCATCGGCGAGCACACCGATGCGCTACTGCGCGCGATCGGGTACGACGACGCGCGCATCGCAGATCTGCGCGACCGACAGATCGTGGGCTGAGCACGACGGTTGCTCACGTCGCGGCCCGTGCCTCCGACTCCAGGAGCGCACGGGTCGACGGTGACAGGGGCGCGGTCAGCATGCCGATCCAGCCGTCGACGTAATTGTTGAGCTGCGCCTCACTGATCCGTTGCCGGCTGCGCGCGTGCTCGCCGAGCAGGTTGAGCACACTGTTGTAGAGCTGCACCCGCCGACCGCGCTGTGCTCGAGCGGGCATGCCGCCAAGTGCGGCGGGAACCAATTCCTCGAGCACATCGACCGTGGTGTCCTTGATGTGCCCCGGCCAGTATTCGGCGTGCGCGCGGGGATTCTCGCTCAGCCTGGCCAGGAACGGCACGAACATCTCACCGGCTCGAATGCTCTCGACCAGCGGGCGGACGATCACCCAAACCGCTGTCCGTGGATCGTCGGATAATCCGTCGGCACGTGCCTGCTCCACCAATGCGGCCCGGCGCGCGTCGATGGTCTGGTATCGGAAAGTGATCAGCGCCCGGACCAGTCCGGCCTTCGAGCCGAAGTGGTATGTGATGACCGAAGAATTCGACTGACCGGCTTCGAGCTGGATCTCGCGCAGGGTCACGCCCTCCACCCCGCGCACGGCGAAGAGTCGCTCGGCCGTCGTCATCAGCAATTCGCGAGTCGCCGCGCCCGTGGTGTGCCGTCGTCTGCGGCCAGCGGTCTCTGCGCCTGTTGACATGGCTCCCCATTCTCGTCGGCTTGCCGGCCGATGCTCATGTTCGCCGAAGCCCCGCTTACTCTGCAAACCCAATATCTAATGACAAACGATTAGAAATTGACGTAGCATCCGATTCGAGACCTATCTGCCGCAGTGCTCGCGGCCCGAGCTTCAGAGGACCCTCATGCCGAAGATCTGGACCAATTCCGGCGACTCCCACTTCCTCGAACCGACCGATCTCTGGGAATCGCGACTGCCCGAACGGCTCGCGGAACTGACGCCGAAGTCCGAGAAGGACCCCGACGGCGAGTACGAGACGGTGCACGTGGACGGACAGTCGTTCCGACGCAAACTGCCGAGCTCGGTGGCCGTGGAGTTCCTCGAGGCGAGTCGAAGGGCACAGGGCATCCGCGATGCGCGAGCGCGTCTGCGGGATCTGGACCAGGAAGGCGTCTGGGGTGAGGTGATCTTCCCTTCGCTGGGGATGTGGGCCTCGACCTTCCGGACTCCCGAACTGCTCCGGGCCTGCATGCGGGCCAGCAACGAATGGGCGCTCGAGGAGATCGCCGCGGTATCGGACCGCTATGTCGTGACCGCCCAGGTGTCGACGCTGGTGGTCGAGGACGCGATCGCCGAACTGGAATGGGCGGCCGAGCACGGCTTTCGAGCGGTATTCCTGCCGACCACCCCGCATGCCAGCGCACCCGACTGGCACCGATCGGATTGGGAACCGTTCTGGGATGCGGCCGAACGCGCGCGCATGGTGCTGGCCTTCCACATCGGTACGGATCCGGTGGATATGACCAGCGGCGGCGCGGGCGTGGTCTACCGCGGCCCCGGCGGCGCGGTTCTGAACTATGCCGAATCGACCTTCTCCGGTCAGCGGGCCGCCATGAAGATGGTCGCGTCCGGCGCGCTTGATCGGCATCCGGATCTGAAGGTGCTGATCTCCGAGGGCGGTGCCACCTGGATCCCGTTCCTCGGCGATCGCATGCTCGAGGGCTACCGCCAGCATCACATGGCGGTGCGGCCGAAACTCGCGCGCGATCCGAAGCAGACCTTGATGACGCAGGTCTACGCCTCGTTCCAGCACGATGAGACCGCGGTCGCCGCGTATACGGCGATGGGCTACCGGAACGTGATGTTCGGTTCGGACTACCCGCATATGGAAGGCACCTTCGGCCACACCCAGGACACGCTGAAGTCGCTGTTCGACGGTGTCTCGGACGAGGTCCGGCTGCGGATAACGCAGGGCGCGTTCTTCGAGCTGTTCCCCCATGTTCCGCCGATTCCAACCGACGAGGTCTGAGCCGATGGCCAGCGATACGGGATTGCGTGACGTCGCGATCGTCGGCGTGGGGGCCACGCCCTATTACCGGCGGGGTGAATCCGCGGGCAAGACCATCGTTCAACTCGCCGGCGAAGCCATCCTCGCCGCTTGTGCGGATGCCGGGTTGTCGGTGCGGGATATCGATGGTTTCGCCTACTACTCGGGCGCGGGCGCCGGATACGGCGACAAGATGGAGTCCGTCGACTTCATGGAGACCCTCGGCATTCCCGAGATTCGTTTCTCGGCGTCGCTGACATCCGGTGGCGGCGGGTCCGCCGGGGCGATCGGCCTGGCGCGGGCGGCCATCGTGGCCGGTGACGCGTCGGTCGTGGTCACCGTCATGGCGTTGCAGCAGCAGAAGCAACGCCTCGGCACCGTGATGGCGGCCAAGCCGGTCAGCCCCGTCGGGTCGTTTCTGCAACCTGCCGGGCTGGCGGGACCGGGCCACCTGATATCGGTGCTGGCCCGGCGCCATATGCATCAATACGGCACCACCAGAGACGCATTCGCCGAAATCGCGATGTCGACCCGGCAGAACGCGCTGAATCGCCCCAAGGCGATGAAGCGGACGCCGCTGACCAAGGAGCAATATTTCAGCGGGCGCATGATCGCCGAACCGCTGTGTGTATACGACTTCTGCCTGGAGACCGAGGGCGCGGTCGCGGTGATCACCACCTCGATCGATCGTGCTCGCGATCTGCGCCAGCGGCCGGTACCCGTGGTAGCCGTCGCACACGGCGGCACTCGGGACTGGGGCCGCGCCTTCTCGTGGTTCGGCATGCCGGAGGAGAACTTCGCCTCGTCCGGACATAAACCGATCGCCGGGCGGCTGTACGAGCAGGCGGGGATCACAGCGCAAGACATCGACGTAGCACTCATCTACGACCACTTCACCCCGATGGTGCTGATGCAGTTGGAGGATTACGGCTTCTGCAAGCCTGGCGAGGGCGGGCCGTTCATCGAGAGCGGCGCGATCCGATACACCCCACGCAGAAAGCCGGGAACCATCCCGGTGAACCCGCACGGCGGACAGCTCTCCGAGGCGTACATCATCGGCATGACCCAGATCGTCGAGGGCGTCGAGCAGTTGCGCGGCACCGCGATCAACCAGGTGGCCGACGCCGAATTCGCACTCTGCACCGGTGGGCCCGCCAGCCTCCCGGTCAGCGGTCTGATCCTGGGGCGTGACCGATGAACGCCGCGCGCCTGGCCACAGCGCTTCCGTCGGACTTCGTCGCGATCACAACCGACTCCGTGACCGAGCCGTTCTGGCAGGCGGCGAAGCAGCGGCGGCTGGTCGCACCGCAATGCGCGGACTGCGCGACATTTCGGCTACCGCCGACGCCGTTCTGCCCGGAATGCCTGTCCACCGCTGTGGACTGGCCCGAATTGTCCGGCCGCGCAATCGTTTACAGCTTCGCCGTGGTGCACGGGTTCCCCGGATTGCCGGAAGTGACTCTGGTCCCGGCCGTTGTGGACTTGCCCGATGCTCCCGGTGCCCGCTTGGTGACGAACGTCATCGATATCGAACCCGAGCAGGTGCGGATCGGCATGGAGCTCATCGTCGACTTCCATCCGATCACCGATGGCTGGCTCCTGCCCGTATTCCGGAAAGCCGAGGACTGAGCAATGGACGACGAATACGAAAGCGCGCTCGAAGAGAAGCCGCTCGAATTCCTGACCAGCATCGCGAACAGCGGCGGGTCCTGCGATGGCCAGGCGATCGTCCCCGACGGCGAGCACTACCGATGCTGGTGTTCCTGCGGCGAATGGACGATCCGAGCGCCGACCCAGTGGGAAGGCCTGCGTCTCGCCCGGGCCCACACCGGCAGCACGCCGACCTGATCGGCGGCACTCATGAACAGCCAGAAATTTGGAGGTGCAATGGCATCGGACAACAAGGTCGCATTCATCACCGGTGTCGCCCGCGGGCAGGGGCGCGCGCACGCGGTGAAGCTCGCGTCCAAGGGCATGAACATCATCGGTCTCGATATCTGCGATGACATCGCGTCGATGGATTACCCGAACGCCACACCGGATGACCTGCGGGCGACCGCCGAAGCTGTAGCGGAAGTCGGCGGCGCGATCGTCGCCGAACCAGGTGATGTCCGCAGTTCCGCCGATTTGCAGCGCGTGCTCGATCTGGGCCTGGAACGCTTCGGTCGCGTCGATGTGCTGCTCGCGAATGCCGGTATCGTCCACCTGTCCGATGGCGGTGACCGCGACCGCATCTGGACCGACATCATCGATGTGAACCTGACCGGCGTATGGCGCACCATCGAGGCGGTGCTTCCGGCGATCCGTGCCGGTGGGCGCGGCGGATCCATCGTGATCACAAGTTCCTCGGCCGGTATCAAAGGCATGGCCAGCGATAAGGCCGGGGCCCAGGCCTATACCGCCGCCAAGCGCGGCCTGGTGGGTCTCATGCAGGTGCTCGCCAACCAGTACGCCGCCGAAATGATCCGGGTCAACACCATCCACCCGACCGGGGTGGTTTCCGGCATGACGCAGAACCCGGTCATGGCGGCGCTGCACGCGCAGGCGGCCGGCGGTGACAAGAACACGATCAGCCAGATGCAGAACGCCCTGCCGATCGACATCCTGCAAGCCGAGGACATCGCCAATGCCGTCGCGTGGCTGGTGTCCGACGAGGCCGCCTACCTGACCGGAGTCCAGCTACCGCTCGACGCCGGATTCACCATTCGCTGAATTTCACCCATCACGGAGGTATGCATGCCAACGATCGCTCCCCGAGTTCAACTTCGCTACGGGGATACGGTCCTCGACGCCGGATCGGGCGGTGTCTTCGAACACCGCAATCCCTATACCGGCGAGGTGCAGGCGCGAATTCCCTTGGCGGGTGCGGCCGAAATCGATGCGGCCATCGAATTGGCTGCCACACAGGCGGATTCGTGGCGGCGCTGGACGCCCGAAGCGCGGCGCGATGTGCTCACGCGTTTCGCCGAACTGTTGGTCGAACACCGTCAGGATTTCGTCGATCTCCAAGCGCTCGACGGCGGTACGCCACTGCACTTCGGGCGGCGGATCATCGACAACTCGATCAGTTGGGCGCGCTATTACGCCGGATGGTGTGACAAGTTGTCCGGCGAACTGATTTCGACACTCGATACTCGCGAGTACTTCTCCTATACGGCGCCCGAGCCGTATGGCGTCGTGGGCATCATCGTCACCTGGAACGGACCGGTCATCTCCCTCGGTATGAAGGTCGTACCGGCGCTGGCGGCCGGAAATTGCGTCGTGGTGAAACCCTCGGAGTTCACCCCCTTCTCCCCTGATCTGTTCGCGCAACTGCTGCGCGAAGCCGGTGTGCCGCAGGGAGTTTGCACCATCCTGACCGGTGGCCCGGAGGCTGGAGCCGCCCTGGTTCGGCATCCGAAGGTGGCGAAGGTGAGTTTCACCGGCGGGCCCGTCGCGGCGCGCCAGATCATGCACGCGTGTGCCGACCAGCTCAAACCCGCCGTGCTGGAGTTGGGCGGTAAGACCGCGAGCCTTGTGTTCCCGGACGCCGGAGACCTCGAGGCCGTGGCCAACCGTGCTGTGCGCGACTGCATCGGAGTGCTGGCAGGCCAAGGCTGTGCCGTGCCGAGCCGTCTGATCGTGCACGAGGACATCCACGACGAGATGGTCGAACGGGTAACCGCCATCGCGGCCACCTACAAGGTGGGCGATCCGTTCGATCCGGAGGTCAAGGTCGGACCGCTCATCAATGCCGCGGCTGTCGAGCGGGTCTGCGGCATGCTCGACCGCGTCCGGCGTGATGGCGCGGGCCGAATCGTGCTGGGCGGCAACAAGGCAGGCGGCGACCTCGCGGACAAGAACTTCGTGGAGCCGACGGTCATCGTCGATACCGATCCCGACCACGAGATCGCACAGACGGAGATCTTCGGCCCGGTACTGCTGATCTTCAAGTTCTCGACCGATGACGAGGCGGTCGCGTTGGCCAACAGCACGCCCTACGGCCTCGGCGCGAATATCCAGTCGACAAACCTCACCCGGGTGCACCGACTCGCCGAGCGACTGAACGCGGGCGGCGTCTACGTCAACGGCGCGCGCCAGAACCTCCCGCATACGCCCTTCGGCGGCGTCGGGATCAGTGGTTACGGCAGGGAAGGCGGGCGGGCCGGGATCGACGAATTCCTGCGCTACAAGACGGTTTCCATCATCGAGCCGGAGTGATCCGAAAAGGAGCCGAGGCAAAGCGCCTCGGCCCCTTTTCTATCCACACCTCAAGCCGCAGTGGCGTCACCGAGATAACCGCGCAGCAGTTCGTCACCCGCTTGGTCGGCGGCACCCGACCAGGCGATCCGCCCGCGCTGCAGGATGAGGCAGTGATCGGCGAAAGCCAGTGCGCGACTGGCGAACTGCTCGATCATGAGCACCGCGACACCGGCCGCCCTGGCCCGCTGCAGGCTCTCGAAGACCACATCGACCATCTTCGGCGCCAGGCCGAGCGACATCTCGTCGGCGATCACCAACCGTGGTTCGACCATCAGCGCCCTGGCCAGCGACAGCATCTGCTGTTCGCCGCCGGACAGGGTCCCCGCGGCCTGACGCTGCCGTTGCCGCAGCACGGGAAAGATCTCGAAGGCATGGTCGATGGCCGCGGCCCTGCGCCGCCGGTCGGCCGCTGTGGCCATGCGCAGATTCTCCAGCACGGTCAGGGTCGGGAACACGCCGCGGCCTTCGGGCAGATGGACGAGACCCGCGCGCCGGATCCGGTCCGGCGTCGCGCCGGTGATATCGCGGCCGTCGAGTTCGACGGTTCCGTCCACCGGCGTGACGAGCCCGGACAGCGCCCTGGCCAGGGTGCTTTTTCCGGAACCGTTCGGCCCGAGCACGGCCAGCGCGCTGTTCGGGTGCACATCGAAGGTCACGCCCTGCAGCGCCTGCGCGGCGCCGTAGCGGACGCTCAGGTCGCGGACGGCGAGCAGGGAAGACGTGGTGGTCATGCCGAGGTCCTTTCCTCGTCGGGGCCCGCGCCCAGATACGCGGCGCGCACGGCCGGATCCGCGCGGACCTCGGCCGGGGTTCCTTCGCTGATCTTGACTCCGAAGTCGAGCACATGGACGACATCGCTGAGCCCGAGCACCAGATCGACATCGTGCTCGACCAGCAGCAGCGATACGCCGTGGTCGGCCACGACACGGGTGAATGTGCCCGCGAGCTCATCGGTTTCGCGCGCGTCCAGCCCCGACGACGGTTCGTCGAGCAGTAGCACATTCGGATCGACGGCCAGTGCCCTGGCGATCTCGACGAGCCGGCTGGTGCCCAGCGGCAGTCCGGCCACCGGCAGATCGGCGTGCCCGGTCAGTTGCAGTGCGGCGAGGATCTCGTCGACCCGCCGGTCCTCGTCGGCGGGGGCGCGGCGGAAACCGCCCGCCGTCACGAGGTCGGTCCACATCCGGCTGCGGGCGTGCCGGAGTCGGTAGCCGAGCACCACGTGCTCGCGGACGGTCAGTCCGGGGAAGAGCTCCGGATGTTGGAAGGTGCGGGCGAGGCCGCGCCGGGCCCGCGACTGCGCACTCGCCTTGGTGACGTCGTGCCCGTCCATCACGACGGCGCCGGAGCTCGGTTTCAGCAGTCCGGACAGCACCGCGAACAAGGTGCTCTTACCCGCGCCGTTCGGGCCGACGAGACCGACGATGGAGGCGGGTGGGACCTGGAGGTCGACGTCGTTGAGGGCGACGAGTCCACCGAAGCGGACGGTCACACCTTTGGCCTCGATCCGCGGTGGGGTCGGTTCGGTGGTCATGCCAGGTCTCCCGGGGTCAGCTGTGGTTCCTCGACGCGCTCGCGGGATTGCTCCGCGGCCGGTGTCGTCTCGGAACCCGTTGTTGCCTTTGATATTTCGGAGCGTTCGACGGCTGGCCGTCGGCGCTGCCACCAACGAATGACATCGTCGAGTTGCCGCGCGTGCATCGCGACGATCCCGTCCGGATTGCGGGCGAGCATGATCGCGCCGAAACCGAACATGATGACCGGGATCTCGGCCCAACTCGTCGGCAGATAGGTCTGGAACACGCTGGGCAACACCGCGAAGGCCACCCCCGCGACCAGCGCGCCCATGATCGACCGTGAGCCCAGGGTGACCAGGACGGCCAGCCAGACCAGACCGGTGAACGCGTTGAACGAATCGGGCAGCGCCGACTGGTAATTCAGCGCGAGGAATCCGCCGCCGATCGCCGCGACGAACGTGGCGAGGGCCGATACCAGCACCTTGATCGGAAGAATGCTCAGGCCGAGTGTGCGCGAGCCGGGTTCGCTCCACCGGACCGCGGTCACCGCGAGTCCCGCGGTCGAACGCCGCAGATTGACCACGAGCAGACCGAGCCCGACGAACACCACCAGGGCGAGCAGAGCGAATGTCGCGTTGTCCGCGGCCCATTCGGGGCGCGGCATATAGATGCCCTGGCCGGAGTTGTAGAACCGGTCCCGCATGAAGATCAGGTTCTGGGCGAGCAGGCCGAAGGTCAGCGTGACCAGGGCAACGTACAGGTTGCCCAGGCGGATGGTGAGCAATCCGAGGATCACCCCGATCGGCACGATGCACAGCGCACTGACCAGGACCGCCACCAGCGGCGACCATCCGGAGTTGGTGGTCAGATCGGCCGCGAAGATGGCACCCATCCCCGCGAAAGTGATCTGACACAGCCAGATCATGCCGCCCTCACCGGTGACCAGCGTGAACGACAGCAGCGCGATCGCGAGCGCGATACCCGCACCGACCAGCCCTGCCCAGAAGTCCTCGAGGACCAGGGGCAGTACCGCGACGATGACCAACGTGACCACGGCCGCGACGAGTGCGGCCGTCGGTCGGGTCCGCCCGGTGCGTGTCCCGCCCGAGCTACCGGGCGCTCCGGCATTCGCCGTACGGATCGCGCGATCGAGCGCGCCGCCCGCCGTGGTATCGCCCGCCTGTCCACGCACCGCGTAGTACAGCAGGAAGACCAGCATGAACATGAACGGGATGCTGGGCACGATCTGCGCCGAGAACGGGCTCTGCGGATCGAGGTAGCGCTGGATGACATTGGTGACCACACCCATAGCGAGCGCGACCGAGACCGCCATCGGCAGACTGCGCAGCCGCGCCGCCACCACCGCCGCGAAGGCGGCCGACATCAACGAGGTCATGCCCTCGACCGTGAGTCCCGCGGTCGGGGCGACGAGCACCCCCGCGAGTCCGGCCAACAGTGCACTGAATGCCCACACGCCGAGCGACACCCGGGTCGGGCTGACTCCGGACATCGCGGTCAGCGACTCGGAGTCGACCAAGGCCCGAACCCGCAGGCCGATATCGGTATACCGCAGCAGCCCGGTGCCGACGAGCAGAACCACTGCCAGGCCCGTATAGGTGATCACCTGGTTCATATCGACGACCGCCCCGAATACGTGGAATATCCGCAGCGGTTGGGGAGCCAGGCCGGGTGCCGTGGTGTTCACCAGGTGTCCCAGCACCAGGTTGACCAGCGGTGGCAATGCGACCGAAAGGCCGATCGTCGCGACGATCTTGACCAGCGGCGAGCGCAATCGCAGGTAGCGGAAAAGCAGCACGTAGAGCGCGATGCCGAGAGCCGGGCCGAACAGCCCGATCGCGACGACAGCCGCGAGCGGCATCGACCACCCGTGTTCGACGTGCAGGAAAAAGTAGAAGCGGGCGACGGCGAAGGCCATGGCGCCGAAGGCGAAGTTGAAAACGCCTGAGGAAACGTAGGTGACGACCAGCGATGCCGCGGCGATTGCGTAAATCGCTCCGAGGGCTAGGCCGGCGAGAACGTAGGAGAGCAACGGTGAGGCCCCTAAAAGTTCGACGCTCTGGAGGTATGGGTAAGAGTGCGCTAATAGAGGGTCATCGTCAAGGATTTTGTCCGGATTCTTCGTGAAAACCGGATACAAAGGGTACTGAATATGCTCCACTGTAGCCCTCAGAGCCGTTCCGGCACCGTAGCTGGATCGGCGATAGCTAGAGGAGTGCAGATGCGCAGAGTCGGTGCGATCGCAGCATGGGTGTGCGCCGCAATGTTTCTTGTTCCTGCGTGCGGCAGCGGCGGCTCCGGCGGCCCGGGCAATACGAGCGGGCCGATCAAGGTGGGTGTGCTGACCTCGCTCAGCGGCGCCGCGACCGCCAACTACGCAGGTACCGAACCCGGAGTGAAAGCCCGCTTCGCCGCATACCAGGCGGCGAACGGGAAGTGCGCGGCGCGCGGCTTCGACGTCGTCATGGGTGATGACCAGTCCACACCGCAGGGCGCGTTGACCGCGGCGCAGAAGTTGGTGCAGCAGGATCGCGTCTACGCGGTGCTGCCGGTGAGCACGTACTTCTACGGCGCGGGGCAGTACGCGGGCACCCAGGCGAGCAAGACGCCGTTCCTCGGCGCCGGCTTCGACGGCGGCGAGCAGTGGTTCAACCCGAAGTACGACAACCTCTTCGCCGCGACGGGTGGTACCGACTACAACAAGACCGCGACGACCCTGGGTGACTACTGGAAGAAGATCGGCGGCACCAAGGCCGCCGTGCTCTCCTACAACACCCCGAGTGCCACGAAGTCGGCGGAAGGCGCGGCACTGTCGGCCGAACACGCCGGTCTGACGCGCGGTTATGTCAACATCCGCATTCCGTTCGGGACCACCGATGTCGGTCCCTACGTCCTCGGCATCAAGGAATCCGGTGCCGATGTGCTGTATGCGCCGGTCATTCCGGATACCGGATTCGCGCTCATGACCGGTCTGCGGCAGGCCGGTGTCGAGATGAAGTCGGTGCTGCTGGCAACCGGCTACGGGGCGGATCTGCTGAAGTCGCCGCCGGCGATCGCGGCGGGCCAAGGCGTCGGCTTCATGACGTCCTTCGCACCGACGGAGATGAATACCGAAGCGACTCGGGCATTTTCGGCGGCACTGAAGCAGTACGCGGGCTCGGAGACCGGTATCCCGTCCTTCTCGATGGCGGTGGGCTGGGTCAGCGCCGACCTGTTGATCGAGGGGCTCGAGAAGGCCGGCTGCAATGCCGGCCAGGAGCAGTTGATGTCCGCGCTGCGCACCGATAAGACCTGGACCGCCGGTGGATTGTTCCCGAAGCCTGCCGATTTCGAGAACCGGGGCTCCTACTCGGTCGGCTCCCCGGGCAACTGCACCTTCATCTCGATCCTGCGCGGCGACAAGTTCGTGCCGGACACGAATGGCGCTCCGGCCTGCGGCGAGCAGATTCCGGACCTGAAGGTCGTGCCGAAGTAGACGTCCCTCCACATCGAAGTCCGAGGGATCCGAAAGAAAAGAGAAATACAGGATGAGGAAGATCGCAGCCGCCGGTGTGTTACTGGCATCCGCGCTCGCCGTTACCGCACCCCCTGTGGCCGCCGCACCACAGGCCGACGACCTTGGCGTGAACTACACGGCGAATGCCACCGACAGATCGACGATCATCACCACCGATGCCGGTTCGATGGCCGTGGAAGACGGGGTATTCAAGATCAAGGCAGCCAACGGGACCACCCTCGCCGGTGCCGAGTTGGCTTTCCGGGTAGACGATTTCGTCTTCCCCATCGCTGCGGAGATCAAGGATCGTACCGCCACGCTGACCCCGCAGTTCGATCGTGAACACGCGGTGTACAAGCCGGTCGCCCTGCCCTACGAGGACCAGGCCCCCTGGAAGACCCAATACGACCGGGAACAGGCCGCGTTCAGCCGGATGATCAGCACCATCACGATGGGTGCGACAGTCGGCACCATGGTCGGCGGCATCGCCGGCGGGGCCGCCGGCTGTGTCCTGGGCGGCATCGCCGGCGCCACCGTCGCCTCGGCGACGATCGTCGGATTGTTCGGTCCGTTCATCCCCGCCGCGGCCATCGGCTGTATCGGCGGGATCGTGGCCATCGGTGCGCTGGGCACCCTGGCCGGGCAGCTCCTGGTGACCGCGCCGGTCGCGATCATGGCGGCCATCCAGTACTTCACCACCATCAACTCGCCGATGCCCGCACCGAAGTAGCCGAATCGGGAAGACCTGACAGGGACGCCCGCATCGCTACGGCGAGCACTCTGGACACCACAACCAGAGTGCTCGCCTGATCGATGACCCTGATCAGTGCGATCGGCATGTACAAGAGCCCCGTACCTCGCCATCAGGCGAGGTACAGGGCTCTTCCGAATCGGCCTATGTCAGCCGCTCAGTCGCAGTGTGAGGGTTCGACAACCAGCTGTTGTTCGTCCCAGGAGTACCACCACCCCAAATGATGCGCTCGCCGGAAGGGCGAACCTTCACAGGACCGGCGTAGCACTCACACGCTCGGTTTGTCGGTTGTCGCACAGTTACTTTCGGTTGGTCCGAGCCGCGAATCGGCGCGCCACGTCCACCACGTCCGAGCGCCAACGCAACTTCGCCCGCGCCTCGAGCGCTAGGGCGTGGGCCAGGCTGGTGCCTTCACCGTCGGCGAGCAGTTCGAGTGTCCCCACGACGGCGTCCGGGTGGGTGCGGCGGATCAGATCCGCGAGCTCCCAGGCTCGGTCGAGCAGCCGATCGTGTGGGACGACCTCGTTCACCAGCCCCACCGCCAGCGCCCGTGCCGCATCGATCCGCTCCCCCGTCAGCATCATCTGACGCGCCAGCCGCACACCCACCGCCCGCGGCAGCAGTGCGCTCATCCCCCACCCCGGCGGCAATCCGATCGCGGCGTGCGTGTCGGCGAAACTCGCATGCTCCGAGGCGATGAGGAACGAACAGGACAGCGCCAACTCCAGTGCGCCCGTGAAGCACAACCCGTTGATGACCCCGAGTACCGGCGTGCGGGCCGCCCGCACCACCGCCGCCGGATCGGTGCGCGCCCCGCGCGGTGATCCGGCCCCGTTGCCCAGCGCCTCTTTCAGGTCGATACCCGCCGAGAATGCCGGATCGGTTCCCGTGAGCACGACCAACCGGGTCGCGGCATCGGAATCGCGCGCGCATCGCCGCAATCAACCCCCGGCGCATCGTGATCGTCATCGCGTTGCGCACCCTCGGTCGGTCCAGGGTCAGCCACAACACGCCGTCCACCCAGCGGCAGACCAGCCCCTCCGTACTCAGCTCCTCGGCGTTCAGCCCACTGGCGTCGAGCCGACCGGCATCCAACCCACTGGCATCCGGTCCACTGGCGTCCGCCCCTGCGGCACCCTGCCCTGCGGCATTCAGCCCCTCAATGTCCGACCCCGCAGCACCCAGTTCTTCGTCCGGCCTCTCGATCACGGCCGCTCAGACTGTCAGGACCAGTGCTGAACCCATGCCGCCGCCCGCGCACATGGCCGCGACCGCCGTACCGCCGCCGCGGCGGCGCAATTCATGGGCCAGGGTCACCACCATCCGGGTGCCGGTGGTCGCGATGGGATGGCCGAGGCTGCAACCGCTGCCGAACGGATTGACCCGCTCGGGGTCCAGGCCCAAACCCCGAACCGCGGCCACGGTCACCGATGCGAAGGCCTCGTTGATCTCGAACAGATCGACCTCGCCGATGCCGATCCCGGCCCGGTCCAACGCCTTTCGGATCGCCTCGATCGGCGCCAGGCCGGTGCGCACCGGATCGACGCCGACGCTCGCCCACGACCGCACCGTGGCCAGCGGTGCGAGCCCGTGTTCGGCGGCCAATTCGGAACTGGCGACGACCACCGCGGCCGCACCGTCGTTCAATCCGCTGGAGTTACCGGCGGTGATCGAGAAACCCTCGATCTCCGGATGCAGCGGCTTCAGCGCCGCGAGCTTCGCCATGCTGGAACCGCGGCGCGGATGTTCGTCGACGTCGAAGACCGACACCCCGCCGTCCCGATCGGTGACCTTGACCGGGACGATCTCGTCGAGGAACCGGCCTGCATCGATCGCCGCGACGGCCCGCTCGTGCGACCCGAGAGCCCAGGCGTCCATCTCCTCCCGGGACACCCCGGCCAGCCGCGCCGTATTCCAACCGACGAGCATCGCCATATCGTTGCTCGGCGCCTCGGGCGTCGACACATGCGACGGCGAGCTCCACGGGTCTTGCCAGTCGTCGGTACCGGGTATCCGCCGCCGTGAAACGGGAGCGGTCGAGAACGACTGGGTCCCACCGGCGATCACCGCACGATCCATCCCGGCCAGCACGCTCCCGGCGGCGGTCGCGATACTGGCCAATCCGGAAGCGCAGTGCCGGTTGTGCGCCAAGCCGGGAACGTGCGTGAGCCCGGCCTCGATCGCGGCATACCTGGCGATATCGCCGCCACCGGCCACGGATTCGCCGAGCACGACGTCATCGATCAGCTCCGGCGGCAGGCCGCTGCGTTGCGCCGCCTCCCGGACAACGACGGTGGCGAGATCGAAGGCGCTGGTATCACGCAGGGTGCCCTTGCGGGCGGTGCCGATGGCGGTACGGCAGGCGGAGAGCAAAACGGCGTCAGTCATATAATTCGTTGTACTCTATTACCGCGCTGCCTGAAAGATCCGAGGCGAAAAGCGTGGTGAATCTCGACTCGAGATGTAAAAAAGGATACCTTCGCAATGACATTTATGTCTTCGGCATCGGGTGGTGACTGATGAACTTCGAGCTCAGCGACGAGCAGACGATGTTGTGCGCTGCCTCGCGCGACCTACTGTCCGACCGGGCGCCGATCGAGACGTTACGGACCTGGATGGAGCGCGACGAAGACGTCGACCCGCAGCTGTGGCGGCTCACCGCCGAGCTCGGTTGGCCCGGCCTGGCTCTACCCGAGGAGTACGGCGGTGCGGGCCAGGGGCTGGTCGAGCTGGCACTGGTCGCGGAGGAGATCGGGCGCGGGCTCGGACGCGGCCCGTTTATCTCGACCGCCGTCGTCGGTGCCGCGATCGCCGCCGCGGGTGCACCCGCACTGCGGGCCGAGGTGTTGCCCGCGCTCGCCGAGGGATCCGGTTGGGCCACTTGGGCTTTCGCCGAACCGCGGGCACCGTGGACGCTGGACGGGGTACAGGCCGAGGCCCGGGGGGAGGGGGACGGGTTCATCCTCGATGGGGTCAAGACCGCGGTACAGGACGCGGGCGGCGCCCGCTGGCTGCTGGTCACCGCGCGACACGAAGGCGTTCCGGCATCATTTCTCGTCGACCGGGACAGCGCCGGGGTCACCGTGCGGCGTCAGCAGGTCCTGGATCTGACGCGCGCGTTCTACGAGGTCCGGCTCGAGCAAGTGCACGTCCCGGCAGAGCGCCGCCTCGAGGGCGGAGTCGCCGAGGTGCAATGGCTGCTCGACTACGCCTCGGTACTGCGATGCGCCGATGCCCTCGGAGTCATGGCGCGCATGCTGGAACTCACCGTCGAATACACCGGTGCCCGCGTGCAATTCGGGCGGCCGATCGGCACCTTCCAGGCCGTCAAGCACGCGTGCGCCGATATGGCGATGTTCGTGCACGGCGCCCGCGCGGCGACCTACTACGCGGCGATGGCCGCCGATGCCGATGACGCCACGCGCGCCGCCTGCGTGGCCGCTTCCTATACCTCCTCCGCCGCCGGGGAGGTCACGGCCCGCGCCCTGCAATTACACGGTGGTATCGGCTTCACCTGGGAGCACGACCTGCATCTCTACCTGCGCCGAGCCGAGACCGACGCCGTCCTCTACGGCGGCGTCACCGTCCATCGCGACCGGCTGTGCGCCCTGTTGCAACAGTCCCCCGCATCCGTCTGAGCGAGAAGGAATTTCATGGAAATCAAGGGTAAGAAGGCCGTCGTATTCGGCGGCGCCTCCGGCATGGGCCGGGCCAGTGCCGAACTGCTTGCGGCGCGCGGTGCCGACGTCGCGGTGCTCGACCGTCCCGGTACGGCGGGCGCCGAGGTCGCCGCCGCACTCGGCGCCAGCTTCCACCCCGTCGACATCACCGACTTCGCGGCGACCGAGCAGGCACTCGCCGACGCGGTGGATTCCCTTGGCGGACTGCATGTCTCGATCACCACGGCGGGCGGCGGCAAGGCCAAGCGCACGCTCGGCAAGGAAGGTCCGCACGACCTCGAGACCTTCCGTCAGGTGCTCGACCTCAACGCCGTCGCGACCTTCAACATCAGCAGGCTCGCCGCAGCGCATATGAGCCGCAACGAACCGGAGGATCCCGAGGAGACCGGCGAACGCGGCGTCATCATCAACACCTCGTCGATCGCGGCCTTCGAAGGCCAGATCGGTCAGGTCGCCTATGGCGCCGCCAAGGCCGCCATCGCGGGTATGTGCCTCACCATGGCCCGTGATCTCGGCTCCCTCGGCATTCGGGTGCTCGCCATCGCGCCCAGCCTGTTCGACACCGGCATAACCGTCAAAATCCCGGACGAGATGCGGGCGCAACTGGTCAAGGACGCCGCCTTCCCCAAACGGCTCGGCCGTCCGGAGGAGTACGCCAAACTCGCCCTCGCCATCATCGACAACCCCATGCTCAACGGCCAGTGCCTGCGCTTGGACGCGGGCCAGCGCTTCGCCCCGAAGTGATCGCGGTTCCGAACACGAAAGTTCAAGTCGGGCATCGTATTACGGTGCCCTGTTCGAAGGAGGGACGCGATGTCCGAACATGAGGGCAAGATCGCGGTCATCACCGGAGGTGGCCGCGGCTTCGGTAAGGCATTCGGCACCGCGTTGTCGGAACTGGGCGCGCACGTCGTGCTCGCCGATATCGACGGCGATGTCGCCGCATCGGCCGCCGCGGAGCTGACCGCACAGGGCCGCAATGCGACCGGCGTGGCCTGCGATGTCGCCGACGAAGACGGCGTCACCGCGATGATCGACGCGGTCACCGAACGCCACGGCGGTATCGACATCCTGGTCAACAATGCGGGCCTGCACGCCGCATACAACAGACCGTTCACCGAACTCGGCCTGGCCAAGGTCCGGCGGGTATTCGACGTCAATGTCATGGGCGTGGTCAACTGCACCCTGGCGGCGCACAAGGCGATGACCGGGCGCGAGGGCGCATCGATCGTCAATATCTCGTCGTCGGCGGCCTACGCCAACCGAACCGTCTACGGCGTCTCCAAACTCGCCGTGCGCGGCCTGACCATGTCCTTCGCCCGCGAATTCGCCCCCGACGGCATCCGCGTCAACGCGATCGCACCTGGCCTGATCTTCACCGAGACCATTCGCGCCGAACTCGCTCGCGACGAGGCCGAGCGCGTCATGGGACAGCAGATTCTCCAGCGCGAGGGCGAGGAGCGCGACATCGTCGAGGCACTGCTCTACCTGGTCTCGTCGAAGGCATCCTTCGTCACCGGCGAAACACTGCGTGTGACAGGCGGTTTCGCACTCTCCGTCTAACGTGGCGACGAATTCCCCTGCGCAACAATAACTGAGGCCCGGTATCGCAATCGGTTTTTGCGATACCCGGCCTCAGTCTCGGATCAGCGCCCAGTGCTCGTCTCAGCGCCCGGTGCCCGCCCAGTGCTCGTCGACGAATCGGCGGATTTCCCTGGCCCTTTCCCGGTCCTCCGGTGCGGTCCCGAGGAACATCCCGTGACCCGCGGCTTCGAAGACATGCAGATCCGCTGAGACACCGGCCGCGCGCAGCTTCCGGTGCAGGCGCACGGTGTCCGACAACAACACATCCCGGGTGCCACTCAGCAGCAGGGTCGGCGGAAAGCCCTTCGTGAAATCCCCGAACAGTGGCGACAGGTACGGGTCACGCAGATCGTGCCCCGCCGCGTAAAGCAGGATGGCGGGCATCGCGCTCCCGGTCTGCACATTGTCGAGATCCCGATTGGTCTGCCAGGTGTCACCCGCCTCGGTGAGATCGACGGCGGGCGTACCCAATACCGCCGCTGCGGGCAATGGGAGACCTTCGTCGCGGGCCCGCAGGATCAGCGCGACCGCCAGATTCGCCCCGGCCGAGGTACCACCGACGACTATCTGCTCCGGGCGATATTCCTTCAACAGGGCGCGGTAGGCGGCCAGACAGTCGTCGAGTGCGACCGGAAACGGGTGGTCGGGCGGCATCCGATAATCGACCGACCAGGTACGGGCTCCTACGGAGGCGGCCGCGCCGATACCCATCGCGCGGCAGATCTCGCCGCCGCACAGGATCCAGGACCCACCATGGAGATCGAGATACACCCGGCGGTCTTCGTCGGAGACTCCCGCGGGAGTGATCACATAGACCTTGGCGCCGTCGATATCGATCTCGGCTACCGAAGGACCGGGCGCATCCGTCGCCCCGCCTCGCATCGCCAGCATTCCAAGCACTTCGGCGTCCGCCGATGCGATCATGTCCCGCCAGCCCTGCAGGTCATCCAGTGCCGGATATTCCGGGGACGGCCCGAGCCTGCCCCGCGCCAGTATCGTCTGCGCCTGCTCGCTCACCGACGTCGGCACGGGGATATCCCGTGCCGGTACGTGCAGGGCCGGCCGCGATTCACTCACCTGTATTCCTCCGACTCGTCATCGGTCGAGATGACCGGTACCTACCCATAAAGGCGCTGCCGGTTTCGTGCAACCCGCACGAAACCGGCAGCGGCCACCAGAGCTAAGCGGTCGCAGGCTCCGCCTCGACGACGTCCTTCGCGGCGAGTTCGGCTTCCTCGCCCTTGATCGCCTTCAGCAGTACCAGCGGCGTGGCGACCTTCCAGACGAGGTAGGCGATCGCCGGAATGCCCTGGGCCAGAATGCCATTCCACGCGAACGGGCCGGTCTTGTTCAGGAAGACGAAGGCGCCCGAGATGAGCAGCACGCCCAGAAGCATGCTCAGGTGCGCGTACCAGCGCGGGAAAATCGGCTTGGCGCGCTGGTCGAAGTAGGAAGCGAATCCGATCGACCAGACCTGCAGCACGAAAATGCAGGCATTACCCACATACATCAGCCAGAAGATGTCGGTCATCGCGGACAGGACATCGGGGGAATGGCTTTCCGGCCGATATGCGGCGGCGGCCAGAATCGCCAAGGGGTAGAAGAAGCCGGTCGGCGCGACGACGCCGGTGGTCAGCTGGACCATCGACAACCAGCCCCAGCCGCCTTCGACCCGCTTCATCTGCATGCTGGTCACAACCACGTATGGATATTCGAACGGCACGGTCAGCACCATGATGGCCACACACAGCAGAATCCCGTGCTGATGCTCGACCAGGAAGTCGCGAACCTCATTCGCGGTCATCGTCGGACTCATGGGCGAGAGCAGGTCGCCGATCCCGTAGGCGACCAGCATCAGTACGAGCACCAGGAATCCGCTCCACGCCGACCAGCGCTGTAATCTGAAATAGATTGATTTTTTCAACGGATCTCCTTCGATCTCTGCACTCATCGCCAGCAATTCCGTCCCGGGGACGAAAGCTCCCCTAGTGTGATGACCCGCACATTCGACCGGCGGAGAACTTCCGCAGAGCGGGATGGCCGCGCAGCCGCCTCATCGTCCGCGCCGCGTCTTCCCGTTCAGCGGCAGCGGCGTGCGAGCCGACCGTGTTCCGGCTGGAGTACGCGGTGCTCGAGGCGCAGGATTACCGCATGGACAACGATGTAGCCGAGGCGGTGCGCGGGCTGCTGCCGGAACTGGCCGAACGCGCGGCGCAGGTCGACGTGACCGGCGAAATACCGGAACAGACGATGACCGACCTGATCGCCGTCGGCGTCTTTCGGCTGCTGCAACCGAAGTGGAGCGGCGGCCTGGAGGCCGATCCGAATCAGTTCTACGACGTGGTCCGGATGATCGCGGGCACCTGCGGCTCCACCGGGTGGGTGGCCTCGGTGCTCGGGGTAGTGCCATGGCATGTGGCACTTTTCGATGAGCGCGCACAACGCGAGGTGTGGTCCGAAAACCCGAATGCGCTGATCTGTCCGTCCTATGCGCCGGTCGGCCGGTTGACACCGGTCGAAGGGGGCTACGAACTCAGCGGACATTGGCGCTTCGCATCCGGCTGCGCACACGCGTCATGGGCGGTCCTCGGCGGCACTGTCTACGCCGAGAACGGTGATCCGGTGGATATCGTGTCCGCGCTGGTACCGCGCGCGGATTACCGTATCGACAGGGTGTGGGACTCCGTGGGCCTGCGCGGCACCGGGAGCCACGACCTGTACATCGAGCGCATCTTCGTCCCGGAATACCGGACGACGCGCAACTACGACGTCACCCACCGGCGTGGTCCGGGCCAGAAACTGAATACCGGTCCGCTGTATCGCATGCCGTTCGGAACGATGTACAGCTATTCGGTCACCGCACCGATGATCGGTTTGGCGGAAGGCTGCCTGGAGAAATTTCTGACGCGTATGCGCAATCTCAACCGACCGAGTTTCGGGGGCGGCAGTCTCAGCACGGACCGGTCCGTGCAGATCGCCGTGGCGCGGGCCGAATCGGATGTCGACGCGGCCGTCCTGCAGCTGCACCGGAATCTGCAGGACCTGTACGAACGGGCACGCCGCCGCGAGGACATCCCGATGGAGCTGCGACTGCGTGGCCGCCGGGATCAGGTGTGCGGCACCGAGCGCGCGATCACCGCGATCGATCTGGTTTTCCAGGCCGCGGGCGGCCTGTCACGACGCCGTGGCAATCCGATCGAACGGGCCTGGCGGGATGCGCATACGGGCAGTATCCATGCTGGTAACGATGTCGAATCGTCGCTGGCGCTGTGCGGCCGTGGCTCGTTCGGGCTGTACGTCGACGACATGCTGGTCTGAACAGACAACGACCCCAATGGCCTGCCCTACCATTGGGGTCGTCGAATTGCGCACTGGCACATGGGCTCAGGTGGCTACCACCCGACGAGCCGGTCCAGTACCAGCGGCGCGCTGGCGAGATAGTCGCCGTACCCGCCGCGGAAGAAGAGCAGTGGGGTCCGCACCGACTCCACCCGCAGTTCGTGCACCTGCCCGACGACCAGGACGTGGTCACCGATCTCGACGATCTGCGCCACGGTGCAGTCGACCCACGCGACAACCCCATCCAGTACGGGATTGCCCAATGTGGACGGCTGCCACGTCACACCCTCGAACCGGTTGCCGCCCCTGGACGCCATCCGCCGCGACACGTGTTCCTGGTTGCCCGCCAACGCATTCGCGCAGAATCGCCCGGTGTCGCGAATCCGTTGCAGGGTCGAGGAAGACGTGTCCACCAGGAATGACACCAGGGGCGGGTCGAGCGAGACAGAGGTGAACGTACCGACGATGAACCCGTGCGGGCGCTGATCGTCGTCGAGGGTGGTGATCGCGACCACGCTCGTGGGGAAATGGCCGAGCACATCCCGGAAGTGGCGCCCGGTGATCGCGACGACCTTCTCCTGCGTCGATCCGATCTCGCTCATGCCTGCGCCTCGCTGGCGCTCGGCTCCGGCACGAGCGAGTGCTCGGCTGTGTTGATCGTTCGCTCGCTACGCTCGCTCATGCCTGCGCCTCGCTGGCGCTCGGCTCCGGCACGAGCGAGTGCTCGGCTGTGTTGATCGTTCGCTCGCTACGCTCGCTCATGCCTGCGCCTCGCTGGCGCTCGGCTCCGGCACGAGCGAGTGCTCGGCTGTGTTGATCGTTCGCTCGCTACGCTCGCTCATAACCGTCCTCCCTGCCTGTTTGCGTCAGACCATCACGATCATCGACGGCGGCAGCTCGAGCCCCATCTTGACCAGGGCATTCGCGTGGTAGGCCGTGCCCGGCACGTGGATCATGTGCTGCAGTGCCATATGTGCGTCGCGCCAGTACCGCTGGATCGGGTTACTACGCCGACCGGCGTTTCCACCGGAGCGTGCGAAGATCTCGTCCAATGCCGACACCGCCCGCCAGGCGCAGCGGACCTGATTTCGCCGGATATTCGACCGATCCTCCAGGGTGATCGGCTTTCCGGCCTCCACCTGGTCATAGAGCCGGCTGACGCCCTCGATCAGCTGAATGCGCGAGGCCTCGATCTCCGAAGCCGCCTCGCCCGCGGCGTAGAGCGTGTACGGATCGTCGCGCACCTGGACACCGGTCACGGCGACCCGCTCGCGCTGTTGGGCCAGGTGCACGGCCAGTCCGCCCTCGCAGATCCCGATGACCGCGGCGGTGAGCCCGAGCGGGAACATGGTTGTGAAGGGCAGCTTGTACACCGTATCGGTGAGGCCGACCTTTTCGGCGGCCGCTCCCGTCATGATCTGATCCTGGACGATGACCCGGTAGTCGGGCAGGAACGCGCCCTCGATCACAACGTCCTTACTGCCGGTGCCGCACAGGCCGACCACGTCCCAGGAATCGTCGATGATCTTGTAGTCCGCACGTGGGACGACCACATGCAGCACGGTCGGCGGCCCGGCGGGCTTGCCGGTGCCGTCACCGAGCAGTGCGCCGAGGAAGACCCAGTCGCAGTGGTCGGTGCCCGAGGAGAACGGCCAGCGCCCGGTGAGCCGGTAGCCGCCCTCGACCGGATCGGCGACGCCCATCGGCATATAGGGCGAGGCGATCCAGGTATCCGGGTTCTCGCCCCAAACCTCTTGCGGCAGACGGGGATCCATCTGCGCCATCTCCCACGGATGGACGCCGACGACACCGCACACCCATCCGGCGGCACCGTCGTGCTGCGCGACCGCCATCACGGCTTCGGCGAAGTCGCGCGGGTGCGCTTCATAACCACCGAACTCCTTGGGCTGCAGGAGCCGGATCACGCCCGCCTGGCGCAGCAGTTCGGCGGTCTTATCGCTCAGCTTGCCGAGCTTCTCGTTCTCCTCGGCGAGTGCGGCCAGTTCCGGCCCCAGCTCCTCGACACGTTGGACTACTTCGTGTGCCACGACGCACACCTCCTACTTACTGGGAAACTACAGGTGCCGCCGCGACGGCCACCGAAAGTGCCGATCTGGCGAGGGGATTCGCTCATTGTGATTCCTTGGTCCATTCGGTCACCACGGACTTTCCGCTCACCGGAAAGACGCATGGTGCACCGGAGTCGGACGGTCTATGCGGCGGACGGTTTGCGGGTGAGGAATTCGATCGCCACCCGCTCGAAATCGGACTTCCGCTCGATCTGCACCCAGTGCCCGCAGCGGGCGAAGGTGTGCAGCTCGACATCGGGCAGCCAGCGGTTCGCGAAGTGCGCCTGGTCGTAGGGCAGCATCCGGTCGTCGCGACCCCACAGCATCAGCGTCGGAGTCGTGATAGTGGCGGCCTTGGTCCACAGCGGCGTATACGTCTGGCGCAGCTTCGGATCGAACATCGAACCGAAGATCGCCTTCATCCGGTCGAGCACGCCCTCGGCCGTGGCATTGCGCATTCGTTCGTCGACGAGTTCATCGGTGATCAGCGCGGGGTTGAACACCATCGCCTTGATCCAGGCGATCATGCGGTCGCGGGTGGGATCCCCGAGGAATTCGAACAGTCGCTGAAAGCCCTCGCTGGGGTCGCCCTGGAAGATTCCGACCGAAAGTCCGCCGGAGCCCATGATGGCCATCCGGCGCACCCGTTCGGGATGCAGGGCGGCCAATTCCGCCACCACCGCTCCGCCCATGGAGTTGCCGATGAATACCGCGGAATCGATGCCGAGGTGATCCATCAGCCGTGCGATCCATTTCGCGGCGACCACCGGGTAAATCTCATCGAGTTCGGGCAGCGCGCTACCGCCGAAGCCGGGCAGATCGGGCGCGATCACCCGGAACTGCTCACCGAAGACGGGCAGATTGTGCTGGAAGTTCGACCAGGCACTGACACCGGGCCCCGAACCGTGCAACAGGATCAGCGGCTCACCCTCGCCCACCTCGTGGTAGTTGAAGGTGAGCCCCTCGACGTCAGCGGTCCGCTGCGTCATTTCAGGCCCGCGGAGGGTGAGGTCGTGAGGAATCCGGCGCCCGGGCCGACGTCGAGGACGTCGCCGTACCAGGTCTGGCCGTACTGCAGCTCGGGCACCTTCCACTCGAGCGCCTGCCAGTCCGGATCCATGATCAGGTACCCGCCGGAGTAGAGCTCGACGCGGTGACCGGAGCCGGGATCGTGGATGTAGAGGTACATCGCCTGACCGATGCCGTGCTTGCCCGGACCGTGCCCGAAGTCGATCTCGAGATCACGGATCTCGTCCGCGGCCCGCAGAATGTCGTGGTAGTTCTCGATATTGAAGGCGATGTGGTGGAAGCGTGCCTTCGCGTCCTCCGCGTTCACGCCGATCGCGATATCGTGCACCTGCGGTGTCACCGACAGCCAGGACGCCATGATGGTCTCCGGGAACTGCGGAATCATCGCGAATTCACGGCGCTTGAAGCCCAGCGCTTCGCGCAGCCACTGCTCGGACTGGTTCACCGTGCTCGCGCTGGTCTGCACGTTCAGATGGTCGAGGCGGCGCACGCCGAAACCGCGGCGGCGCGAGCTGTTGCTCGGCAGCTTCGAGCGCAATTCCTCCGGCGCAAGCGGCTTTTCGATGTCGTAGTAGAGCTCGAACGGGTGCTCACTGCCCGGCACAAGGAATCGGATGGCCTCGCCGCGGCCCAGTTCGTGCCCGGCGGGCAGCTCGATCGACTCGATCTCCTGCTGTTCGAGCTGCTTGTGGAAGAGCTCGACGTCCTGCTTGCGCTGCACCCGGAAGCTGTAGGTGTTCACCGTGGCCTCGTCCTGCTGGGTCAGCACGAGCGAGTGGTGGGTGAGCTCCTGGTAGCCGCGCAGGTAGGCCACGCCGTCGTCGGTCTGCGCGACGACCTCCATGCCGAGCAGGTCGCGGAAGAACCCCAGCGAACGCTCCAGGTCCGTCGTGCCGAGATTGATGCCACCCGCGTGGGCGATCCGAGGGCCGGGATCGTAGTCGTGGGAAAGAGTCATGCGAGCTCTCCTTGAAATCGATTGACGGCCAGGAACGCTAATTCGTGTGGCACCCGCCACTAGGAGAATTTCCGCCCACCGGAAGCGGCGCACTCGCGTCGGCCGGACCGGGCGCTTATTCCGCACAGCGGAAACCGGATCCGGCCCGATAGCCGCAGCCACCACACTCGGGAGGTCTACGCCCCGGGTGACCCAGGTCACTGACGGGCGATGGCAGGAGATTCGCGGTCTGGAAGCAAGGAGACAGTTATGCCCGCTGACGAGGAAACCTACGACGTCGTGGTCGTCGGGTCCGGAGGAGGGCTGGTCGGCGCCTACGCCGCCGCATCTCGCGGCCTGCGCACGCTCGTCATCGAGAAGACCGATCGCTTCGGCGGCACGACCGCCTATTCCGGTGCGGGACTGTGGTTTCCGGGCAGTGCCCCGCTGCGACGCGCGGGCGTCGAGAACGATGTCGAAACGGTGCGCGGCTACCTCCGGGAGATCGTCGACGATCCATCCCGCGAAGTCATGCAGGATGCCTACCTGCGCACCGGGCCGCAACTGATCGACGAAATCGAGCAGAACCCGTGGTTCGGGTCCTTCACCTACCAGCCCGTGCCCGACTACTTCGCGGAGAAGCCGGGCGCGACGGCCGCGGGCAACACCATCTTCCCGGCCGAGATCGAGGCCGCCGAGCTCGGTGATCTCGCCCCGCTGATCCGCGACCTGCTCCCCAACGAGCTCTCGGGCGCGGAAGCCGGACCCCTGCTCACCGGCGGCCGCGCCCTCATCGCGCGAGCGCTTAAGGCGTTCCTGGAGACCGGGAACGGCTCCTACAAGCTCGAGACCGCGCTCGAGAGCCTGATCGTCGAGGGCGACCGGGTGGTCGGCGTGGAGGCGGTCAGCAAGGGCGAGCACGTCCGGATTCGCGCTACCCGCGGCGTCATCCTCGCCGCCGGCGGATTCGAGCGCAATCGCGAGCTGCGCGAGAAGCACAAGGTCGCCCCGTATCACGGTGACTGGTCCGACGGCGCTCCGGGGAACACCGGCGACGCGCTGCAGGCGGCCGTCGCGATCGGAGCCGCTACCGAGTTGCTGGACCAGGCGTGGTACGTCCCCGGTGTCGTGCAGCCCGGCGGACGGCCGGTCTTCCACACCGGTTCGCGCAGCGGCATCTGGGTCAACAGCGCGGGCGAGCGCTTCATGAACGAACTGCTGCCCTACGACCGGGCCGGGCGCGAAATGCTGCGTCTGCACAAGGAGAGCGGCGTCGCGCACACTCCGTGCCACTGGATCTTCGATCAGCGCCACATCGACCGGGACAGCTTCGGCGGCGACCCGGCCCTGCCGCCCCGCCCCGAGTGGTTCGAATCGGGTGCGCTGCGCAAGGCCGACACCATCGAGGAATTGGCCGACCTCATCGCCGTGCCCGCCGAGAACCTCCGCAAGTCGATCGAGGAGTTCAACTCCTATGCCGACAAGGGGGTCGACGAGAAGTTCCACCGTGGCGAGACCGTCTGGGACCAGATGGCCCAGTACATCGTCGGATTCCCCGCCGGACCCGTGATGAGCTACGTGAATCCACTCGACAACGGCTACCCGAACCCCCTGGTCGCGCCGATCGACACGCCGCCCTACTACACCGCCACCATCGCGCTTGCCGACATCGGCACCAAGGGCGGCCTAAAGACCGACGAGCACGCCCGCGTACTGCGCGCGGACGGCGTGCCGATCGCGGGTCTGTACGCCAGCGGTAACACGATGGCCGCCATGTCCGGCCGGGTGTACCCGGGCGCGGGGACACCGGTCGGCTCCTCCCTGGTCTTCTCATATCTCGCGGCGCTCGACCTTGCAGGCGCCGCCGGGTGACAGGCGGCTCGATGACCGAGATTGCTTGAGCACGAGCAATATTCAGTAGCCTGAGGATCGGCCGGGAGCAAACGGATTCCGGCCGATCCCAGGAGCGCCCGGCGGCAGGCAACAGCCGGGATACAGATCAGTATCCTCTTTCTCCAAACAATTCTCTGTACCGATCTGTATAAATTTCGGCGATTTCCGCCGATCGGGAGTCTTCGCGTGGTTAGACTGGCCGCTGAAGTTCGAGTCTCCGAAGTAAGGAGGCGCTGAAATGACCTCAATGTTGAGGATCAGTGAAGCTGCCGACGCCGCAGAGCAGTCTGCGTTATCCCCCTCGCTGGTAGAACGCATGACGTTGATCATGGAATCGTTCGGGGGCGCACAGACGCGCCTCACGCTCGAGGAGGTCAGCGGCCGGACCAACATACCCCGGTCCTCGACCCATCGCATTCTGAAACATCTCGTTCAGCTGCGCTGGCTGGAACGCGACGGCAGGGAGTACGGCCTCGGGTCCCTGGCATTGGGTCTCGGCGGGCGAGAAGACGGCCACAACGCATTGCGCGCCGCGGCATTCCCACTGCTGCACGCACTGGCGGTGCGCACCGAGATGGTCGTACACCTGGCCGTATTGGACGGCACCGACGTCTACTACCTGGATAAATTCGGCGGCCGGGCCGCGGTGGAAATTCCGTCGCGGGTCGGCGGCCGCGCCCCCGCCCACTGCACGGCCATCGGCAAAAGCATGCTCGCGTGGTTGTCACCCGAGCGGGTCGATAAACAGTTCAAGGGCGCGATCCAGAAGCGAACCACCCGAAGCATCAGCGATATCGGGATCCTGCACCAGGAATTGAGCCGGATCCGGGCGCGCAACGGCCTCGCCTTCGAGCGCGGCGAATGTTATTCGCATATCGCCTGTGTCGGTGCGGCGGTGCGCGGGCCGGACGGGCCGATCGGCGCGATATCCATCGTCTGCGACGCCCAGGCCGCACTCGAACGACTGGCACCGCTGGTCGCCAATACCGCGCACGCGATATCGGAGAAACTGTTCGGCGTCGCGCCGCAGCCGGACCGGCCACGCCACGTACCGGCCACCCCACGGATCGCCTTGCCCAGCGAAGCGCTCGGCGAACTGGTCGCCATGGGCGAGCGGGGCGCGTGGTTCTGAAATAGCGAACAGCCCCGCACCACGGGTGCGGGGCTGTCGAATTCCCTTATTCTGCTTGCGCTTTCGGCCGCCAACTCACGGCGAGTAGAACCGCCGCGCCGCCGACGCCACCGACTACCGCGATGGCCGATCCGAGACCACCGTCGAGCGTCGTATCGATGCCGAGCGCGCGATCGAGCGAGGCCTTGCCCGGCCCGGTGGCCGCGACACAGGCGGCCACCACAGCAAGCGTCAGCACGTACTCGTAGCCGTCCTTGAATACGAAGAAGCCGTTCTTCCGATGCGCGATGACTGCGGCCACCGCCATACTGCCGACGATGAACGCCGCCGCGGGCGCGGTGAGCAGGCCGGCCGCGAAGGCGATCCCGGCCGCCAACTCCCCCGCACCGCTCAATGTCGCATGGACCCGCGGCGGCCGCAGCCCCATCGAGGCGAACCAGCCCGCCGTACCGGCCACACCACCCGGGCCGAACAGGTGGTTATAGCCGTGCGCGGCCATGGTCAGGCCGACCACCAGCCGCAGCGCCAGGATCGCGGCATCGATCGTTGTCATGCGAAAAGAGACTCCTCATTGTCGGGATCCGGCTACGAGGTCCACAGCCGCGCACAGGGCAGCGGAAGCAGCCCGTCGTCGAGCTTCGTATCGATGTCGACGTCCACGCCCAATCCCCGCACGGCGGCCGCGAAGCATTCGGCGGCCTCCCGGGCCGCGCGGTACTGCAGCGTGGGATGACCGTGAAAATGCACTCGGATACGGCACTCGTCACCGCACGGGCGCGACCGCCGCAGCGATATCGGCTGCCAGTCGGGCTGGCATGCGAGCGCCGTCGGTGAATTGTGTGGGGCCATTGTCGTGTCCTCGCCGTGCAACACATCGATGTGTCCGCTCCTCGCACCGGGATGCCGGGCGAATGAGCGACAGCCAGATTCAGTGCACTCAATATAGACCTCACGGCAGACTCGAGCAGACGAGTGTGATCCACGTCACAAATCTTTTCAGCGCTACTGCCGACCGGTGCCGGCGGGCAGTAACTGCGTCAGAAATGACAGCGGCGTCCGGCGCAGCGCTGGATCGGTACCGATGAGCGCGACGACGGCGGGCTCGATGGCGGCTCCGGCATCGGCCGCCAACCTGGGCAGGCCGAGTTCGGCGCACTGCGCCAACACCGGATCCAGCACAGCGATGGCCTCTTCCAAGCGGTCCGCGGTTGCCAGGCAGCACGCCGATAGCAGTCGCGCCTCCAATAGCGCCCGCGGACGGCCTTGGCGTTCGAGGCCGCGCACCAGCCGCGCGGCCAATACGGTGGCGGTCTCGGCGGCCCCGGCCGAGTGATCCGCCAATAGCAGCCGTATTGCCGAATCCCACTGGATTTCCGAGGTGAGGATGGTGATTCCGTCGCCTTCGGCGCGGTAGGGCTCGAGCCGCTCGAGTGCCGCCGCCTCGTCCGCGGCGATGGGCAGGCCGAGGCGGATTCGCTCGTTGACGATGCGGGCGGCCAAACGGGGCAGCGCGAGATTACGGGCCATCTTCGCGCCCTCGGCAAGTCGCTCCCGCGCCGCACCGAGGTCGCCCCGCAGCGCCGCGATCCGCGCGCCGATTCCATAGGTTGCCGATACGAATTCGACCACTCCACCCTCGGGCCCCGCCTTGACGCTCTCGTCGAGCAGCGCCTCCGCTTCGTCGAGTTCGCCCCGCCAATAACACAGCGCACCGAGCAGTGCGCCCGTCATACGCGTGATGTAGGAATGGCGGCCGGTTTCCAGGGCCAGCGACCGAGCGGTTTCCAAATGCGTCTGCGCCGCCGCGATATCGAGTTGTTCGAAGGCAGCCACACCGGTCAAGCCGTAGCTGTGCAGTAAGCCGGTCGGCCCCTTGACCCTGGCCCGATGCGGCGCAACCCACCGCTGCCACCGGTACACCTCGTCGAAGTCGAACCGATAGAGCGCGGCCGCCGATCCGACACCCGCCGCGATGGTCGCGATGAACGGGTTGACCTCCGACTCGAGCCGATGCGCGACGAACTCCGGCAATTCGGCGAATCGGTCGGCGGTGAGTCGGCATGCGGCCCGCGCCAGCACGGCCTCGAGATGTAGATCGGCGGTGTCGTCCGCATCCGGCCGATCGGCGCCCAGCACCGCGTCGACCCGATCCAGGGCCGCCTCGGCGGCCACCGGCCGCTGCAGCGATATATTGCCCCAAGCCACGAACAGCTGCAGGCGCGCACTCGATACCGCGATCGCGGTCGGCAGTTTGGCGACCAGCCCGAGCAGTGTGGCCGTCCGGGCACTTTCCAACAGCTCCGTCGCGCGCTCCTCGATCAGGCGCAGCGCACCCGCCGAATCACGGGCGGCCAGTGCGTGATCCACCGCTTCGTTCAACATCGCGTGGTCGGCGAACCAGTCGGCCGCGACGCGGTGCAGCCGGATGCATCTGTCGGGATTCTGTTCGGCCAGCCTGCGGCGCAGGAAATCGCCGAACATACGGTGATAGCGGAACCACTCGAAGTCGTCGCCGACATCGTCCCGGAAGTCGACATTGCGCAGAAACAGATCTCGGGCCTTGACCTGCTGCAACAGCCGTGGGGCCGCCGGGCCGGACAGCGCTTCGGCCAGTCCGGCGCAGATCTTCTCGGTGATCGAGGTCGCCAGCAGAAAGTCCAGCAGGTTCGGATCGAGAGTGTCGAGCACGTTTTCGACGAGGTACTCGCCGATCGCCTCATGCCGGCCTGACAGTTGATCGATGAATTCGGCGGGATCACTGCTGCCGCGCAGCGACAGTGAAGCGAGTTGCAGTGCCGCGATCCAGCCTTCGGTCGAGTCGAGCAGTTCGGCGACCTGCGAGCTGCCCAGCGTCAGGCGATTGATGTCGAGCAGGAACGCCGTCGATTCGGCATCATCGAATCGCAAGTCGTCGGAATCTATTTCGACCAGTTCGTCGCCGACGCGCATCCGGCTGAGCGGCAATCCCGCACGCGTTCGGCCAGTGACGATCACCCGCAGGTGATGGCACCCGTTGTCCAGCAGGAATTCCATGGCGGCGCGGGTACCGGCATCGGTGACGAGGTGCCAGTCGTCGATGACGACGGCCAGCGGCGCACCGCTGTCGTGCACTTCATCGATGAGCGATGCCAGCACGTATCGAGTGGCATCGCTGGAGCGCTCCTCCAGCATCGTCACGAGCCCGCCGGCCAGTTCCTGGCGCGCCCGGCGAATCGCCTCGACCAGATGGGCGAGGAACCAGACGACATTGTTGTCGTCGTGGTCGATCGTCAACCACGCGACCGACATCCCTTGTGCAGTAAGAACATCGCGCCACTGCGCGGCCAGTGTGCTCTTACCGAAGCCCGGCGGCGCGTGGATGAGCAGCAGGCGGCGATTGCCGCCCTCCTGCAGTTTGCGCAGCAGCCGCGGCCGGTCCACCAGGGGGCGGGCCGAGGTCGGCGGACGATATTTGGTCGACGCGACCGGCGGTGGCACGGTGGTCCGTGGGCCGGTTCCACGCTGTGCGTGCACCATTATCGACCCGGACCGCGGTTCCTGCGCGTCCGCCGGCACCGCCATGGCGTCCACGTCGAGCCCGCAATTCCGCTGGACATCGCGCAGCAGATATCCGAATTCGACTGCCGTACGCGGCCTTCGGTCCGGATCGGTGGCCATCGCGGCTTCGATCGCGGCGCGGAGTTCGGCGGGGACGTCGATTTCACCCAGGTCGGGCCCGGGTGTCGAGGTGACTCGAACGAAATGTGCGAGCACCGTCTCACCGGTCTGGCGTTCGACGGCCGCGTGCCCGGTCAGCAGGCAGAACATAGTGGCGCCGAGGCCGTAAATGTCGGAAACCGCGCTCGGCGGCGCACCCCGTAGCACCTCGGGCGCGATGAATGCCGGTGTGCCGGTGATGCGTCCGGCGGAGGTCTCGAATCCCCCGCCGATATGCGCGATGCCGAAGTCCGCCAATTGCGGCTCCCCGTAATCGGTCACCAGAATGTTCGCGGGCTTCACATCCCGGTGCAGTGTGCCCGTCGCGTGCGCCGCGGCGAGCGCCCCGGCGATCTTCACCCCGATCGACAGCAACTCCTGCCACGGCAGCGGCCCCGTCGCGCGCAATCGCGCATCCAGCGACCCGCGCGAATGGAAGGGCATGACGATGAACGGACGGCCGTCGGCGGTCACATCGGCTTGATGAACCGCAACGATATTGGGGTGACCCGAGAGTCGGCCGAGCGCGTGCTGCTCCCGGACGAAGCGCTCGCGTTCGTCGCCGCTGATCTCCGAGGTCAGCACCTTGACCGCGACGGTGCGATCGAGCGAGGGCTCCAGACACCGATAGACGACGCCGAAACCCCCGCGGCCGATCTCCTCGGCGTCCTCGAATCCGGCGGCGGTCAGTTCCGCGGCGATCCCGAACCGGATATCGCGCTGGGTACGTTCGTTCTCGTGGTCGGGCATGGCGAATCGGCTAATCGACTGGCGTCGATCCGCGCGAACCCCCGAAGCCGCAATGTCCGACCATATGATCACCTCTCGAGGCAGAACTGCCGACCCCGACCTGCCGATCATAGTCGGGAAAGCCGAGCTCCGGTGGGGTTGCCGAGGCGGTGCCGGGATTCCGGAAAGCCGTTGCGAACGCGATCTCGTGGCACACTCGAGTTCGTTCCGCTCACCGGGATCCGACAGACGCAGTCGCCGGGCGCTCGCTATCGTCCAATATTCGTCATCAACTGACGAAATCCATCGGCAAGGAGTACCGGATGAGCGAGGAACAGGGCATTGTGCACGAGTCCGACCTGGTGATCGCTGACGTGCTGGTGGAAGAGGTCTCGATCGACGGTATGTGCGGCGTCTACTGACCCGAATACACCAGATCACCGGCCACAATGGTCGCCGCGACGATCTCGGCATCGAGTTGCTGGGCGGCCTCGTCCGGCGGTACCGACAGCAGTGTCAGGTCGGCGACCGCGCCCGGTGTGATCCAGCGCGGCGTCGCCGGGCTGTCGGGTGCGCCGAAGAACAGTGACAGCGCTTTGGGGACCGACACCGCTTCCGCGGCATGGAATTCCGGCGGCCGGTGTACCGCGGCACGCACGACCGACCACGGATCGGGTGCACCGAATGGCGCATCGGACCCGGCTGCGACACCCACCCCGGCATCGACGAGTGAACGCAGCCGCCACAGATCGGGCAGATCCTCCGCGGGCACCTCGTCGCGGTACTGTTCGGCTCGTTCGACCACGAAATGCGGTTGGGTGACGACCGAAACCCGCTGTCCGCGTAGCCAATCCAGCGATTCGTGCGGAATCACCGCACCATGTTCGATCCGATCCCCCGCTCGCACACCGGCGAGGTCCAGCGCGGCCATGGTCAAGATGAACTGCACCCGCGTGACGCAGTGCACCGCGACGGCCCGGCTTGCCGCATGAATCGCGCGCAACCGGTCGGCGAATTCGTCGAAGGGGGGCAGATCGAAATCGTCGAGCACGATCTTGGTAGGGCCCAACGTGAAACGTGCGCCGCCGGGCTGCGACACCTCGGGGGGCGCCATGCAGTGCACCCGCTGCACGATCCGCCCGGTTTCGACCGTCTCGGCCAGTTGGTCGATATCGGCCTGCGCGAGTCCCGGGGTCGCGTCGGTGAATCCGGTGATGCCCATTGCCGCTGCGGCGACACTCACTGCGGCCAGATCCGTTGTGCGCGAGTCGACTCGCTCTCCCATCCAGGAGTCCATCCGGCGCAGCCGGCCGGTCGGCCGCCCGGTCTCGTCGCGTTCCACACCCGGCGCGTCATTGCGGTCCAGACCGACCAGCTCACAGGCCATCGAGTTGAGCTGCCACAGCACACCCGTGCGGTGCTGCACGCGCACGGGACGATGCGGGAGCATCCGGTCCAGCACCGCACGATCGAGGGGGCCGGCTACCGACTCATGGTATCCGGTGCCGCGAATCCACTTGCCAGGCAACAGCTTTCGATCGGCCTCCTGTAGTCGCGCCGCGAACTCGGTTGCGGTGCGCACATGCGGCGGGCCCAGTGGAACAGATTCGTAGGTCGCCGCGAGTGAACGCAGGTGGATGTGGTGGTCGTGCAGTCCGGGCAGCAACCAGCCACCGCCCGCGTAGATCTCGTCCTCACCCGGCAGACGAACCAAACCGGTTGCGCATTCGGTGATGACACCGCCGTGGATGCGCACGTCCATCCGGCCGGCACCGAAGACTTCGGCATCACGAATCAACATGAGGCACAACTCGTTTCATGCCGCGCCGCCCAGTTGCGGCACCCGCGGACGCAGCACCCGTTGCGAACGACCGTAGTGCGGGCATTCGACAACCCAATCCGCACCATCGGCACGCACTCGATGCGGTCCATGGGTGAGCGCGGGGGCCGAGGCGAAGGCGGCGGCGGTGGAACGCATGGACAGGTCGATCAGCTGTCCCCCGCCACCGAGAACGGCGCAGCATACCGCCAGTGCCGCACAGACTCCGGTGAGTGGATCGGCGATGGCGTCAGCACAGAACACCGGCTCGCCCCCGTCCCAGCCGACCAGGCCGCCCGCCACCGCCGCATCGTCGCCGAATGCCACGCGCATCGGCTCGGCGCGACCATATCCGGTCAGGCTCAACCAGACCTGTCCGTCGCGATGCACACGGTCCCCGGGAGCCAGGCCCAGTTGGGCCAACGCCCGCGGCCGGGATGCCTCGATCACCACGTCCGCGGTGGAAACCAGCTCGCGCAGCGTTTCCCGCCCTGCGGGCGTATGGAAGTCGACGGCCAGCTGTTCGTGCCCGCCGTGCAGCCAGTCGAAGAAGCGAGGATCACCGCGGCGTGCGCCATCCGGGCGTCGCGTGCTCTCCACCTTGACCACCCGCGCGCCTGCGCGCCCGAGCAGGTGGGCACACAGCGGGCCCGCCCACATCGAGGACAGATCGACGACCACCGCCCCATCCAGCTGTGCTCCGACGACCGGTTCGGCAATCCGACTTGTCTGCCACGGACATTGGAGACCGGACGCCGCGGATGGTGCGGCTGATGGTCTGGCGACAGGGCGTGCTGCATCGTCGGACACCCCCCTGGCAGGGTGCGCGGCGGCAGGCAGCACGTCGGCGGGATGTGCGGCAGCGGGCAGCGCAGCGTCGCGGT
>NZ_BAGN01000402.1 GCF_000308835.1 Nocardia vinacea NBRC 16497 | reverse complement strand
CCTTGCGATCCGCGGTCGGTGTGCAGAACGCAATCGGCCACGTCGCCACGGCGGGCTACCGCGTTGTTGAGTGCGTGCACTGCCAATGTCGACTTCATCCGAGAATCGATGGAGTAGCCGACGATCCGGTTGGAATAGCCGTCCTTGACCGCGCAATTGTAGAGCTTGCCCTCACCGGTGTGATGTTCGGAAATGTCGGCCAGCCACAACCGATTCGGAGCATCGGCGGAGAAATTGCGGCGGACCAGATCGTCGTGGACCGGCAGGCCAGCCTTGCCTTTGCCGCTGCGTTTCTCGCCGGACACACTCCACCAGCCCTGGGCCGAGCAGATCCGCCATGCGGTCCGGTCGGCCATGGGCTCACCGGCGCGCGTGCCTCGTCGGCGAGGAATCGGTACCCGAATTCAGGCTCGTCGCGGTGGGTTTCCATGTGGGTGTGCCGCTGCTCGTGTGCCGATAAAGCTCAGCAACGACCATGGCACGGATTGCGGGATCCGACGTTGGCTGGGGACGATGTGCTGGAGGTAGAGCAGATCGGCGGCTTGGTGCGGCCGAGGGTCTCGACGCTGGCGCACGCCGCCGCCGTCTCCGCTGCGACCGCGTGCAGGCCGGTGCGCACGGACCCCGCGAATATGACTGGACACGCCGCCAGATCGATGGGAGGTGGGCGGCCGGGTGTGGGCATTGGCTGATGGCGCGGCGCAGCGTCAGTGACCCGACCGAGATCGCCTACTACGTCTATGCGGATGTGATGGGCGCGGAATCGAGTCGCTAGCTGGCGTCAATCCGTGCTGAACAGCTTCTCCACTCGCCTGGCGAAGAGCACATCACCCTTGACACGCAACTTGCCGGAAAGCATCGATTTCGTCCCCGACGCCTGCCCGGACAACAATCGGAGGAACAGGACATCTCCCAGCGTCAGTGACACCGTCGGTTTGACACCTGCCGTCGCCTTCGTCACGGTGCACCCACCGTCGCGAATCGTCACCAGCCACTCGTCAGGAGTCTGTCCCACTCGCCATAGCACGGTTGCGTCGACACCGCGTGCTTCGTCAACACTCAACCGGTCCGGCATGCGCGCGAAAACGGTGTCGAGCATTATTTTTCGTACGTTCGGATCAGCCAGTGCGGCGCGCAACTTTTCATCGGACGTGTTGGCGATGAGGTTCTTGAACTCACCCGGTGAGACTTGCTCGGGGTCGATCTCGGTGATGTCGTACATCGGATTCCCTTCATCGGCCGCCGAATGGTTGCGGCCCGTTCGTCGGCATGGTGTTCGTAGCTTGCCGACCGCAAGCTATTGGCGGGGATCGGCGACATGTACGGGACGGTTGACGGCGCTGACCGCCAGGTCGAGCACGGATTGCGAGGCGGGATCCCCCTGACCGATCACCAGCCGGGTCGCGACCGGCTCGTGTCGGCCACCCACCTTGAACCACACGGTCAACCTCCCGTCCGTGGTCACGCTCGGCGCCACCTGTGCAATGTCGTGAGCCGCAACGAGTCCGGTGACGCGGAACGCTTCGACGCCGGCGATGGTCTCTTTTGCCTCGGTCTGCACCGAAG
Organism: Nocardia vinacea NBRC 16497; assembly: GCF_000308835.1. Taxonomy (GTDB): domain Bacteria; phylum Actinomycetota; class Actinomycetes; order Mycobacteriales; family Mycobacteriaceae; genus Nocardia; species Nocardia vinacea. The sequence goes on along the minus strand of NZ_BAGN01000402.1, from coordinate 43,310 downwards.
ACATCGACGTCAGGAGGTTTGCGACTCCTCGGTGCGGGTCTATCAACGCGGTGGGCAACGGATTAGCCGACCCGTTCTGTTGCGCTGGTGCCGGTGCGAATCGCCCGGCGGGGTCCTGGGTGTAGATGGTCGAGTCGATCTCGACGAAATCAACGCGGGCGTCACCGAGTACCGACGGCACCACCAGCTGTCCTTTCGCTCGCGCGTCACCGTCGCGGACCACGTCGGCCGACATGGCCCGTACGCTCACTCCGCTCAGGGGCGCGCCGCTGAGCTGCAGGGTGATGTGTGCGCTTGTCGTCGCACGCGCCGCCGCCGCCGCGTTGCGGAGTAACTGGGCAGGCCGTGGCAAACCACCATCTGCGGTGCAGGCGGTGCCGCCGATCGACAGCAGGAGGACGGTCACGGCGATACCAGCGCGTCGGCCGATCATCGGACCAGGTGGGCGGAGTTTGTTCGGCGCACCTTGCCCGACGGGGTTTTCGGTATCGACCCCGGTGCGACAACGGCAACCGACCGCGGTGTTGCCCCCACGCTGTCGCGGACGGCGCGGGTCACCTCCCGTTGGATACGTACGATGTGCTGGTCATCGTTCCAATCGGCGGACTCTACGGCGACCGCGAAACTCTCACGGATTTCCCCCGGCTCGAGTCGCACGGCGACGGTGTTACCCCGTCGGACACCCGCCACCGTCGCTGCGGCGCGCTCGATGTCGGTCGGGAAAATATTGCGGCCCGCGACGATGATGGTGTCCTTCTTGCGCCCACAGACGACGATCTCACCCGATTCGGTCAGGTAGCCGAGATCACCGGTCGCCAACCACCCGCCCTCGTTTCGCGCTGAGCTGTAACCGTTTTCGGTGAAGTAACCATCGGTAACCGTGGCACCGGAGATCAGGATCTCACCGACGGTTCGGGGCTGCACAGATACTCCGGTGTCATCCAGCACTCGTGCCTCGACACCAGGAACCGGCGCCCCTAGCGTCACTAGCACCCGGGCGTCCGCACCCTCGGCCGGCGTCGCGCAACCGGTCGTCTCGATGGCGTCGGGCCGCACCGCATCGGTTTGCACGCCCTTTCCGATCGGACTGAACGACACCGCGAGCGTGGCCTCCGCCATGCCGTAGGCGGGCACCACGGCCCCTGCGGACAAACCGAAACGCGCTCCGGCCCTGATGAATTGGGCGACGGCGGTTGCATCGATAGGTTCGGCGCCGTTCAACGCGAACCGCATACTGGACAGGTCGAATGCCCCATCCGGAGCCGACTCCATTCGCCGTGCCACGATCTCGTAGGCGAAGTTCGGGGCGGCGGTCATCGTGCCGTGATGTCGAGTGATGAGATCCATCCACACCAGCGGTGAACGTAGGAAATGCGTCGGACTCACACACACCACCTCGACCCCGAACTGCAACGGCGTCGCCACGAAACCCACCATGCCCATGTCGTGGAACAGCGGTAACCAGCTCACCCCGACATCTTTTGCCGGATCCATATCGGATGCCCGCGCGATGGCGTGACCGCTCGCGTACAGGTTGGCATGCGTGATGGCAACAGCTTTCGGACTGCCGGTGGATCCCGACGTCAGCTGCAGTAGCGCCAAGGTGTCATCCGGAACATCGGTGGGCTCCAACGGTGTCGACGAATCCAGCCGGGCGATCGACACACTGAGCACATCGTGCTCGGCGAGGATGATCGCCGCGCTGTCGAAGGGGGGTCCGATCAACACCAGTTTGGCGTCGATGACATCGAGGGATCTGATAGTGTCACGCCCCCAGACCGTCAGATCGGTTCGATGCGTCGGTTGATGCAGCATCGTGGCCGAGGCGCCGAGCAACCAGCAGGCCAGTACCGCTACCACGACATCCTCGGGTTCACCGGCAAGAATGGCGACCCGCGAACCCATGGTCACACCCTGATCGGCCAGCGACTGCGCAGCACATCGACTGTGCCGCAGCAACTCTGCCCAGGTCTTCCTGCGCAGCGCATCGGGATCGCCGTAGGAGAAACCCCGCTCGGAGGCACTGCTGGCCAGTACGTCATCGATAAAGCGCGACATCTAAGCTCCTCGTGGTTGATCGGCCGGTTGTCGGTCCACGCCCAACAACGTTGGTGGCGTGAGCCGCTCGCGTAACCGGCGCCGCCATTGCTCGTAACCGGGCTCGCCCGTGCCGAACGGTTGTGTGCTGGCCTCGTCGACGACCGCGACGACCGCAGCGACATCGGAATTACAGAGCACTCGTGCCGCCGACACCGAGCAATCTGGTATATACCCGGCATGAGCTCGCGCCTTTATCGCGAACGCGGCACCCTGTGCCATATCCGCCACCGCGAGCCCGGCACGACGCTGCGCTGTGCGGATGTCGGCCTCCGCGACTCCACCGAGATAGGCGATGGCGGCACCGATGCCGCTCCACATGTCGGCCCGACGGCCTGGATCCATACGCTCGATCCGGTTGGCGATCGCCTCGAGATCCGCGGCGTTGACGAAGTACAACGACCGTCCGACGCCCTGATCGACGGCGCGCAGGAAGTAGGAACTGTCACCTTCCCACGAATACGGCTTGGGCCGCCACTGCCTATCGATCCATCGTGCCGTCTGGAAAAACGCTCCGTCGAAACCGAATCCGTCGGCCGCCAGCCAGGTCAGATGCGACAACACGTCATCATCGCCGAGGTTCGGCCTGCACCGTTGCCACAGGAACCTCGGCAGGCGCGGCATAAGAAGCCCATAGCCGACGTACGCCATATAGGCGTGTGGGGCACCTGGACCTTCGACGAACTGCCGGGCCAGATTTCGCCGCCGAAGGCCGATGAGGTCGCGGGTGACGAGCGCGGTCACCGCCCCTTCGTAGGCCAGGCTGCGATAAAACGGGTCGATATGGTCGAGAGCAGCTGCGAGGTCATCGATGTCGGCAATGTCAGCGCCCATCTCGAAACCCCGGATCACCTGCACGCCAACCTGTTCGAGTGTGCTGGTGATCGGTGCCGATGTCGGGAACCCGCGGCGTGCGAACAATGCGTCGGCCTGGGTGGGTACCGGCAGTACTCGGCGAAGAACGCGAAGTGCTGTCACGTGGAAGCTCCTGCTGCGATCGGATGGTTACGAACTGCGTCGGCGTAGCGTTACCGCGCCGGTGAGCAAGGAAGCCACAGCGAACGCTGTCACGACCACCAGGTCGATCCACATCGTGGTGGTCGGGTGTGGATACGTGCCGATCTCGGTGAGCCCTTGCGCGGCGTAGCGCAGCGGTACGACGTTGCTCAGCCCTTGCAAGAATCCGGACATATCCTCCCGCGGCCAAACGAGACCGCAGAGCAGCAACTGCGGGATCACCAACGCGGGCATGAACTGCATGGCCTGGAACTCCGACTGCGCGAACGCACTCGTCAGCAACCCCGTCGACGAGCCGAGCACGGCCGTTGCGATGACAATCAGCAACACCGCTGCGATGGACCCCTGCGATTCGAGCCCGAGGAACTGGTAGGCGACCGTGGCGGCAACCGCCGCCTGCACCACGGCCACCACGGCAAATGCCAGTCCGTAGCCGAGCAGCAGATCCATCTTCGACAGAGGCGTGCTCATAAGTCGTTCCAACGTGCCGGTGGTGCGTTCGCGCAGCATGGCGACGCTGGTGACCATGAACATCGACACATACGGGAAGATGCCGAGCAGCATCAATCCCAATTGGTCGAAGATGTCGGGGCGACCGTTGAAGACGTAGCGCAGCAAGGTGAGCAGCACGCTCGGCACCACGAGCAGCAGCCCCACCGTGCGGCGGTCGTGGCGAATCTGGGTGAGCACACGCGCGGTGGTGTGCAACAGCATGTGGGCATTCACAACGAAACCTCCGGTCGGGTCTCTTTGGAAACCTGATGAGTCGCAACGTAATTCACGGTGGTGGACGATCGTGCTCCGTCGCCGGACTCGATCAGCCGCAGGAAAGCGCCCTCTAATGTGTCGGCTCCGGTTCGCCGCAGCAAGCCCACGGGGTCGGAATCGGCGAGCACGCTGCCCTCCCGCATGAGCAACAGGCGATCACAGCGTTCGGCCTCGTCCATCACGTGGCTGGACACCAACAACGTCGTGCCGCCTGCCGCCAGGCTGTGAAAGGAAGCCCACAGGTCACGGCGCAGCACCGGGTCGAGACCGACGGTCGGCTCATCGAGTACCAGCAGCTTGGGCCGCGCGATGAGCGCGCACGCCAGCGACACCCGCGCACGCTGTCCGCCGGAAAGCTTGGCGGCCAGCGTGTCTCGGTAGGTGAGCAGCCCGACGTCCTCGATGGCCTGGTCCACCGACTCGGACTTCGCCCCGTACATCACCCCGAAGTAGCGAACATTCTGCCGAACGGTCAGATCGTCGTAGATCGACGGCGACTGGGTCACGTAGCCGACGTCACGGCGCAGCCGCCGATGCCCCGCCGGGCGGCCGAGCACGGTGACCGTGCCCGACGAGAACTTCTGCACGCCGACGACGGTGCGCATCAGTGTGGTCTTGCCGCAGCCGCTCGGCCCGAGCAAACCGGTCACCGAGCCTTGGCCGACGGTGAACGAGATGTCGTCGAGGATCGTTTTCCGCCTTCGTCGCACAGTCACCGACCGGACGTCGATCGCACGCGACGACGAGTCGGCATCCGTGGAATTCATCGGGCCGATCACCTCACTTTCAGACAGTGGAAGGATGTGACACTGTGCGGGGCGGTCAGGTCGGGTCAGGTGATCCGGTAGAAGCGGTATTGCAGACCGAAGCCTTCGGTGAATCGGCCCTCACCGACGAAAAGCGTCTGATTGATCCATTCGTAGTCGGGATCACCGGTCTCCAGACGCGGCAGCACCCGGAAGTATTGGTCCTCGAATGTGGTGGGCACCCCGTCCGCGAACGCTGTCTGCACGGCATCGGTCATCTCGATCAGCCCATCGAATTGCGCGTAGATGATCGCACCGTCGTCGGTCTCGAATTGCGCGCGTACATCGGCGCGCGCCCACTGGTCGGTGCCGATCAGCACCCAGTCGCCACCGCCGGGCAGCACGCGCCCGTTGATGCGCTCACCCTCCAGCTTTCCCTCACCGACCTCGATGAACATGCGAATTCCGTGCGGGGTATTGCCCACCATACGAGGCGGATGCAATGACGCGGTGACTTCACCTTCGAACTTCAATTCCATGGACTACTCCTCGGTGCGGTAAGGGTCGTTACGGCGCAGGACCAATGACGAGTTGTGGCCGCCGAACGCGAAGGAATTCGTCAGCACGGCAGCGACATCGGACTCGGTCGATGCCGAGACGAACGACGCGCCCGTGCAGTCCTCGGCCACCTGGTCCAGATTGACCGACGGCGGGATCATCGATGTCTTGACGGCCAGCGCGGCGATGGCGGCCTCCAACGCGCCTCCCGCGCCGAGGAGGTGGCCGGTCATGGATTTGGTAGAAGCCACAACGGTTTTCGCGAGGTCAGCGCCGAAAACAGTACGCAACGCGGCCATTTCCGCGCGGTCGTTGAGTATCGTGCCCGTGCCGTGTGCGTTGATGTAGTCCACATCGGTTGTCGCGATGTCCGCGTCGCGCAGCGCGATGCGAATCGCCTGGGCGGCACTGGAACCATCGGCCCGCGGTGCGGTCAGATGGTGGCTGTCATTCGTTTGTCCGTAGCCCGCGATCTCGGCGTATATGGTCGCTCCCCGCGCGAGAGCACGATCCATGTCCTCGAGAACCAGCACCGCCGCGCCCTCGCCCAGCACGAATCCGTCGCGGTCGGCGTCGAATGGGCGCGCGGCCTGCTCGGGACTGTCGTTGCGCCGCGACAATGCCCGCATGCTGGCGAAACCGGCCATGATAACGGGATTGACGCAGGCTTCGGATCCACCGACAACGCACGCGTCGGCGTATCCGTCCCTGATCATCCGCATGCCCTGGCCGACTGCGTCGGCCGAGGACGCGCACGCGCTGCTCGGCGAGTAGCTCGGCCCTGCGAAATCGTGGCGTTGGGCCACCACCGAGGCGGCGACATTGGACATCGATACGGGGATGAAGGTCGGTGGGATCCGTTCACCGTCCGGGTCGTTGCCGACGGTGGTGCGAATCGTGTCGGCACCGCCGAGTGCGCTGGCGATGATGACCGCAACGTGGGACGGATCGGCGCTGAGCTCACCGGCGTCTTTGAGTGCCAGGTCGGAGGCTGCCATCGCGAGCTGACAGAAACGATCGAACCGGATGGCGTCCCTGCGCTCCATCCAGTCCGTCGCCGCGAAATCATCGACCGTCGCGGCGATCCGAACCCGTTTGGTCGAGACGTCGAACGTGGTGACGGGACCGACGCCCGAACGGCCTTCGAGCAGGTTGTCCCACAGCACGCCGGGATAATTCCCCACCGGCGACACCACACCGATCCCGGTGATGGCGACCCTGCGCCGGGCGGTCACCGCGCGCGGCAGGCTCGGCGCACTCATGACGACGTGGCATTCGGCTCGAGGTCGAACAGGCGCTCCATCTTCATCGCGAGCTGCACATTGCCCGCCACCCGCAGATCACCCCGCGACATCAATTCGACACCGCGCGTCGCACCGCAGGCCAGCGCGACGAACGCCGATGCGGGCGCGGTAAGTGTGGCCGCCGGTTGCGCGGAGAAGGCGCCCTTTTCGCCGATTGTGCAGCTGTCGGGGGTCAGCTCGACGTCGCGTTCGAGTTTGCCGTGCGTGCGCCGGGTCACGGCCCAGCGGACCACCGCGGGCTTGGGCAGACCGCCGCGATAGAACGTCGGCATCAAATCGAATGCCGCGACCAAACCCGCTGTGCCGGTGTCGGTCTCGAGATGGTCCGCGAGCCGCTGTGCGGAGATGCTCTCGATCGCGCGCTTGACCCGACCCCGGTCATTGCTGAGCAGATCCGCCGCAAGCTGCGGATCGACGCCGGAGGTGTCGTCCTGGGAAATGTCGGTCATGAGGTCACTGCTTTCTCGCCGAGCATCGAGTTGAGGTATCGGGCCAGTTCGCCGTGCGGATCCGTACCGGGCAATATCGCGCCGATGTGGCCGTCGGGACGCACAACGACCGCCGCCGCGTCGGACAGACCGAAGACCCCGATGGCGTCGTCGCGGAAATCGTGTAAGGCGTCCGGACGCGGTACCGGGGACACCGGCCATACCCGCAGCGGTATGTCACCGAGCACCGACGCCCACGCACCGAACGAGTCCTGCCATTCGGGCGCGCCCTGGACGGAAGTCAGCAAGGCAAAGGTCCCGTTGGTCAGGTCGCTGATGGCGGTCCGCCGCCCATCCTCTTCCAGCCACACATGTGGCGCGACGGCACCGACGGTCACCCTGGGGTGATAGTCGACCACGTCGGCGACGACCGGCACCGGCTTGTCTGCGTCGGAGGAATAGACGAACCCCCTTGCCTGACCGTAGAAATCGAAATGCGGTCGCTGCCGTTCGATGCCGTCCGCCAGTGCGGCGGCATCGCCGATCTCGTGCCCGTATCCGTTCCCCGATCTGATCAGCGATCGTGCCTGTGTGAAGAACTCGTCCATGGCAGCGGCGTTGTACACACTGCGCCCGGCGTTGAAGTCCGCGACGGGCCGCCGCTCCGATTCGTAGGTGCACAGCAGCCGCGGACTCGACCAGCCACGCAACACACCGTGCAGCTTCCACGCGAGGTTGTGCGCGTCCTGGATACCGGTATTCATGCCGAAGCCACCGGTCGGCGGGAAGCTGTGTGCCGCATCGCCGGCCACGAATACCCGCTGGTGGACGTCGCTCCACCGGTCGACGGCCGTTGTACCCATCGCCCACGTCCGGACCGACTCGATCGTGATGTCGATGCCGGCATCACCGATGGCCGATCGGACCAAGCGCTCGCACTCGCTTTCGTCGGGCATCGCCGACGGGTTGATATCCATGCCGGTCAGCTCGAGCAGCCAAATACCGCGTTGCGGCGAGACGGTGATGAGTACCCCCTGTACGTCATCGTTGACAACCCAGTACAGCGCGCTCTCATTACCTCCAACGGCGGAGCCGAGATCGGCGGTGAAATGGATGTCCAACATCGTTCCGAGTGGTTCGGAGGCCTCGACCGTGATGCCGACGCGCCGGCGCAACCGGCCGTGAATTCCCTCGGCGAGAATCACATAAGAAGCGCGGAGAGCGGAACCGTCTGCCCGTACCGCGCCGACCCCTTCGGAATCGGCGAGCAGATCGGCGATCTCCATACCCGACTCGACGCTGACCGAGGGGTAATTGCGCAACTCACGCAGCGCGAGCGTCTGCAGTTCGTTCTGCGGACAGATCAGCGGCAACACCGGACTCGCCGACACCGTCCGCATCAGCTTCTCGGCGTCTCCCACCATGTCTATCTCGCCGAGCTCGCCACCGACCAGGGTGGTGTGGAAACTGACCCGACTCAACGCCTCCAGGCTGGTGCCGACGTCCTGAGCCGGCCCGAGAAGATCGAGGTCTCGGAGTATTTCCGCGGTGCGAACATTGACCATCGTGGCCCGCGGGTGTACAGACGCACTCGACCGGCTCTCCACCAGATGGGTGCGAATCCCTTGGCGGCCCAACAGGTGTGCGGCGATCAGGCCGGTCGGACCACCACCGACAATCAATACCTCGCAGTCGTCGACACTCATGGTGACACCTCGTGTCGAGGCCGCGCGAGTGCGCCGTCGTCGGCAGCCGCGTACAGCGTGCGGTCGAGATACTTTGTGAGGGCGGCGTCCACTCGATGACGAAAAGCGATGCGCGCCACCGTGGCTACCGGCAGGCCGATGGCGATCGCCGAACCCAGCGCGCTGACGAAAACGGCCAGTGCTGCTTTCTCAACGATCCCACCGGGGCTGGTGTAGCGGCGGATCCGTCCTGCCGCGAATCGAAATGCCGCGCCGGCCAACAGGTCCGGACCGATCACCGCGGCATTTTCGCGTGCTGATTCGGCCCGCACCAACACCTCGGGCAGCACAGCGATGATCCGCTCGCCGCTGGCAGCGCCTGTCTCGACCAGTTGCCGACCGAGCCGGCGCAGCCGTTGATGCTCGGCATCGGGCACACCGGCGGCACGCAGACCGAAAGACGCCTCCCGCCGGCCCAACAACAACCACCGCAGAGTGGTGAACAGTGACACAAGTTGATTGGCGGTATCCGTCACCGCGATCACACCGATGTGGCGAGCACCGGCGGCGGTGAGCATGCTGCGCATGCTCACCGCCGCGGACGCCCACATATTGCGGCATGCGATGAACTGCACGACCGGCCGATCGGTCACCAGATCGGGGTAGCGCCGCACCAGCGTTCGCATCGGAATCGACGGGCTGAGGTACCACACCTGGTGCGCGACGAGCACGAGATCTACATCATCGCCTGCTGGTCGACCGCCGTCCCCGATGGAGATGTCCACGGTCGCCTCGGCGTCGGCGGCCTCCGGAAATACACCGAAGAAACGACCGAGTGACCACGGAAACGGAAAGTCACCGGAGGTGGTGACTTCGATCCACCGGACGTCGCAACCGGCTTCTACCAGTGGCTCGAGAAAATGGTCGAGGCACTCACGCAGTTGTCCGGTCTGCGAAAACCAATACACCGCGATCACAGCGGGTTCGGCGCCGACGTCCCGCACGGGCAGATCCCGAGGCGCAGCACTCATGAGCCCGTGCCGCCCACTGCCGTGAGGTGCATGTACGAAATCGCGAAACGCCCCGATTCCGGGACCATGCACAGCAGCGTGTCGCCCGGTGTGATGAGCTCGTCGCGCAGCATTTCGTCGAGGATCACGAAAATACTTGCGCTGCCGATATTCCCGACGCGGGTGAGATTGCTGTACCACACCTCGGGTCCCGGCCGTGGCACGTCGCGCCGCGACAATTCGCCGAGCACCATCGACTTCATCCGCTCGCTCGAATAGTGCGCCGGAATCCATTTCAAGGTTGTCGGGTCGAATTTCCCGTCGTTCAGCAGACGCTCATACTCGTCGATACCGACCTTTACCAGATGCGGTAGCAGCGATAGTCGCTGTCTTGCGACCAGAGCGCCGGCCTCAGCAGCTTCCGTCGCGTTCGGATAATCCATCCAGGTCTTCTCGGCATCGTTGGACTCGCTGCCGAAATACATGCACGCTTTCTCGGTATTGGCGTACGAGGTCAGCGAAATCCAGTCGATGCGCAGGCTCACCCCGTTCGATCTCGGCTTGTCCTGGACGACCGCCGCTCCCGCGCCATCGGAGAGCATATATCGCAGAAACGCGGTTTCCATGGGCAGCGAACCTTCCTCCGTCCGGCTCTCCAGCGACTTGTATCGACTGCTCTTGAATCCACGAGAAGCGAACTCGCTGGCGACCGCGACGGCGGCCGCCTTCTCGCCGATCGCCACCTGCAAGTAAGCGTTCTTCAGCGCCATCATTCCCGAGCTGCAGATGCCGTGCGCGGTGACGATCTCGCACGGCGGATATGCGAGGCGGCCATGGACCATGCTCGCGTGACCCGGTCCCATCAGGTCCGGTAGCGTCGTGGCGGCGGCAAGTAACTGTAAATCTTCCGCAGCGATCTCCGATCGCTCGACGGCGTCCTCCACCGCCCGAGCAGCCAACTCGGTATTCGAGAAAACAGTTCGTTGTTCCCGATCCAGGGCGTAATAGCGAGTTTTGATACCACTATTGGCGAGAATCGTGTCCCGAAGAGCAGAGCTCGCGTTTCCCGCTTTGCCGATAAAGTCTTCGATTTCGTCGTTCGTTACCGGCGCACCAGGTAGAAAGCGACCAGTACTGGTGATATATGCAGTCACCGAAATCTCCAATGCTGTCGAATGTGACACTCGGCCCTCTATAGGGACTTCGCGCTGGATTCCTCCGAGCGTGACCGCACGGTATCGACGAGTTCGCCGAAAGTCTTGATACTGGCGATACGCTCGTCATTCAGCGAAATCGTGTACTTTCGTTCCAATATATCCGCAATGCCAAGCAGGCCGAGCGAATCCAGACCCAGTTCCTCGAATGTCGCGGAAGGGTCTACCTTGTCGATCTCGATGCTGTAGTGGTTTTCCAGATAGTCGGCGATGTCGCCGTACACGTCCGTTTCGAGGCTCATCAGGATCTCCGATTCACTGTGCAGAACGGCTCTAGCGGGCCAATTATTTGCAATGGACGTAGCGACGGCGTTGTCGAACGCGGCGACGGCAATGTCGCGTTCCAGTCGACTTTCTCGCAGGCGCGGCGCTTTTTACCGCATAGTCACGATATGCACAACGCAACAAGTACTTCGAGGATCCCCTACCCGGCCCCGCCCGGTATCGCGCAAGTCGACTTGCGTATGACCATAATCGGGTCGGCCCAACTGCGCAACATGAGTTGCTGTGACTCAATTCATCCATAGTCAGATGAAGTGGGGGGTTGCGGTTGAGGGTCGAAACATGGTGGTGGCGAAGCAGATCCACCTGCGAGGGGGCCGTAACGCCTCGCGCATCCTCGCGTTCTGCGTGCGATCCTCGAGGCTCTGGACGCGAGGGACGGGCATCGCGACGACCTGCCGACAGCGATGCGGTCATCATCTGCCGAGTGCCATCCGGTGCTGAGTGCTATCCGGCCGACCCTGGCGCAGAGAATTGGATGCGCCACGACAAGGTCGGCTCCCTCCAATCGGTCCGAATCTACTTGCCCACAATCGAATTCGAGATCCAGATTTCTTCCGACCCGTCCGGCGTGACGCGCCGTTCAACCCCGGTCTCATTCGGTAAAATCCCAATCAAATCCCACTGCCGGGCAATGCGCTGTAGCGTCGTTATACTGCGCAAATGCCTGAAGAGTTGAGCGTGTCATCCCAGGTCAAGAGCGCGACAACAGACATCGTTACTTCCGTTCGTGACGCGGTGCTGTCGGAAATCGTGAATGGCACCCCGGTACACGCTGTGTCTGTCGCTGCCGTCGCTCGGCTCGCCGGCGTGCACGAGACATCGGTCTATCGACGCTGGAAGACCCGCGAACGCATGATCCTCGACGCGCTGACGGCGCGTAGCGAGGCGTCGCTGGTCGTCCCCGACCACGGCTCGCTCCGCGAAGATCTGACGGATCTCATGAAACAGGCGTGTGATTATCTCGGCAGTCCGGTCGGACGATCTCTTTTGCAAATGAGTGTTGTCCCGACGGACAACCCCGCTGTCGTCGAGGCACGGCGATTGTATTTCGACACCCGGCTTCGGGCGATGGCGCCTGTCGTAGAGCGCGCGATCACCCGCGGTGAGGTCCGGCCCGGAATAGCCGCCGTTGATGTACTCGAGCCATTATTCGCCTCGATCCAGTTGCGTGTGATCTTGACGGGCAGACCGATAACGCCAGACCTTCCCGAAAAGTTGGTGCGCGTCGTGGTCGACGGAGTCCTGTCCGGAAATTAGAGGCGTGGCACCTTGTCCAAGGCTGAGTCGGTGTCGACAACCCGCCCCTGGTGACTGCAGCACCACCTGTGCCTGAATATCAGCCCCTCAACCCGTGGCTTGGGTTCACGTGGTCGTCGCAATGCTCTCGATGTGAGGGGTTGCGGCGACCGAGTCGTTCTCGGAGGATGTGGTCCCGTTCGGTGACGAGCTGGTCCAGTCGGTCAGCTGTGCGGGAAGCCGTGGCGGTGTTGGGGATTACGCGGCCGCGGTGTTATGCGATCCTGTGGGTGAAGGGCATGGTTCGCAGAATGGACACGCCGCCGATGTCCTGCAAGAGGAATCTTGGAATATTCGATGTCGAGTGGGATGTCCGGCTTGTATTCGGCTGAACCATATTCAGCCTGTTATCCGCTCCGGCCCGATTGGGCACGATAGCCTTTCGCTATGAGTCGCATCTACAGATTCCTGGCCGGAACTGCGGCGGTATCGCTGGTCGCGGGGAGCGTCGTCGCCGGGGGCGCGCACGCCGCGCCCGCCGAGCGGCTGTCATGTGGAGTGTCGTCCGGGCGAGAGCCGGAACGGGCGGCCCCGGAACAGGTTGGACTGGATTCGGGACTACTCGCGGACGCCATGGCATTCGCGAGCGCGCGTAATCGGTTGAATGTGCAGGTGTTCCGGCACAACTGCCTGATCGGTGAGGGGCCGACGAACGACGCGACCGGAAATGTCGCCTGGAATATCTGGAGTGCGACGAAGAGCGTTGTGTCGTTGCTCGCCGGAATAGCTTGGGATCAAGGGAAACTCGATATAGCAGCGCCGATCGATCGGTATCTGCCGCCCGGCCTCGGTGATGCGCAGCATCGGTCGATCACCGTGGAGAATCTGCTGACCGAATCGTCCGGCCTGGCGGTGGGTATACTCTCCGAGGGTATCACCGGGGTGATTCCGATCGATCCGAATAGTGCCGTGCAGGCGCTCGGAGTGCCGTTGGAGAATCCGCCGGGCGCGGCATTCAGTTACAGCGAACGCGCTGTCGATCTGCTCGCCTATGTCATCGAGCTGGCCATGGGTGAGCCATTGCAGCAGTTCGCGCAACGTGAGCTTTTCGATCCGCTCGGCATCGAACGCGGTGATTATTATTGGGCGCGCGACCGCGCCGGTCACACCTACGGATACGCCCATCTGCTGATCCCGCCGAACGATTTCGCGAAGCTCGGCCTGCTGGTGAGCAACAACGGACGCTGGGGTACACGGCAACTCGTCTCCGAGACCTATCTGCGCATGGCACGCCAGCCATCACCAGCGAACAAGTGCTTCGGCTACCTGTTCTGGATCGGCCTCGGATGCTCTGAGAACTCCGGCTTCCAGCCCGCCGACATGTACTTTATGGTCGGACTCGGCATGCAGAACGTCTTCATCGTGCCGAGTCTGGATTTGACGGTGGTGTGGACCGGAGTCTTCGGAAATGCCAGCAACCAGGGCATTGCGGGGGCCCTGCAGAACACCACGGAGCTGCCGTACGAATTCTTCCGCCGACTGTTCGCGGCATTCCAGGACCATCCGGTGCCCGATCCCGGTCCGTATGTCGAACCGCCGCCACGCGAGGATCCGGGCGAGTACGTGGATACGAATCTGCTGATCGCCGTCTTCGGTGTCGGGCCCGCGGCATATCCGGGCTGCGATGTCTTCAGCTGCCTGAACTACCCGTTGGCACCACCATTAGCGGATGCCCCGCCGGGCTGCGTCGTTCAAGTCTGCCTCGGTCCGGATCCGCGCACGCCCGGCATCCGCTGAATCGGACGCCGAAGCAGGGGCGCCTATCAGCCCGGAAATCCGGTGTGCGCAGCCGCGCGCTCACCGGGCAGGGCGTCGGGCACCGGGACCACACACACCTCGGTTCGGCACCTCGGGGCTAGCTGTGCGCGCTCTCGACAAGAACCGGTTTCCTGAACTAAGTTCATTTCATGAATTACCTGATCGGGGACTATGGCGCGACGGTCGACAGTGGCAGGACGCGACGGCGCTGCTGGCCGAAGACGCCGACTTCGCGATGGTCCTGTCCGCGGCGGCAACCGCGACCGTGGGCGCACGGCAATGTTCGACTATCTGAGTGCCCGGTCGAAGGCGAACCGTGAACACCGGCTGCTCAGGGGCGCCCCGTCGGCGATATGCGATTCCTGCACGGCGCGGTCACCGAGAACGACACGGACCGGCTGGTTCGTCGCCGCGATGCATATAGACGCGGCCGATCCCATCGCCCGCTATCAAGTCCCGTTCAACTCGGATTTCGGGTGCTACCACCACAGTCCTCGAGGGAAGGAGCACGCCGATGATGACGACGGTGCGGTGCCGGTGCTCACCCGATGGTTCGACTGTATGGATTCCGATGACCCGGACCGGGTTGTCTGCATGATCAGCGTGTGTTCAACCAGATAGAAGGGTCATCTATGAATCGTCACCTGTGCCTGGCGCGCCGACCGGTCGGAAAGCTGGGCGGCGCCGACCTCACCCTCGTCGAGATGCCGATACCACCGCTGGAGCCTGGCGAGGTGCTGATACGCAACACCTGGCTGTCGATCGACCCATCCATACGGATCCGGCTGGCGGAGTCGACGCCGGACGGGTATCTGCCTCCGCTACAACCTGGTGACGCGCTGACCGGGCTCGCGCTCGGCACCGTCGTCGAGACCCGCAATCCCAATTTCGCCGCCGGTGACCTGGTGTCCCACACCCTCGGGTACCGGGAGTTCGCGATCGTGGGGCCGGATGCGCGGACCATCGGCGGCTATGGTGCCCCGACTCGGATCGACTCCGGGGCCCTGCCGCCGCAGTGGTTCCTCGGCCCCCTCGGCAGCGCCGGCCTGACAGCCTATGTGGGTCTTTTCGAGATCTTGGAACTGACCTCGGCGGACACCCTGTGGGTCTCGTCGGCAGCCGGCGCCGTCGGCTTGCTGGCCGCGCAACTCGCGAAACTGCGCGGCGCCACGGTCATCGGTTCGGCGGGCAGCCCGGAGAAAGTCGCCTTCCTGCGGGACGAGCTCGGTATATCCGCGTTCGATTACCACGACGACCTATCGGAATCCCTCGCCGGGCTCGCGTCCGGGGGGATCGATGCCTATTTCGACAATGTCGGTGGCGACCATCTCACCGCGGCCCTCGACGCTTTGTGCCCGCAGGGCCGGATCGCGCTCTGCGGCGCGGTATCCGGATACGACGGCGCCGCCCCGGCGGGTCCGCCGAACCTGTTCACCATGGTGTCGAAAGGGTTGCGAATGCGCGGTTTTCGCGCCGGTTCGTTCAACCATCTCCAGGAACCGATGCGACAGGAGGTAGCCGGTTACCTCGCGGACGGCCGACTGAGCTATCGGGAATCGGTCTTCGACGGTATTGAGCAGGCGAGTGCCGCGCTGGTGGCGATGCTGTCCGGCGCGACCATCGGCAAGACACTGTGCCGGCTCCGCTCGGCGTGAGATGGTCGGTCGGTTCCGGCGGCAGTCATCGGCTGCGTCCGGTCCTGCGTTCGCGCTACCGCTGGGCGGCGGTGGTGAGGTAGTCGCCGAGTCCGCGCATCGTGTTCAGTATTCGGGTCGTTTCGGCGATCTCGTCGTTGGAGCGCGCAGGTCACAGCAACTCGGAGAACACCAGAACGATCATCTCCCGCCCGATCCACGTCTTACCGGAACCGGCCGCCGACCTGTCACGGAAAGTGGGCCAGACCAGTTTTCAATCGTCGTTGACAGTAGGGCTTATCCGCGGAAGGAAGACGATGACGAGGGCGCTGCTGCGAAGGTGTTCATGGCTTCTACGCTCGTCGACACGAGGTTGCCGCGGCCGGTGGATCGCGCGTAGACCCGCTGCCCTATGGGCTGTTCGCTCCTGAGCATGTCGCGCGTTGCGACATCGCCGTCGATGGAGTTGGCGAGGAAGCGCCGGCCGTCTTCAAGTCTCCCGACAACGATGCCGGTCTGGTCCGTGCGGCCGTACTGCGTGGTGTAACTTTCGACGACAGCCCATCCGTCAGCCGTGTCGACTGCTGAAATACTCAGTGCCGCATCGAGTCTTGTTTGGATCTCTGTGCTGTGACTGTCCCGCCATTCCACTGGCTTGGTCGAATAGACGCCGACGGAGTACTTGCTGAGGTAGCCCCCGTTTGCGCCCACAAGACCAAACGAGCCGGGCGCTGATCGCAGTCGGGTGACCGTTTCGGCGATTGCGTGCATCGAATAGTTGTTGCCGGCGCCTCCGAAGAAGGGTAGGCCTCCGCTTGCGGTGAGACGCCGCGGATCGGTGGGACTCAGTCCGAGTCCGTCGCAGATATTGAAGACCGCAATCGGGAAACAGCTGTAGAGGTCAATCGATGAAAGCTGTTCGGCTGCGATACCGGCGACCTCCAAGGCATGGCAGGTAGCCGCGACGGCCGCCGGGCTCGTGCTGAGGTCCGGGCGGTCCAGGAGATCCTTTTCGCGAAGGTCTGCGTGACCATGAAGGAAAACCCATTTCGATTCCGGTATGCCGAGACTCCTCGCAATGCCGACAGACATGATGAGTAGGGCCGCACCTTGATTGACCTGATCTCGCGAAACCATGAACCGCGGATAGGGGTCGGCGATTATGCGATTGCGCTCGGTGACCGTGGCCAGCTCTGCCGCGGTACGTTCGGTCGGGGCCGCCGCATGCACGTTTCTCGCCGCAACCGAGGTGAACGGTTCAAAGAGTTGCCCCATGGACAGCGCGTAGTCGGTGCGCGTTTGTTCGAGCCGAGCACGACGAGCGTTCTCGAACAGGGCGTATCGAGGTGGTGCGCCGATGAGTCCGTGCTTCGTCTCGGACTCCGACACCAGGCCTTCCAATCCGTAGCCGCGATCTTCGAGCTGTCCTCCGCGGTGCTCGGTGAAGTCGGGTCGTCGCTCGGCCTGGGTGAGATGGCGGACTGTGGAGATTGCCTCGGACCCGAAGATCAGGGTTACTCCGGAACCTGTCCGTGCGATGGTGCGGGCCATCTCGGTTACCAGCTGTTGGGGAGCTTGGCCGCCGCTGACTTCCAGGATTGCGCGCCGCGGATCTGCGCCGATCCGATCCGCGACCGATCTCGGATAGTTGTCTGATCGACCCAGCGGTGCGAGTGCGATGGGCGTTGAGTTCTCGAATTGCCTTATGCCGGCGACGGTATCGATCTGCGCGGTGATCGACCGGGGATCTGCACCACAGTCCGCTATCGCGGCTCTGGAAGCTTCCGCCGCCAGCTCCACGGGACTCAACTGTCTGTAGTTCGGTCGATCGATGCGGTCGGACACTTGGCCCACCCCCACCATGACTGGGGTATGAGGGTCTAGGTCGTGCACAGGAGCCATCCTTCCCGGGATGCTGAGTTCGTGAAATCCGGTCAGGACAGGAACATTTTTTCCCATTGTCGGGAGTACTCTTTGATCCGCTCCGGCGTCAGGTCGGCCGTATCTGGCGACTTGATGTCTTGCGCGCGTGCAACTGCTCCCGGAATATCAGGCAGTGTCGCGGCATACCCTTTATTCAGTGCCGTTTGGCCCTCCTGGGTGACCATGAAATCAGCAAGTACCTGGGCTGCGTTCGGGTGCGGCGCCACACTGAGAACATGGCTGTACCACGGTGTTCCCCAGGGGTTTTCAGGGAGGGCCCAGCCCACTGGCGCCCCGGCGGCGATCTCTGCCACCAATGGCTGGACCGCTGGCGCGACGACGACTTCGCCCGATGCCAATGCTTGACCGATTGCGATTGCGCTGGGGAAGACACGCGGCTTGAGTGCTGCCAGTTTCTCCCAATAGTCTTCGCCGAAAGTTTTGGAATAGTATCGGTATAGATCGACGTAAGATGCAATTCCGGCCGGGTTCACGATGCCGATTTTGCCGGTGTATTCTGGTTTGAGAATATCTCGAGGACTCTCGAGCCCCTGCGGAACACTTGTGGCGTTCCAGCCGAGCGCGAAGACTGCGGCGCTGGTGAGGAAAAAGCGATTGTTGATCACGCTTTTTTCGGGCTCGTAAGCAGGACTCGCGAGGCTCGGCCCCACCAATTCCGTCGAGTATGCGCCCGAATCAGATGCGGTCTTGATCCATGCCGCGTCCGTCACCATGTGAACGTCGGCTGTTCCCTTCTTGATCCGATTCTCGATCTCTACCCGGGGATTGATGTCGGCGTCTGTGCCGCGGACGAATTCCATCTTGATCTGCGGGTATTTCGCCTCGAAGGACGCCTTCAGTGCTTCTAGGTTGGCGGGCTTCTGGCTCGAATAGAGCAGTACGCTGCCTTCCTTGTTTGCGGCTGCGACGACGTCGTCCCAGCTCCCGTCTGTCGGCCTGGTCGACGACGTGCCGGTACCGCACGCCGCCAGGCTCAATGAGGCGAGAATCGCGGTGGCAATGGTCAATGTTCTGAAGCGAGTTTTCATTCTTCAGTCCTTCTCGAGATTCGATCTGTTACACATTGCCGGTCCATCTTTCTCAGGTGGGCGATGATTCATTTTCCCGCCCAGATGGGTGACCGCTTTTCGGCAAAGGCGCGGACTCCCTCGGCGGAGTCTTCGCTACTCATCACTCCGCGTGCTTCATGCTTTGTCCGTGTCCATGAGTGAGCTTCTGTTTCATAGGAGCCGTCGCTGATCGCTCTGGCTATCCGCTTGGTTGCTCGGACTGCGAGTGGAGCGTTCGCGCTGATGCGTTCGGCGATCTCCAGCGCGGTTTCGAGTAGTTTGTCGGCCGGCACCACTCGGTTGGCCAGACCTAGCTCCAGTGCCCGCGCTGCTGTGATGTGCTCACCTGTCAGTGCCAGTTCGAGGGCTACTTTTGGTGGGATCTGCGCGGCGAGACGGAAGGCGCCACCCGCGCCGGCGATCACCCCGCGGGTCACCTCGGGCAGGCCGAACGTCGCTGTATCGGAGGCGACCAGAAGATCACTGGCCAAAGCTATTTCGGTGCCACCGCCCAACGCGAAACCGTTGACCGCAGCAATCGTCGGCACCGAGACAGCGTGACGAACGTACCCGGCGAATCCCCACGGGCCATCGGAACCGATTTCCTCGCCGCGGGCAAGGGCTTTGAGGTCGGCACCGGCGCAGAATGCCTTGTTTCCTGCCCCGGTCACGATGATCGCGCGGATGTCGTGATCGCTGTCTGCGTCGGCCAGTGCCCGGCCCAGCTGGTCCGCGACGCTCTTGTTGATGGCGTTGCGTGCCTCTGGCCGATTGATGGTCAGTATGAGTACGTGTCCGCGACGTTCCTCGAGTAGTGGCGAAGGCAGGCTTCCCGCATTCGGAGTGTGCTCAGTGCTCGGTGTTGTCATGTGTTGTCACTTCCTGTTGTGTGAGTTCGGGTTTCAGGCGATGTGCGCATCACGGTTCGCCGACGGTGGCGCGTTCTCTTCGAGGACCCCGGCGGCGAGGAGTTCGTCGACCTGGTTGGGTGTCAGATCGAGCAACCGTTCGGCGATCGCGCGTGTCTGTTGGCCGAGTAGTGGAGCCGGACGTAGCTCTACATCGGGGATATTCGTGAAATGGCCGGGGGTGTTCTCACTTGGCAGGAGGTGGTCGACCAGAGGGTGTGACGCCACAGTGAACGCGCCTCTGTCGAGCAGGTGTTCGTCGTCGAGAAGATCAGCAACCCGCAGCATCATGCCTGCCGGGACACCAGCGCGCTGCAGTGCCTCAGTGGCCTCGCGTGACGTCCGGGATTTCGTCCATCGGGTGACGAGCCCGTCGATGACAGTGCGGTTGGCTACTCTGCGTTCGGCCCTGTCGAATCGGGGATCTTGGGCGAGTGCAGGATGGCCGAGACTCTCGACCAATCTTCTCCAGTCGGTGGAATCGCGGATGTCGATGACGAGCCACTCGTCGTCACCGGATGCGGCATATACACCGCGCGGAGCATCGGCGGTCCGCCCGTCCCGATAGCGAACTGCGCTACCGGGCAAGAGGAATTCCAACGCCAAGAGGTCGGCGTTCTGCGACAGGATCACCTCTGCCTGCGCGATGTCGACTTTTCCACCGCGTCCGGTCCGTCGACGTCGGATCAGTAACGACACAACTCCGAGTGCTGCGACGCGAGCGGACGCGTGGTCGGGGTATGTAGTCGCCGTGTCCGAGAAGCCGTCCACCCCATCGTCGTAGCGCCACAAGGCGCTCAATCCCGTTGCGGCTCGCACGAGGGGGCCGTATCCGAGCCGGCCACTCCACGGACCCTCCCGTCCGAAGGCGCTGGACTGGGCAACCACGATCCGCGGATTGACCTTTGCGAGCTCGGCATATGACAGGCCGAGCTTGTCCATAGTGCCAGGCTTGAAGTTCGACAGAATGACGTCGGATGTCGCGACCAACTGCTTCATCAATAGCCGACCCGCGGCCGAGCGAAGGTTGATTCCGATGCTCTGCTTGTTGCGGTGGCCGCGGGCCACCACGGGACTGACGAGATCGCCTGTCGTGGATTGCCTACTGCCATCAGGAAACAGCGAGCTTTCGATCTTGATGACCTCTGCACCCATGTCAGCGAGCAGTCGGCCGGCCTCACCTCCGGCAACGATGACACCGAGGTCGAGTACACGGATGCCCTCGAGCGGACGTCGCCGCGTCTTCGGCATCTGAGATGGGAACTCATCGGGCTCCAGTTCGGCCAAGGCGGTGAGGATCTCGGTGTTGTGCTCGCCGTGACCGGGTGCGGGGGTACGAACCCCCATCCGCCGACCGTCGAACTCGATCAGGCCATTAGGAATACGCAGGACACCCTCTGCGGTTTTGATATCAACGAAGGTTTCCCGGGCTCGGTAGTGCTCTGCTTCGAACACCTCGCCGACGTCGAGAAGTGCTGTGCAGGGCACGCCGAATTGCTGGCCTTCGGCGACTACGGTGTCGCGAGTCTTCGAAGAGATGAAGTCGGATATGATCGAATAAAGCTGCGCTGCAATGGAATAACGCTCATCTAGACGTTCCAGCGCGGGATTGGACAGTGCCGCCGGTCTACCCAGCCATTCGAATACACCACGCCATTGACGCGGACTCAGAATGCACAACCGGACATACCCGTCGGCGCACGCAAAGATGGGATAGCGGTGTCCGACATCCGGCCGGCCGCGCGGTTCGTCCGAGGGCGATATTCCACCCGCAGCCGAACCGGTCATTCCGAAGCCCGGGTCGATAACTTGAACGGTACTTTCGAGAACTGATACATCGACGTCGTCTCCCACGCCGGAGTGCAGACGGTTGTAGTACGCAAGGACTGCGGCCCATGCGGCTGTCAGTGCGGCAGACTCCGTTGCCATCGCCCCCGGAGGCAACAGCGGTTTACGGCCGGGAAGCCCAGACCGCGACAGCAGGCTGCTCAGGGCGTAGTGGACGGCATCCGTACCGACCCAGGTCCGGTACGGTCCACTGCGCCCGAAGTCACTGATCGAGACGACGACAAGACCTGGAAAGCGACGTCGTAGAGACCCCAGGTGAACCCCCAGTTCCTCGAGTCTGGCGGTGCCCAGACCCTCGATGAGAATGTGGGCACTTTGCACGAGTCGTTGAAAGTGGTTCTGCCCCGATGGGTGGGTCAGATCAAGCGCTACTCCGCGTTTGTTGAGATTGTGCGTTTCGAAGTAGATGCTCATCGCGCCGAACATGGGCTGCTTGGTACGAGAGAGCGCGCCGGTAGAGGGCTCGACTCTGACAACGTCCGCACCCATGTCTGCGAGAAGCCGTGCCGCGGTCTCTCCGGAGCCGTCTGTGAGCTCGATGACTCTGACCTCGGACAAAGGCAGGGGGTCGATCCCTGCGGATTGCTGCGTGGAAGTCATGAGTGAACTGTCGCAGCCGAATTCGGCCTTGAACATCGCTGTTTAGAACACGATCAGGTTCGCCAGAACGCATCGTGGTTCTTGCCCATTGACGACCACAATGACGGACTCCATGCTTTGATCGTGGATTTACCCCAATTGCGGTGCTTCGTCACAGTCGCCGAGGAGTTGCACTTCGCCAGGGCCGCCGAACGACTTCACCTGACACCGTCGCCGGTCAGTCGCATGGTGAAGGACCTCGAACACAAACTTGGCGGCGCACTGTTTGTCCGGCGGCATCACGAGGTCCAGTTGACCGCGTTCGGTGAAGCCCTTGTGGTGCGGGTCCGAAAAATTCTGAGGGACGTCGACGAACTGAACACGATCGCAGACACCTTCAAAGACGTTCCTCCGACTGTGCGAATCGGCGGAACACATCTGTCGCCGCCTGTGTTGGCCGACCGGTTCATCGAGGTCACCGAAGCTGCGGTACCCGATGCGTCGGTACTGTACCGCTCTGCGCGATCCGTTGATCTTCTTCCGCTCCTCGAGCGGGGCGAGCTTTCGGCAGCATTGGTTCACTTGCCACTGAACAGCCCAGCGCTGGACAGCATCGTGATCAGCCGTTACGAGCTCATGGTGGCGATGCGCGCAGATGACCCGCTTGCGCAGCGCGATGAACTCACCTTGGCGGATCTGGCGAATCGCACGATCGTCCTCCGGCCGGCCACCCCTCAGCCGTTGGCGCTGAACAGGCTTCATCAGCAGCTTGCCGAAGCCGGTATTCGCAACTTCCACCGGATGGACGAGAATGATCCAGCCATGCTCGCGAGCTACATTCGTCATAGCCGCGGACTCGCACTTACCTACGATCCCGCAACCGGTGGGGCAGCGAGCGTGTTTGCAGACCCCGCCTTCAGCGTGATTCCACTGGCGGGCGGAGAACTCGAGTTCTCGTCAGGGATCGCGTGGAACATCAAAGCGGCCGGGGACAACCCCGTCATCGCTGCGATCGTCGACGCGATACGCACTGAGTGGTCGCACCTCTCGGCAACCCCGGAGTCCGAGTCGCTCAACCATCGACCTTCCCAACCGGTTTCGAACCCCTGACAGCCCGATATTGTCAATCGTGCTGGGCACGGGTCTGGTGATCTACCGAGGTGAGCTCCGACGATTCGGCGTCCTTGTCCAATCTGGGCTTCTCCCGCCTCGTCTTTCCCGTACCGGCATCGTGACGGGTACACCGGCTTTCACTGCTCCAGAAGTGGTCACCGGCAAGCTGTCGAGTCCGGCAGCGGACGAGTCGCAGGTTGGTGCCCTCGGCGGGGCGCATCGAAGTGGGAACGGGAGTGACCCGGGGATTGTTCGTGGGCAGCTGGTGGTGGAAGCCGACTACTCGCTGACGGCTGGATCGAGACTGACACCACCGGCGCCGTGCATGCCGGGTGCGGCTGGTGGTGTCGGTTTCGTCCAAGACAGCGGGCGCGGCTGTTCATAGGCTGACCGCAGGCAAAATCCGATGCTCAAATGTGGGAGGAACTGATGACACGCGAACTCGTCTACACGGGCTTCATGTCGCTGGACGGCGTCGTCGACTCGCCGGGCGGCAAAGCCGAGGGCCACCGCAGCGGCGGCTGGGTGATGGAAACCGAGTTCGTGCCCGAGGCGTTCTCGCTGAAGGGGGAGGAACTCGCCGATACGACGGCGTTGATGTTCGGCCGCCGCAGTTACGAGGCGTTCGCTCCGATCTGGCGCGATTCGGACGATCACGCCGCATACAAGGACCTGCCCAAGTTCGTCGTCTCTTCCAGCCTGACCGATGACGCTCTGATCGACGGGTGGGGCCCGATCACGATCCTGCGATCGGAAGACGACGTCGCGAAGCTGAAGCAGACCGATGTCGGCGCGATCTACATTCACGGCAGTGCCGAGCTGGCCCGGCGCCTGTCGGACGCCGACCTGATCGACCGGTACAACCTGCTCGTCTTCCCGGTTCTGCTGGGGGCGGGTAAGAGTCTGTTCGGCCGGTCGGACCGCGACGAGCAGACGCTGCGGCTGCGGGAGTCGGCGACCTACTCCAACGGAGTGGCCAAGCTCGTCTACGAGGTCGTGCACTGAGCGGGATCGAGCGCGATCGCGCCGCCGGTCTGGGCGCGCAGCTGCCGGGCCGTCCGCCCGACGTACCGGCGCAGTGCGCGGGCGAGATGGGGCTCGTCGTAGTACCCGAGCTTGTCGACGACGTCGCCCGGAGTCTCACCCGAGATCAGCAGTAGTGCGGCGGTGCGGGCACGTCCGATCTGCCGGACGGCACCCTGCGTAAGCCCCGTCGCCGTCCGGAAACGGCGCTCGAGCGTCCGCTCGGCCACTGCTGGCGGCGAACCCTGTAGTGTCGCCGCGACCATGGGGTCGCGGACCACGACTCCCTCGCGGACGAGCCGGTCGACGAGCGCCTCGGCGTCGTCCGGTCGCGGTGTCTCCCGGTGGGCACCATCGAGCCAGAAGGTGCGGCCGGTCACATCGGGCAGCACGATCCCACTGTCGACCAGCGACGGCGTCGCCATCACACGCAGTGACGTCCCGACCGCGAACTGGATACCGACGAAGCCCGCGCCTTCGGGCACGGGTGCGGTACCGGTGCGGCTCTCCGGACCTGTGATCCCCGCATGGGGACGCCCCTCCTGCTCCCAGAAC
Organism: Nocardia vinacea NBRC 16497; assembly: GCF_000308835.1. Classification (GTDB taxonomy): domain Bacteria; phylum Actinomycetota; class Actinomycetes; order Mycobacteriales; family Mycobacteriaceae; genus Nocardia; species Nocardia vinacea. The sequence continues at coordinate 18,491 of NZ_BAGN01000402.1, read as the reverse complement.
ACCAGCCCCCAGGTCTCGGTCGCGACCGAGGTCATCACCGAGACCTGCTCGCTGCGGCATGTCCACACGGACTCGACCCACGGCGAATCCGACGTGCGTGTCTCGAAAAGCAGTCCCACCATCGGGATCCTAGGCCGAACCAAGTCGAGCGGGCACTCCCGACCAAAGCCCAGCGTTGAGGCATACAGTCGATTCCTCGAGCTCGAGGTGGACGGAGTTTCGAGCGGCCACCCGGCTCAATGTAGCCCTGCTACCGATCTGCCGCTCCGGACAATGAACGACGGACGAAGCGCGAAAGCCTTCTGCCGGTGGGCGTTTCTGCTGACCAATATCGTCCGGTTTTGTTGTGATGCGATCCATTTCATGATGTCGCGGAAACTTCGGCTTCTGGGGCCGAGGACGGGATTACCCCTCGGCCGATCGTGCGCATGGACACCGACGAAAGGGCCGAACGGATCAAGGAAGCGTGTCGACGCATCACCGAGGCCGAGGGAATCTCACCGGTGCCCGCTATAGGTCGTCTTCATCGTTGAATTGACCATCGTAGACGTCAACTACCGGCACCCGTGCAAGTTCTCCGAGACGGCCGGTGGCCTCGTCCGTGCGTACGTCACCTCGCCCCTCGAACTCTGTGTGGGGTAGCGGCCCCCCGAGACCTGTTGGTGCGCATACCATTCCGCGCTGGCCGCGAGACCGGGCACCTATCGCACCCTGACCGCTGCGGACGCGCCCAGCCGCGGCTGACGTGCGCGCGGTGCCCGACGCAGCCGATCGCGGTGAAGTTGCGGGAGTTGTTGGCGATGAGTGAGGAAGAGCGCCAACGGCCTTGGATCGAGCATCGCGAGCAGTTTCATGCTGTTGCGGGTTAGTGGGAGACTCGTTGCGTGAGGTGCGGGCTTAATTCATCTCATCGATTCCAGTCAGGCGTCGCTGACGCGTTTTGACGATCTGCGGCTCGAACGAGGAGTTCGTGTCCCGGGGCACGTCGATCTCCACCGATCCGATCTCGGTCAACACACTGAGGCCACGTACGTCATGCGGCCGGTGATCAGCCATCAGTTTCGCTCGATACTCGGCTGGCGGTAGCGACATGTCCACGATGACGAACGACACTGCGCTCTCGGCCGGTGGGGCGGCTGGTGGTCGAAGTCGACTACCAGTTGTAAGTGGTTGTGCCGCTGTCGTGCTGGGCCGCGTGCCATTGCAGGATCTCGAGGAGGACCCGGGCTCGTTCCCTCGAGGGGTAGTTGTGCGACGCCACGACGGCGCCCGGCGACGCGGCATCCGAGAAACCGGGGGGGCCAACGCTCCGGACGCGTCGGGCCGGGTTCACACCTTCGCGCCGACAAGCTGTCGGTAGTCCGCGTTCCGGGCAACCAACTCGTCGTGTGGGCCACTGTCGACGATCCGCCCGTCCTTGAGGAACATGACGGTATCGGCTTCGCGAATCGTGGACAGGCGATGAGCAATGACCAACAGCGCGCACTCTTTTCGCACTGCCTGGATGGTCACGTTCAACGCCTTCTCGGTCTCAGCGTCCAGCATCGCCGTGGGCTCATCCAGCATCATCAGCACTGGACGTCGAATCAACGCCCGTGCCAATGCCACGCGTTGTCGCTCGCCGCCAGAAAGTAGAACGCCTTGCTCACCCACCGGGGTGTCGAGGCCACGAGGCAGTCGTGCGACAAGATCTGCCAGTCCAGCGAGCTCTATTGCGCGCTGCAGGTCATCCTCAGCGAGACCCGGCTCCCGGTATGTCAAATTGTCTCGAAGACTGCCGAACAATAGCGGTGCGTTCTGTTCCAGCAAGCTGATTTCCGAGCGCCATGCCCGGCGCGGCCGATCGGCGTACGACCGCCCTACCAACAGAATGTCGCCGTCGTCCGGATTGTAGAACCTGCTCACCAACGAGAACACCGTGGACTTTCCGGCACCCGAATGCCCGACCAACGCTACATGTCCGTGTGGCGGAACCGAAAAATTCACACCTTTGAGAATTGTTCTCTGATCGTATGAGAAATGCACATCCCGGAGCTCGAGCGCGAGGTGCCCATTTTCCGCAGACTTGTCGATCGTTGCGATCGGCGATCTACGACCTGGTTCAGTGTCGCTTTCCTGGATGTCGTCGACGTCCTCGGAAGGCAATTCGAGTGTCGACTCTATCCGGCTGAGCGCACCCAGGGCTTTCTGAAGCCCGACGGAGCCATTGAAGAGATCGCCGACCGGAATCAGCAAATTCATCGCGAGGAGCATCATCGTCACAAGACTGCTCAACTCCATCTGGTGATTCGCCACCCGGACGCCGCCGACCAGCAGGGATACAACGAACGAACCGGTCACCGCCAGGTGCATTGCCGGATTTCCCAATGCCTTCAATCTGGCGGCGCGCACGCCGGCGGAGAATGCTGCTCCGGCCAACTCGGCCAAGTGCTCGTGCTCGCGGTCCTCGGCATTGTTCACTTTGACCGTACGCACTCCGGTGAGCGCGCGTTCGATGTCCGCGGCAAGCGCACCGACACTCTCTTGCAATCGAGTTGAGGCTACCTCGATTCTCGTCATGACCAGCAACATCGCACCCGCGGCAGCACCAACGGTAACGAAAACGATCGAGAACAACAGCCAATCGAGATAGATCATCACCGCGACGGTCCCAATGAGTGTGATCGCCCCGGTCAATATTTGAATAAGGCTGGTCCCGACGGCGTTCCGAATCACCGTTGAATCGAGCGTCACGCGTGAAATCAGGTCTCCAACCCTGAGCGACTCGAGTGTGGGAATTCTCAACCTCAGTAGATGCCCGGCCAAGCGGTTGCGCACAGACAAAAGCACGGACTCGCTGGATCGCTCGAGAATATAGAGTCCGCCGGTATCGGTTACGGCATACAAGAGATAGGCCCCGACCAGCGCCGCAAGGGACCACACGATTGTCTCACCCGAAACCGCATCCCGGATGACCCGTCCGGCCAACAGCGGCTGCACCAGCGAAAGTCCGGTTCCTACGAGAAGAAGTGCCGTTGCTCCCAACAAGGAATTCCGGTGTGGTGCGATCAACCTGAGTAAGGCCCCGACTCTGCGCAGCCACGAATCGCCCTGCCGAGTGTCACCGTTGTCAGCTGACATCTTCACCCACGTTCTCATGCGGGCCGACCACGATCAGTCGGCTGAATGTAGCCATATCTCCTGCCTCACCGACAAGCCTGCCGTCTGCCTCGACCCATGCGTGTGCCGCGAACGGCAATTCCGTGCGAACGCCGACACACCAGGTCGTCCATGCACCGTATCTTCGGCTCAATAGGGCGGTCGCCACGGACCTCACCAGACACCCGTATCGTCCGGCGGCATCAGGACTTACCTCCACTACCCGCCGCCTCCATCTTTCGGCATCTTCGAACGAGGCCGGACGACTTCCTCGACGTAACTGCTTCAAGGACCATTCGATCCGCCGCGGCCGCAACATGACAACGACCCTCGCGGCTCGAACAGCCCACCGTGCGGAAAACCGTTCACCTCGCAGCAGTTCACGAGCCCGTTTCAGGATCACGTTCTCTCTTCGAGTTCCCGGATTTGCCGCTTCGCGGTGGATAGCTCGGCCTGCTCGGTGCGGGTCGGGCCCGGCAACTGGCCGGCGTCGATTTGCTCCTGGCGCCGCCACGTGTAGATCGGCTGATCGCTGATTCTCATCCGCGGCAATCCGTGAGGGCGGATGCTGCAACTGAGCATCCTTTGCATGGATCAACCGCTGCGAATCCGGACACGCCTATGCTCGCAGCATGACGCGTGACGCTCGGGATTCGGGTGTTTCGCTGGCCGCGCTGCTGGCCGCGTTCTCGTTTGCGATGGATCTCGGCCTGGGCCAGCCGATGGCGCATGTGCTGCGGTCGTGGCGGCTGGCTTCGCGGCTCGGAGAGCGAGTCGGGTTGAGCGCCGAGGAGCGGTCTGACCTGTATTACACCGCGGTTCTGGCGTGGGCCGGTTGTGTGGCTGACGCACCCGAGGTGGCTGCGTGGTTCGGCGATGACATCGCTTTTCGCGCGGACAGTTACAAAATGGATTTACGCGGGGCGAGCGGGGCGGTCTTCTTCCTGTCGCACGCGGGGTCCTCGGGACCGTTCGCGCAGCGGGTGCGCAAGACGGTGACGATCGCGGCGAAGGGCGGCCGCGATATCGAGCGGGGGTTGATGTCGCACTGCCTCACCACATCGACGATGGCGGAACGGCTCGGGCTGGGCCCGGCTGTCGGGGACTCGCTGCGGCAGTTCTTCGCGCGATGGGACGGCAAGGGCGTCCCGGGCGGTGTCGCCGGGGAGCGAATCGGGCTCGGTATGCGGCTGTTCCATCTCGCCGACGTCGTCGAGGTGCTGCACCGTAGTGCTGGAATCGATGCCGCGATCGAGGTTGCCCGTTCGCGGCGTGGGACGCAGTTCGATCCGGCCGTGGTGGACGCGTTCTGTGCCTCGGTCCGCGACCTGCTGGCGGATGCGGAAGTCGAGCCGGACTATGGGGAGCTCATTGCCGCCGATCCGGCGCTGCGGCGGAATCTTACCGGCGCGGAACTGGATTCGGCACTCGAGGTGATCGCCGACTTCACCGACCTGCGCTCGCCCTATAGGGCAGGGCATTCTCGTGGTGTAGCCGATCTCGCCGGCCGGGCTGCGGCTGTCGCGGGGCTCCCCGAAGCCGATATCACCGTGGTGCGTCGCGCGGCGTTGTTGCATGACATCGGGTTACACGGTGTTCCGGCCACCATTCTGGACAAGCCGGGGGCGCTGAGCGTGACCGAGCTCGAGCGGCTTCGGATGAACTCGTACTACACCGAGCGGGTGCTGGCCCGCCCGGCCGCGCTGTCCCGCATCGGGGCTATCGCGGCCCTGGCCTACGAGCGCCTCGACGGTTCCGGTGCACATCGCGGGCTGACCGGACCGTCGATCCCGGTGTCGGCGCGCCTGCTGGCGGCGGCCGATACGTATCGGGCCATGACCGAGCCGCGTCCGTATCGAGATACCTTGCCGCCCAAGCAGATTCTTGCCGAGCTGCGTGCCGAGGTGCGCCGCGGTCGACTCGACGCGGCGGCGGTCGACGCCGTCCTCGAGGCAGCGGGACAGCCGCGCCATCGCCACCGCCGCGGCCCGGACGGTCTGACACCGCGCGAGCTCGAGGTCCTCGTGCTGATCGCGCGGGGTGCCTCTACCCGGCACGTCGCACGCACTCTGGGCATCACCCCGAAAACGGCAGGCACCCACATCGAACGCATCTACGCCAAGACCGGATCGTCGACACGAGCGACCGCCACGCTCTACGCGGTTCAGCACGGCTTGCTGGACACACTGGCCACCGATTCGTAGGGAGAACACCCGACGACATGCATGTCCGCCGCGTCTAGCGTTCGTTTCATGATCCATTCTGTCGTCCGGCGGCAGTACATGAAGTGAGGTTCGCGACATGAAGTGAGGTTCGCGATGTCAACGCCGACTGCGGGGCGCCATCCCGACGCGGCAGTGGATCGGCGACGTCCCGGCCACCACATTCAGCTACTTAGGCGCACCGCGCCGGAGGTGAGTACCATGTTAGATCTGGCATCCCAGTTGACCGACCTGCCGGAACATCGGGGCCACGCGCCGTGGCCCGGCCACGAATATGTCAAGGGCTGGGGCGTTTTCGGCCTTCCCTTCGACAGTGGCCACATCCTCGCCCTGCGCGTCTTCCCCGAAAACGACTTCGGCCCATACAAAACCGTCTGGCACCGCGACCCCGAGGGCCGATGGTCGATCTTCGTCGACGGCGACAGGCTCGAGACCGCCTGCCCCCGCTACTACGGTCCCGCGTGTGCCTACACCGGTTTCGCCACGATTCGAGTGGCGTGGACCGGACCGGCATCGCTGCGAGTCACCGTCGACGAGCCCGCGCTGGACTGGACGCTGACCGCACACGAAACTACGGCGCTGCATATGCTCAACGCCGTCGGACGGCGTCTGCCGCTTGCCACCTGGCGGTCGCGTTCGCTGGTGTGTGCCCGGGAAATGATCGCCGCCGCACTGGGTTTGGGTCATTTGAGCATGACGGGTGTCATGCCGAGCGGCCACGTCGGAATCCTCATGCCCCAGCAGATGTACCTGATCACGCAGTCGACGGCCGTGCTCGACGACCGTGACCTCGGGCATCCCGCACGCCTGGACATGAACCCGGTCATAGGCGACGTCGCCCTGCCCGCCCGCGGCGTCGTCGCTGTTGGCCAGGCGATGTGGCAAACCCTAGCCCCGAGCGAAAGTAAGTCGGGCCCTGGCAATCTCATGCCCGAACCCCACTTACGATAATCAGGCGCCTCCCATGAGCACGTCCATGCGTTAGCTCGATGCCACGGACCGACACGCAGAACGCCTTTCTATGCCGACTGCGGATGCCGCGCAGACAGTCATTGCGAACCGCGCAGTGAGTGCGTCGGGGTGATGGAGCGGATCCGGAGCAGGATGTCGAACCATTCGCCCAGGCCGGCACCAGCGATGTAGTGGTCGGCATCGCGGTCCGGGGCGTAGGTTCCGATGACGAGACGGAGTTTCGCGGGCTCGTGCAGCCATCGTTGTACCGCACTGGCGGGTGGGTTTCGCAAATCGAGCAAATAGTTCTCGCGTTCGGGCAGGTCGAGCACGGTGTCGGCGAAATCTTTCGCCGGCGCGGGGATGTCCATGTCGGCGCGGACCTGGCCGTGATGGAAGGTGAGCGCCACCGACAGGTAGCCGGTGCCGAACCGTTTCCGGAGCAGAGATCCTGTGGTCGGGAACTCCTGCGACATCGCAGCCAGGGTGAGCCGGTCTGCGACCGCTGTATTCGATACCCCTTCCCAGTACACGATGCGATGCCCGGTGCGGTCGTGCCAGTCGGCGATGCGGTCGGCGGCGGCCGCGGTTTCGGTGGCGAAGTCACGGCGCCCGGAAGCGGTGCTGAACTCGTGGTATCGCACGATGAGGCGGGCTGCGTCCAGTACGGCGGGCGCATCGGTGGCACCGGGCAACGACTCGACCAGTGTCAGCGCCTCTCGCGCGTAGTCGACGAACGGGCGCCCGGGGTGGGTGCCGTTGGCGCGCTGTATGTGTTCACCCAACCGGTGGGCGGTGACAATCGGGTCGTAATGCGAGCTCAGCTCGCCGAGTCGTTCCGGTGCAACTGTTCTGACGAACGCTGTCACTTGCCCATAGTGTGCAGGCTTCGCTGCGACCGGCGTCAGGCCGAACAGCCGCAGCGGATCGTGCGGGTGCGCGCGATTGAAGGCGCGCGCCCATTCCAGCACCGCGAGTGTCTCGGCGTTGCGCCACGGGACCCAGACGTCGTCCAGCAATTTGCGCGGGTCGCCGACACCTGTCCGCGTGTACTCGTCGATGGCCGCGATAACGGCTTCGTCGTCGAGCAGTGCCAATGCTCGAAATCCCTTTTGCTCCACCAATATCCGCAGTATGCGATGTGCGGTTGCGGACAGTTCGTGCCCGGCGCGGGTGGTCATGCCGATACCGGCGACGGCGACGTCACCGACCCGATCTGCCAGCACCTCGAGATCGGCAAGTGGCCCGTCGGCGTCGACCACGTCGAGCGGGTGGGCCGTGTCACGAATCCATTGCTTGACCTCGGCGGCGTCGGGTGCCGGGTACGACATGATGTCCTCCTGCAGTGAGTGAAATGCCCTGCCGTGCCGGACGCGACAGTGGAAACGACCGAAAATGCCTTTAATTGCAAAGTTAATTGACTTTGATGGCAAAGATAATTGGAAGTGAAGCAGATGTCAACGACGGAGTCGGGGCCGGATCCAGCAGGACTGAACACCGCTGACGCGGTTCGAGCGATGCTGCTCATGCCCTGGTTGGTCGGCCGGCCAAGAGATCGCTCCGACAACTGGTCTACCGGCACCGCACGCAGTGCCCCCGCCCCGCCGAACCGCCCGTGATCAGGCGCGGACCATTTTGGCTGGGGGAGACCATATGTGTCGGAGCCTCACGGTGTCCATTCGACCAAATGCCTTGACAGACAGGTTGATTCCATCAACGCCGGTATTTCAGGTCGTGCGCCAACGCTGCGGCCGGATCCCGGCGCATCGGTGGCGCACCATTGTCGGAACAACGACCATCTCGTCTCCGCGAGACCCGCGCGATCGCATCCCGCTACTGGCTGAAGCCGAGATCACCTCTCGGCGGGACCGGGGCGATGCGAAGCAAGCGCGCATGCTGAATCCGGGCGCGATCACCGCGCCGGGTTTCGGTGATCTGGCCGACGGCCTGGTTCTGCCCTCCAACATCTACTGACCGTCCGACAATGGGATGTTCGCAACGATCACCGCCCGGCACCAGCGGGAGTCGGGCGGTGTCGCGGCGGCCCTACCCACCGCAGGAGGCGCGTGATGATCTTTATCGTCGTCAAGTTCAAGACCAAGCCCGAAAAGGCGGACGAATGGCTCGACATCGTCGGCCCGTTCACCGCAGCCACCCGAGCCGAGGAGGGCAACCTCTGGTTCGACTGGTCTCGCAGCGTCGACGACCCGACCGAATTCGTCCTGGTGGAGGCATTCCGAGACCAGGCCGCCGGCGGGGCACACGTCGGTAGCCCCCACTTCAAGGCCGCGATGACCGAACTTCCCGCAGCCCTCGCACAGACCCCGCGCATCATCAGCCAGACCATCGATGCCACCGACTGGTCCGAGATGGGGGAGATGACCGTCGAATAGCCGCTCCTGCGAAACGCCGCCATCGGCCTCGAGGTCGAAGGTCAGCACTGCATCATGCGCGCTCGAGTAGGCACACCGATCGAAGGCCGCGCCTACGAGGTCTGAACGGCGTGTCGTCTGCGGGCGGGGCGGATATCGGACCAGAGTCGGCGGACAAGTGCCTTGCACTCGTCGACGGTGCCGGGTAGGTCGACTGACGTCCAGCCGGTGGGTGCGGGTCGATGCGCGGGCCAGATCGCGTACTGGTCGTCATCGTTGACCACGACTGTGCGCAGGGTAGAACCGGCGCTCGGTGTCGTGGGCGCCGCCGCGCCGTCGATCAGGCGGCGTCGGTCGAGTTTGCCGTTGGCGGTGACGGACGCTTCGGTGCGCAGCACATAGACATCGGGCCGAAGGTGGTCGGCGACAGCGGATGCCATGTGGCTGCGGAGGTCCGATTCGTCGGAGATTGACCCGGTGCGCAGAGTCACATACGCGGCAAGGTATTTGCCGCGGCGGTCGTTCTGTTCCGCGGTCACGTAGGCGGTGAGGACATCCGGGTGGTGCACCAGCGCCTGCTCGACTTCGCCCGGTTCGATCCGGCGGCCGCGAATCTTGAGTTGGTTGTCGAGGCGACCCAGGAACTCCATCCCGCCGTAGCCGATCGCTCGCACCCGGTCGCCGGTTCGGTACAGCCGGTCGCCAGGTCGGGATGCGTGCGGGTCCGGCGCGAACCGTTCTGCGGTGAGATCGGGTGCGCCGAGGTATCCACAGGCCAGTCCCGCTCCGGCGATACACAATTCGCCCGGTTCGCCGTCGGGGACCGGGTTCAGATCCTCGTCCAGGATATAGGTGCGCACGCCGGTGATGTCGTGGCCGATGACGACGACCGGAGGTAGCGGATCGGCACTCGTCTGGACGTGCGCGGTGACGAGGACGGTCGATTCGGTGGGACCGTAGCCCACGATTATCGAGGTGTCGGGAAGGTGTTGCGCAGCCAGCTCGAGGTGGGCGGGGAAGATGGCCTCGCCGCCGAGCAGCAGATCGCGCAGGGGATGCAACGCATGCGGCTGTTCCTCCAGGATCAGCCGGAACATGGTGGGCGTGAGGAACGTCGCGGTCGCGCCGTGTTCACGAACCAGGCGGGCCAATTCGCCCACCGAAGGTGCTCCGGGCGGCGCGATCGCGAGCCTGCCGCCGTTGAGCAAGGCGCCCCAAGTCTCGAATATCGACGGATCGAAGGTGGGCGCAGTGTGCAGCAGGTAGCACTGTTCCGGTCCCACTGTCATGTAGTTCTGGGCGGTGACGAGATTGACCACTGCCCGGTGCGGAATCGCGACCGCCTTGGGTTTTCCGGTGGATCCGGAGGTGAACATGATGCACGCGAAGTGATCTGGACCGACGGAGTCGGGCAGCGGCTCGGCGGGATGGTCGACAAGGTCGTCGAATAGCAACGTTCGGACAGTGCTGGGCAGCCGGTCGCGGCCGGCACGGTCGGTGATCACGACGGGCACCGAGGCGATCGCGATCTGATCGGCGAGCGCCTTATCGGGTTGCGCGGGATCCAAGGTCAGGTAGGCACCGCCTGCGGCCAGGACGGCCAGGTGCGCTATGACGAGCCTTTCGCTACGCGGAAGGTGAACGCCGACCGGGACATCGGGTCCGACACCCTGACGGCGCAGGCCCGCCGCGATGCGGCAGGCAGTGGTGGCGAGATCCGCGTAAACGAAACGGCGATCGCCGAACTCGAGTGCCACCGAATCCGGTGTGCGAGTGGACCATTGAAGCACTCTGCGGTGCACCACGGTATTGGACGCATCGTCGCCGTACGCGCTGTCACGGTGCATGTTATCCGCCTGCCCTCCGCGGTGAGTGAGTCCAATGATGTTATTACTCCGGCTATTTCACGCATCTTGCCAACTAGGGGAATAGCAGCGGCGTGGTCATGGGCGACGCTCGGAGGATGGACAGTCTGTACCACCGGATCCGGTGCGGGATCGAGAACTTCGCCGACGCCGTCGCTCTTGTCGACGACGGGCGCGCGCTGACGTATCGAGAGCTCGGCCATCGGGTCGACGCCATGGCGGATCGGTTGCGGCGCAACGGAGTCGAACCCGAGACGGTGACGGCGATCTGTGTCCGGCAGCCCGCCGTTGCGATCGTGGCGGTGCTGGCGGTGTGGGCCGTCGGTGGCGCGTATCTGCCGCTGGACGCGGACTTTCCCGACGATACGTTGCGGCGGTGGATGGCCGGATCCGGTGTGCGCCTGGTGCTTACCGAACCGGAACAGCAGGCACGACTGTCCGGACTCGACGGGGTGGACGTGGTGATCGTCGACGCGTCGGAACCGGAACCTGCCCTCCCGGACACGCGGTTCCCCGGACCCGCCCATTGTCGGAACCTCGCGTACGTGATGTTCACTTCCGGCTCCACGGGCAGGCCGAAAGGTGTTGCCGTAGAACATCATAGCCTTGCCGCTTACCACACCGCGCTGTCGTCGTACGTCTCTCTCGGACAACGCCACGTGGTACTACAGGTGGCGGCGTTCACCTTCGATCCCTGGCTGCGGGATGCGCTGATGCCGCTCGCCGCGGGAGCCAGGGTGGTGGTCACCTCGAAGTCGGTGCGCCGCAATCCGGAGCAGCTCCTGGCCGCGGCGCGGGCGCACGGGGTGACCCACTTGTTGAGTGCCACACCGGCTTTGCTCACCGGCCTGATCACGTCGCCGATGTTTGCCGCCGAACCGCCTCGACTGGAGACCACGTTGGTCAGCGGTGAGAGTTTCCTGCCACTACGCGCGCATGCGGCGGCACTGGCCCGATTCGGGCGCGTAGTCAATCATTTCGGGCTCACCGAGACCACCCTCATCGCCACCCAGCACGCGAGCACCTCGGTGGCGGTCGGCACCGCCGACGTGATCGGCACGCCGCTGCCAGGAGTCTCGGTGCACCTGCTCGACAGCGCGCTGCAGCCGGTCGGACAGGGCGAGGTGGGCGAAATCTACATCGGGGGAACAGGAGTGAGCAGAGGGTACCTGGGGGCGGTCGGCGGCACGGCCGCACGGTTCATCGCCGATCCGTTCGTGTCGGCATCGCATGTGGGTGGGGCGAGGCTTTATCGCACCGGCGATTTGGGACGCCTGCTCGTGGACGAGACGCTGGAGTACCTTGGTCGGCGCGACCGGCAGATCAACTTGCGGGGCCACCGTGTCGAGCCCGCGGAGGTCGAGTTGGCGCTGACCCGTCACCCGGCCGTCCGCGCCGCGGTCGTCGTCGGTCATCGCCGCCCGACGCACGGGATCGTCCTGGTCGGGTACGTCGTGCGGGAAAAGAGCACGGCTGGTGCGGCGCTCGACAGCGGTGGGTTGCGGGCATACTTGGCAGCGCTGCTTCCGGCCCACATGATTCCGGCGGCGTACGTGTTCCTGGACCGGCTGCCCTTGGGGGCTACGGGAAAGGTGGACCGGTCCGCTTTGCCGGAGCCCGCGTTCGGCGGGCGCCGGGCGAACGCCGAGGACGGTGTAGCGCAGGATTTCGCCCCGAGCACAGCGGTGCAGCGAGCCATTGCCGAGGTCTGGTCCGAAGTGCTGAAGGTTCCGGGGATCGGTCGCGACGACAACTTCTTCGATCTCGGCGGGCATTCGCTGCTGGCGGCGCGAATCGCGAACCGCCTGACCTCGGATCTGGGACGTGACTTCACCACGGAGCGCATCCTGGGCAATCCCACTGTCGCTCTGCTCGCCGCGAACTTGCCGGGACGGGCGGCCGCCGCGCGGCCGGCGGATGAGTTGATACGCCGGACCGGAACCCGGTATCCGCTGTCCGCGGTGCAGCGGGGTCTGTGGAATCTGGCGTCGCCCGGAGCGCGGCCACCGGTGGTGGCGCGCGCCTTCCGGCTCGACGTTCGGCCGGACCGGGATCGGCTCGCCGGTGCGGTGGCCACGTTGCTGCGCAGACATGCGGTGCTGCGCTGCGCATTCGATGCGCCGCCGGGACAGCCGCCGGGACAGCCGCCGGGCCAGACCGTGCGGCACCGGGCGAGCATTGCGGTCAGGACCGCGACGGCGTCTGCCGACAAGATGGCCTCGGAGCTCGCGCTGGCGTGTGCCACCGCCATGGACGTTACGCGTGGGCAGGTTATCGATGTGACCCTGTACGAGCACCCGACGCGGTCGGCGGCCGTATCGGAAGCGGCGTGCACGTTGCTGGTGCGCTGTCACCGTCTCGTCGCCGATGAGCCTTCCCTGGACATCCTCGTACGTGAGCTCGGCGAGCTGTACTCGGGGGCGCGAAGCACAGCGGGCCTCGCGGAGCCCGCGGCCGACTATCCGGAGTTCGCCCGTGCGCAGGACCCCGTAGCTGACGCTGGAAAAGCATTGCGGTACTGGCAGTCCCGATTGGGCGAGGTCGATCCGCCCGCGGACGCGGCGGGCACGGTGTCGTCGGCACGGATATCGCTGCCAGCGGCCGTGGTTCGCCCGCTGCGGGCCGAGGCACGGTCACTGGGCATGGACCTGCCCGCGGTGTTGCGTACCGCTTTCGCGGCCGCCCTCGCGGCCGATGAACCCGACCGGGACCGGATTGCGGTGTGTGCCACGGTATTGCGTCGCCCGGCGCCGGAGTGGGAGCCGGTGGTAGGCCCCTTCGCCCGATCCGAGCCCACGGTTGTCGATGTCGGCGCCGGGCATTCGCTGCGGCGGCTGCTGCGGATGGAGACCGACCGACTCCACGATGCCGCCGCGTTCGCGGAGATCTCCGTCGAGTTCCTGTGCGGGGAGCTGGGTTTGTCCTCGTCGATACTGACCAATCACGTCCTCGTGCATCCGGCCGCCGCGGAACCGCTGCTGCTCGACGGCGTCGAGGCGACTCCGGTCGAACTGCCGATCCTCGGCGGTCACACCGTGCGGCTGCTGGAGGTGACCGAACAGGCGGGTGGTCTGACCGGCGGGGTGCATCTGCGCGGCCACGATTCGGAAGCGGCCGATCGCATCGCGGCACGGGTGCGAGAGCTGCTGACCGACCTCGTCGAGGACAGGAACGTGCGATGACCGACAGCCAGAACGCCGCGCTCGGCGGTGCCCGGACCTTCGCGACGATCGGTGTGGTCGGCGCGGGAAATATGGCACGTGCCTTGGCGACCGGGTGGGCAACTCCGATCCTGTGCACCGACAACGGCTCGGGACGCGCGGCTGAGCTGGCCGCGGACACCGGCGGCGTAGCCGTGGCGACCAATGCCGAACTGGGCGCCCGCGCGGACGTGATCGTGTTGTGTCACAAGCCGGGACAGCTCGCCGCGGTGGGCCGGGAACTCGACGGGACGCGGGCCGTGGTGGTCTCGGTGCTATCCGGCGTGACATCCGCACAGCTGAATGCGGTGTACCGCCGGTCGCAGGTGATGCGAGTGACGGTCAATCTCCCGGTCCGGGTCCGCGCGGGGATCGTATCGCTGCCGACCGGCCAGAGCGTGGACGCCGAGGTGGAGTCCGCCGTTGCGGAACTGTTCGGCAGGGTGGGTACGGTCGTCCGAATCCCGGAACATCAAGTGGACGCGCTGATTCCATTGGCCGGTGTGGGTCCCGCACTGGTCGCGATGTTCGCGCAGGCACAAGCGGATGCGGCCATCCACGCCGGACTTCCGGCGAATCTGGCGATGTCGCTGGCGACCGAAACACTGCGCGGCACGGCCGCCCTCTTGGCCGAATTCGAGCACGATACGCTCGCGCTGCGTCGAGCGGTGGCCTCGCCTGGCGGGCCCACCGAACGAGCTCTGGCGGCGGCGCAGGCTCAGGGACTACCGCATGCGGTATTCGCCGCTGCTCAGGCAGCATTGCCCACGGTGACCAACTAGATTGCGGCGCAATACCTTTTGAGTTTTCCACTGCGGGGAACTCGTGCGGCGCCGTGGCGACTTGCGTCGATATCCTTTCCGGGAGACTGCATTACAGCGTTGTCGCCCGCATTGGAGAACCGATGGTGATCGCACAGACCGCACGTCCAGTGGATATCGACGGCGACAGTGTGCTGGTCCGCTATTATGCGGACCTGCGCACCGCGGCCCGGCTCTACCGGTCCGAGAACGGAACTCCGAAGACGCCGGGTTTGCCCATGGATCCGGAGCTTCCCGAGCTGACCGAGCCGCTGGCGCAGTTGCTGGGGACCGCTCGAATGCGAATGGTCGGACTGGGTTCCCATGCCGGCCGGGAGCTGCGGCTACTGGACTTGCGCTGCACCGCGTCCACGCGGACCACGAAGACGTTCGCCTCGGTGCTCATCGTGGCCAGGGCGGTGGCGCATATCCAGCGAACCGGCGAGCGGGTGATGATCGTGACGCCGACATCGGCGAACAAGGGCACCGCATTGCGCGATGCGGTGCTGCGGGCGATCCGACTCGGTCTGGTGTCGGCCGCGCAGTTGAGCATCGCCGTGGTCGTGC
Source organism: Nocardia vinacea NBRC 16497 (assembly GCF_000308835.1). Lineage (GTDB taxonomy): Bacteria > Actinomycetota > Actinomycetes > Mycobacteriales > Mycobacteriaceae > Nocardia > Nocardia vinacea. The sequence goes on along the minus strand of NZ_BAGN01000402.1, from coordinate 3,376 downwards.
CCGCGGGGTCGTTACCCAAGTTGTGGGCTTCCGAGCTGTCCGAGGACTCGGAGTTGTTGCGGCGCAACCCGATCCTGCTCTACGACGGGGAGCGGTCGGACGGGGTCAAGGCGTTGGCCGCCGAGTTCGTGCATGCGGCCGCGGACTCCTTCGAGCGAGATCGGGGAGTTCGGCTTTGGTACACAATGGATTTGGCCAATTACATCGTCGCCGATACCGCGCGGGCCTTCTTCGAGGCGGACGTGTCGGGTGTGGCACCGCCGCAGGGCCGACTGCACGCGCATGCCGTATCGAGCGCGTTCGGGCTGCTCGGTTACCACCTCGGCAGGCGGGTACGCCACCCCGAGACCGACCCGGACCATCCGCAATTCCTGCTGGTGCAGCACTTGCGCACGCCCGATATGGTGACGAGCCTGCTCCGCGCGAGGTCAGGTGGCGATATCCCGCCGCGCTATGTGCGGGACGAATCCGCCGAAGTGTTCGCGCAGCACGATGATCCGCACTTCCCGGCAGTCACCGACAGTCCCACCGAGGATTTGGACAGCACCTTCTACACGCGGCAACCGGCCACGTCGCCGACCATGAACGCGATCATCGAACGACATGGTGGCGACGGCATCGTGGTGTCGCGGCGGGAATGCCTGGCCCGGTACGACGAGCTGCGGGCCCGTTTGGCCGCGGTGGACATCGCGCTGCCCGCCGACGCCGCCGCACTGCGGGAGTGGTCGCTGGTGATGGCTTTGACCGGCGTAATGAATGCCGTCGAACGCGGTTTGGTGCCCGCGGGTGCGGAGGTGGTGGTGCACGGCTCGGGCAGCTATTCCACCGACGACTATGTGCCGCTGTCCGAGGCGTGCACCACACGGGTGCGCGCGGCCGCCGATCTCGAGGCTCCGTTGACCAAGGCCGCACTGTGACAAGGGAATCCGCGGGCTCGAAGCCGGACCGAGCGGCCGAGAAGGCGCCGCTGGCGGACGAAGCCCGGTACCGGCCGGTGTACGCGGCGGGGGACTGGAGCCCGACACTCACGGCGATCTGGCAGGAATGCTATGGCGCGGACCTCCCGGACGGGCTGGAACCGCTGGGCTTCAGTTCCGCCGGGGAACTCGGGGCATTACGGCGCTGGCTGGACGTGGGCCCGGGCGATCGCATCGTCGATGTGGGGTGTGGGCGCGGCGGACCGGGCCTGTGGATCGCCCGGCACGCCGGGGTCGATCTGGTCGGGGTGGATTTACTCCCGGAAGCCGTCGCCGCGGCGCAAAAGCGTGCTCCGACACTGTATCCGGGCGGGGCGGCGACCTTCGTCGTCGGGGATTTCCTGGACACCGGGCTGCCCGCGGGCTCGTTCCAGGGCGCCGTGAGCATCGACTCGCTGTGGATGGTGCTCGACAAAGCCGCTGCCATGCGGGAAGTGGCACGGTTGCTCGAGCCGGGGGCGCGCTGGGTGTTGTCGACGTGGGAGCCGAGCTATCTGTCCTATGCGACGCTGCTGACGGCGTCGGGATGGGAGGTGCTCACGTGTCGGGAACCCGCGGGCTGGCATGAGCGGCAGACCGCGGTGTACGACCGGATCATCGACGCCGAACCGGATTTGGTCGCGGAGTTGGGGGCCGAGGCCGCGCAAGTATTGGTTTCGGAGGCACGGACCATGACGCCGACATTGCGCGACTACCGCAGATTGCTCATCGCGGCGCGGCGATAGGCCCGCAGTCCGGAATACCACGCCGCGATCGCCGCGCCGGCCACGAGCGTCCCCGCGCCGAGAAATACGAACCTGGGATCGCCGCCGAGCGCGAGCGTGAGACTGCCCGCGACCAATACGCCTAGCGGATCTACCGCAAGGAACAGCAGTTTCACGGTGCTGGTCACCCGCCCGAGCATGTCGGCACGCACCATCAGTTGCCGCTGGGTGCGATTCACCAGGCTCGCGGTGACCAATGCCAAGAGGTAGACCGCGTTCGCCGCCGCCAGCACCGGCCACGTGTGCGCCAGACTCATTGCGGCCGTCGCGATTCCGGCGAGCACCACGCCACCGGCGAACACCCGCAGATGTCCGAGCCGATGTCCGAGCCATGGCGCTATCAGCGCGCCGACGAGCCCGCCCACGCCACCGGCGGCCACCACCACACTCACCAGCGAGGTGGCCAGCCCGAGTGTGTCCTTGGCGTAGAAGAAGAGCAGCTTCTCCACGGCCAGACCGAAATTCACCACCATCTGCAGAGCGGTCAACACCACGAGAATTCGGATCGACAGCAGATACCGCAATCCGTCGCGGAATTCCCGCCAGATGGCACCGATTCGCAGCGGGGACACCAGCGGCGGCACGGGAGACCGGAGCGACCACACGGCGAGCAGGCTCGCCAGCGACGCCAGGAAGGTAATGGCGTTGGCGAGCAAGGCGGCATCCAGACCGACCGTGGCGGCCAGCGCGCCGACGGTGACCGGGCCGAATACCAGGGCGAGCTGACTGCTCACTTCGAGCACCGAGTTGGCTCGGAGCAGATCGCGATCGGCGCACAGATCCTTCACCGCCACGGTGACCGCGGTCTCGAAGAACACATGACTCGCGCCTGCTATGAGACCCAGCGTGAGCAGCAGTGGCACGGTCAGGAGATCGGTTACGGCCAGCGCGTAGAGCGCGGTGAACAGCACGGCACGTAGCGCGTCCATGGCGACGAGCACCCGCCACGGACCGAACCGGTCGACGACGACTCCGGCGGGTACACCGACACAGAGGTAGCCGATGGTGACCGTGGCTGCCGATATTCCGGAAACCACCGGGCTGCTGCTCATTTCGAGGGCCAACAGCGGAACCACCAACAGAGCGAGCCCGTCGCCCAGCAGCGACACCGCTTGGCCGCCGAGAAAAATCCGCACCTGGCCCGGCCATGCGAGCGCAGGTGGGCGCGTCGTCATACCCGGGGCACGGCCCGCAGCGCCATCGTTTCGGCGATGCGTTCCAAGCCGGCGACTACGGTGTCACGGTCGAGGCCGAAGTCCACCAGGCAGGCGATCTCGTCGACACCCATATCCGCCAGTCGCTGTGCCCGGATGCGGAAGGTCTCCGCGCCGCCGAGCAGCGCGCTCGATCCCCAGTAGCGCGCGAAGGCGAAGTCCATCAGGGTTTCCCGGTCGGCGGCCGTGAGCTGATCCAGGTCGAGGTCACCGAGCACCGCCCTGGCGGCGGACTTGATGATTTCCGAGTTCGCCCAGAGGTATTCGCGGAAGGGGCGCTCCACCACCGCCCGTACCTCGTCGTCGTCACCCGCGCCCAGGTAAGCGTGCACCATGACGGTAACAATGCCTGCGGCCGGGTCGAGGCCGCTGTCCGCGCGTCCGGCGCGATAGGCGACGATCCGCTGTTCCAATTCGTTGA
>NZ_BAGN01000403.1 GCF_000308835.1 Nocardia vinacea NBRC 16497 | reverse complement strand
TGCTGCGCGTTTATTCGATCTACTCAGTCGTAGTCCGATATTCCAGCAGGACATCGCCTACGCGCGTGATGTCCTGATCGAGACGGCCGAGGGTGGACCGGCCAGCCATCTGTCCGGGGTGGTCACGGCCACTGTGGCCGCGCGGATTCAGCAGCTTTACACGATCCGCGGATACGAGGATCTGGCTGCTGGCGTTGCTCAGGATTTCCACGCTTCGGGACAAGCTATCTCCGACGCGAATCTGGAATGCCTATCCCGGGCTCTCGACTCGAACCGGATCCATCATGCGGACAGCACTGCTGTCTCGGCGGTCGTAGAGGCGATCCTTGTGCAGATCGAGAATCTGGCGACAAGCGAACGCCAGTCTGAAGCGCTTCGCTCGGCTGCCGCTGCTGCTCACGATAACGGGATCTTTCCTCTGCTGAAGCGAGTGCTCGTCGCAGCCAAAGACCGTCCGCACAGCTTGGGATACCGCGCACTGTTCAACTTCTACCGTGGTCAGATGCCGTTGACCAGGCGCGACGCCGACGTCTATGGACCGCTGCGCGCTCAGTACCTTTCGGAGTTCGCGGGTGTCGAACGTTCCGACCCCGCAGCTCGACATGTCGAGCGTATGGCCCGGTGGGTGCAAAACCACGACGCATCGCCTGGCTCGGCTTTCTCCGGTGACCAGACATTACCCAGTCGGGCGGCTCGGGCAGCCGATGCTGGCGACCTTCATGCCGTCGCGCAGCTATACGCCCGTCTCGTCGAGCAAGCAAATACTCCTGACCAGGCCGCCACGTGCCGTTTGATTTCCGAGATGGCATTGCTGCATTCGGGACAGCTGTACAGTCCGAACGAGTTTCGGCTCAGTATGCTCAGACTGGCCAACGACCATGTGACCACGGCTAAGTCGATGCTGCCGGTCGACAGCCTTTTGGTCGACTATTGTTCGGCGGCCCGGCGGATAGACCGTAGTCATCGCGGCTCCAATATTGCGGCACAGGCCGCGGACTTCGCCGGAGATGTCCGTCTCGGGGTCGCGTTGGATCACCGCTACGCGAACCTGTCTACGGCGACTCGGGCACTAACTGATCTGGCAGCAGTCGACGCCCTGCAGCGCGATCCTGAGGTACTGGACATCGCCGATCTGAAATCCTTCCTTCCGGACGCGTCGATAGTCTGGGTGACCCTGTCGCACGACATCGTGGACGATCCCGATAGCCAGCCCTACGGAAGCTATCTACACGTCACCACGTTGGCGGCTACCTCGACAGAGTGTGAGGTTGAAGAAATCACCCTTTCCTCTGAGCGGATCGATCTGATCGAAGCAGCGATCGGTGTTTCCTCTGAGGACCTCGCAGACGAGCAGCTGACGTGGCTGTCGGAACGGCTGTTCGGACATCTCGAACCCGAAAGTATGGGCGCCGGTGTTTACATCATTCCCGATCAGCCTTCATGGGAACTGTGTTGGCCACGGCTTCTTCCCGAATTCGTTTCCCAGTTCTGTGTCGCTCCCTCGGTCGCCTCGGTCATGCGACTGACTCCGATCACTGCCGCGCCACATCCGAGGATCATCGGCCTGTTCAACGAGAACCTGAACGGTTCGCAATGCGAAATCGAGGCACTCCGTCGCTTGAGTGACGACGGCCGCATCAGCTTTCGCCAGGCTCGCAACTTCGCGGATCTCGGCACGGCTCTGCGGTCGGACACCTACGATTTGCTCGTTGTCAGTGCTCACGGAACTCGTTCCGAAGGTTTCGAGTTCGAGATCGATCTCGGAACCGAAAAGCTTCCTCTCGCAGACTTTCTGACGCTGCCTCTGCCGAATGCGGTCAGTCTCGGCTGCTGCTGGTCGGCTCGATCGCCCGAAGCTTCGCACTCGGTCGTCGCGTCTTTGGCATGCATCCTCGCTGGCGCATCCCTAGTAGTGGGCGGACTCTGGGATCTCGATGATCGGAGTTCGGGCGCACTTCTCGCTGCCGTCTATGAAGCACACGCCCGAGGCACTCCGCTACCAATAGCATTCCGGCGTGCGTTCTTGGCCCAATTTCCGGATGCTCGAAAGCCCGCCGCGGGGATGTGTCTGTTCGGACGCTGGTAGGACCGTATCTTCACTCCGGTGCGACATTCGATTGGTTGGCTACCTCACGGTTGCCCGGCCTGGGAGCCGGTCCCTCGGTGTGCTTGGCAGCTAAACGGGCGCTATAACGGCTGGGAGGCAATGCCTTTCATCGCCAGCGCCGCGCGCAGCTGACTCGGCGATTCGCCGTACGCGGAGAGCTGCCATGCCATGTCGCGGCGGACGTCGTCGAGAACCTCCTCGAAGGTAGTGTCAGATTCGGCGAGTCTGCGTTGGTTGGACCGCCCGCGGGTGCAGCGACACCGCGCGCGGCCACGATCGGGCTCGCCTGGTTGACGGCCAGGGGCGCCGGGTGGACTCACCGAGGTGGCCTGACAGGCCCGGCGCCACGGACCCGCAACTGCTAGGCAACCAGCTCGCCGTCCTCTACAAGGCCGCGGTCGCGCTGTCCACATCCCGCAATGATCTCGCTCCCTGGGCACACGCCCGAGTGGCAGTAGAGACGCTCACTGTCCAACAAATGCATGACGCCACTGGTGGGTTCGCGAAGGCTCGTCAAGTTTGCTGACAAATTGCCATTAGCCTCAAGTGTCCGGCGTGTTGTTTAACGACACGCTGGAGGCTGTTTTGTGGACTATTCTCGGGCCAACTCGACCAACGACACGCAAACGACACGCTTTCGGCGGGAATCGATCGGATTCAACGGGATTTGTTGGGATCCCAATTTTCGCTATCAGTGCAGCTCGCGGGCACTATTGGGAACTGTCGAGAAGTCAGAAACATCGCCTACTCAGAAACGGCAGGTTTCTGGTTCGAGTCCAGATGGGGGAGCCGAAAACGGCCTCTGACCAGCGCATCAACGCGGACGGTTAGGGGCCGTAGTCGTATCCAGACCCGGAAACTCGCCAGAAAGTCTCCCAAAAGTCGTGGCCGGTCCTTCCTTGCACCAGCCACCTGTTGGCCAGCTCCTTCTGGTCCGTTGCTAGACCTCAACGACGATCTTGCCGGCGTGGAGCCCCTTCTCGAGGTGGCGGTGTGCCTCGACAACGTCGTCGAGGGCGAACACCTTGTCGATAACGGGCCGCAGTGCACCGAGGCGTACACCGGCGTTCAGGAAGGCCGCCATGCGATTCACCACGACGGTGTCGAGGGTGTGCTCGAAGCTTCGGTAGCTGAAGATCGTGAGCGACGTGCTTGCCGGGAAGGGGGTGGGCCGAGGGTCCAGGAAGCCTGCGGCGACCAGTGTTCCACCGGGACGGGCCGCCTTCAGGAGGTCCTGTTGGCCGGGGCCCATGACAACGTCGAGGACGATGTCGGCTCCGGTCCCGCCGGTGTAGTGGCGTACGGCTTCGACGACGTCTACATGATCGGTGGCGATGACCGCGGCGGCGCCGGCGGCGATCAGATCATCCTTATTCGCAGTATGCCGAGTGATAGCGATGGGCACGGCGCCGATCTGATTGGCGATCTGCATTGCCGCGCGGCCGACGCCGCCGGACGCGGCGGTGATGAGGACATGGTCGCCGGGCCGCATCCTCGCCTTCTCGACGAGCGCGCCGTAGGCGGTGGAGTACGCGACCCAGATCGCCGCCGCCTCCGTGATTGTGAACCCAGCCGGCCGGGCGAGGATCCGGCTCGCGGGGACTGTGGTGTATTCGGCGTAGCTGCCCCTGACGCTCGCGTCCGGAATGGCCGTGAGGATGACCGGATCGCCGACCATCAGCCCGGTGACCTCGGGGCCCAGCGCATCAACGACGCCGGTTCCTTCGACGCCGAGGCGAGCGTGTGGCAGAGGAATGGTTGCGGGCGAGGTGCCCGACCGCATCATCTGGTCGAGCGGGTTGACGGCGAACGCTTCGATCCTGACCCGTACCTCGCCGGCAGCGGGCTCGACGACTGGTTCCTCGACGATGTGCATGACATCCGGCCCGCCGAACTCGTTGAACACGACCACTCGTGGCATGGTGACTCCTCCGCTTCTGGTGCTGGTTTCGTTACTCGCACAAGACGTTACGAAGTCGTGGGTTACCTCCTGGTACCTTTGATTTTCATGCAGAACGCGGCCGGACCTGCCTTCCTCGCCGACTGCCCCACGCGCCTGGCGGTCGAGATCATCTCCGACAAATGGGCCGTGCTCGTGCTCTTCGGGCTCAGCCATCAGCCTCGCAGGCACGGTGAGCTCGTCGACCTCATCGGCGGCATCTCGCGCAAGGTCCTCACCCAGACGCTGCGCCGACTCCAGCGGTACGGTCTGGTCGAACGTCATGCCGAAGCGCCACGGCGAGTCGAGTACAGCCTCACCGACCTCGGCCGAACCCTCGTCGAGCCGATCGAGGTCCTGACGAACTGGGCGAGGGACTACGGCGGGGCCATCGTCGACTTCCAGGAGGCGGCGGAAGCCGCTACTTCTGCTCGGGCACGCGCGGCGGGTTGATCTTGGTGGGGCGCCCTCGGAGGCGTGTTGTCCTGTTCGGGGCCGGACTCTTTCATGCGCACTCGCCGACCGGGATCGGCTCGGAAACCGTGGCTTTCTCGACCGCCGTTCGGCGCTCGATCAATCCGACTGTCACACCGGCGACGATGATCACGCCGCCGAAGACCTGCCCGAGCCGGACCGTCTCGCCGTTGATGCCCACGGCACCGAGCACACCGAACACCGGTACCAGGTTGAGGATGTTGACCGCGACGCTGGAGGTCATCCGGCGCAGACCGTAGTTGTAGAGAAGGAAGCCGCCGACGGAACATGCCACGGCGAGATAGGCGAGCAGCACTGAGGCCGTGGCGTCCGGTACCCGCCAGTCCCCGAGCTCGAGGAGCGAGGCGAGCAGGAACCCGGCGGCACCCGGCACGGTCTGGTAGTAGGTGAGATTCACCGCGTCCTGCCCGCGTCCTGCGAACTTGCCCAGCACGTTGTACCCGGCCCACACCAGCCCGCCGAGCAGCAGCAGGACATCGCCGAACCAGCGCCCGCTGCCTCCGACTTCCGCCCCGTTGCGCACTACCAGGAAGGCTCCGGCCGTGGCGAGCAGCACGCCGCCGACCCGTAGTAGCGGCATCCCGTCCCGGAAGACCACTAGCTCCACGAGCATGGTCATCAGCGGATAGGTGGCCACGATCAAAGAGGCGTCGGAGGCGGTCGACAGTTCGACGCCGATGTTCTCCAGCACGAAGTAGACCGTGATGCCGAGCACGCCGCTCAGGTAGATCATCCGCCGGTGACGGGCATCCGGCCGTGCGCCCGGGTTGCGGCGCATCCGCACCATGATCCCGAGCAGCACCGCGGCGAGCGTGAAGCGGATGGCCCCGATGGTCAACGGCCCGACGTCTGCCAGCACCTGCTTGGTCACCGCGTACGAACTGCTCCAGAACAGCGCGGCCGCCACGACGGAACAGATCGCCAAGATCCTGGTCCTCCGCTCGTCCACCCCTGATACCCCTTCCCATCCGAACTTCTCCTCGCCGCCCGACCGCATCGTGGAGAAGCGCATCATGAACGGAACTGCCGCGAGAAAGCTAGCAATTAGTCCGGGAACATGACACTATGGCCGAACTAAATTCAGATACTGGTGAGTGAGACGGAACATGGACGAACTAGATTCGGCGCTGCTGCGGCTTCTGCAGCAAGATGGTCGGCGCACCAACCGGGACCTGGCACAGGAGTTGGGCATTGCCCCCTCCACGTGCCTGGAACGGGTGCGCTCCCTCCGTGAGCGCGGTGTGCTGCTCGGATTTCACGCCGAGGTGGACCTCCCCTCGCTCGGCCGGGGGTTGCAGGCGATCATCGCGGTGCGGGTACGGCCGCCGACGCGTGCGATCATCGAGCAGTTCCAAGCCTTCGTGGCGCGGATGCCCGAGGTGATCGGAGTCTTCGTGCTCACGGGCACGGAGGACTTCCTGCTCCATGTGGCGGTTCGCGACACCGACCATCTGCACGCGGTGGTCCTGGACAAGCTGACCGTGCGGCAGGAGCTCGCGGACGTACGCACCTCGGTGGTTTACGGGCACCTGCGGAAGAACGTCATCGAGCCGATTTGAGGCTCGCCCGATCGGTCCCCTTGCTTACCGGCGAGGGGCAGCCCGGCGGCGAGCCGAAAATAAGTCCGAACAATTAACGGACAGCCCGATGCGAATGGAAATTTCGGATGCCGGATCAGCGATGCGGTAGACCGAAAAGTCAAGTCTCGGCGGTCGGCGCGATCTGGCTCTCGGTTGACCGGGTATGCCGCCGTTGACCTGTGTGAACGAGCGCAACGTCGCCGCTCACCTGCTCGCGAAGTCCGAGACGCGAGCATCTGAGGCCGTCGTAATCGCCCGTCTTATTCAGCGTCGCAGGTTACCTAATTCATCGACCGGAATATTCATGCGGATGGAACAGGTGCCATAGACATGCTGCAAACTGTCACCTATGCTCGGAGATACTCCGAAGTCTTCGATATGGCTGTCGGACAGAAATATGCAAGTCCAAAATCTCTTTTCGTATGAAAGGGATATGTCAATGGGCACAAGCAAACACAGGGCTCCCGCCCCGCGTCGACAGAAGATGGTCTCGATTGTCGTGGCGGGAGCGGTTCCACTTGCGCTCGTGCTCGGGGGAACTGCGATCGCGAACGTCGCCGCCACGTCGGCCACAGTGACTCAGTCCGGTTACGCACTGCCCGAGCCGCCTCCGCCGCACGTGCCTTCACCCGATGAGCCTCTGCTCGAGCAGCCTCACCCAGAGCGGCAGAACCCAGAGCAGCAGAACCAGCCCGAGCAGCCGCCCGGCGAGATCCTGCCCGATCAGCCGGCTCAGTGATTCGAGGGCCAGGCGCCATACGTACGTCCGTGTCGGCGCACGGCAGCGTCGCGAAACTCCAAGTCGAGGTTCGCGAGTAGGAAGACGCTTGCCGTTCACTGCTACCGGCCCCCTCGCGGGCACTGATTCGGAGAGACCCCGAGTATCGACTCCTGCTGAGTCGCTGCGTCCATCCCGGCCTCCAGACGGCGGCCGAAGCATTCATTCGGCGGATGCACGTGCGCGAGCGGGATTACCCTCTGCGGACGCTTTGGGGTCCGCAGAGGGTGGGGGTCAGAGGGTGTCGAAGAACTCGAGCTTCGGGGGCGCGGCCAGAAGTGGCGCCATGAGCTTGCCGGCGGCGCGGAAGTGGTCGGAGCGGCCGTGGGCGTCCAAAGCTTCCTTGTCGGAATAGATTTCGAAGAAGCGGTAATTGTTGGGATCGGCCTGGGACCGGACCAGTTGGTAGGCATGATTGCCGGGTTCGTTGGCCCGGACCTGGGTGACCAGGTCGGCGACGACGGCTTCGAACTCGGGGCCGGACCCATCCTTGACGGTCACATCGGCGGTTACTGCGAGCATGGTTCTCCTCATGGGTGAGTGGACTACGAACTGAATGGTTTCATCGATGCTCAGTCGGCGGGCCGGTTGGTGGCGGCCCGGATCAGAGCGGTCGTGAGTCCGAGATTCTCGCGCTGATCGGCGCCGGTCGGACCAATATCGAGATAGCCGAGGAACTGTTCATCGTGCGTGGCCAGCGGCCAGGCCGCGGTGTCGGTGCCACTGAACATGCCCGAATTCGGTGCTCAGGGGCTTATTCTGCCCAGGTGACAGGGGAGCTGGCACGACCATTCCGGCGGCGGATGCTGCCGCTGGTCGTCGGTGTTGTACTGGCGGCGGGTGGGGCCGCCACCCAGCCGTTCAGTTGGCCGGCAACCGTGCTGGTGGTGGTGCCGGTGGTCGTGGTGTCGGTGCTGGCATTCCGCACCAGACCCGAGCAGATTCCATGCACCGCCCGGCTGCGGCGCGGGGTGGTCGTTTGGTCGACGCTGCTGGTCGGCGCATCGGCGTGGGAAGTGTATGCCTTTGTGCAGCAACCGGATTGGACGAGGCCCAACGATCTACACCCGACTTTGTCGACGCTGCTGGATCCGGCACTCGAGCAGTTGCCGCTGCGGTTCGCCGGATGGCTGGTATGGCTGGGTGCAGGCTGGTGGCTGGTTTCGAGATGAGCGATCGGATGATCGTCATCGTCGGGTTCGTGGTGGTGCTGGTGGTCGCGCTCGGCGTGGTCGTGGTTACGCATGTGCGCCGGGATCTGGTGGCGCCCGTGGGGGAAACGATTGCGTACCTCACGCGCAATCGGTTGGTGAGGATTGTCGCTGTGCTCGCGTGGGCATGGCTCGGCTGGCACTTTCTCGTCCGGTAGCGGGAGGTGCTCGTCGAGGTCCGCGGTCGTGAGATCGCCCAGGAGGCAATCGAATACGCCGATGTCCGGGAAAGCTGCGCGGGTCCGCCGGACCGGCCGAGGTCACGGGGTGGCGGGCAGGATCGGGGGCAGGTATTCGAATGTCATTCCGAGCAACCATACGAGAAGCAGAACCACCGGCAGGTGGAACAGGAACTGCAGGAAGGTGAATCCGACGAGGTCGCGCGCCCGCAGTTTGAGGACTGCCAGCAGCGGCAGCATGAAGAACGGGTTGATGAGGTTCGGCAGTGCCTCGGCCACGTTGTAGATCTGGACCGTCCAGCCGAGGTTCATATGCACATCGGTCGATGCCTGCATGACGTAGGGTGCTTCGACCAGCCATTTTCCACCGCCGGACGGGACGAAGACGCCGAGTACCACGGTGTAGAGGGCGATGACGATGGCAAAGCTTCCGCCGCCGCCGATACTCGTGAAGAAGTGCGCGAGGTGTTCGGAGATGGTGAGGCCGCCCCTGCCCTTGGCTTTGGTGAGGATCGCGGCCATGGCGGCGTACAGCGGGAACTGGACGAGAATTCCGGCCGTGGCGGGTACGGCGAGGGAGATGGCCTGCAAGAACTTGCGCGGGGTCCCGTGCAGCACCAAGCCCAGCATGAGGAAGACGAGCAGATAGCCATTCAGGCTGCTGACCACGGTAAGCACCGGTTTGCTGGTGAGCTGGGAGATCAACCAGCCCACCGTCAACACCGCGGCCAGGATCGGCAGGACGCGGCTGTACTCGAGCCATTCCCCGGGACGGGAGCGTGGAGCCACTTCCGCGGGGTGGTCATCCAAATCGACGTCCAGTTCCTGGGCGGTCTTGATCGCTGCGTCCTTCGGTGCGGAGAAGTGCGCGATCAGCACAGTGAGCGCCATGATGATGGCGCACATGAGCAGGGACTGCCACGTGAAGATCGTGTGCCCGAAGTCGAGGACACCGGTGATCTTCAACAGGGCCGGAGGCAACGAGGTGGCCGTGGCCTGCAGTTGCGCGGCCGAGGAGGATATTCCCAGTGCCCACACCGCGCCCAACCCCATGAACGCCGCGGCGCCCAGCGCCCGATAGTCCACGCGTAGATCGGCCCGACGGGCGATCGCGCGGGCCAGCAGACCGCCGAAAACCAGGCTGAGTCCCCAGTTCAGAAACGATATCGACATCGAGAGGAACGCAACGAAACTCACTGCGCTGCTGGCGGTTTGCGGCAAGGTGGCCAGCCGGTCGATGAGCCGGGCGACGGGTGGGGAGGTGGCGATGACGTATCCGGTGAGCACCACCATCGCCATCTGCAGGGTGAAAGCGGTCAGATCCCAAAAACCGTCGCCGAACGCGTTCGCGACTGTTCGCGGTGACGAGCCGTTGGCCAGTGCGGCGACGGCCACGATGAATACGCCCGCCAGCGCGACGACGTAAGCGTCCGGGAACCACTTCTCCGTCCACCTGGCGAGCGACTGCGCAACCCGCGCAAGACCCTTCTCAGAGCTGGTTGCTTCAACCTTGTCGGGGCTGGCTTCTGTATTTGCGGACGTCATCCCGTCGTTCCTCATCTTTCTCTCCGCACAAGGCTGCCCGATGCATGTGACGCACCACACAAGGCTCGCTTGGCGAGTATCGATGCCCCGTTTGTGTCCAGGCAAGAGGGAAAGTTGCAGGTACGGTCTGCAAAAATGCAGAAACACCGGGTACTGCCCACCATCAGCCGAGCTCAGCGAGCTTGCGCCGCAGCACCGTTCGCTCGCGTTTGTTACCGCACAGCTCTGCCGCGCGCTCCAGTTCGGTCCGCGCCTCATCGGTGCGTCCCAGGCGGGTGAGCAGCTCACCGCGAACGCTCGACAGCAGATGCGAATTCGACAGCGCCCCAGCCGCCGCCAACCTGTCCACGATCGGCAGCGCCGCAGCCGGTCCCTGGGCCATGGAGACTGCCACCGCCCGGTTGAGATCGACCACCGGCGACGGTGCCAGTCTGCCGAGCGCCTCGTAGATGAGCACGATGCGCTCCCAGTTCGTCGTCTCGACCGAGGCTGCGACGGCATGACATTCGGCGATCGCCGCTTGCAAGCCGTAGGCCCCGAGGCCACGGCCGACCTGCTCCGCGCGGGCCAGGGCGGCCCGGCCCCGGCGGATCGCGGCACGGTCCCAGCGGCGACGGTCCTGCTGCTCCAATAGGACCGGCTCGCCGTCCGGTCCGGTACGGGCCGGAAAGCGCGCGGCGGTCAGTTCGAGCAGCGCGAGCAGGCCGTAGACCTCGGGCTCGTTCGGCACCAACCGGGCGAGCACCCGCGCGAGACGCTGTGCTTCGCCCGCCAGCTCGGATCGGATCAGCTCGTCACCGGAGCTGGCCGTGGACCCTTCGGTGAAGATCAGATAGATCACGCTGAGCACCGAGCCGAGGCGCTCGGCCCGCTCTTGGGTCGACGGCACGTCGAACGGCACCCGCGCCGCCGCCAAGGTCTTTTTCGCTCGGGTGATCCTGGCCTGCACGGTGGCGGTCGGCACGAGGCATGCCTTGGCGATCTCATCGCTGGTCAGACCGCCGATCACCCGAAGGGTCAGCGCCAGCCTCGCCTCCCGTGACAGCACAGGGTGGCAGGAGATGAACATCAACGCGAGCACGTCGTCATCGATCCGATCCGGATCCCAGAGCATGTCCTCGGCCTCGCGAGTGGGTTCGCGCCCGGAGGCCACACCGCCCTCGCCCAGATCACGGGCGAGGGCGGCATATCTCTCATCGAGGGCGGAGCGCCGACGGAACGCGTCGATCGCGCGACGCCGACCGACGGTGAGCAACCACCCCGCCGGATTGCGGGGCGCGCCGTCCCGCGGCCACGTCACCAGGGCCTCGGCCAGCGCCTCCTGGGCGAGGTCCTCGGCCAGCGCGAAATCGCCCGTATACCGCGCGAGTGCACCGACGATCCGTGCCGACTCGATCCGCCAGATGGCGGCGACGGCCGCGCGGTCGGCGTGCTCAGCCATTCGATCCGCTCAGAGCTGACCGGTCGCTTCCCGCCACTTCCGCTCCTTCTGGATCCACTCGTTGTCCTGCGGGAACTCATCGATCGTGGTGACCCGACGGATCTCGGTCTTGAAGCCGGGACCGGTGATCGGCGACCGCTTGGCCCACTCCACGGCCTCCTCCTTCGATGCCACGTTGAGAATGTAGAACCCGCCGAACAGCTCCTTGGTCTCGCCGTACGGTCCGTCGGTGACCACGGGCGTCTCGGACGAATAATCGACGACCACGCCATCGGCGGCATCGTCGAGCCCCTCTGCGGCAACCAGCACACCCGCCCGGATCATCTCCTCGTTGTACCGACCGACGGTCTCGAGCATCTTGTCGAAGTCGAAATTCTCCATCCCCGCGTAGGCCTCGTCGGTGGCGCGCCAGATCAGCATGTACTTCATGGTTCTGTCTCCTCGAGTATCCGGGTCCCTCTCGGACCCTCTCACTCTCGAGTCGAACGGGGAATGTCGAAGATCGACGCGCCGCCGAAAAAATCTTCCCAGGACCAGAATTCAACGGTAGGTCCGTTCTCGGACAACAGCGCCAACCGGTCGGTGGCCGACACCCGTAGCGGCACGCGGATGCGGTTGCATCGTTTATGCATCAATATGAATCTACAGTGAGGGCATGGCCGCTTCCATCGTGTTGTTCACCCGGGATCTGCGTATCCACGACAACCCGGCACTGACCGCCGCATGCCGCGAAGCCGATTCGGTGGTGCCGCTGTTCGTATTGGATGTCGACATCCTGGCCAGGGTGCGCAACGCGCCTAATCGGATGCGGTTCCTGGCCGCGGCGCTGCGTGAGCTCGACGAGCAGTTGCGGGCACGGGGTGGCAGGCTGATCATCCGCCGCGGCCGGGTAGTCGATGAGGTCGAGCGGGTTGCGATCGATGTCGATGCGCGGAGTCTGCATCTCGCCACGGACGTCACCCGCTACAGCCGTGGTCGGGAGCACGCGCTGCGGGAGCGGCTTTCGCGCATCGGTTGCGGCGTGCAGAGTCACGCGGCCTCGATCACCGCCGTGGATCCGGGTGCGATTCGGCCCGATACCGGGCGCGGTCATTACGCGATTTTCACGCCGTACTTCCGCCGGTGGCTCGATACGCCGATACGGCGACCGCTCGCTGCGCCCGGCACGGTCACGGTGCCGCGAATAGCCGGTGAGCCGATACCGGACTCCGCCGACATCGGTGCCGGCTCACCCGAACTAGTGGTGGGCGGCGAGACGACAGGCCGGAAAGTGTTGGAGCACTGGCTGTCCGGGCCGGTGCGCCGCTACGCCGAGGACAAGGATGTGCCCGCCGCCGATGGCACTTCGGGACTATCACCCTTCTTGCATTTCGGCTGTTTGTCCGCGGCCGAGGTGGTGACATGCACCGATACGGCTGATCCGGGCGGATATGCTTTTGTGCGGCAACTGGCCTGGCGCGACTTCTATCACCAGGTGCTTGCCGACCGGTGCGATGTGGCCGTGTCCGACTACAGGGCACCGCTCGAACCTTGGCGTTCGGATCCCCCGGCCGAGGCGGCCTGGCAGACCGGGCGCACCGGATACCCGATGGTCGACGCCGGGATGCGACAGCTGCTCACCCAGGGGTGGATGCCGGGACGTGCCCGGTTGATCGCCGCGAGTTTCCTGGTCAAGACGTTGCGTGTGGATTGGCGGGCCGGGGCCGAACATTTCGAACAATGGCTGGTCGATGCCGATATCGCGAACAACCGGCTGAATTGGCAGTGGATGGCGGGTACGGGCACCGACACCCGCTCCAGTCGTGTGCTCAACCCGCTGCGCCAAGCTGAGCGGTTCGATCCCGACGGTGACTATGTGCGCCGCTGGCTGCCCGAGCTGGCGATGTTGCCCGGCGTGGAGATCCATCGACCGTGGCGGGCGGGTATCCGTGCTGCCGACTACCCGCCGCCGATCGTCGAATTCAACGGAATGTGAGCATGTTTCAGCGCGCTATTACCTGGGGCGCTCGGACCCGGACGCACCGCGTGCTGCGCGCCCGGCTAGACCGGAGTCCGGCCCAGCCGTTCGACAGTCTCGGCCAGGCTGCCGATCCGAATGACCGTATCGGGCAGGATCGCATGGTCCCAGCCGGGTCCCCCGAGGTATATCCGGGCACCGGCGTTGATGCACGCGAGTACCGCCGAGGTCAGAGCCGTCGCCGCTTGCTGGGACCAGAGCATGACGGCTGCGGGGACGGTGATTCTGGTGAGCGTGTCGTGCAGCGCGGCGGTGGGTACGTCCGGGCCGAGCAGCTGCGCACCCGTGCCACGCTCTGCCAGCGCTGCGCGCGCCACCTCCAATGGCAGGGAATGGGACTCGCCGCTGGTGCAGGCGAGGATCGTCGGCACCGGATCACGGGTGCGGGTCGGCGGTACGGTCCGGTGCAAAGTCGCGATGATGCACCAGGACAGCAGATGCTCGACATCCACGCACCCCTCGCCGTCGAGCTGGCGGGCGACGATTTCGGCAAAAGCGGGGCGGCACAGGTGATCCCACGTGTCGACGACCCCGTAGGTGCGCACATGCTTGTCCAGCAGTTCGCACACCATCGGCGTGTCGAGGGCGAACGCGGCGGACAGCAGGGCTTGCCGGTCGCCGAAGGCCAGCGCGGGTCCGCGCGCCGTGGCGGCCGCGCCGGCCGGTGTCGCGCCCGCACGAATGAGATCGAGCATCCGGGTCAGCACTCCGATATCGGCTTCGGTGTACAACCTGTGCCGCCCGGGACGCTCCGGCTGTGGCCCGATTCCGTACCGGCGATTCCAGCTACGCAGCGTCGCAGTCGGGATCCCGAGCCGCTCGGCCGCCGTGCGGACCGAATAACCGGCCTGGTCCCGAGCGGGCATCGAACGGTGCGGCATGACGTGATTCTGCCTGCCGTCAGCGGTGAAACAGGCGTCGGATGCGGCTACCGGGGGTGTCCCGAGGTAGGGGAGTAGCGGATTCGGTGGCCGCCTCAACTGCGGTCGCCTGCGCGAATCGCACGTGCAGTTGTTCGCGGACCTGGTCCGGAGTGTAGGCGCGGCGGCGGCGCTCAGCGCGTACGACCACAACACCGGTTGCGACCACGCCGGCCGCACCTGCCAATCCCACTGCCTTCCACCACCTCATACCGCATAGGCTACTTCCATGACGGGGACGAGCATCAGTCTCGATCGGGCGCTCGAGCTCACCAGAACTGGCGATATCTGGTTGTTCCGTGGGCATTCGGCGGCCGATCGTGCGATTCGGATGACGACGAACAGTCCGGTGAACCATGTGGGAATGTCGGTCGTGCTCGATGATCTGCCCGCGTTGATCTGGCATGCGGAACTGGGCCGATCACTGCCCGACATGTGGTCGGGTGTCGCGCGCCGCGGCGTCCAGTTACACAATCTGCGCGACGCCGTATCGGTGTGGGCACACCGCTACGGTCAGCAGGCCTGGTTGCGCCAATTGAACCGTCCGGCAACCAAAGAGATGGAAGACAGCTTGCTGCGCACCATCGCCCGATTCGATGGAACCCCCTTTCCTTCCACTGCCGGTCTCGCCGGACGCTGGCTGCGCGGCCGAGCACGCCTCCCACGACGCCGGACGCGCCGAACGGTCGTCCAGGAGTTGGAGACCGCGTATTGCGCGGAGATCGTGGCCGCGACCTATCAGTCGATGGGGCTGTTGTCGCAGGACCGAAGCCCGAATTGGTATGACCCCGGGCGGTTTTGGAGCGGCGACGGGCTGCAGTTGAGTGGCGGCTATGAACTGGGTGGCGAAATCGCGGTGCAAACACCCGCCGACTCCTGACCGCGGCCGATGAAGTGATGCAGTTCAGGAAGCGCGGAGACCGTCGAGCACGAACCGCAGGGATCGCCGCCATGCCGATTCGCCGGCGTTGTCGCCGAGAAGCGACAGCGCCCAGACAAGCTTCACCACGTCGTCGTCGGTGACGTCGGCGCGTAGTGTCCCGTCGCGGCGAGCGCGGTTGAGCACCGTCGACAGATGTGTCATTCCCCGCGCGCATGCCTGGGCAAGTTGTGCGGCGGCGGGGTGATCGCCGGTGAATGCTTCGAGCAGTCCGCGGTCGGCGGCGAGTCGGGTCAGCAGGTTTTCGACGAAACCGGTGAGTGCGGCCCAGGAATCCTGTTCAGTCGCAGCCTGTTCGGCGAGTTCGTCCACGGCGGCAAGGCGGGGTGGCAGCAGTGCGTCGATGAGGGCGTCGCGGGTCGGGAAGTGGTTGTAGAGCGTGCCGATACTGACTCCGGCCCGCCGTGCGATCTCCTCCAGCGACCCGGACAGTCCTTGTTCGGTGAACACGCCGGCGGCTTCCTGCAGCAACCGGTCGCGGTTGCGGGCCGCGTCGCGGCGCATCGGTCGAGTCACGACGACCATCATACAAACTTGAGGACCCCCTCACTCTAGTGTTAGCCTCGTTGAAAGTGAGGCACCCCTCAATATTGGAGGTAGAGATGACGAACAGCGCACGCACAGCCGTGATCGTCGGTGTCGGGCCGGGATTGGGCATGTCGATGGCCAGTCGGTGGGGGCGGGAAGGATTCCGGGTCGCGCTGGTCTCTCGCAGCGACGCCCGGCACGGTGCTTATCTGGCTGATCTCGCCGCACAGGGCATCGACGCCACCGCCCACACAGCCGATGTCACCGATCCGGATCGACTGACCGAGGTTCTGGATGCGATCAGCGCCAGCGGAAATGTCGAGTTCGTCTATTACGGTCCCGGCCCGACGCAGCTGCCGGTTCCGATCGCGGAGATCGACGTCGCGATCGCGCGATCGGCATTCGACTGGGTGTGGCCCGCGGTGCACGTCGTCGGCGCCGTGCTGCCCGGCATGCTCGAACGCCGTACCGGCGGGCTGGTTTTCGCGGGCGGGTTGTCCAGTGTGCGTCCCATGCCGATGCTGGGCCAACTGGCTTTGGCCGCCGCAGCGCTACGCAACTACGCGCTCACCCTCAACGCTGCACTGGCCGACCGGGGTATCTACGCCGGAACGCTCACCATCGGCGGCTTGGTCGAACGCGGCGACATCCACGCCATGGTCACCGCTGACCCAGCGAAATACGGTGCTGCAGAAGGACATACGCTCGACCCGGACCGAATCGCCGACACCGGATGGCGCATGTACGAGACGCGGGATCGCGCAGAGGTTGTCTTCGACGCGCTCGGCCGGTAAACCCGCCCCATTGCGAAGTCATATGCGGTCGATGCCGTGGGTGGTGCGATCCCCACCCATGGGTCGGCTTTCCGCGGTTGAACCAGTGACTGTTGGGTGCTGACACACCGGCCTCATTGGACTCGCGTGGCAATGCCCGGATAGTCGAGGATCAGGCCGTGCTGGTCGTAGGTCAGGCGGCAGGCGAATTCGAATGCGGGGGCCGTGACCGCGTGCGGCGGTTTCGATCTGCAGTCGGCGGCACGGCTGTCTGCTACGGGTTTGCGACCGGGCTCAGGCAGCTGGCCGGTGGGTCGACGAGCACGCAGATCGACGGGCCGCGGGTGGGGCGGTAGTCGGCGGGGAGACCGCCCGCGGCAATGATCTGGGTGTAGGTGCCGACGCCATCGGTGGGGCGGCGGGTGAGGGTCGGGTCGGTGCGCACGTCGACGGTGTAGAGGCCGAATCGTGGTGTGTAGCTGCCCCATTCGTAATTGTCGGTGAGGCTCCAGTAGTTGTAGCCGATGACGTTCATGCCGTCGGCCTTGGCGCGCTGGATCCAGTAGACGGTGTCGCGAAGGTGATCGCTGCGGGTGTAGCCGTCACCGCGGGGAATGCCGTTTTCGGTGGGCATGCCGTTCTCGACGATGTACAGCGGCTTGCCCGGAAGACGGCGCGAATAGTATTGCAGCGCATAGTAGATGCCCTCGGTGCGCACCGGCAGTTCCCAGATGCGCTGGCCGGGCAGCTGCGGCATCGCCGACCCGATGGCCCTGGTGATCGAACTCAGCAGCGACTGCACCGGATCGTAGGCGAAGTAGTAATCGACGCCCACGTAGTCGAGCCGGTTGGCTACGCGATCGACGAACTCGCCGTTGACCTGCGCCTCCGAGCCGGCCACATAGCCGACATTGCTGGTCACCTGGGCGCCGGGCTGGACCTGGTGGATGTAGTCGTATATGGCGTTGTGGGCCTGCGCGAGGCGGTCGAGCATTTCGGGCCCGCTCGCCGCGCCCCGGCCGGTCTCGTGCACGATGTAGGCGACCGGCTCGTTCACGGTGACCCACAATGGATTTCGGGATGCGTAGCGGTCGACGACCGTGCGCATATTGGCCAGCCAATCCTCGACCATGCCCGGATTGCGCCAGCCGCCACGGTCGGCCGCCCAGCCGGGATAGACCCAGTGGTCAAGGGTGATCATCGGTCGCATCCCGGCAGCCACGATCTTCGCGATCACCGCGTCGTAGAAACCGAACGCGCCGGCATCCCAACTGCCCGGAGCGGGCTGTACGCGAGCCCATTCGATCCCGATCCGGAACACCTTCACGCCCAGCTCGGCCGCCAAATCGATGTCGGAGGCGTATCGGTCGTAGAAGTCGACCGAATCGCGCAGTTCGTCGGCACCGGAGTTCGCGATATAACGCGTCCAATTGCTATCGGGCGCATGGCCTTCGGACTGGAATCCGGAGGCCGCGACACCCCAGAGGAAATCCGAATCCAGTACCGGTAGCGCGTTCGACCGGATCGGCGGGACGGCCGAGGAGTTCGTGCACAGCAGCATTGTCGACGCGGCGGCGGCGAGCGCGGCCAGGACGTACCGACGGAACCGGGATCGCATCGATTCAGGGTAACTCGATCGCCGCTGGCGATGGACGAATCAAGAATGCTGGGCAGATCTGGCGCAGCCCAGCGGTGCTTTGGCGATCCCACATTCGTATCAGCGTCTGTCCCGATCAGTCCCAGCGCCGAAAACGGCCAATCGGCTTCGCGCTTGATGTGGGTGACGATCGAAGTGCTTCGCGCGCAGGCCATTTCAGCATCATCGATGGTGGTGGCACGGGTGGGCACACTTTCCCGGCGTTGACGTCTGTCAACACCCTGCGCGATCAGCTGACAGTCCAAGGTTCATGATCTGTGACGGCGGTGCACCTCACCGCGGCGCAGAGCCGACCTACAGCTCCGGCAACCGCTGACGCAGCAGGCAGAACTCGTTGCCCTCCGGATCCTGCAGCACGTGCCAGGGCTCCTCACCGGTCTGCTGGACGTCGGCCGGCCGCGCACCGAGCGACAGGAGCCGCTCCAGTTCGGCGTCCTGGTCGCGGTCGACCGGGTTCACGTCGAAGTGCAGCCGGAGCTTCGCGGTCTTCGGCTCGTCGACCCGGCTGAACACCAGCGTCGGAGCGGCCCCGCCGAATCCGGACGGCGGCCCGATCTCGATGCCGTCATCCGGCTCCTCCCTGCCCAACTCGACGTAGTCCAGCACGGCGCACCAGAATCGGGAAAGGGCAACGGGGTCGGTGCATTGGACGACCAGTTCAGACAGGCGGCTGCTCATACGCTCAGACCCTAGACCGGTTGCAGGCGGTCTACATGGTGCGTCATGGCATCACGGGCCTCGGCGGCCTTACCAGCGGGCAGTGTCGAGACGATCGCGCAGTGGTCAATCTTACTGGCAGTCAACCTGATTCGCCCGATCATGCGCTCGTCATCAGCGCGCCGGGTGCAGACAGCGCGGCGTCGATCTCGCGTTTCGTCGGCGCGGCCGACGAGGAAGTGATTCCGCGTAGAGTCCGGTTGAGGGCATCGTCGAGCGCGGATCAGGCGTTGGGGCAGAAGTCGAGATGGGGGGCTCCGATCGAAACATCGCTCGCCAGTGCGGGGCAGGCCGAGGGCGGACAGGACACCGCCACGGCGCCGGGTTTCACGGTCCTGACGGGGACAGTCGTTGGTGTCGCGTTTCTCTTGTGCGTCCACCTCGACCGGGCTCCGTTCGTTGGGAACATGACCGGTCCCGATCGACTTGTCGTCCTGGTGATCGGCGGGATTCTGCTGGGGGCTTCCCTGCTGGGGTGGTCGATCAAGACGCTGTATCTGCTCGGTCGAGAGCGCCGGTGGTCCTGGAAAGTCGCCGCGGTGCCGGTGGTTGTGATGGCGGGGTTGGTGGCCGGGTTGATCTTTCGGCCTGCGAGCTTCGGTGCCGCACGTCCGGAAATGGAGGAAGTCGCGGTCGGGATGCTGCGCGCGGATGGGCCGAATACCCGTCGAGGGCTGAGTCTCGGTGGGCTCGATATCAGTTCGGTTCATCGCGAGTCCGACGGGCGCGTCTACTTCTATGACGCCGACGGCTTCGTGGGTTCCACTGTCCGCGGCTGGGTCTACTCGCCCGGCACCGAGCCGGTGGGGAGTGGCGCACGCCGGTTCGAAAGGCTGTCCGGAGATTGGTATTCGTTCGTCTTCGATATCGACTGAGGCCGCGGGTGGCTCGACTCGACGGGCTGATTCCAACCGCGGCCGAAGCGATCAGGAATCGAGAAGCGCTGGTCGCCGGTTAGAAAATAGCGTTAGTGCCATGAACATCACCATTAACCAAGCCGCCATCGAATCCGTCATCCTCGAGGTGCCCGACGCTGCGGCCGCAGCGGCCTTCTACACCGCCGCGTTCGGTCTCGGCGACAAAGTGCGCCTTCGCACTTCGGATGCGCCGACGTCCGGCTTCCGTGGCTTCATCCTGTCGCTCGTGGTGTCGCAGCCGAGTACCGTCGACAGTCTTATCGGCACCGCTGTCGACGCAGGCGCGACGATACTGAAGCCCGCCAAGAAGAGCTTCTGGGGTTACGGCGGCGTCGTCCAGGCGCCGGACGGGGCGATCTGGAAGATCGCGACGTCGTCGAAGAAGGACACCGGTCCGGCCACCCGCGAGATCGACGATTTCGTGCTCCTGCTCGGGGTCGACGACGTCAAGGCGACCAAGCAGTTCTACGTCGATCACGGCCTGGCCGTTGCGAAGAGCTTCGGTAGCAAGTACGTCGAGTTCGAAACCCCGGCGTCCTCGATCAAGCTGGCGCTCTACGGGCGCCGTGCCGCCGCCAAGGATGCTGGTGTGCCGCAGGAGGGAACCGGGTCGCATCGGATCGTCATCGGGGGCAGTGCTGGAGCCTTCACCGATCCGGACGGGTTCGCGTGGGAACCTCACTTGGCGTCCCAGTAGCAGTCCACCACCGCGGTCGTGAACGGGAACCGCACCGGTGTCGGCCCGAAGGCGATCCGGCCTGCGGTCTCGGCCGCGGTCGCGATCACTTCGGCGACCGCCGTGGCTTCCTCGGCCGGACAGTGCACGATTACCTCGTCGTGCTGGAAGAAGACAAGCTCGGCTCGGAGCCCGGCGTGCGTCATCGCATGACGCACGCCCGCCAGTACCAGCAGGGCCCAATCGGCGGCGCTGCCCTGCACCACGAAGTTACGGGTGAAGCGGCCGCGAGCGCGTGTCGCGGAGGTGCTGCCATACCCGTCCGCCTCGGGCGATGCGACGGAGGCCGGCGGACAGGTGCGCCCGAGCCAAGTGCGTACCAGGCGGCCTTCTTCACCGGCGCGAGCCGCGTCGTCGACATACGCCACCGCGGCCGGATAACGTCGGCGGAGTTCGGCCATGTGGGTGAGGGCATCGCCGGAGGTCTGGCCGTAGATGGCGCCCAGTAGGGCGATTTTGGCCTGGGCGCGGTCGCCGCCGAACACACCGGCGTATAGATCTTCGCCGCGACCGGCCACCTCCATCAATCCCGGGTCGCGGGAGATCGCGGCAAGGACTCGCGGCTCCATTTGGTCGGCGTCGGCGACCACCAGGCGCCAGCCCGGGTCCGCGCGTATCGCTTGACGGATCACTTTGGGGATCTGCAGAGCGCCGCCGCCGTTGGTGGTCCAGCGGCCGGAAACCGTACCGCCGGGCAGGTATTCGGGACGGAAGCGGCCGCCGTGCACCCACTGCTCGAGCCAGGACCAGCCGTGGGCGGTGTACAAGCGGTACAGCGATTTGTAGGCGAGTAATGGAGCCACGGCGGGATGGTCGAGCTGCTGGAGTTCCCATTTTCGGGTGGAGGACAACGAGATCCCGACGCGGGCGAAGGCTCTGATGATGTCGTTGGGCAGGTCTGGCCGGACCCGCACACCTTCCCCGAAGGCCCGCGACACTTCGTCGGCCAGCTCCGCCATCCGGCGCGGCTCCAGGCCGCCGGGAAAGCGCTCACCCAGCAGCTTGTCCAGCAGCTCGCGGTGGACGTCGGCCCGCCAGGGGATCCCGGATCGGGACATCTCCGTGGCAACCAACATGGCCGCCGATTCGGCAGCAACGAGCAGCCGCATACGTTCTGGATGTTCGGTCTTCGCCGTACGAGACAGCTGACCCGCGTAGACCTCCAATAGGGCCTCGAACTCATCCGTGCCGGGTGGCAGAGGTACCGGGCCGGATTCGAACAGCGACGGCTGGGTCTCGGCGGCACGCGCGGGCGCGTCCGGTGGGATGGGCAGGTTGTGTAGTCGCGCCCAGGCCGCCGCCAGCGAGCGGGGCTGACCCGATTGACCCTCCTCATGGCCGATGAGCAGCGCCTCCGCGGCCTGCACGTCGTAGCACCGCTCGACCCGCACGCCCGCCGCCAGCAACGGTCGGTAGATCTCGGCCGTGGACCGCCAAACCCACCGCTCGACCTCGGGCCGTGCGCGCACCGCCTCGGCGAGCGAACGCTCACGCACCACTGGTCCGGCGGGCCGACCATCCTGATCGAGCGGACACAGAGTCGCACCTCCGTCGCCCGCTTCCGCCACCGCCCATCTCACTTCCCGAGTCTTGCACTGGGGTGGGACATCTTCCGCGGTAGCGGGCTCGGCACGGCAGGTTGGTCACCGACCCGACTGCGCTGCCGCCGCGCGGCTGTCGAGTTGTGCCAGCGAGAGTGGGTGGCGCGGTGCGGAATCCAGGACGGTGGTCGATCGGACGCGCAGATGGTCGTCGACGTGGAGTAGTTCACCGGGTGCGATTGCTCGCCAGCACGGGTCCTCGTCGGTGCGTTCGCTGGCCACCACGACCGCGGGGAATTCGCGCAGGTGGCCGCTGCGGGTTCGGATTCCGGCTCGTCCGGCTTGGTCCAGGTGCCGATCGCCCTGTGGGCCGCCTGGTTCGCGTTCGAGGACGAACAGGCTGTGTGTATCGGGGTATCGGAGTGCCCACAGGTTTGTTGCCGTGGTGAGTACCAGGTTGAGGGCGTAGACGGGGAGTCGGTCCGCGATCCACCTGACCGCGTCGGTGATACCGGCGGTGACGTCGCCGTCGTGCTGATCGGTGCGCTTGGTGATCAGGGCGAAGAATCGTTCGGAATCGGTGTCGCCGTGTACCAGGTCGAGGTAGTCGCCGAGTTCGGAGTCCAGTTCGTCGAGACCGTGCAGCACACCGTTGTGGGCGAACAGGCGGCCACGTTGTTCGAACGGGTGGGTGTTGATGGGTTGCAAGCCGCCTGTGGTGGCGTAGCGGATGTGCGCGACGAACGTCATCGATTCTCGTTCGCGCGCCTCCCGAGCGAATTGGACGTCCTGGTACGCGGCGATCGGTTGTTTCTCCACCAGCGGGGCCCCGTCGGCGGTGAAGGTGCCGAGGCCGACGCCGTCGGGTTCACGTCTGCTCTGTATCGACAGACTGTCCGGCGCATCCAGTAACCAGAACGTGGCCCGCACGCGCCGCGGTGCGGCCGACAAACCGAACAAGCGACACATGGGACTCCTGCCTGGGCGTTGTCCGCGTGTGATGACTGTCCTGCGATCGTAGTCCCTGGTCAGCCGATGTTTGCGTTCCGGTCGCCGAGGCGTTTCGAGCGTATCGGGTTCGGCGTCGCAGTAGATGGTGTCGACGCCGAACCCTGGTCGGTTCAGCTTTTGGCGAGTGCTTCGCGACGAATCCACTCGAGCAAGGTGGGGTTGTCGGCCGTGGTGATGACGCCGATGGTGGTGCGGACGTAACGGTCGTCGTCCAGCAGGGCGAGCATGCTCGCGGCCAGGTCCGCGCGGGCGGTGAATCTGCCGTCGGCGTGGCCCTCGACGACGGTGTAGTCGGTGACCGACGGCAGGTGGTAGAGCCCGCTCGGGCGCACGATTGTCCAGTCCAGATCGGTGGCGCTGATCAGCGTTTCCATTCGCCGCATGTCGTCGTACAGGGACTTACCCGCCACCCGCGTCACATACGGCAGTAGTACGCGGTTGAACAGGAACCCGCCGTCGGAGTATGGATGGGGGTCGACTCCGCTCGAGCTGACGACGGCGATCCGACGCACCCGATGCCGTTCCATCGCGGCGACAATATTGGCCACACCGCGCGAATAGGTGCTGATCGGATCCTTACCGGCGGGCACCCCGAGCGTCGACAGCACCGCATTGCGCCCCGCCACGGCGGCGTCGACGGCACCCGGATCGAGCACATCTGCACCAACTATCTCGAGCCGATCATGGTGCAGCGGAAACGAATCCGGCTGCCGGGTGACCGCGGCGACCTCATATCCGGCGGCGAGTGCCTGGCCGGTGAGCAGGCGGCCGGTGGGACCGTTTGCTCCGAAGACTGTGATACGCATGATGATTCGCCCTTACGACACCAAAGCCGTGCGCAGCGGGGCGAGTGCCTGCGCCCAGGCGAGCAACTCATCGACCAGCCCGTGTACCGCCGCAACGTGCAACTCACGCGGCTGGAAGTCGGCGAAATTCACGAAGTCCTCGCGCAGCGTCAGCGCCACCTGCGGCCCGATATCGGCCATCCGCAGCACCCCCGCCTGCGCGCGCAGCTTCTGCACCGCCATGACCGCGCCATAGATGCCGTAGCCGACGTAGGCGACCGGCTTGCCGCCCCATTCCTTGTGCAGAAAATTGATGGCGTTGGTCAGGGAGGCGGGCGGGGCGGTGTTGTACTCGGGCGTCACGAAGATGAGGGCATCGCAGGAGCCGATGCACTCGGCCCATCGCCGGGTGTGCGGCTGTTGAGCCGGCGCCTGGCCCGCCGGGACGGGCTCGTCGAGTAGTGGCAGCTGGTAGTCCTGTAGGTCCACGAGCTCGAAATCCGCGGTGTCGCTTGCGTGTTCGGCTGCCTGTTGCTGGACCCATCGGGCCACGCGGTCGCCGATGCGGCCGGGACGGGTGCTGCCGACGATGATGCCGATCTTCATATTCGATTCTCCTGCTGATCAGAAACTGGAAACGCCCGCGCGAGCGGATGAGAACGCGCTATGGGTGGTCAATTCCTTGAGTGCGACCGCGGTGCGTCCGGCGAAGTAGGCGCGCCGGACCGTGTCGTCGGTGCGGGTGAACTGGGCTACCGCATCGATGATCTCAACGGTCAGTCGCTCCAGCCCGGCGCGTACCCGCCGATAGGCCCCACCCGAAAGGCCGCTGCCCACCGAGGAACCGATCAGCCGCACTCGCAGATCGGGTCTGGCCTCGGCGATTTCGGCGGCGGTCTCGATGCCGGTCGGACCACCCCCGATAACGGTGACATGGTCACCCGAGGTGAGTGCCGCCAGCGCCGCGCGAGCTTGCTGCGCGCCTTCCCATGTGCCCACCGGCACGGTTCCGGGGATGGGCGACACCGTGCTGCCCATGGCAAGGAAGGCGTAATCGAAGTCGATCCGCTCGCCGTCGTCGAGGGCGACGGTGCCGTCGCCGATCTTGTCGACGGTGCCTACCCGTGCCGTGATCCCTTCCCGCAGTACCTCCGCGAGAGGTGTTGCCGCCGAGTACGTTCCCGCGATCTGCTGGTGCAGCCGGACCCGCTCCACGAAGTCTGGGCGCGGGTTGATCACCGTGATCTCGGCATCCTTGACCTTCCTGGCCACTCGGTTCGCCACGAGCGTGCCCGAATAGCTGCTGCCCACTACGACGACCTGCATGTCAGCCTCCTGTCTTGGTAACTGGACGAACACAAGACGCTCGTGACCGCGGTCCTGTGACTCTCGCGCCTACGTGACGTGCGTCACCGATGTTGGGTGTCACAGAGTGGGCCGGACCGGCGTCTCGTGTGTATGGCACAGTCGAGAGCAATGAGTGACGCGGGCGAAGCCGACCGCCTGGACCCCGCCACCGAAGCGTTCCTCGCCCACCGCAAGCTGCTGTTCACTGTCGCCTACGAAATGCTCGGTTCGGCCGCCGACGCCGAAGACGTCCTGCAGGAAACCTGGCTGCGGTGGGCCGATGTCGACCTGACCACGGTGCAGGACCAGCGCGCCTACCTGGTCCGGATCACCACCCGCAAGGCACTCGACCGGCTGCGCACCCTCGACCGGCGCAAGGAGTCCTATGTGGGTCCCTGGCTGCCCGAGCCGTTGCTCACCGCCCCCGACGTGGCCGACGATGTCGAACTGGCCGACAGTGTCTCGATGGCAATGCTGCTCGTGCTCGAGACACTCGCCCCGACCGAGCGTGCGGTGTTCGTACTGCGCGAGGTATTCGACCTGGCCTACGACGAAATCGCCGAAGCCGTCGACAAAACCCCTGCCGCGGTCCGCCAGATCGCCCACCGCGCACGAGCACACGTCGCCGCGCGCCGACCCCGCGGAGTCATCTCCTCGGCCCAGACCCGCGACGCGCTCGCCGCCTTTCAACGCGCGGTGGAAACCGGCGATCTACAGGGCCTGCTCGAAATCCTCGCGCCCGATGTCGTCGCCCTCAACGACGGCGGCGGAATCAAACAGGCCCTCCCGCGCCCCATCGTCGGGGCCGAGCGAGTGGCTCGGCTGTTCGCCGCCTACTGGCACACAATCGGTGACGCGGCGACACTGCATCCCACACAGGTCAACGGCTACCCAGCGTTGATCATCCGGCTCAACGGCGAACTCGACACCGTCACTGCGGTGCGCATCGACAATGGCCTCATCAGCGGCATCTACTCCGTGCGCAATCCCCAGAAGCTGTCGCATATGCAACGCGAAACCTCGCTGCACCGTTGAGTCCGGAGCGATGCACTGTCGTACATCGCCTCCGGATTGGCGCTCGCGCTCGGGTCGGGTGCCGGTGTGTCCAACCAGCGCTCGAAATCCGCTCGTGTCATACGAATTCGGGTGGCCGGCGGTGCGGTCCAGCCTCCGGTCGACGACTCTCCCGGCGTCAAGGCAGTCGGTTCGGTGCCGATGCTTCGATCGCCTGTTTCATTTCCTTGATGCCGTACTCGGTGCGGATTCGGATTTCGGGGGCGAGGGTGTCGGGGAGGATGTCGGTTATCCAGATCAGGCGGCCGCGCTCACCTTCGTCTCGGACCTCGAAGGATGCGTGGTGGTAGTCCAAGGATGGCCTGGCGCCATTCACGACGGAGTAGGCCATTCGGCGGGTTTCGTCGTCGATGGAGATGATCAGTTCCCGGATTATGTGGCCGTCGGGAAATGTGAGGAAGCGGTCGACGCCCTGGATGCGTGTGTCGGCGACTCGGCCGGGGAGCAGGCGTGTGTGCACGGCCCCGACATCACGTACCACATCCCAAATGTGTTGTGGGGAAGCGTCGATGCCGATTTCGGTGCGGATGGTGGCCATGGGGTCGAGTCTTCCCCATCTCGGGGCGTGATCGACACACAGTGCTACGAGTCGCGGACCGATCGGGTCGGCCGTGCTAGGACTTCACCCGAAATCGCGCGCAAGAACAGCTCGGGCGCGAGCGTCGGCCAAGAGCAGACCCGCTTCTCGGCGCAGTCTGCCGAGTTCACGACATCGCTGGACAGAATCGGCCGCGCTCTCGAGTTCCTGGTCCAAGGAGCCGAGGGCGGATTGCAAGTCACCTACCGTCTCAACGGTCGTCCCTGTGCCCAGGTTTCTTGCTTCCTTGATGAGCTGGGCCAGTCGACCTTCCAGACTGAGCATTTCGCCTCCCGAGCGCGCACAGCTGCATGTTCGTCGGCGTCACCGAAGCCCGGTCTGCCGATCAAATTAACCGCATCTATTGAGCCGTTAAATAACGGTACATCAAATGATGGAATGATGAAAGGGGCTGGTATCACCCGGAATTCACTGTGCTGTCGGACAATGGGGCGGTTGGTGATCATTCCTCCGGTCCGATGGGAGCCAGCGTGGTGCACGATGACCGTCGGTTGATCGAGAACCGCCTCGGGCGGGTCCTCACAGAGCGGATCGTTCCGGCGATCTATCCGGAGTCGGTGCCGCTGCGGGCATCGATCTGGGTCGCGCCGGATGAACCGGTGCCGGTTGCCGAGGGATTGGCTGCGCCCCGGACGCCCATCGAATCCGGTGCCAGGTGGGGCGCGCCATGGGGGACCAGCTGGTTCACGGTCGAGGGCACGGTGCCTGCCGGGTGGGCGGGCGAAACCGTCGAGGCGATCATCGATCTCGGTTTCGACCGGAATATGACGGGCTTCCAGTGCGAAGGTCTGGTCTATCGGTCGGACGGATCGCCGGTGAAGGGGCTGCACCCGCGTAACCAGTGGGTGCGGGTGGCGTCCCAGGCGGTCGGTGGCGAGCAGGTGCTGTTGCACGTCGAGGCGGCTTCGAACCCGATCATCCCCTTCTTCGCGCCGAACGCTCTCGGTGACAAGCTCACTGCTGGTGACGAGCCGCAATACCGGCTGGGCCGAATGGATCTCGCGGTTTTCGACGACGAGGTCTGGCAGCTGGTGCAGGATCTGGAGGTTCTCGGCGAGCTGATGCACGAGATGCCCGAGGAACCTGCCCGCCGCTACGACATCGTGCGTGCGATCGAGCGTGCACTCGATGCCGTCGATCTACAGGATGTGAACGCTACCGCGACGGCGGCGCGCGAATGCCTGGTCGATGTGCTGGCCGAGCCCGCGGTACCGTCCGCGCACACGATTTCCGCGGTGGGGCACGCGCATATCGATACGGCGTGGCTGTGGCCGCTGCGCGAGACGGTGCGCAAGGTCGCGCGTACGACCGCGAATATGACCGCGTTGTTGGCCGACAAGCCCGAGTTCATCTATGCGATGTCGCAAGCCGCGCAGTTCGACTTCATCAAGCAGCACCGTCCCGAGGTCTACGAGCGGGTGAAGCGGGCGGTATCGGAGGGACGGTTCGTGCCGACCGGCGGTATGTGGGTCGAGGCGGATACGAATATGCCGGGTTCGGAAGCGATGGCGCGGCAGTTCGTGCACGGTAAGCGGTTCTTTCTGGCGGAATTCGGTGTCGAGAACGAAGAGGTGTGGCTGCCCGACACCTTCGGGTTCGCCGCCGGACTGCCGCAGATCGTCAAGGCGGCCGGATCGAAATGGCTACTGACACAAAAGATTTCGTGGAGTCAGACCAACCAGTTCCCACACCATACCTTCTTGTGGGAGGGGATCGACGGAACCCGGATCTTCACCCATTTTCCGCCGGTCGATACCTATAACTGCACGATGCACGGCCGTGAGATCGCCCATGCCGCACGGAATTTCAAGGAAAAGGGCCATGCGTCGATATCGCTCGCGCCGACCGGCTGGGGTGACGGTGGTGGCGGCACGACGCGGGAGATGATCGCGAAGGCCGCTCGGATGGCCGATCTCGAGGGTTCACCCAAAGTGGTGTGGGACTCCCCATCCGGCTTCTTCGCCAAGGCCGAGGCCGAGTACGACAACCCGCCGGTGTGGGTGGGGGAGTTGTATCTGGAGTTGCACCGTGGCACGTTGACCAGTCAGGCGAAGACCAAACAGGGCAACCGGCGCAGCGAGCACTTGCTGCGGGAGGCCGAGTTGTGGGCCGCAACCGCGGCGGTGCGGAAGAACTTCGAATATCCGTACGCGGCGTTGGACCGAATCTGGAAGATGGTGCTGCTGAACCAGTTTCACGACATTCTGCCCGGCTCGTCGATCGCATGGGTGCACCGTGAGGCGGAGCAGACCTATGCGGCGGTGGCCGAGGAGTTGACGGCGATTATCGAGCGGGCGCAATGGGTGCTCGGCGGTGCGCGGGTGGGACCGAATGTATTCAACCCGACGCCGCACACTTGGCGATCCGTTCCGGCCGGTGCGGCGGCTGCGGTGGATTCGGGTAGTCCGTGCTCGGCGACCGAGCGTGCGGGTGGCGGGTTCGTTCTCGACAACGGTCTGGTGCGGGTCGAAGTGGATGCGCGCGGGCTCGTCGTATCGCTGTTCGACCACGCGCATCAGCGTGAGACCCTGCCGCCGGGTTCGGCCGCGAATCTCCTACAGCTGCACCCGGATTTCCCGAACTCCTGGGACGCATGGGATGTCGATCTCTTCTACCGAAACCGAGTTACCGATCTCGTCGAAGCGGACCTCGTTGCGGCAGAGGATGATTCGAAGGAAGCAGCCGTGGTGCGCGTCGGCCGCTCGTTCGGGGCTTCAAGGGTGGAACAGACCCTGACACTGCCGGCGGGCGCGCGCTGTCTCGATATCGACACCACCGTCGACTGGTACGAGACCGAGAAGTTGCTCAAACTCGCCTTCCCCCTGGACATCCACGCCGACCGATATGCGTCCGAGACCCAGTTCGGGCACATGTTCCGGCCTACCCACACCAATACCAGTTGGGAGTACGCGAAGTTCGAGGCCTGCAATCACCGGTTCGTCCACTTCGCCGAGCCCGGATGGGGTGTAGCGCTCGTCAACGACTCCACCTACGGCCACGACGTCACCCGCACCGTTCGGGCCGATGGCGGAACGACGACGACACTGCGGTTTTCGCTGTTGCGGGCACCCCGATTTCCCGATCCGGAGACCGACCACGGTATCCACCACTTCCGGCACGCCCTGGTCCCCGGCGCTTCGATCGGGGACGCGGTGCGTGCGGGCTACCGCATCAACCTCGGCAACACGCGCTCGGGTGTCGCCGAACCCGTTGCGCCACTGTTCATTATCGACAATGACGCCGTGGTGACCAGCGCCGTCAAACTCGCGGACGACGGCAGCGGCGACGTCGTACTTCGCGTCTACGAGGCACATGGCGGCCGAGCCTCGGCGCTGGTGACCGCAGGGTTCGGTATCACCGGATTTCAGATCTGCGATCTGCTGGAACGACCGTTGCAGGGAGATACGTCCGCAACCCCGGAGGGTGCGGGAGTTCGCCTGCGGCTGCGGCCTTTCCAGCTCGTTACGCTCCGATTCGCCCGGTCCGCTGGGTGAGCAATGCGCCGATCGGTGTCAATACCGGGATGGCAGGTATTCCCGGTACAGCTTTTCGACGGCGGATGCGTACTCGGCAACTTTGTCCGCGATCGCATCTACTGACGTGGGATCCTTGTCCTTGATCACATCCGTGTGCTTGTCGGCGGCCTCGGACACCGCCGCCGCATAACACAGGATCCGGACGACGTCGCCCTCGTCCATATCTATGGCACCGATGAGTTCCGGGGTGACCGGCCCCAGTTCCGCCCCGGCGCTGGTGAACGCTGCCGGGGTGGTCACCGGTAGCTCCTCCTTTGCGCCGATGGTGACATTCTGGTTGATTACGCATCCGGTGAAAGTCCCGCTGTCGCCGATACATCCGAAGAACGGGTTGCTGAAGATGGCGGCATCGAGACAACCCGCGCCACCGATAACATTCTGACCGGTATTCGCGAGGAAATGCGTCTTGCCCGGGGTGGGCACCAAAACGTATTCGGTCTCGAAAAGGCTGATCGCCCGCGACAGCGCGGGCACGGCCGACACCCCCTTGCCGGACAGGGTCGAGATGTCGATTCGGCAGAGGTAGGGGGTCCGGTTGACGATATTGAGTACCTTCTTATCGCCACCGGTAGATGCGGCGACACCGATGAGCGCACCGATATTGCGGCAGAACGACGACGTGCGCACCCGCGGGTCGTCCTTCTTGTTTCCACCGCTGTGCTCCCCGATCAGCTCGATGATCGTCGCTATCGCGGTACCGGCCTGGATCGACACCAGTTCCGATGACGGCAGGCTGCTGAACCGCCAGATGTATTGGTGGTCGGTTTCGAAGTCCAGTGCGGTGAAATGGTGGAATTTCTTTTCGGCCGCGGATATCGACCACTGCTTGTGTGGGGACCACTGGTGTGCGAGCGGAGGCTTGTCCACTTGCAAGCGGATCTTCTGCAACCACTCTTTGTGTTCGAGGTCGGCCGGACTGAACTGTAGTGGCGCAACCACTGTTTGGGGTCGAGTCGTCATGGTCGGCTTTTGCCTGGCGTTCTGCTGGTTGCCACTCGTACTGGATTTGCCGGTGACGGTGACAGTTATAGTGCGCCGTTTCGGCTTTTTCGCCGTCGGAATGTCGATCTTGCTATTGGGATCCGGATCCTCCGGCGGTTTGGGACTGGCCATGGCAACCCCCGATCAACTGCGGTCGGCCATCATCGAGTGTATCTCCGGCCACCGGTCGATGATACGAAATATGCCGTGCGCGAGTAACTTTCGCGTGCCGCGCCCATTCTCTCGTCATTTTTGCCGGAATCCGGCACCCGCATCGCCATCATGACCGGTCCGAGACGATCTCCTCTGAGCATGGAGCCGAATCGGGCCGGCACGGGCGCACGGTGATCGTCTGACCAACATTGAGTACGGAGCTGAGCAGTTCGGTCGATGTCGAGGACGGTGGAAAGCCCGACAATGGTGCTGACCGGGGAGTAGGTAGGTTTCGCGCGATTCACCTGGGAAATTTGCGTAGTCCATTACCCGTGTCCGCGTGCACGAGTCGGCGCAAACTCGGAAGTAACACTCGGGGATGGTCGGGAGGAGGTGTTTACGTGCTCGGGTCTGGTGCCTCGGCACCCTCCGGCGGGCGGCTGGGACTACAGCGGCCCAGGTTGCTACGCCGGATGGCGGATGCCGATGTCGCGGTTGTCATCGCGGCTGCGGGTTCGGGGAAGACGCACCTGCTGCAGCAGCATGCCGCGGCCAGCGGCGATGGCGTGGCCTGGTATCGGGCCGATCCGGACGATATCGACGCCGAGCGCTTCGTGCGGCGGCTGCGAGCGGCCTCGGAGAACGGACCGCGCACGTTGATCGTGGATGATTTCCACTTCGTGGTCGGCGGGCCCGCCGAATCGGCCTTCGAACGGTTCGCACTGTCGGGTCCGGTGCCTGCGCGCGTAATACTCGGCTCCCGGGTGCGCCCCACCATCAATCTGATGCGCGCGGAAATCGGCCGGGTGACCGTACTCTCCGGTGACGATCTGCGCTTCCGTTGTTGGGAGGTCGAAGAGCTGTTCGCGGGCGTCTACGGCCATCGGCTGCCACCCGACGAGGCCGCGGCCCTGGCCCGGTTCACCGATGGCTGGGCGGCGGGGCTGCACCTGTTCCACCTCGGCACCCAAACCCTCGGTGCGGGGGCGCGGCGGGCGGCTATCCGGGCACTGAGCGGCAGGGCGCGGTATCTACAGGGCTATCTCGCGCGCACCGTACTCGGTGAGCTGCCCGCCGAATTATGTGAATTCCTGCGCCGCACACATGTTTTCGAGACGGTGACCGCCGAACGCTGTGATCGGCTGCTCGATCGCACCGATTCGGCGGCGCTGCTGGCCGAGTTGGAGCGGCGTCAGGCGCTGACCAGTTCGGACGACGACGGCCACAGTTTCCGCTACCACGAGGTGCTGCGCCAGCATCTGGCCTCGGCGCTGCGCGAAGAGCTCGGCGCGACCGAGGCGGCCCGGTGGTGCCGTACGGCCGCGACCCAACTCGAGGACGAGCACGCGTACCCGGAGGCGGCGCGGTTGTTCGCGCGCGCGGAACATTGGACCGAGGTGGCGAGACTGCTGAATACGCACGGGGCGCGGGTGGTCGGCGATACCCGGAGTCCGGTGTGGTGCGCGGGCCTGCCCGCATCGGTGGTCGAACAGGATCCTTGGCTGTCGTTGGCGACGGCCCGTCGGGAGGTAGCGGCCGGAAATCTGCGGCGGGGATCGCAGCGGTACCGGCACGCCGAGCGGCTGTTCTCCGAGCCCGATCTGCGCGATGCGGTCGCGCGGGAACGGCGGCTCGTCGATATCTGGCTCGATGCCGCGCCGCAGGTCGAGCTGCATTGGCTCGATCGGATCCGCGCCGCGTCGATGCGTCGCCCGCTGGACTATGTCGACGATGACACCGGTTGTGCCGGAACGGCTTTCGCGCACACTTGTGCCTTGATGCTGGCCGGTCATGTGCGGCGGGCCAATCAGCGAGCCCAGCTGTCGGCCCACGATGCGGCGGTTCCGATGCTCGAACTGTGGACACAGTTCGTCGGCACGATCGCGGCGATGCTCTGTGGTGAGCACGTAGGTATGCGAGTCGAGTTGCTCGCGGGGGAGGCCGAACGCGCGGGCGCGACCGCATTGCTGCGGCAGTGCCGGGCGTTGTCACAGCTCGGGGATTCGGAAGTCGCGGCGGAATGCGATGCCGCGGGCGATCACTGGGGAGCCGCGTTGGCGGCGGCGATCGCGGCGTATCGGGCGCTGCTGGCGGGCGAACCGTCGATGTCATTGTGGCGGGCGGTCATCGAGCGGTGCGTCCGGCTGCGCGCGGATACACCGAAGGCGTGGGCATCGGCGTTCGAGGCATTGGCGGCCGTGGCCGAAAATGCCGCCGATGCCGAAACCAGGGTGATCCGTGCCGAGGCCTTCGCGCGGACGACCGGCGTACCCGGTGCGCGCGCCATCGCCCTGCTTGCCAATGCCGTCCGGACCGGCACTGTCGCCGCCGCCCCATTCGCCGCCGCGCACGCGCTCGCCATGGAGATCGGGTTGCCATTTCCGCAGGCACTTGTCGGCCGCGGCACCGAGCCGGCCACGAATACCGTTGCGGCGCAGCAGAGCCCGGAGGCCGCGGTGCTACGGTTGCGCTGCCTCGGCGGCTTCATCGTCGAGGTCGACGGTATCGAATTGGATCCGCGGACCCTGCGGCCACGTGCCGCCGCGACCCTGCGCTACCTGTCGATGCGGGCCGGGCGGTGGGTGCATCGTGACGACCTGGTGGCAGCGCTGTGGCCCGATCTGCCCGAGGCGCAGGCCCGGCAGAGCCTGCAGGTGAGCGTATCGGCGGTACGGCGCTTCCTCGAACCCGATACCGGCCGCGGCAAATCGACGCTGCTGATGCGCCGTGGCGAGACGTATTCCCTTGTGCTGCGAGGCCGTAGCACCACCGACGTGGTCGCGTTCGAGACCGCGCTGGAGACGGGCCGGTCCGCGCTGCAGCTCGGCGACGAGGACCGGGCGCACAGCGCGCTGACGACGGCGCTGGCCGAATATCGCGGCGAACTGCTGCCCTCCGATGGTGCCGTCGAATGGGTGGTTGCCGAACGCGACCGGCTCCGAACTCAGGCGTCACTCGTCGGTGTCACCCTCGCCGAACTCGAGTTGTGCCGCGGTCGTGCCGCCGCCGCGATCGACGCATTGCGGCACAGCCTGGATATCGATCCGTACCTGGATCGCGCCTGGCGGCTGCTGATATCGGCCTACCAGCGTGCGGGCGATCTGGCCGCCGCGGAGCGAGCCCGGCGCGACTACGCGAAGATGCTCGCCGAGCTGGGTGTTCAATCCGCGAATCCGGTTACCGTGCTTGCCGGGCCAGCTCGAACGGCACGTGCGCCGGGCACATCGCCTCGACCGCGCGTGCGATCCGCTGCCGGGTAGGCGTGTTCCAGTGGTCGGCGGGTACCAGCACGACCAGGCGTGGCACCGTATCGCCGGGTGCGACGGTGTCGGGTGTGCGGGACCACCGTGCGCCGCCGCTTTCCACCACCTCCACCTCGCAGCCGACCACCCTGCGGATGTGCTCCTTCAATGCCGCGACACCGCCGCGCCGCGCGTGCACGCCGACTGCGGCCGCGACGACGGCACGCAGCCGATCCGTCGGCCACTGCTCGTCGGTGTCGGCATCGACCCAGCCCGCGAGCCAGGTCAGGAAGTCGGCGGGGGCGAGCGCGGGATCGACGTAGGTGTGCAGGGCGTCGAGGGTGAGGAAGACCGGGGCGAGGATCTCGTCCATCCCGTTCGTCCAGCGCTGGACGAACGGGTCGTCCAGGTAGATGCCCGGCAGGAACTCGCCGAGCGGATGCGCCGACGGCAGTCCCGCGACCGTACCCCTCATGACGTGACCTTGATCTGATGCTCGAACGAATACACCAAACCGTTGGACGGCAAGGTGATTCGCTGGGTGGCTTCACCGCGCGTTCCATTGATCGGATCGGCCGGGTACAACCGCAGGTCGTCGATCTGCTCGACGCCGTCGACACCCTGCAGTACCGCATACAGTTCCCCTGCTTGCACCGACCTGCCGAGTGGCCAACCCTGACCGCTCGGACCATCGGTCACCGGGTGCAGATAGCTGTTGAGCGCTCGGATCGCACTGGCGCGCACCCGAGCCGGATCGCTGGTCGCGCGTGCGCGCACCGCACCGACGACGGTCACCCCGCGATAGCGCGGTGGTTCGACGATCAGGCGGGCCCCGATCATCCGCCGCTCGTCCAAATACGCAACGACACGCTGCAGCAAGTCGTCGGATGGCTGGAGCCGTTCGAACGGGACGGTCGCCGTCTCGTCGCTGTCGACCTCGGGAACGATCAGCACCCGGACCACCGCCGCGTCCTGGCCCGTGCCCGCAAGGCAGTGGGCGCGGGCGACGCGCGGCGAGGAGGCCGCCGCGAGCAACTCGTAATCTCTTGTGGTGACGGCACGTTCGCGAGTGCGCAGCATCATCGGCGCGCGCAGTTTCGCATTCTCGACCGTCTCGCCGTCCACACCGCCGGTACCGGGCCGCCGGTTCTCGATGCGCGAAACGTAGGGCAGCGAGCTGCGCAGCGAACGGACGGTGCCGCGCGCCACATTGCCGCGACGCCCGCCACCGGTTCGGTAGAGCGGTACCCGGATCGGCGCACCCTTCGGCGGCACCGCACCGTAGTGGGTGACCGAGCCGTCCGGCTGACGGACGGCGGGTCCGAAGACGATGACACCCGCGGCGGCGTCGAGGGTGAAGTGCCGGTCATCGGGTCGGCTGTCGCCGAAGTGCTCGACCCGCGTCCACTGCTGCCAGCCATCGCCCGCGGCGACTTCGACGACGATGTTCTCGTCCGGCTCGGCGATGACGGGCCGCTGGTCGAGCGGAAACTCCTGTGCCGGAACACCTTCGGACATGCCGACGATCTCGTCGCGCACGATCTCGGCATAGCGGGCGTCGACAGTTCCACCGATGGTGAAGGCTGAGGCGGCGAACACCCGGGGGGCGGCGGTATACGGCGGTTGGCCGGGGCGCACCGGCACCACACGGCAGCGCAGCCAGCCCGCCGTACGCCGTTGGATCGGCGATGCCCGGTGCGTGGGCGGCACGTGCAGCACGATATCGCCGGGACGGTTGAGTCCGCCGGTGTCATCGCGTTCGAGTTCACAGCCGGCCCAGCGGCGTCCGTCCCATGCCTCCCACACCAGTGGTGGCTGCCGCGGATCGACGCCGACACCTTCGACGCGGCAGTCGAATCGCAGTACAACGGCGCACGAGGGCACCGGATTCGACAGCCCGACGTACATCGTGTCATCGGGTGCGGGAGTGGGGGAGAAGCAGGCGAATTGCGCTCCGGTGGTCAGCTCGTCGGTGCGGTCGATCACGGGCCCGCCTGCGGCTCCGGTCGCGATCGCGGTCAATGTACACGGCACGATCGGCAGGTCGGTGGTGGTCGCGAAGACGACGGGTTCGATTGTCTCGGTGCGCCATTGGTCGGGTCGGCTGGTGTCATCGCGATCAGTGGCGGTCTGTGTGCCGACGGGCACCAGCACGACCTCCTCGCGCGGCGCGGAGAGCCAGAAGGTGACCGGAACGGTGGCCGCCGCCGGTGGAAACAGTCGAATACCAAGGAGATCGAGGAATTTCAGGTAGAGCCGGTCCGGCACCCGGTTGAGCCGATAGAGCAGCTGGTCGACCACCATGGCGTAGGTCTCCAACAGGGTTACGCCGGGATCGGAGACGTTGTGATCGCTCCATTCCGGACAATGCTGCTGGACATAGCGTTTCGCGTCATCGACGAGGCCCTGGAAGCTGCGGTCGTCGAGGTTGGGTGCGGGCAGCGTCATGACAAACCACCCGACTGCTCCGCGTGCTGCGGGATGACGTAGAACGGGAACACCAGATTGCGCGGGTCGTTGCGGCCCCGAATGCTGTACCGGACATCGATATACAGCGTTCCGCTGTCCACATCATCGAAACGTACCTGCACGGTGTCGACGTCGATGCGCGGCTCCCACCGCTCCAGCGCGGCGCGCACCTCATAGATGATCTGTCCGGCGGTCGCGGCATCCGCCGGTGCGAATGCGAATTCATGGATGGCACAACCGAATTCGGGTCGCATCGGACGCTCACCCGGTGCGGTGCCCAGGATCAGCCGGATGCTCTCCTTGATTTCCTGGTCCGCGCCCACCAGCGCGATGGCGCCGGTGTAGTCGGTTCGCATGGGAAAGAACGCCCAGCCCGCGCCGATGAACTGTTCGGCCATGGTCATCCTCCGATCAGGACGGTCGGGCAGCCCATGACGATCGGTGCGCCACAGGCCGACAGATCGCCGACGCGGGCGGCGGGCATCCCGCCGATCAGCACCGTCGGACAGCCGGGACCTGCGATCGCCGACGGCGGATGGACGGCCGGCGGCGGAAACGAGCAGATATGCGGCGTGCCGACGGTGGCTGCGGGCATGCCGCCGATCAGCACCGTCGGCACGCCGGGGGGGCCGATCACGCCGGGGTGCGCGGTCGGATCCGCAACGCGAGCGGCGGGTGGCATATCGACCACTTCCTTTCCGTCAGTTGATCCGGACCATGGCCGCACGCACGGTCGCGGTCGCTCCGGCCGTCAATTCCGCACTGGCGCTGCCGTTTACGGATACGGTTGTGCCTCGTACCTCGATACCCGCGGTGCTGGAGACTTTTACCGGTCCGGCGCCACCGTCGAGGGTGATCCCGGACTTCGCCCCGAGCGAGATGTCATTGCCTGTGAGCTTCAGGGTCCCGGTGCCCGCGTCGACCGTCACGCCGTTGCGGGCCGAGATGGTGACCGTTCCGTCGCTGTGGACGGTGATCGTGGTCTGCTGCTGGTCCAGGTCGAGGGTGAGTTTCTGGTCGCCGGTCGCCACATGGACGCCCTGAGCGCCCGCCGCCTGTTCCCGGAATTCGACGCGGTGGCCGGTGCGGGAGACGATCGAGCGCCGATTCACCGCGCCGCTGGTGCGGTCCAACAGATCGCCCGCCCCGGTCGGGGGTGTGTCGACGCCGTTGTACAGGCCGCCGATGACGTACGGCCGTCTGAAGTCGCCGTGTTCGAACGCGACGAGTACTTCGTCGCCGACCTCGGGCAGGAATAGTGCGCCGCGTTCGTGGCCCGCTCCCTGCTGCACGGTCCGGGCCCATACGCTGACGAAGCCGTCGGCCAGCCACGGGAAGGTGATGCGGACTCTGGCCATATTCGCCGGATCGTTGTTATCGCTGACCTGTCCGATCACCACACCCGCGAAACCTGCGCGAGCCGAATGAGTCTGTGCCGCACCGCTGACCAGTCCGGCGAGTGTGCGATCACGCCGTCCGCTGACGATGACGCTGGTCGTATATCCGGT
Source organism: Nocardia vinacea NBRC 16497 (assembly GCF_000308835.1). Taxonomy (GTDB): domain Bacteria; phylum Actinomycetota; class Actinomycetes; order Mycobacteriales; family Mycobacteriaceae; genus Nocardia; species Nocardia vinacea. Next base: position 7,768 of record NZ_BAGN01000403.1, on the reverse strand, counting down.
CTCCGGATCGAAAGTGTGCCGCGACGCCGTCACGGTGTACTTGCCCTCGAACGGTTTACCGGCATTGGCCAGTGCAACGGCCGTGCCCGCGCGCACCTTCGGGTTGCCCCGCAGCACCGCCTCCAATTCCGCGAATCCGCTCGCGACCTGTTCGGCCAGGGCCTTACAGGCGACGTCGACCTCACTCTGGGTGCCGTACGGTGCCTGCGCGCCAACGAGTTTCGGTGCCTTGAACAGGCTCGCGAGGTCGTCGGGTCGCACGCCGTTCTCGGCTGTCACGGTCTTCGCGGGGGCATCGGCGACGACGGCCTTCTTGCGCATCACATCCCAGCCGCGGACCTGCACACCGGGTACCTGGTCGGCCGAGGTGACAATGGCGCGCAGCCGCAACACATTTCGCCCCAGCTCCAGGACGAGCGGATCCTCGGTCGCCTTGGCCTCGGCGCGCGGCGCGGTGCCCGCCGTGGTGGGTTTGCCGAAGTCGAGTTTGCCGTCGGTGACCGCCACCTCGACGCCGCTATCGGCCGCGAGCTGGCGCAACAGCTCCCAGTCGCTGACATTGCCCTGCGAAATCTGTTCCAGCACAGGACCATCCGCGGCGATCTTGCCGATATCGACACCCGCGTCGCTCGCGATCCGGCGCGCGACATCCGCGGCCGACATGTGTTCGAAGCCGGTCACCCGCCGTCCGCGTTGCAACCGGTGCGATTTGTCGAGCCCGCGCACGGTGGTGAAGGTACCGGTGCCGTCGAACTCCTTCTCGATCGCGGTGACCTCGGCCGACAGCAGCGGCACCGGGGTGTTCGCCTCATTGGACGCGACGCCGAGTTCGACCGGCGCGCCGATTTTGATATTCGCCTTGTCCAGGACAATGTTCTGCGGGTCGCGGAAGCGCAGTACGAAAAGGTCTGGCGCGCTGCGGTTGTCGTCGACCATGCCGTGGGTGAGCAGTGCCGCGATATCGGCGGGCAGTGGTGTGCCCGCGATGCGGACGAGCAGCTGATTGGTGAAGTCCTGGGCGGGCATGGTTACCCCAGCTCTTCGGCGGCCGGGATGAGCAGTTCCGTACCGGGCCGCAACCGCATCGGATCATCGATATTGTTGGCCGTTGCGACGGCGCGCCAGCGGGTTGGATCGCCGTATTCGCGCCAGGCGATCGAGGCGAGGGTGTCGCCCGAGATGACGGTGTGCATCGTGCGTGCCGTCAGGCTGCCCGAGGTCGGATTCTGTTTGGGCTGATCGGCGGCGATCTCTTCGATCGTGACCGTCGCGGTGCCGCGGATCGGCAGACCGCCCGCGGTGAACAGGGTGTACTTCACCGCCACCGAACTCACATATGCCGTGAATCCGGTCAGCCCGCCCCAGTGGAAGATCACCCATGGCGGGCTCGACTTCTTCTTGTCATGGCTTTCGTCGGTGGGCACGCAGCAGGCGAACAGCCGCTCGACGGTGTCGACCACCTTGGTGTCCTGCTGTGGGCCCGCGTCGAGGAACATTTCGAGGGTGAGCTTTGCGGGGTCGGCGCCCTTGAACTCGGGCACGCAACTCTTCTTACTGCCTTTCTGCGCATCGCGATTCCACTTGGCGGACTTGGTAACCGACAGCTCCTTGGGGTTGAACTGGAAGTCGATCTGCCCGCGGCGCGGGCCGGGTTGTAGCGAACCCTTCTCAACCGGCGGATCGCGCACCTCGAGGAACGCATGCTCCAATTTCGGTCGGCCGCTACCGGATTGGGCAGAGCCCGCACTGCTGGCGGCGAAGGCGATCGGCGCGGGCATCTCAGGCCTTCCCCGGCTCGACGAAACCGTGGTGGGTGATCTCGATGGTCTCCACAGCAACCTTCGGTGATTCGGCGTTGAGCGAGGGCCCGGTCCAGCGCACCGGAATCACGCCGAGCAGACCCCACTGCGCGACCACGGTGCCGTCGGCGGTCATGGCCCGAATCTGGCCGGTTTTCGCCCGCACACCCGTTGCGACGCTGCCGAACCACGCGGCCACCTTGGCCGTATCCGGGGTGACCGGACGGCTGAGTTTGATGGTGGAGAACTTGATTCGAGTGGGCAGCTGCCAGACGTAGCCGTTATTGCCGCCCTCCTCGCGCTGCTCCATCACCACTTCGCAGCCGAGGCCCTCGCAACTGTTGAATGCGCCGAGGCTCATATTGTCGATCGTCACGACGAAGCAGACGCTGACCGCGGGGTCGAGATCGGTTGGCATGATGGTCTCCTCGGGTGATCAGAGGGTGAGGTCGAGGGCCGTGCCCGCGCGCTCGCGATCGAGGCGCAGTTCGGCCTTGAGTTTGCGGACGATCGGGTCGTACAGGCGAGCGACGAGTGCGTCGATGTCGGTGGGGGAGGTTCCGGTGGGAGTTCCGTGGGCGGCAGTCGCGTCGGCGGATATGGGCGCGGCGTCGGTCGACGCGTTGCCGGACGGATCAGTGGTGGTCGCCGTGTCGGGGAGGCGGGCCACAGTGGGTTCGGCATGTTCTGTGGTTTTCGGTGGTTCGGGAGTGGCGTTTTGCGCGAATGCGGCGGCGATGTCTGCGGCGGGTGGCGCCGCTCGGACCGCAACGCGCTGCAGTTGCATCGGGGACCACACCGGCGCATCCGGGACGTGGTCGGCAGTACGTGCACTGAGGGGATCTGCCGCGGACGCCGTTGTGGTCGCGGCGTGGGAGAAACCGGTCGAACTGCCGATATCGATGATGCGTTGAAGGCTGGCCGGGATCGCGGTGCGTGACGGTTCCGGTGAACCGGGGCGCGGGCGGGACATGACGGTGCTCGGTTCCGATATGGGTCCGTTCGTCGCGGGCAGGCGCTGTGCCGTGGCCGGTGCCCGGAGGGCGGTATTCGTCCATCCCGCCGGCTGCCATCCCGCTGAGCGCTGCACGATCGTGGGCGGTGTGAACAGGCCGACTGTTCCAACAACGCGGGTGACAACGCCCGGTGCCGTACTCGAGGGTTCGGTGGGTGGGGGCTCCGATGCGGAATGGATCATCGGAGGCAGGTGCGCTGGGGTCGGCGAGTTCGTCTCGAACTCCGCAGAGCCGCTGCAGTATTCGGGCACGACCGGATCGGTTGCCGTGCGCTGCACCGATGTTTCGGCGCGAAGTGAATGCGGACCTGACGGGGTGTGCGTAACCGGCTGTCCAGTTCGGCGTTGCAGGGTGCGCGTCGCTAGTGATGGTGCGGCGAAGGACGGCGGCGCTGTGGCCGTAAATGATTGGGCCGCAGCCGATTCTGATGGTGCGGCCGGGTTTGCCACCGAGTCCGGCACGATGCCGAGTTCGCGCGGAAACCCGGGCCGGTTGGCGGATTCGGGTATGGCCCCATGGCCTGTGGCGGCCGCGGGCCAATGGGTGGATTCGGATGCGATTCCGGGGCGCGGGGTGTCGGGAGATATCGCAGGCAGCGGACCATCGACGGAGATCGCTGTGTCGATTGCTCCGATGGTCGGCGCTGTTCGGCCGGAGATCGGCACCAATTCTTCAGAGATCGGCGTTGGCTGCTCAGGGGTGGGTATTGGTGACTCGGAGGTCGGCACGGGCTGCTCGACGGTGGGTATCGGCGGCCCGGAGGTCGGCACCGACCGCTCGAGGGTCGGCATCGCGTGCTCAGATGTCGACACTGATTCCCCAGAAGAATCTGGAGCCCAACCGACTTCGGAGTAATCGTCATACGATTCCGCACGCTGAAGGGGCAAAGGCGTGCTCATCGCCTGAGGCGTCGGCGGCAGGACCGGTTCCGTTCGTGCGTCGGCCGATCGTTCGACCGCGCGATGGATCACGTCGTGTGTGCCCTCGACGTAGCTCCGCTGAATGCCGGGCAGCTCCGCAGACGGGGGGTACGCGCGGCCCGAATCGCCTTCGGCAAGGGATCGTTGAACGAAAGGCGGCGTCGAATGCGTCGGTTCGTTGGTCTCCGGCAGGGGAGCGCCGAGCCCGAACCGCCGTGGCCGCAGGGACGAGATCGAGCGCTGCACCGGCATCGTTGAATCGGGATGCGGCGGAACGGGGTCGGGCGGCGTGTCCTTTGTCGCGGCGGGGTCGTCGGCTCGGCTCTCCGGCGCGTCACCGCTCCCATTCGGTGGCAATGGCCCGCACTGATCCGAATCATATTGTGCGACTGAAAGATCGATTGCCGGTGCGGAGTCCTGCGAAAGTGACGCTACTGATTCCGGTGTCGACGATGCCGGGGTCGGCACGATCGGAACCGGACGAATCTCCGGTTCGAACACGCGCCCGGCCGATACGAACTCGTTGCCAGGCTGTCCGAGGCGGGCGAGGACCACCGGACCTGCAGACCCCGCCGGACCGGCGGAACCCACCGGACGTGCCGAGTCCGCCGGACCCGCCGAGCCCACCGGATCAGTGGACCCCGCCGGTGCCGCGAACTCGCGCTGCATCACCGCCGGCCGGTGCTCAGTCGCGACACCTGACCTGGCCGAGTGACGTTGCACGGCAACCGGATTGCTATCGAGGCCCGCCACGAACCCGGACGGCGCCTCGGCATCGACCGCATGCACGACCGGACCCCGAAAGGACGGATCCCGATGCGAGACCAGCTCATCCGCGAACCGCGCCGGGCCACTGATCAGCGATGGCGCCGCAACAACCCGTTGCACGGGCGGCATCGCAGGCCAATCACGAACCCGCACAGCATGTTCCGACTCAGGCACCGAATCGGTACGCCGCCACGGCAACAGCTGGTCCAACCACCCCATCGCTGATCACCTCCCTCGGGCTCTGGTATTGATGCGGTCGATCTCATCGGCGAAGCGCCGCCGATCCGGATGCTCCAGGTCGAGGATTTCGGCGAGCGGCCAATGGAAGTGGTAGGCGACGTACGAGATCTCCTGGAGCAACGAATCGACCCCGTACGTCGCTATTCCCCCACGCGGCTGCCCGCGAGGTCGATGGTGAATTCGTGTGCGCACTCCGGGCAGGTGACCCCAGCCCTGCTGTGGCCCTCGGCATTGATCCGCTGGTACAGATCCTGCAGAAAGGCCAGGTCGGATGCGAACAGATCCTCGACGATGCCCGCGTGGATATCGGTGAGGGTGCCCAGTCGGGTGATCACCCGCGCGATCAGCACGACCGAAAGATACGCCGGATTCTCCCGGACCCGATCGTCGCGCAGGGGCACCAATTCGTCACGCGCGGTGGCCAATCGCATGGTGCCGCTGCGGTGCACAGTCCCCGACGGGTCGAGGTAGCCGCGCGGCAGCACGAACGGAAACTCCGTCCGCATTACCGGCTCGGGCGCCGACTCGACCCGCGTATCCACCGCTACCGCGCCGAGTCGGTCGACCCCACTGTGCACGCGGCGCATTACTCGACCTCGAGATTCTCGTAGGTGATGACCAATTTCTCGGTGAGCACGCTGGTATCGCCCGCCTTCAAGGAACCGATTTCCAGCGACTTCGGCCAGGCATTGGTCAGCTTGTAGCGCTTCATCGCTTGACCCTCGTAGTCGTAGACGATGATGGCCCCGCCCTTGCGCGCGGCACCCATCTTGCCGAATCGCGAATCCTTGACCCACTTTTCGAAGCTGTTGTCACCGGTGAGGCCGCGCGTCAAGGTGACTTCGCCTGCCTTGTACCGTCCGGGCAGCTTCTTGATGACGTACTTGCCGTCGGCGGTGTTCTGCTTGAGTTCGATGACGTCCTGTTCGAGTTTGAGACCCGACACCTCCGAAATCTGTTTGATCACAACACCGTCGATCTCCAAACCGAAGGAGTGGCCGACCGACGTGTCGAGGTCTGGGAGCGCCATGATGTCCTACTTTCTCTGGGTGGTCATTCGTTGACGAGGCTGGTGCCGCCGGAGATCTGGGCGAGGCGGAAGACCACGAATTCGGCGGGTTTGACCGGGGCGACACCGATTTCGCAGACGACCTGGCCGACATCGATGGCCTCGGCCGGATTGGTTTCGCGGTCGCATTTGACGTAGAACGCCTCGTCGGGGGTGAGGCCGAACAGGGCGCCCTTACGCCATTCGTTCACCAGGAAGGCACTGATCGTGCGCCGGATCCGCGCCCACAGCGCGTCGTCATTGGGTTCGAACACCACCCACTGGGTGCCGTTCAGGATGGATTCCTCCATGTAGTTGAACAGCCGCCGGACATTCAGGTACCGCCAGGCCGGATCCGAGGACAGCGTGCGTGCACCCCATACGCGGATCCCGCGTCCCGGGAAAGTGCGAATACAGTTGATGCCCAATGGATTCAGCAGATCGTGTTCGGGCTTGGTCAGTTGCACCCCGAGAGTGAGCGCACCGCGGACGACCTCGTTGGCCGGAGCCTTGTGCACACCGCGAGACTCGTCGTTGCGGGCCCAGATCCCGGCGATATGACCGCTGGGCGGGACGAAGCGTCCGGTGCCCGCGGCAGGGTCGAATACCTTGATCCACGGGTAGTACAGAGCCGCGTATTTCGAGTCGTACCCGGCCTTTTCGATCCGCCACTCCTTGACCTGTTGCGGACCGAGCGCAGGCGGCGGATCCAGGATCGCCACCCGATCACCCATCAATTCGCAGTGCGCGATCATCGCGAGCTGCACGGCCTGTACCGATTCGAGATCGATCGCGCCCCGCTCGTAGGCGCTCATGAGGTCGGGCACCGCGACCATCGTCACCTCGTCGATCGCCTCCAGCCCCGAGAAGCCGGTGCGATCGGCAACATCACCCACATAATCCTCGGCACAGACGCGGTCCGGAGTCGGCTTCGGTGCCGGCGGCACCGCCAGGGTCACGCTGCCGAAGTCCGGACGGGCCAGTGCGCCACCGGAACTCAGCTCCTCGATAGAGATGAGCTTCGACTGTGCCCGCACGGCCGTCACCACATTGTCCTTACCGCGTTTGGTGGTGACCGGACCGATCGTTTCCTCTAACTTCGGGCCCCGCTTGACGATGATCGTGAACTGATCCTCCGGCGCACCGTCACCCGCCGCGGCAACCTCGACGGTGATATCGGGCTTCACATTGCCCGGATCCAGCGCCGCAACCCGATACCCGCCCAGCACCGCCTGACGCGTACCGGCGGGAATTTCCTTGTCCCCCTTGCTATTCCCGTTGCCATCCACGCCGACTCGGATCACATAGCAGGCGCCGCCGCCATTGCCGAAAAACCCGTACACCGCATGCGCCAGATAGCTCCCATCGATGAAATCACCGAACTGCTGACTGAACTGGCTCCAATTGGTGATGAACGTCGGCTCGTTGAACGGCCCACGCTCGGCGAACCCGACGAAGGCCGCCACCGCCGTACCGACACCCTCGATCGGTCGCGACCCGGCCTCCACCTCCTCGACATACACGCCAGGCGACAGATAGGTGGGCATTGGGCCTCCTCATTCCGAGGTGAACTGTTCCCACCTAGCGTCGTACGACGATCGCTCCCGCAGTACGCCCGCACGGCGAGCCGATGGGGAACGGGAAGCTGCCCCATCGTGCAGTCGGATGCAGAGAGCGGGACGTCCAATTGCTTTCGATGACCGTCTTCGGCGTCGGAGATGTCGTCTGCTCCGGAGGCAGGTATGGGCGGGTTGTCGGAGTCTTCGAGTGGTCGAAAGGGTCCGGCGCCCTGGCGGTCCGGCTCGATCCAGTCGGGTATGTCAGGGAGTGTTCGCGGTACTAGTGTGTCGTTTGCCACCGCTGTGGGAACACCGCGTTGCCAGTCGTAAGACCACCGACAGCAGGCGATCCGCTGGGAGAACATGTTCCAGATTCGTTATGCCGACCGATCATGGCGACGGCAAACTAAACGTCCGG
>NZ_BAGN01000404.1 GCF_000308835.1 Nocardia vinacea NBRC 16497 | reverse complement strand
AGTTCGACCCGATCGCTTCATCTTCGCTGTCCCGCGAGTCGCGGGCACGGGACCCGCGGCTCGGCCGACCACGAAAAGTCAGCCCGCGTCGGCCGTGTGCACGACCGCATCGGCGGGACGCGACGGTTCGGTCGTCACCGTCTTGGCGGCATCGCGACGAGGTGATGTCCCTGATTCGAACAGCAGCGCCGCGACGATGCCGGCCACGAGGAATCCGACGGGCAGATACATGGCCTGGCTCAATGCCGAACTGAGTGGGTCCTTGACGGCGTCGGGGATGCTGTCGGCTCCCATGCCCCCTTTCCCGATCTTGCCTTCCCCCAGGCCGTGCGCGGACATGCGCGCGGTGATCGCCGCGGCGATGGCGGCACTGCCGATCATCGAACCGATCTGGCGCATCGCGTTGTACACCCCGGACCCGGCCCCGGCTTGGTGTTCGGGGAGGTTGTGGGTGGTCGTCGCCGCCAGCGGCGCCCAGGTGCACGCGTTGGCGAAGCCACTGACCGCCCCGGCCGCGACGAACCACGCGATCGGCGCCTCTCGGGGGATGAGGAGCGACATCGCGACAATCGTCGCCGCGTAGAGCGTGAAACCCACCAGGGGGAACAACCGTGGATGCGCCTTGTCACCGAATTTGCCGACCATCGGCGCGAAAACCAGCATCATGGCGGCCATCGGCGCGAAAACCAGCGCCGCCCGTGTCGGGGACAGCCCACGCACCACTTCGAGGTAGAAGTAAAGCGGGACCATGGCGGCCGTCGCGGTGGCGCCGGTGGAGACGATCGCGATGTTGCCGAGCGCGAAGTTGCGGTCGCGGAACAACGTCAGCGGCAGCAGCGGTTCACCGCCACCGCGCCGCTGGGTCACCACGAAGATCGCCAGGACCACCAACCCGGCGGCGATCAAAATCCAGATGAGGGTGTCCCAGTTCCGGATATCGCTCTCCTGCAAGCCGTACACCAGCAGGAACATGCCGACGGCGCTCAGCACTACGCCGGTGATATCGAAGCGGTGCGGGTTGGTCGGCAGCGACGGCACCAACCGCAGACCGAGCACCAGACCGACGACCCCGATCGGGATATTGATGAAGAAGATCCACCGCCACCCGAACGCGTCCGAAAGCGTGCCACCGAGGATCGGTCCGACCAGCAGGGCCAGGCCCGCCACCGCACCCCACAGCGACATCGCCGCGCCCCGCTTCTCGGCCGGGAAGGTGCGTCTGATCACGGCCATGGTCTGCGGTGTCATCAGCGCCGCGCCGAGGCCCTGCACCACGCGCGCGGCGATCAACACGCCGATGGACTGCGACAGCCCGCACCACAGCGAGGCCAGCGTGAATATCGCCAGTCCGGCGAGGTAGATGTACTTGGGGCCGAAGCGATCACCGAGACGACCGCAGGCCAGCAGCGGTACCGCGAAGGCGAGCAGATAGGCGCTGGTCACCCAGATCACCTGCGCCACACTGGCATCCAGTGCACGCAGGAGTACCGGATTGATCACCAGGACGATCATCATGTCGGCAGTGGTCAGGAAGAACCCGACGACCATCGCGATCAGCGCGGGCCACGGATTGCGTTGTGGGTCCGCACCAGGACGATCCACCTGAGTTCGAGACATGGATGCAGCCTCGCAGTGACAGCTGAGTCTGTCAATAAGATCCAGCATCTAGACTGCTGCCATGACGCAGCCGCACCCATCCGCCATGGACTGGTCCACCGAGAACGACACAGTCTCTCGCGCGATGGAGATCCTCGGCGAACGCTGGACGGTGGTGGTACTGCGCGAAATCTTCAACGGCATCCGGCGTTTCGACCAGATCCGCGAGCATGCGGGCGTGCCGAGACAGGTGCTGACCAATCGCCTGTCTCGGCTCTGCGAGGTGGGTTTGCTGGTCCGCCGACCGTATCAGGAGCCCGGCGAGCGCAAGCGCCACGAATACCGGCTCACCCCAATGGGATTCGACGTGTTTCCGATAGTGGTGGCGGTTCGTCAATGGGGTGACCGCTACCTGGCGGATCCAGAGGGGCCGCCGGTGGTCTCGCTGCACCGAGAATGTGCGGCCGAGGTCGGAGTTCAACTCGTCTGCGCCGCCGGTCATCACATCGACTCCCCTCGTGACGTGGCATTCCGGCCGGGTCCGGGAGCGCGCTCGATCGCGCCCGCCGATCCAGCGTGAGCATCGATCGCTCATCGCCCGGCCACACCGATCTCGCCCGCGGACCGATGGCTGGTCGACTCCGGTTGCGAGGGTGCGGAGCGGTCATTAGGTTCCATGCATGAGTTCAGCTTTTCCGCACCTGTTGTCGCCACTCCAGGTAGGGCGGGTCACGCTGCGCAATCGTGTCGTGATGGGTTCGATGCATACCGGGCTCGAGGACCGGGATTGGCATATCGACCGGCTGGCCGCGTTCTTCGCCGAACGGGCCCGTGGCGGTGTCGGCCTGATCGTCACCGGCGGATATTCGCCGAACCGCGAAGGATGGCTGTGGCCCTTCGCCTGCGCGATGATCACCGAGGGCGACGCGCAACGCCACCGGGTCATCACGGATGCCGTGCACGAGGCGGGGGCCAAGATCGCTTTGCAGATCGTGCACGGTGGGCGCGATTCGAATATCCCGATCAATGTTTCGGCCTCGGCGGTGGCATCCCCGCTCACTGCGTTCGAGCCGAAGGCCATGACCGAGGAGGGCATCGAATCGACGATCGCCGACCACGTGCGCTGCGCCCGACTGGCGAAGGTAGCAGGTTATGACGGCATCGAATTGATGGGCGGCGAGGGCTTCCTGATCAATCAATTCCTCGCGCCGCGAACCAATCACCGCACCGACCGCTGGGGTGGCTCCGCCGAGAACCGGCGGCGGTTCCCGGTCGAGATCGCGGCGCGGACCCGGGCCGCGATGGGCGAAGACTTCCTGCTCATGTTCCGGCTGTCCATGGCCGAATTCGTCGAGGACGGGCAGACCTTCGAGGAGATCATCGCGCTGGCCAAGGAATTGGAGGCCGCCGGGGTCGACGTCATCAACACCGATATCGGTTGGCACGAATCGCGCGTGCCGACGATCGCCACCTCGGTGCCACGGGCCGCGTTCGTGGGATATACCGCCGAACTCAAGACCCACGTGTCGATTCCGGTCTGCGCCTCGAACCGCATCAACATGCCCGAGGTCGCCGAGGAGATCCTGGAGCGGGGCCAGGCCGATCTCATCTCGCTGGCCCGCCCGATGCTGGCCGATCCGGAATGGGTGAACAAGGCCGCCGAGTCCCGGGTGGACGATATCAACACCTGCATCGCCTGCAACCAGGCCTGCCTCGACCACACCTTCACCCGCCAAACCGTGTCCTGCCTGGTCAATCCGCGGGCCTGTCACGAAACACTGCTGCAGTTGCTGCCCACCCGGCACGCCAAACGCGTCGCCGTCGTCGGCGCGGGCCCGGCGGGGTTGTCGGCCGCGATCGGGCTCGCCGAGCGCGGTCATCACGTCGAACTCTTCGAGGCGTCCGACACCATCGGCGGCCAGTTCGACCTCGCACGACGCATCCCGGGCAAGGAGGAGTTCAACGAGTCGATCCGGTATTTCACCCGCAAACTCGAATTGACCGCTGTCACGGTGCATTTGAACACCCCCGCCACCGCCGAGCAGTTGGCCGGCGGCGGCTGGGACGAGGTCGTCGTGGCGACCGGCGTGCGGCCTCGGGTACCCGATATCCCCGGGATCGACCACCCGATGGTCCTGTCCTATCCGGAGCTGATCCGGCAGGAGCGGGCCGTCGGCACGCGCATCGCCGTCATCGGCGCGGGTGGAATCGGTTTCGACGTCAGCGAATTCCTCGCCGTCGACGGTCCGGCCGCGCTGGAACTCGACGAGTGGCGGCACGAGTGGGGTGTCACCCACGACCATCGCGCGCCGGGACAGTTGACCGCGCGTAGGCACACTCCCGCTTTGCGGGAAGTGACACTGCTGCAACGGAAGTCGGGACCGTTCGGGCTGAGTCTCGGCAAGTCGACCGGCTGGATCCATCGCGCCACCTTGGAGGCGAAGGGCGTCGAGCAGATCGGCGGGGTCAATTACGAGCGGATCGACGATCGCGGCCTGCACATCAGCTTCGGTTCGAACCGGGACGGCAGGCGGGTACTCGAGGTCGACAACGTGATCGTGTGCGCCGGTCAGGAATCGGTGCGCGATCTATCGGACCGGCTCGAATCCCTCGGTGTGCGAGCACATCTCATCGGCGGTGCCGAGGAGGCCAAGGAACTGGACGCCAAACGCGCGATCGAACAGGGCACGCGGCTGGCGGCCGAACTCTGAGTCACAGTACGAGGGCCGGTGCTCGAGGAGATCTCCCGAGCACCGGCCTTTGTATCAGCCGCTCAACTTGATATAGGTCGCGGTCGCCGTCGCGTATATCTTGTCCGCGGCGTCGACGAGACGGGCTTCCGCGGTCGCCGTCGTCCGGCCGACGTGCACGGCGTGGGCGATCGCGCGCAGTGTGCCCTGGCCGTGGGCGACCCGACGCACGAAATTCGTATTCATGCTGGTGGTCGTGACCATGGCCGGTTCTTCGATCGACAGATGGACCGCACCCCACATCGCGACGTCGAGGACCGCGCCGACCACACCGCCGCCGACCACACCGAGGTAGTTCACGTGCCGCTCGTCCGGTGTGAGACTTAGCACCATCCGACCGGGCTCGGCTTCCATCACCACGATGTTCAGCAACTTGGCCAGCGGCGGTTGCGGCAGGTCACCGGAGCGCAGCCGCTCCAGCAGTTCGTCGCGGGACAGTTGCAGCAGAGCGAGCACGGCCAGGCCGGGATCCTCCCATTCCAGATGCAGTGATCTCGTCGCACCCGACATTTCGATCGTCGCCATGTCGTAGCCTGTCATCACATTCCCTAACTATGTCGATATCTGCTGGTCGATGAGGGCGAAGAGTTCGTCGGCGCTGGCCGCTTCGACGGCGACACGGTCGCTCGGGACCGCGGCTTCCCGTTCCGGCAGTGCCTCGGCCAGCGTGGAGCGGACCCGCTCGACCAGCCGAGCCTTGTCCGCCGCGGAGGATATCGTCGCCAACAGCGTGCGCAGGGCGGCGATCTGATCGTCGATCGCCGACGGGATCGAGGTGTCCGCCCAACGCGAGAGCACCAGTTTCGCGACAGCGGCGGCGGTCGGGTAATCGAACACCAGCGTCGTTGGCAGTTTCATACCGGTCACCTCGGTGAGCCGATTACGCAACTCGACACCACCGAGGGAGTCGAAACCCAGTTCGCTGAACGGAGTTTCGGGATCGATGGCATCGGCCGAGGCGTGACCGAGAACCGCCGCAGTGTGCTCGCGCACGAAGCCGAGCACCAGCGCATCGCGCTCGTCCTCCGGGGTGGCGGCGAGTCGCTGCGCCAATAGACCGCCCCCGGCCGCCGCGCTCGTCGTGCGCCGCGCACGCGCGGGGACCAACCCACTGAGCACCTCGGGCAGTAGCCCCGCTCTGGCCTGCGCCGCGAGCGCCGGTTTATCGAACTCGACACCGGCGACCAGTGTTTCGTCGGTGGCGACCGCGGCGTCGAGCAGTGCGGTCCCGTCGTCGTCGCCGAGTACCTTGATGCCCATTCGCTCCAACCGTGCCACGGTGGCTCGGTCCATGGCGCCCGCCATTCCGGTGTCTTCGTTCCAGAGACCCCAGGCGATCGACAAGGCGGGCAGCCCCTCGGACCTGCGGGCACTGGCGAGACCGTCGAGGAACGCGTTCGCCGCCGTATAGTTGCCCTGCCCGGCCGAGCCCAATAGCGCGGCGGCCGAGGAGAACAGCACGAACGCCGCCAGCTCGTGCTCGCGGGTGAGCTCGTGCAGGTTCAGGGCACCGTCTACCTTGGGGGCCAGCACGCGGTCGAGCTGTTCCGCGCTCAATGTTTCGATCGTGGCGTCGTCGATCATGCCCGCGGAGTGGATCACCGCGGTCAACGGGTGCTCGGTCCCGATCGCATCGAGTACCGCCGCCACAGCGGCCCGATCAGCGACATCACATGCGGCGACCCGGGTTTCGGCACCCAGCCGGGTCAGCTCGTCGACCAGCTCCGCTACACCGTGTGCCGCGTCGCCACGCCGGGAAACCAGCAGTAGGTGTTCGACGCCGTGGGTGCGGACCAGGTGTCGGGCCATCACCGCGCCGAGTCCGCTGGTGCCACCGGTGATCAGAACGGTGCCGTCGCCGAATGCGCCTGTCCGGCCGAATGTTTCGGCTCTTCCGTTGAGACCGTCGATGGCGCCGAGACGCGGCACGCACATCGCGCCGTCGCGGACCGCCACCTGGGCTCGGTCCGACTCGATCACACCGCGCACGACGGCGTCACCGAGATCGCCGTCGTGGTCGAGCAGCACGATGCGGCCCGGATATTCCGATTGTGCGGTGCGGATGAGCCCCGTCACCGCGGCAGCCGCCAGGTCGACGGACTCCCCCGGCATACCGGCCGCGCCGCGAGTCGCCACCACCAGGCGGGTGTCGGCCAGCCGCTCGTCGGCGAGCCAGGATCGCACGGTGGCCAAGGCCGAGTGGATCGAGCTTCGCACCGCGGCGGCCGTATCGGCGTCGATCCGACCGTGTCCGGCGGCGGTCGGATCGGTAATCGACCAGACGACCACATCCGGAACAGACTCTGCCGCAATCATTTCCGCGACGTCGGCGTAGTGCAGTTCGATACCGGGCACCCGCACCGCGCCCAGGGTCGCGAGCACTGCGCCCGCCGCCGGTGCGGGCAGCTCCGACGGGATCCACCGCAAGCTCAGCAGCGATGAGCGCCGAACCGTGGCCACCGCGTGCAGTGCCGCGGCATCGATGGGACGCGCGGCAACCGCGTCGATCGTCAGCACGAGCGCCCCGGTCTCATCGACCGCGGCGATGCTCACTTGCCCGTCGGCGTCCCGGCTCACCTGTGCGCGCATCGCGGCGACGCCGGAACGCCACAACCGAACGCCGGTAAAGGAGAAGGGCAATGGCAGCTGCTCTGGAGACAGACCGTTGTGCAGACCGTCGATGGCCACGTGCAGGCTGGCGTCGAGCAGTGCAGGATGGATGCCGAACGCGGCTGCCGAACCGCTCACCGAGTCGTCGAGGGAGACTTCGGCGAAGGACTGCTCGCCACGCGTCCACATCGCCGTGACACCCTGGAAAACCGGACCGTAGTCGAATCCTTTGTCCGCCAATCGATCATAGAGAGAGCTTTCCGACGGCTGGGCCCCGGAGGGTGGCCAGTTCGCTTCGCTCCAGGTGGGAACTTCGTCCCCGTCGGCGGCGGTCAGCACACCACCGGCGTGCAGGACCCATGGATCCTGATCCGCCGCGTCCCGATCGACGGCGTCGGCCCGCGAATAGATCGCGAACCTGCGCCGTCCCGTGTCGTCGGCTTCCTCGACACTCACCTGAAGATCGACCTCCGCACCATCGGCGAAGACGAGAGGGGATTCCAGCAGCAACTCCTCGATGACAGCGACGTCCAGTTGCGCACCCGCCGTCAACGCCAACTCCGCGAAGGCCGTGCCGGGCAGCAGCACCGAACCGAACACCGCGTGGTCGGCGATCCAGGGATGGGTCCGCACCGAGAGTCGTCCGGTGAACAGCCACTGGTCCCGGCCCGCGAGCGGCACCATATTCGTGACCAGCGGATGTCCGAACGAGCCGACCGCCTCGTCGGATTGCGGCTGCAACCAGAACCGCTTGTGTTGAAAGGCGTAGGTGGGCAGCTCTATCGGTCCGGTGCCACGCGCGCCGAACAGCAGTGGCCAGTCCACCGGCGTGCCCACCACATGCACCTGCGCGAGGGCTGTGACGAACTGGAACGCCTCGTCGGTCGATCGTCGGGACGAGGCCACCACGATCGACTCCGCGCCGACCTCCGGGTGTTCGGCCAAACACTCCCGGGCCATCGCGGTGAGCGCCGCGTCGGGACCGACCTCGACGAATCTACGCACGCCCGACTCGATGAGGCTGTCGATGCCGGGCGCGAACCGCACGCAGCTACGCACCTGCGCCACCCAGTACGCCGGATCGCGAACCTCCGCCCCCACCTGGGTCCCCGACACATTCGACACAATCGGCAGCAGCGGTTCGCGATAGGTCAATCGCGCGGCCACCGAGCGGAATTCGTCGAGGATGGGTTCCATCAACACCGAATGCGAGGCATGCGAAATCCGCAGCAACGTATTCTTGCGGCCCGCGTCGGCGAGCCGCCGCTGAATCTCGCCGACGGCATCGGCGTATCCGGAGAACAGCACCGACTCCGGCCCGTTCACCGCGCCGAGCGACACTCGGTCACCGAAACCGGTCAGTAGCTCGGCGGCCTCGGCCTCCGAGACCGCCGCCGCCAGCATTGCGCCACTGGCCGGAGCCGACCCCATCAGCCGGCCGCGCGCCGCTACCAGCTCGCACGCGTCCGAGAGCGACCACACGCCCGCGACGTAGGCCGCGGTCAGCTCGCCGAGTGAATGACCCGCGACCACATCGGGTCCGACGCCGAACGATTCGAGCAATCGGAACACCGCCACTTCGAAGGCGAACAGCGCGGGCTGCATCCAGCCCATCTCGTTCAACACACCCGCCGAGTCGGTGAACATTACCTCCCGCAACGACCCGCCGAGGTGCCGATCGAACTCGGCGCACACCTCGTCCAGTGCCGCCGCGAAAACCGGGAACGCCGCGTACAGCCCGGCACCCATGCCCACTCGCTGCGCGCCGCCACCGGTGAACAGGAATGCCGTCTTCCCCGAACCGACGGCGCCCTCGGCCACACCCGGCGACACCGAGCCCGCGGCCAGGGCGTTCAGCCCGGCCAGCAGTTCGGTTCGGTCACCTCCGACGACGATCCCGCGCCGATCCAGCAACGCCCGTGAGTCGAGCAATGACCGCGCCACCGCCCACGAATCCACCTCGGGACGGTCGGCCAGCCAGTCCAGCAATCGCGCGGCCTGGCCGCGTAACCCCTCCACCGTCTTCGCCGATAGCACAAGCGGCACCACCGCATTGGTCGAATCGGCCGCGAAACCCGATGCGACGGAGGGCGATTCACCTTCTGCCGAGTGTGTCGTGATCGGGCGTGGCGCCGGTGCTTCCTCGAGAATCACATGGGCGTTCGTGCCGCTGATCCCGAAGGACGACACCCCGGCCCGGCGGGTCCGCTCGCCCGCGGGCCACGGCTCCGCCTCGGTCAGCACCCGCACCGCGCCCGCCGACCAATCCACGTGGGGCGACAGCTGGTCCACGTGCAGGGTCTTCGGCAACATCTCGTGCCGCAAAGCCTGCACCATCTTGATCACGCCGCCCACGCCGGAAGCCGCCTGGGTGTGACCGATATTGGACTTGAGCGCGCCGAGGCGCAGCGGCCGATCCGCGCGTCCCTGCCCGTAGGTGGCAAGCAGGGCCTGCGCTTCGATCGGATCACCGAGCGGCGTCCCGGTACCGTGCGCCTCCACCACGTCCACCTCGTCCGGGCGCAGGTCCGCATCGGCCAGCGCCGCGGCGATCACGCGCTCCTGCGAGGGGCCATTGGGCGCGGTCAGGCCGTTGCTCGCGCCGTCCTGGTTGACCGCGGTGCCGCGCACTACGGCGAGGACGTTGTGGCCCAATCGCTGTGCGTCCGACAGCCGTTCCACCACCAGCACGGCGGCGCCCTCGGCCCAGGCCACCCCGTCGGCCGCGGCCGAGAAGGACTTGCACCGACCATCCGGCGCGAGACCACGCTGCCGGGAGAACTCCACGAACACCATCGGCGTCGACATCACTGTCGCGCCGCCCACCAGCGCGAGTGAACTCTCCCCCTGGCGCAGCGCCCGGCACGCGACGTGTAGTGCCACCAGCGAGGACGAGCACGCCGTATCCACCGTCATCGCGGGTCCTTCCAGACCGAGCGCGTACGCGACGCGTCCGGAGACCACACTCGCCGCGGCACCGGTCCCGATATAGCCTTCGGCCTCCGGACCGCCCTTGCGGGTGAGCACCTCGTAGTCCTGGTACATCACGCCGGTGTAGACGCCGGTGTCGCTGCCCCGCAACGAGGTCGGATCGATTCCGGCGTGCTCCAACGCCTCCCACGACACCTCGAGCAGCAGCCGCTGCTGCGGGTCCATCGCGACCGCTTCGCGTGGGCCGATCCCGAAGAAGGCCGCGTCGAAACCGGCCGCGTCGGCCAGGAACCCGCCCTCGCGGGTGTAGGACGTGCCGGGTTTGTCGGGGTCGGGATGGATCAGGCGTTCCAATGGCCAGCCCCGGTCATCGGGAAATGGACCTATGGCGTCGGTGCCGGACGACACGAGATTCCACAGCCCGCCCGGTGATTCGACACCGCCGGGATAACGGCAGGCCATGCCGACGATCGCGATCGGCTCGTCGGCGCGCGTCCGGCGGCGCGCCGGCTGGGCATTCGCCACCGCGCCCGCACCATCGAGTTGCGCGCGCACGTATCGGGTGATGGCCTTCGCTGTCGGATAGTCGAAGGCCAGCGTCGACGGCAGGCGCAGACCCGTGGTCTTGGCCAGCCGGTTGCGGAAGTCCACCGCGCCGAGCGAATCGAATCCCAGTTCATTGAAAGGCTTTTCGGCGTCGATCACCGATCCCGACGGATGCCCGAGCACCGCGGCGACCTGCTCTCGGACGAAATCGAGAACGATCGCGTCGTGCCTGTCCGGCTCGGCCGCGGCCAGCCGCCGGGTCAGGTCCCCGCCTCCGCTACGCACGCGCCGTGGGGAGGGCACCAATGATTGCAGGGGCGAGGCCAGCATGCCGGCGCGCGCTTGGACCGATAGTGCGGCGAGGTCGAAGTCGACCGCGGCGAGGAAGGGAGCGCCCGCATCGGTCGCCAGCTCGAGCAGCGCGAGACCGTCGGCCGGTGCGAGTGGGCGAAAGCCCATGCGCGACAGGCGTTCCACGGCGGCCGCACCCAGTTCGGCCACCATCCCACTGTCTTGACTCCACGGTCCCCATGCCACCGACACCGCGGGCATACCCGCGTTGACACGCCGTCGCGCCAAGGCGTCCAGCACCGAATTGGCCGCCGCGTAGTTGGCCTGTCCCGCCGATCCGAGCACCGCCGCGATCGAGGAGAACATGACGAACGCCGACAGGTCGCGGTCCAGGGTGAGTTCGTGCAGGTGCAGCGCCGCATCGACCTTCGGTGCGAGTACCCGGTCGATCTGCTCGGCGGTGAGGGTTTCGACGGTCCCGTCGGCCAGCAGACCGGCCGCGTGCACGACAGCTGTCAGCGCGGGACCGTCGGCGATCTCGTCGAGCAGCGTCGCCACGGCGGCACGGTCGCTGACATCGCAGGCCAGTACCCGCGCCCGAGCGCCGAGTTCGCCCAATTCGGTCACGAGTTCGGCGACGCCATCGGCCTGCGGGCCACGCCGGGAGACCAGCACCAGTTCACGTACGCCCCGCACGGCGGCCAGATGTCGGGCGACCAGGGCGCCGAGCCCGCTCGTACCACCGGTGATCAGCACCGCACCCGAGCCGAACGCCGGGCCCGTGTCGGTCGCGGACACCTCGTGCCGGGTCAGCCGCGGCGCGAACAGGGCATCCGCGCGGGCCGCCAGCTGCGCCTCCTCGGTCCGCAGGGCGGCCGCGACGAGATCGGGAGTGACTACGGCCGCATTGTCTATGTCTACCAGGACAATTCGACCTGGATGCTCGGATTGGGCACTGCGCACCACACCCCACGAGGCGGCCGCGGCCAGATCGGGATCCTCACCGACGAGACCAGCCCCGTTGCGAGTCACCACGATCAGCCGCGCGTCCTCGGCCGTCGGCAGACGCAACCACGATCTGATCGACTCCAGCACGGTGTGCACGCGCCGGCGTACGAGTTCCGCCGAACCAGGTCCGGAATCAATCGACGCCTCGAGGTCATCGGCGCACCACACCACGAGGTCGGGGACGTTGTCGCCGGCCGCCTCGGCCAGGGCGGCCATATCGTGGTAGTTCTCGTCGAATCCGGACGTCGAAGCGGCACCGACGACGGCCATGCGCCGACCCTCCTGGCCTGCCTGCGTACGGGATTCGACGACGCTCCACTGCACGTCGTAGAGCGCGTGACGTGCCGAAGTCCGATCATCGCGCAGTGCCCGGCTGTGCACCGGTCGGGCCTGCAGCGCCTCGATGGTCAGCACGACAGCGTCGGATTCGTCGACGAGTTCGAGCCGCACACTGTCGGCTCCGCTGCGCCGGATGCGCGCCCGCGCGGCCGTCACACCGCGGCGATACACCCGCACACCGGTGAAGAAGAACGGCAGCGGCGCCTGGTCCTGCGGCAGTTCGGCGCCGAGCTCCTCGACGGCGGCGTGCAGCGCCGAATCCAGCAGCGCGGGATGGATGGCGAAGCGGCCGGCGTCGGCATCGAGTTCGATGGACAGGCGTACCTCGGCCACGACATCGTCACCGGTACGCCACAGGCGGGCGACATTCTGGAAAGCGGGGCCGTAACCGAGTCCACGCGCGGCCAATCGGTCGTACATCGGCTCGCCGGAGACGACATCGTCCTGCGCCGCCGGGCCGAGGTCGCGGCCGGTCGGCGGCGCGTCGTTCGACTGCGCGGGCGCGAAGACGCCGCGCGCATGCGTGATCGCGCTCGTGCCGGTCCGCGACTCCGGCGCGCCGTCGATCACGAAGGCGTCCTCGACAAGCTTCGACGCCACGACGAAGCGCCTGCGTCCGTCGTCATCGGCGGCTTCCACACTGATCTGGATATCGATTTCGGTGTGCTCGTCCATCCGCAGCGGTGCTTCGAGGACCAACTCCTCGACGATCTCGACACCGAGGCGAGCACCGGCTGCCAACGCCAGTTCCACGAAACCGGTGCCGGGCAGCAGCACCGCGCCGAACACCAGGTGATCGGCAATCCAGGTCTGTGATGCCGTCGAAAGCCTTCCGGTGAACAGCCATTCGTCCTTGCCCGCGATGGCCACCGCCGCGCCCAGCATGGGATGGTCGATCGACAGCAGACCGGCACCACCCACGTCGCCGCGACCGTCGGTAGGCGGCACCCAGTACCGTTGCCGTTGGAAGGCATAGGTAGGCAACGAGATTCGGCGCATCGATCGGCCCGCGTAGAGGGGTCGCCAATCCACTGGAAGCCCGGCGGCGTGCGCGGCGGCCAGGAACGCGCTGAACTGCGCCACCTCGTCGGCATCGCGCCGACCGGCGGCGGCCACCACCGACCGCGCCTCGAGATCGGGTTCCTCGGCCAGACATTGCCGGGTCATCGCCGCGAGGACGGCGTCGGGGCCGACCTCCAGGAACCGCCGGACGCCGGTCGTGGCCAACGCCACGACGCCCGGGGCGAAGCGAACGGCCGCCCGTACCTGATCCGCCCAATACGACGGGTCGGTCAGTTCACGATCGACGACGGCACCGGACACATTCGAGATGACCGAGATGGTCGGCATCCGATAGGTCAATCCCTGTGCCACCGCACGGAATTCGGCCAGCATGGGTTCCATGCGCGCCGAATGGAACGCGTGACTTACCCGCAACCGGTTGGTCTTGCGTCCCTGATCGCCGAGCATCCGCTCGATATCGTCGACGGCATCCACGTCGCCGGACAGCACCACCGAGGACGGACCGTTCACGGCGGCCAGCGACAGCCGGTCCCGGTATCCGGCCAGCAGCGCGACGGCCTCGTCTTCGGATACGGCCGCCGCCAGCATCGCCCCGCCCGAGGGCAGCGCGCCCATCAGCCGCCCGCGCGCGGCCACCAGCGCGCACGCGTCGGGGAGCGACCAGACCCCGGCGATATACGCCGCGGCCAATTCACCGATGGAGTGGCCGAGCAGCACATTGGCGGTCACGCCGAATGACGCGACGAGCCGGTACATCGCCACCTCGAACGCGAACAGCGCGGGCTGGGTGAACTCCGTCCGATCCAGCGGCGTCGAGGCGGGCCCGGTCGTGTCGCCGGTAGCGCCGTCTTCGGCGAACATTACCTCGCGCAACGAACATCCGAGCAACGGGTCGAACTCGGCGCACACCTCGTCCAGTGCCGCGGCGAACACCGGGAACGCCGCATACAGTCGCGCACCCATGCCGGGTCGCTGCGCGCCCTGGCCGGTGAA
Source organism: Nocardia vinacea NBRC 16497 (assembly GCF_000308835.1). Taxonomy (GTDB): domain Bacteria; phylum Actinomycetota; class Actinomycetes; order Mycobacteriales; family Mycobacteriaceae; genus Nocardia; species Nocardia vinacea. Next base: position 32,406 of record NZ_BAGN01000404.1, on the reverse strand, counting down.
CAGGAACGCGGTGCGGCCCGAGCCGACGACACCGCGAACCACATCGGGTCCGGATACGCCACCGGCCAGGGCCGTCAGGCCCGCCAGCAGTTCGGTGCGATCGCGTCCGATGGCGGTGCCCCGCCAGTCCAGCCGGGCCCGCGAGGTGGCCAGCGCATGAGCGATGTCCCACGGGTCCGCCTCGCTGTCACCGATCATCCACTGCCGCAGGCGATCCGCCTGTGCGCGCAGCGCCGCCTCGGAACTCGCCGACACCAGCAGGGGCACGAATTCGGACGCGCACGGCTGCTCGGCATCGCCCCGCTCATGGGCGTCGCCGGCGGTCGGGCCCTGCTCGGCAACCGGTGCGGTGGGCGCCTCCTCGAGGATGACGTGGGCATTGGTCCCACTGGCCCCGAACGACGACACGCCCGCGCGCCGGATCCGTTCGCCCGCGGGCCACGGCTCGCTCTCCCGGAGCAGCCGCACGGTGCCCGCAGACCAATCCACGTGCGGGGTCGGCGCGTCCACGTGCAGCGTCTTCGGCAGCATGCCGTGGCGCATCGCCTCGATCATCTTGATCACGCCGCCGACGCCCGCCGCCGCCGAGGTGTGGCCGATATTGGACTTGAGCGATCCGACGCGCAACGGATCCGAGGTACGCCGCGTGCCGTAGACGCTGATCAGCGCACGCGCCTCAATCGGATCGCCGAGCATCGTGCCCGTGCCGTGTGCTTCCACCGCGTCGATATCGGACGGTTCCAGGCCCGCATTGGCCAGCGCCCGGGCGATGACCCGTTCCTGGGACGGACCGCTGGGGGCCGTAAACCCATTGCTCGCCCCGTCCTGGTTGACCGCGGTGCCGCGCACCACGGCGAGTACGTTGTGCCCCAATCGCTGTGCATCCGAAAGCCGTTCGAGTACCAACCAGCCGAGGCCCTCGGAGAAGCCGGTGCCGTCGGCGGCCGCCGCGAACGCCTTGCAGCGGCCATCCGGTGACAGTGCGCGCTGTCGCGCGAAGGCGATGAGCAGCGCCGGATCCGACATCACGGTGACACCGCCCGCCAGCGCCAGGGTGGCATCGCCTTGGCGCAGGGCCTGACCCGCCAGGTGCAGCGCCACCAGCGACGACGAGCACGCGGTATCGACCGAGATGGCCGGCCCCTTGAAGCCGAGGGTGTAGGAGATCCGCCCGGACAGCGCACCGGTCGCCACGCCGAGATACGCATGGCCTTCGGACTCGGCGGTGAGCGCGGGCGAGCCGACTCGTGGACCGTAGTTCTGATGATTGACACCGGCGAACACGCCGGTGTCGCTGCCGCGTAGCGATGCCGGGTCGATGCCCGCGTGTTCCAACGCCTCCCAGGACGCCTCCAGCATCAGCCGCTGCTGTGGATCCATCGCCGCCGCCTCACGGGGGCTGATGCCGAAGAAGGCGGCATCGAAATCGGCCGGGGACTCGAGGAATCCGCCCTGGCGGGTGTAGATCGTCCCCGGCACGTCCGGGTCGGGATCGAACAGCCGGTCCAGGTCCCAGCCACGATCGGACGGGTAATACCCGACAGCGTCCACGCCGTCCGCCGTTATCCGCCAGAGTTCCTCGGGTGAGCGCACGCCGCCCGGGTAGCGGCAGGCCATACCGATCACGGCGATGGGCTCATTCGACCGGTCGGTGAGCTCGCGCAGCTGCTGTTTGGTTTCGGACAGTTCCTTCGCGGCCTTCTTGAGATATCTGCGAAGTTCGTCGTTGTCGGCCATCGGTGGAGACTCCTGCTCGTGCCAGTTCAGCTGAGGTGATCGATGAATGCGAAAAGTTCACTGTCGTCGGCAGTTTCGAAGCTGTCGGCATCGGCGTTCAGCTCGGGCTCGTCGGTGTGCTTGCCCTCCAGCCGTCGCCACATCGCCATCAACCTGCTCGCGATGTCCGAACGGTCGACGGTCGACAGATCGGCGGCGGCGCAACTGCGCTCCAGGGCGTCGATATCGGCGACGATCCGCTCGGCCGGGTCCTCGACCGGCGCGATATCCTGCCGGAGGAATTCGGCCAATGCCGTCGGTGTCGGGTAGTCGAACATCGCCGTCGGCGACAACTGCACGCCGGCAGTGGTTTTCAGCCGGTTGCGGAACTCCATGACGCCGAGCGAATCGAATCCGATATCGCTGAACGGTTTATTCGGCGCGATGGTCTCCACATCGTCGTGACCGAGGACGGCCGCGGCCTGCGTGCGGATCAGGTCGAGGATGACGCTGTCCTGCTCGGCCGTCGAGCGGCCGGACAGTTGCGACACCAGGTCCGACGAATCGCGCGCCGCGGCGGCTGCTGCCCGCCGCCGACCGGGCCGCGCCACACCGCGCATCACCGCGCGCAGCTCGCCGGGATCGGTGTCGGCGAGCGCGGTCCGATCGACCCGAGCGGCCACGAATGCGGCTTTACCACCCGCCAGTGCCGCGTCGAACAGCGCCATGCCCTCCTCGTCGTCCAGGGGTGCGAAGCCCTCGCGCCGCAGCCGAGCGAAGTCGGCCGCACCGAAGGCGCTGGTCATCCCAGCACGCTGCCGCCATGGCCCCCAGGCCACGGAGGTGGCGGGCAGACCGATGACCTGCCGGTAATGCGCCAATGCGTCGAGGAAGACATTGGCGGCCGCGTAGTTCGCCTGGCCGGCGCTGCCGATCACCCCCGCGATCGAGGAATAGAGCACGAACGCGGACAGATCCATATCCTTGGTCGCCTCATGCAGATTCCACGCCGCGTCGACCTTCGGGCGCAGCACGTTCGCGATCTGCTCGGATGTCATGGTCGCGAACATGCCGTCGGCGAGCACGCCGGCGGCATGGATCACACCGGTCAGTGGATGCTGCGGCGGGATCTGCGCCAGCACCCTGTCCAGCGCGGTGCGGTCGGCCGCGTCGCAGGCGACCACATCCACCTGCGCACCCAGCGCTGCGAGTTCTTCGCGAAGCTCGGCCGCGCCGGGTGTGTCCGGTCCGCGCCTGCTTGCCAACAGCACTCGGCGCACCCTGTGCGCGGTGATCAGATGTCGTGCGACCACGGCACCCAATCCGCCGGTGCCGCCCGTGATCAGGACGGTGCCGTCGGCAAGTGGGGGAATCGGCACGGTAAGCACGTTCTTGCCGATATGGCGGGCCTGGCTGACATACCGGAACGCCTCGGGCAACTGCCGCAGATCCCATGCGGTGGTGTGTGAAGGGGCCAGCGTCCCGGCATCGAACAGTTCGACCAGTGCGCGCAGGATCTGCTGAAGCCGTTCCGGATCCGCGTCGAGCAGCACAAAGCTGCGGTAATCCACGCCCGGGTGTTCGGCGGCTACCACGGCGGGATCACGTCGGTCGAGCATTCCCATCTCGATGAACCGTCCACCCCGCGGCAACAACCGCAACGATGCGTCCACGAACTCACCCGCCAACGAATCGAGCACGATATCCACACCACGCCCCCCGGTCACCTCTAGGAACTTCCCCTCGAAGCCCAACGACCGCGAATCACCGATCTCATCATCGGCAAAACCCAACTCCCGCAACACATCCCACTTCGGCTCACTCGCGGTGACCAACAACCGCAAACCCAGATGCCGAGCCAACTGCACCGCAGCCATACCCACACCACCCGTGGCCGCGTGCAACAGCAGGGTTTCACCGGGCTGCGCACTGGCCAGATCGACCAGACCGTAATACGCCGTCGCGTACACCGCGGGCACGGCGGCCGCTCGGGCGAAGGACCAGCCGCTCGGCATCGGCGCGAGCAACCTGCGATCGGCCACCACCGTCGAACCGAGACCAGGAACGAATCCGAAAACCGCGTCCCCTGGCGCGAATTCGTTCACATCGGGTGCCACCTCGAGCACGATTCCGGCGCCTTCATTGCCGATCCGCGCGCCCGCGTCGGGATAGGTACCCAGCGCGATGAGGATGTCTCGGAAGTTGACGCCGACCGCCCGCATACTCACCCGGACCTGCCCGGCCGTAAGCGGTTCGGACGCGCTCGCATCCTCGGTCAGGCGGAAGTTGTCCGCCGATAAAGTGCCCTTGCCGAGCAAGGTCAGTGTCCAGGTCGACTTGTCGGACACCGGGCCGTCAGCCAGCGCCCCAGCGTGCTGTGTCGTGGCCACCTCGACGACATCCGAACCGACCTGGCTCAGACGCGGTGTATGGGCTGTGCCACGGCGCACGGCGAGCTGTGCTTCGCCTTCGGTCGTCAGAACCATTTCCGCACACCGTCGATAGTCGGACCAGTCGTCGACATCGATGACGAAGATCCGGTCCGGATGCTCACTCTGTGCGGTGCGCAGCAGACCCCAGGCCGCCGCGGCGAGCAAGTCCACGACCTCGCCGTGATGCACCGCGACCGCGTGCCGGGTGACGACGACAATGGGCCCGTCCGCGGTCAGCAGTCGCTGTATCCGCTGCGTCAGTGTCGTCACCGAATCTCGTACTGCGATCGGGAGATCAGTGGCGGGATGTGCGAAGGGCTCGGCGTCGAGCCGCACCACCATGGCAACCCGTCCGGCGATCGTGACGGTTTCCCCGTCATCGGCAGCGCTCCACACGCCTGTCGGCAGGTCGGACGCCGGTGTGGGCAGCGCAATCCAGTCGACGCCGTAACCGAGCCCCGCGCCGCGACGCGGCGCGGCACCGAGAGCGTCGACCGACACCGGGCGCAAAGTCAGCGCTCCGACTTCGGCCACGACCATGCCCGCGGTATCGCTGAGGGTCACGGCAATCCGCTCGTCACCGGCGGCGGCATCCTGTCGCGTCACGCGGACCCGAAGTGATGTCGCACCGGTCGCGTACAACGCGACGTTCTCCCACGAGAACGGGACGACAACCGCATTCGGCTGCGCGGGAGCCGAGCCGCCCAGCAGTAACGCGTGCAAGGCGGCATCCAGCAACGCCGGATGCACTCCGAATCCAGCGGCCTCCGAACGTGCGGGCTCGGGCAACTCGACTTCCGCGAAGAGCTCGCCGTCACCTCGCCACAGCGCGGTCAGGCCGCGGAACACCGGTCCGTACTCATAGCCCGATTCCGCCAGTTCCGCATACGCGTCCGCGAGTGCGATGGCCGTCGCACCGGCCGGCGGCCATATCGTCTGATCCGGACCAACCGTCGGCGCATCCGATCCGGCCGCGACCGTCGCGACGGCGTGGCGCACCCACTGTTGCGGATGTTCTTGTGCCGCAGTATCAATGCGCGGACGCGAGTAGACCGACACCGTGACCGCACCGGTCTCATCCGGTCCGCTCGCCACGACCCGCAACTCGACGGCGCCCACGGATGGCACCGGCAGCGGGGCCTCGAGCACCAGCTCCGCTACCTGCGGGCAGTCAACCATCGTGCCGACATGTAACACCAGGTCCATCAGGGCGGCCCCGGGCAGCAACGCGACACCGCCGATGACGTGGTCACCCAGCCAGGGCTGCTCCGTTCGCGACAACATGCCGGTGAATACCGCCTCGGATGAATCCGGCAGTCGCACCATCGCGCCCAGCAGCGGATAACCCGCATCATCGAGACCGGACTGCCGAATATCGTGGCCGCCGGCCGGGCGCAACCAATACCGCTGATGCTGGAACGCATAGGTCGGCAGGTCCACCCGGACGGCGGAGCGGCCCGCGAACAACGGCGCCCAGTCCACCTCCATCCCGGCGACCGCGGCCTGCGCCAGCGCGGAGACGAATTGGATCGGCTCGTCGGTCGCGCGGCGCGCGGTCGCGATCACCATCGACTCGGCCTCGGCATCGGGAACCTCGGCAAGGCACTCGCGAGTCATCGCCGCCAGCACCGCATCCGGACCAACCTCCACAAAACGCCGCACACCCGCCGCCGCCAGCGCAGCCACACCCGGCGCGAACCGCACACACCCCCGCACCTGCCGCACCCAGTACTCCGGTTCCCGCACCGCATCCCCGGCAGGCACACCCGACTCGTTCGACACGACCGGCAGACTCGGCGACCGGTAGCTGATGCTCTCGGCCACCGACCGGAACTCGGCCAACATCGGATCCATCAACGCCGAATGGAACGCATGACTGACCCGCAACCGATTCGTCTTGACACCAATCGCGCCGAGCTGCCGCTCGATCTCCGCGATGGCGTCCACATTTCCCGACAACACCGTCGAGAACGGACCATTCACCGCCGCCACCGATACCCGACCACCGAAGTCAGCGACGATCTGGACCGCCCGCTCTTCCCCGATCGCCACAGCGAGCATCGCGCCCCCCACGGGCAGCGCTCCCATCAACCGGCCACGCGCCGCCACCAACACGCATGCATCCACGAGCGACCACACCCCCGCCACATACGCGGCCGCCAGCTCACCGATCGAATGCCCGATCAACACATCCGGTGTCACACCGAACGATTCGACCAACCGGAACAACGCGACCTCGAATGCGAACAACGCGGGTTGGGTGAACTCGGTCCGATCCAATACGCCGTCGGGATCGGCGAACATCAGATCTTTCAGCGAACGACCCAGCAGCGGGTCGAACTCCGTGCACACCTCGTCCAAGGACGCCGCGAATACCGGAAAAGCGCGATACAGGTCGGCACCCATACCGACCCGCTGTGCGCCCTGACCGGTGAACAAGAATGCCGTCTGCCCCGAATTCGCTCTCGACTCGATGGTGTTCGGCGCACCCGCCGCCAACTCGGCCAGACCGGCCAATAGTTCACGGCGGTCGCGTCCCACGACCACGCCGCGCCAGTCCAACAGCGCCCGCGATGTTGTCAAAGAATGCGCCACATCCCATATATCGGCATCGGGATCACCGATCAACCACTGCCGCAACCGACCCGCCTGCGCCCGCAGCGCATCCTCGGACTTTGCCGAAATCACCAACGGAACAACATAGGATGCGATGGACTCCGCAATCGTCACCCCCTCGACATCACCGCCCGCCTGAGCGGCGACCGGATCGACGGGCGCCTCCTCCAAAATGAGGTGGGCATTGGTGCCACTGGCCCCGAACGACGACACACCGGCCCGACGCACCCGCTTCCCCGCGGGCCACGGTTCGCTGTTCTGCAGCAGCCGTACGGTGCCCGCGGACCAATCCACATGCGGCGACGGCGCATCCACATGCAACGTCTTCGGCAACATCTCGTGCCGCATCGCCTGCACCATCTTGATCACCCCGCCCACCCCCGCGGCGGCCTGAGTGTGCCCGATATTCGACTTCAGCGAACCCAAGCGCAACGGTCCGCTCTCCCGCCCCTCCCCGTAGACATTGATCAGTGCCGACGCTTCGATCGGATCCCCCAACTTCGTGCCTGTGCCGTGCGCCTCCACCGCGTCGACATCCGAGGCGGCCAGACCGGCATTGGCCAATGCCTGCGCGACGACTCGTTCCTGTGACAGACCGTTCGGCGCGGTCAAGCCGTTGCTCGCGCCGTCCTGATTCACAGCGCTTCCGCGCACCACCGCCAAGACGGTGTGACCGAGCCGCCGGGCATCCGACAACCGCTCCAGCACCAGCATCCCGACACCTTCGGAGAAGCCGGTGCCGTCGGCAGCCGCCGCGAACGCCTTACAGCGTGCGTCGGGGGACAGCCCCCGCTGCCGCGCGAACGAGATCAGCAGGGACGGATCCGACATCACCGTGACGCCACCCGCCAGGGCCAGTGTGGCGTCGCCGTTGCGCAGCGCCTGGCACGCGAGGTGCATGGCCACCAGTGACGACGAGCACGCGGTATCGACCGAAATCGCTGGACCTTTGAAGCCGAAGGTGTAGGCGATCCGACCGGACAGCACACTGTTCGCGACACCGAAGTAGGCGTGGCCTTCCGTCTCGCCGGTGGTCGTCGGGGAGCCGATGCGGGGACCGTAGTTCTGGTGGATGACACCGGCGAAGACGCCGGTGCCGGTGCCGCGCAGCGATACCGGGTCGATACCGGCATGCTCCAACGCTTCCCAGGACACCTCGAGCATCAGGCGCTGCTGCGGGTCCATTGCCGCGGCTTCACGTGGGCTGATCCCGAAAAATGCGGCATCGAAGTCGCCGATGGAGTCGAGATATCCGCCTTCACGGGTATAAACCGTGCCCGCTACGTCCGGATCCTGGTTGTACAGCCGTTGCAGATCCCATCCTCGGTCGGTGGGAAAGTCCCCGACCGCGTCCACCCCGTCCGCGGTTACGCGCCACAAATCCTCAGGTGACCGCACGCCGCCGGGGTAGCGACAGGACATGCCGACAATGGCGATGGGCTCGGTCGACCGTTCGGTGAGCTCGCGCAGTTGTTGTTTGGTCTCATACAGCTCTTTCGCGGTCTTCTTGAGGTATTGCCGCAGCTCGTCGTTGTCGGCCATCGGTGGGGCTCCTAGAAATGCGTCAGCTCAGCTGATGTTGTCGATGAAGTCGAAAAGCTCGCGGTCGTCCGCGGTGTCGAGGCTGTCGACGGTGCGGCCGGAGTCGATCTCGACGGCGTCCTTGTCTTCGAGCTGGCGCAACAGCAGGGTCAACCTGCGTGCCATGTCCGAACGGTCCTCGGGTGACAGCTCGGCCGTGGCGCAGCTGCGCGTCAGCGAATCGATCTCGGCCGCAATCCGTTCCGCGGGGTCATCGGCGGGCGAGATCTGTTCGTATACGAAGCCGGCCAGCGCTTCCGCGGTGGGATAGTCGAATACCAGCCTCGCGGGCAACCGCAGACCGGTCGCCTTGATCAACTGATTGCGGAATTCCATGACACTGAGCGAATCGAAACCGATGTCCTTGAACGGTATATCCGGCGCGATCGACGCGATACCGTCATGCCCCAACACCGCCGCCGCCTGAGCTCGAATCACCTCGAGCACAACACGTTTCTGCTCGGCGGGCGACCGACCTGCCACCAACGCCGCCAACGTCGAAGACTCGCCAACCGCACTTGCCACGCGGCGACGCGAGGGTCGCACCAAACCCCGCATTATCGAGCGACCGTCCTCGGCGAGCGCGGACCGATCGATCCGGACCGCCGCCACATCCGCACGGCCACCCGCCACAGCCGCATCGAACAGCGCCATACCGTCCTCGATGCCCAGCGGCGGGAAACCATCCCGGCGCAACCGGGCGATATCGGCCGCACCGAGGCCACCGGTCATCCCGGTGCTCTCTGCCCACAACCCCCACGCCATCGACGTCGCGGGCAAACCGTTGACGTGCCGATACTGCGCCAACGCATCGAGGAAGACATTGGCGGCGGCATAGTTCGCCTGACCCGGGTTGCCGATCACACCCGCGATCGAGGAATACAGCACGAACATCGACAGATCCAGGTCTTTGGTCGCCTCGTGCAGATTCCATGCCGCATCCACCTTCGGACGCATCACCTCAGCGATCCGCTCCGGCGTCATCGTCGCCAGCAAGCCGTCGGACAGCACACCCGCCGCATGCACAACACCGGTCAACGGATGCTGCGCCGGTATCGCGGCCAGCACGCCATCCAGCGCGGCTCGATCGGCCGCATCACAGGCGACCACCGCCACCTCCGCGCCCAGCGCGACGAGCTCGTCGCGCAGTTCAGCCGCCCCGGGGGCCTGGGGGCCACGCCTACCAGCCAAGACCAGTCGGCACACACCGTGCTCGGTGATGAGCTGCCGCGCAACTACGGCGCCCAATCCTCCCGTGCCGCCGGTGATCAGCACGGTGCCATCGGGCCGCAGCGGGGTGGGCACGGTGAGTACGTTCTTGCCGATATGCCGAGCCTGACTCATATGCCGGAACGCTTCCGGCGCCTGGCGCAGGTCCCACGCGGTGACCTGCGAAGGCGCCAACGATTCGGCTTCGAAAAGCTCGACAACGGTCCGCAGGATCTGTCCCAGCCGATCCGGCGGCACGTCCAGCAGCATGAAGTGGTGGTAATCCACCCCGGGATGATCAGCGGCCACCCGCACCGGGTCACGCTCGTCGAGGTGACCCATCTCGATGAACTTGCCGCCGTTCGGTAGCAATCGCAATGACGCGTCCACGAATTCGAGCGTCAGCGAATTCAATACGATATCCACGCCGCGACCGTCGGTGGCGTCGAAGAACTTCTGCTCGAAATCCAGGGTGCGCGAGTCAGCGATCTCGGAGTCGTCGAATCCCAACTCGCGCAGCACGTCCCATTTGGGTCGACTCGTCGTCGGCAACAGCCGCAACCCCAAATGCCGAGCCAGTTGGATTGTCGCCAGGCCGACGCCGCCGGTGGCCGCGTGCAGCAGCAGTGTCTGACCCGGTTGCGCCCCGGCCAGATCGACGAGGCCGTAGTAGGCGGTCGCGTAGACCACCGGCACCGCGGCGGCCTGGGCGAACGACCAGCCATGCGGCATCCGGGCAATCAGTCGCCGATCGGTCACCGTCACCGAGCCGGCCCCGGAGGTGAATCCGAAAACCCGGTCACCGGGAGCGAATTCGGTCACATCCGGTGCCACCTCGAGCACGACGCCCGCACCTTCGACACAGATGGTCGCGCTGATCGATTGGGATGCGGCAGTCGCATCCGACACCATGCCCAAGGTGATCAGCACATCACGGAAGTTCACGCCCGCGGCACGCAACGCGATCCGAACCTGACCGGGCTCCAGCGCCCGCAACTCATCCGGGGTCTCGACCAGAGCGAGGTTGTCTCCGGTCAATGTGCCCTTACCGAAATGGGTCAATGCCCACGCCGGCGACCCCACCAGGTCGCTCGCGCCCACGATGTCGCCCATACCTCGGCTCAACCGGGGCACATGCACCGCCCCGCGCCGGACCGCCAGTTGGGGTTCGTCGCCGATGGTCACGGCCACGGCCACGGCACGCCGATAATCGGCCCAGTCATCGACATCGACGACCAGAATCCGATCCGCGTGCTCGCTCTGCGCCGTGCGCAGCAAACCCCACGCAGCCGCTGCGAACAAGTCCACAGACTCTCCGGTATGCGTCGCCACCGCCTGGCGGGTCACCACCACGATCAACCCGTCGCGCGCCAGCAGTTGCTGCATTCGCACGGTCAGCTCGGTGACCGAATCCCGCACCGCCGCCGGGAGATCGCCGCGGTCAGCGGTGGCGTCGCGCGAAGCGCTGCCATCGGCGGGGTCGAACCGCACTACCGACGCGCGCCGTCCCGCGATCGTTACGGCTGCATCTTCCAGCGCGGGACCCCAGATATCAGCTTCGCTGAGCACATCCTCGGGGGCGGGCAGTGCCACCCACTCCACCCGGTAACCGATACCGTCGTTACGGCGGCGGGCACTACCCAGCAGCGTGTCGATCGAGAGCTGCCGCAGCGTCAGCGCCGCCACCTCGGCCACGGCCATACCCGCGGCGTCGGCGACGGTCAACGTGATCCGATCACCCCCGGAGCGAACCGCTCGGACCCGCAGCGACGTTGCCCCGGTCGCATAGAGCTCGACGTTTTCCCACGAGAACGGGACTGCCACCGCACCGGGACCCGTGGCGGGAAACAACTCACCCTGCAGGATCGCGTGCAGTGCGGCATCCAACAGGGCCGGGTGCAAACCGAACTCCGCACTGTGCGGGCGGGCCTGCTCCGGCAGCGCAACCTCGGCGAACACCTCATCGTCGCGCCGCCAAAGCGCCGTAAGCCCCTGGAATACCGGCCCGTATTCGTACCCACGCTCCGCCAGATCCACATAGGCACCCTCGACCGGCAACGCCGTCGCCCCCGTGGGCGGCCAGCTGGTCATACCCGGGTCGACCGGCGGTGCGTCCGCCTCGGTGGTGACCGATCCGACCGCATGGCGGACCCACTGCTCGGATTCATCGGCGCCGTGCGCACGGGAGTACACCGACACCGGCCGTGCGCCGGTGTCATCGGGTCCGCCTGCCATGACCCGCAATTCGACCGCGCCAGCGGTAGGCACCGGCAACGGCGCCTCGAGCACCAACTCCGCCACGCGCGGGTATCCCAGCAGCGTTCCTACGTGCAGCGCCAGCTCCACCAGGGCGGCGCCGGGCAGCAAAGCGACTCCCGCGACGGCATGGTCGGCCAGCCACGGATGACTGGTCGGCGAAAGCCGACCCGTGAACACCACATCCGGCGAATCCGGCAGTCGCAGCATCGCACCGAGCAGTGGATGTCCGGCTTCGTCCATACCCGACTGCGACACATCCGGCGTGCCACTGGGCTGCAGCCAATAGCGCCTGTGCTGAAACGCGTAGGTCGGCAATGCCACCCGGGCGGCGAGTGGAGCCAACGCCGCGGGCGACACCTCCACACCCACGCAATGAGCCTGCGCCAACGCGGCGGCAACCTGCTCCGGACCACCACGATCACGCTTCAACGTCCCGAAAACAGCCACCCGGTCCGCCAAACCGAGCGACTCCGTCGTCGACGCCACGCCGACCGTCAACACTGGATGCGGACTCACCTCGATGAACGCATTCACTCCCGCCCGCGCCAGCACCTCCACCGACTCCGCGAACAGCACCCGTTCACGCAACCCCCGGTACCAATACCCCGCATCCAACATCCCAGTATCCACGTAATCCGCGAACACCGTGGAGAAGAACGGCACCGAACCCGACACCGGCACAACGGCAGCCAACTCCGCCAACACCCGATCCCGGATCGACTCCACCGCCTTCGAATGCGACGCATAGTCCACCGGAATCCGCCGCACCCACACACCATCGGCCTCACACACGGTTAAGAACTCGTCCAGAGCCGACTCCTCCCCGGATACCACCGTCTGGCCCGGACCATTCACCGCCGCAACCGAAATCCGGTCCCCGAACCCGGACAACCGCCGCGCAACCGCGTCGGTGTCCAACCGCACCGATGCCATGCCGCCGTCACCCGCGAGTTCCTGCGCGACGACCTGGGAACGAAGGGCGACCACCCGCGCACCATCCGACAGCGACAGTCCGCCCGCGACCACCGCCGCCGCGATCTCGCCCTGCGAATGACCCAGCACCGCAGCGGGTTCGACCCCGCTCGCGCGCCATACTCGCGCCAACGACACCATCATCGCGAACAGCACCGGCTGGACCACATCCACCCGTTCCAGTGACGCCGCGCCCGGCTTCCCGCGCAGCACCGCGGTCAACGACCAGTCGACGAACGGCGCCAGCGCGGCCTCGCACTCCGCGATCGCGTCGGCGAATACCCCACCCGCGGCCAACAACTCAGCGCCCATCCCCAACCACTGGCTGCCCTGACCAGGAAAGACGAATGCCACCCGGCGCGACACGGCACGACCCGACACCACACTGTCGCCGTCGTTGACCGACTGCGGCGCCGATTCGGCCAACCACGCCAAACCAGCCTTCAGATCCGCCAGTCCCCGCCCCACGACCGCACCGCGCCACTCCAGCCGCGCTCGGTGTCGCAACAACGAGTGCGCGATATCTGCCGGATTCGCCTCCATATGCGAGCCCAGCCACACCCCGAGCCGAACAGCCTGCTCCCGCAACCCCTCCTGGCTCTGCCCGGACAACACCCACGTCGAGGTCGGCATCGAGTCGGGCCGCGAGCCCGATCCCCCGGCCACCGCGGGTGCCTCCTCCAAGATCACATGCGCATTGGTGCCGCTGATCCCGAACGACGACACCCCCGCACGACGAATCCGCCCATTGCGCTGCCACGGCCGAGCCTGCGTCAACAACTCGACAGCACCCACCGACCAATCCACATGGGGGCTCGGCTCATCCACATGCAAGGTCTTGGGCAACATCTCGTGCCGCAACGCCTGCACCATCTTGATCACCCCACCCACACCCGCAGCGGCCTGCGAATGCCCGATATTCGACTTCAACGACCCGAGCAGCAGTGGCTGCGGCCGGTCCTGCCCATAGGTGGCCAGCAGCGCGTTCGCCTCGATCGGATCGCCCAGCGGCGTCCCTGTCCCGTGTGCTTCCACCGCGTCCACATCCGACGGTGTCAAACCGGCATCAGCCAATGCCGCCATGATCACCCGCTCCTGCGATGGGCCATTCGGCGCGGTCAGACCATTGCTCGCACCGTCCTGGTTCACCGCCGAGCCCCGCACAACGGCAAGAACGTTGTGGCCCAAGCGCTGTGCGTCCGACAACCGCTCCACCACCAGCATCGCCGCGCCCTCCGCCCAGGTGATGCCGTCGGCCGCTGCCGAAAACGACTTGCATCGAGCATCCCGAGCCAAACCGCGCTGCCGCGAAAACTCCACGAACACCATCGGTGTCGCCATCACCGTCGCGCCACCCACCAGCGCCAGTGAGCTCTCCCCCTGGCGCAGCGCCCGGCACGCCGTATGCAACGCCACCAATGACGACGAGCACGCCGTGTCCACCGTCACCGCGGGGCCCTCCAACCCCAACGCATACGACACCCGCCCGGACGCCACACTCCCCATGACACCGGTTACGGCATACCCCTCGACCTCGGGCCCGGCCTTGCCGGTCACCGTCGCGTAGTCCTGGTACATCACGCCGGTGTAGACACCGGTGTCGCTGCCCCGCAACGAGACCGGGTCGATCCCCGCATGCTCCAATGCCTCCCACGACACCTCGAGCAGCAGCCGCTGCTGCGGATCCATCGCGGACGCCTCCCGTGGCCCGATCCCGAAGAATCCGGCATCGAAATCGGCCGCATCGCGCAGGAATCCACCCTCCCGGATGTAGGACGTCCCCGAACGCTCCGGATCCGGATCGAACAACCGCTCCAGATCCCAGCCGCGATCCGAGGGAAACTCGCTGATCGCATCGGTTCCCGACAAGACCAGATCCCACAGCTGCTCCGGTGATGCGACACCACCCGGATACCGGCAGGCCATACCCACGATGGCGATCGGCTCGTCCGCGCGGACCGGCTTCTTCCCCCGACCCATGTCGGGGGCTTCGCCCACCGCCTTCGGTTCGACGCGCGACTGCACGAACTTCGCCACCGCCGCCGGGGTCGGGTAATCGAACACCAAGGTCGACGGCAACCGCACGCCCGTCGCCTTGGCCAACCTGTTACGGAACTCGACACCGCCCAACGAGTCGAAACCCATTTCGTTGAAAGGCGTTTCGACATCGATCATGCCGGGCGAGGCATGCCCCAATACCGCGGCCGCGTGCTCCCGCACGACCGCGAGCACCAGCTCACCGCGTCGGGCCTCGGGCACGCCTACCAGCCGGGCGCCCAACGAGCTCGCCGCCGACTGTGCCGGGCGCGGCGCACGTCGCACGAATCCACGCAGCACCGCGGGAACCGCGGCGGCATCGGAGCCACGACGCATCACGCTCGCGTCGAACCGGATCGGGGCGTGGTGCGCGTCGGAGCGAGCGAGGGCCTCGTCGAACAGACGCACACCCTCGGCATCGTCGAGTTGACCGAGTCCCATCCGCTCCCAGCGCGCCACAGCGCTGCGGTCCAGTTCGCCGGTCATCCCGCTGCCCTGATTCCACGGCCCCCACGCCAGCGATGTCGCGGCCAGTCCCGTTGCCCGCCGCTGCTGCACCAGCCCATCCAGAAAACCGTTCGCCGCGGCGTAGTTGCTCTGCCCAGCCGAGCCGACCACGCCCGCGATCGATGAAAACACCACGAACGCCGACACATCCCGGTCACGAGTCAGCTCGTGCAGATGCCACGCACCGTCCACTTTCGGTGCCAGCACGCGATCCACCTGCTCGGCGGTCAACGACTCCACCGTGCCGTCATCCAGAACGCCCGCGGTATGTACGACAGCGAGCCCACCATCGGGATCAATGCTGTCCAGTAGGTTTCGAACCGCGTCACGGTCGGTGACATCGCACGCGACGACCTGGACGTCGGCGCCAGCCTGCGCCAATTCGGCGACCAAAGCGGCGGAACCGGGCGCTTCGAGTCCCCGCCGCGACGTCAATACCAAACGGCGCACGCCATGTTCGGCGATGAGGTGGCGGGCGAACAACGCACCGAGCCCACCCGTGCCACCGGTGATCAACACCGTCACGTCTGCCAATGCCACCGGCACGGTTTCCGCCGACGCGGATGCCCGCGTCAGCCGGGGAACCAGCATTTCCCCGGCGCGCACCGCGACCTGCGGCTCACCCGACCGCAACACCGCCGCGATCGCCTCAGCTGACAGTGGCTCAGCAGGATCCTCGTCGACCAGCACGAACCGCTCGGGATGCTCCGACTGCGCACTGCGCACCAGTCCCCAAACCGAAGCAGCGGCCAATTGCGCGGTCTCGCCGACCAGCCCAGCCCCACCCCTGGTGACCACTACCAGCCGAACATCGGACACTCGTTCTTCGGCAAGCCACGATCTCAGCATTGCCAATGTGGCGTGCACCCCGGCCCGCACGATGCTCGGCTCAACCGCCGCAGGATCATCGGTGGAGTGGGTGGGTGCCCGCCATACAACGGTATTCGGAGCATATTCGGCCGCAGCAACATCGGAAACCGAGCCAAAAGTCGCATCGATGCCCGTCACGGTCGCGCCCGAAAGCGCAGCCATAGCCGGTGTGGACGAGTCCGCCGAATCCAGCCGTGTCGACTCCCAACGAACCCGATACAAGCCCGCCTGCTCCGCGGACCGCGCGCCGATGGCTCCGATGGCGATCGGTCGCAGGGTCACGGCGGCGACCTCGACAACGGGGCCACCATGGGAATCGGTAAGCGACAACATGATCCGCCGATTGCCCGGCTCGGGCTCGGCCGGTGCCAACCGGACCCGCACCGAGGTGGCTCCAACGGCATGGATGTCGATGTTCTCCCAAGAATACGGCACCAGAATCTCACCCGCCGCGGCGGAATCGGCCAGCCCGCCGAGCAGCATCGCGTGCAGGACCGCATCCAACAACGCCGGGTGCACTCCGAATCGGTCTGCCGAGGCATGCCCCGAGCTGTGATCCGCGGACCGCGCCTGCTCGGGCAGCTCCAACTCGGCGAAGACCGCGCCGTCTTGCCGCCACAGCGCGGTCAGCCCACGGAAAGCCGGTCCATAGTGATAACCGCGCTCGGCCAGCTCCGCGTAGGCGTCCTCGAGCGTAATGGGCAGCGCCCCGACCGGCGGCCAACTCTGCGTGTGCCAGTTCGGAGACGATGGCGCATGTGCCACAAGAGTTCCCGTGGCATGGCGAACCCACTGCGCCCGATCCGACTCGCCATCCTGTTGTGGACGCGAATACACCGAGACCGGTCGTGCACCCACATCATCGGGACCGGCCACCATCACTCGCAGCTCGACAGCGCCCGTCGGCGGCACAATCAAGGGAGTGGTCACGACCAGCTCAGCCAGCCGTCGACTGTCGACCAGCGCCCCGACATGCAACGCCAACTCCACGAATGCCGTACCCGGCACCAGCACCGACCCACCGATCACGTGATCGGCCAACCACGGATGACTCGACAAGGACACTCGACCCGTCAACACCACCCCATCGGAATCCGGCAACCACACCGCCGCACCCAATAGCGGATGCTCGGTACCGTCCAGACCCGACATCCGGACATCTCTGGTACCCGCAACGTCGGCCAGCCAGTACCGCTGGTGTTGGAAGGCGTACGTGGGCAGGGGAACTCGTCGTATCGCCCGGTGCCGGAACAGTGGCGTCCAATCCACACGAACGCCGGATGTGTGAGCGCGCGCCAGCATCGTCAAGAACTGTTGGGGCTCTTCGTGATCCCGGCGCGCGGCCGCGGCCACCACCGACTCCGTGCCCTCCTCGAGGGAATGCCGGGTCAGCGCCGTCAACACCGCGTCCGGGCCTACTTCCAGGAATCGACGCACACCCGAGGCGATCAATGTCTCGATACCGGGCGCGAATCGCACCGCGGCCCGCACGTGCCGAACCCAGTAGGCAGGTTCGAGCACCTCGTCCCCGGCGAGTAGACCGGAGACATTCGATACCACCGGCAGCCGCAGCCGGTGATACGTCAACTCCTTTGCGACAGACTCGAATTCGGCCAGCATCGGCTCCATCCGATGCGAGTGGAAGGCGTGGCTGACCCGCAGCCGTGAGGTCTTGCGGCCACGCCCGACGAATAGGGTCTCGATCTCGGCGACCGCCTCCTCGTCACCCGAAATCACCAGGGCCTCAGGCGCATTCACCGCAGCGACGGACACTCGGTCGGGATACCGAGCGACGACATCGAGCACCTCGGTTTCCGACGCTGCGATGGCAAGCATCGCGCCGCCCTCGGGCAGCGCCCCCATGAGACGGCCGCGCGCCGCCACCAACCGGCAGGCATCCTCGAGCGACCACAGGCCAGCGAGATACGCGGCCGCGACTTCTCCGATCGAATGGCCGATCAACACATCCGCGGTGACGCCGAAGGATTCCAGCAAGCGATACAGCGCCACCTCGAAGGCGAACAGCGCGGGCTGGGTGAACTCGGTGCGATCCAGCACCGTGGCATCGGTACCGCCGAACATGATGTCCGCGAGCGAGCGCTCCAACACCGGATCGAACTGTGCGCACACCGAGTCCAGTGCGTCGGCGAATACCGGGAACGCCTCGTACAGACCAGCGCCCATACCGATCCGCTGTGCACCCTGACCGGTGAACAGGAATGCCGTTTGCCCGGAACCGACGACACCTGCGATCACACCGGTGCCGGTTCCCGACTCGGCGAGATCGGCCAACCGCTCGAGCACCTCGTCCCGATCGCGACCGAGTACCACACTGCGTGAATCCAGCTGCGCCCGCGACGTCGCCAGCGAATAGGCCGCATCCGCGATGTCGATCTGCGACCGCTGCGACAGCCATGCCTGCAGCCGGGCGGCCTGTGCGCGCAGACCTGCCTCGCCCTTACCCGAGACCAACAATGGGATGAGCGGCAGCGGAATTTCGATATCGTCCTCGGCAGCAGCCACCGGGGCGGCAGGTGCTTCTTCGACGATCAGATGCGCGTTGGTGCCGCTGATCCCGAACGACGACACACCCGCCCGACGCACTCGATCGCCCGCGGGCCACGGTTCGGCTTCGGTCAGCAGACGCACCGCGCCCGCAGCCCAATCCACGTGCGGCGAAGGCGTTTCGGCGTGCAGCGTGCGCGGCAACCACTCGTGCCGCATCGCCTGCACCAGCTTGATCACACCGGCCACACCGGCAGCGGCCACGGTATGGCCGATATTCGACTTCAGCGAACCGATCCGCACCGGCTCCCGATCGCCTCGATCCTGTCCGTAGGCAGCGATCAGCGCCTGCGCTTCGATCGGATCCCCCAGCGTGGTGCCGGTCCCGTGCGCCTCGACCACGTCCACATCGACCGCCGAGATCCCCGCATTGGCCAGGGCCTGCGCGATCACCCGCTCCTGGGACGGACCGTTCGGAGCGGTCAGCCCGTTGCTCGCACCGTCCTGGTTCACCGCACTACCGCGAATCACGGCCAGCACGTTGTGGCCGAGCCGCCGCGCATCCGAAAGTCGCTCGAGCACAACAATACCCGAACCCTCGGACCACCCCACACCGTCGGCGTCAGCCGAGAACGCCTTACAACGACCGTCCGGTGACAGGCCGCGCTGGCGGGAGAAGTCCACGAACAGATACGGGCTGGCCGCGACGGTCACACCACCGGCCAGCACCAGCGAGCTATCGCCCTGGCGCAGCGCCTGGCACGCCAGATGCAACGCCACCAACGACGACGAGCACGCCGTATCCACCGTCACCGCCGGACCTTCCAGACCGAACACATACGCAACGCGCCCCGAAATGACACTGTGCGAAGTGCCGGTCAGCCGGTATCCCTCGAGATCACCGGTCACCCGTCGCGAGTAACCCGATGCGCAGGCACCGGCGAAGACGCTGGTGTCGCTGCCCCGCAACGACATCGGGTCGATACCCGCGTCCTCCAAGGCTTCCCATGCTGTTTCGAGCAGCAGCCGCTGCTGCGGATCCATCGCCAATGCTTCGCGTGGGCTGATGCCGAAGAAGCCGGGGTCGAAATCGCCTGCGTCGCTGAGGAACCCACCGTGTCGCGTGTAGACCGTGCCCGGTTTGTCGGGGTCGGGGTCGAATAGCCGGTCCAGGTCCCAACCCCGGTCGGTGGGGAATTCGCCGATCACATCTCGGCCCGCAGTCATCAGGTCCCACAGGTCCTCGGCGGATCGCACACCACCGGGGAATCGGGCACCGATGCCAACGATGGCAATGGGTTCGTCGGTAGCCGTCCGCCGTGATACCCGGTGCTTGTCCCGCTCGATGCCGGTGACCCGGGCCTGTAGCAATCTCGCAACCGCGGTCGCGGTCGGGTGGTCGAAGACGAGCGACGCGGGCAGCGGAACACCGGTGGCCCGTTGCAGTCGGCTCTGCAGCTCCACCCCACTCATGGAGTCGAAGCCGAGCTCGGTGAACGGCAGGTCGGGCTGAATCGACTGAGCCGACTCGTGGCCTAGTACGGCAGCAGCATGCTCGCGAACGATATCGAGAACTATTGTGTCGCGCTGATATTCGGGGGCAGCCAGCAATGTGCGTGCCAGTGGACTGTCTTCCCAGGCTGCGCCCTGTTCCCTGCCTGTGGAAAACGGTTCCTCCGGGATTCGGTCGTCGGTTGCCACGACCGCATCGATTACACCGGTTACCGGCCCACCGGCCAAGAAGTTACGGCGCTGGAACGCATACGGCGGCAGGTCGACCCGCACCCCACCGGGAACCAGCGCACCCGGATCCACCGGCAAACCGGCGCAGTAAGCCCGCGCAAGCGAGGCCATGAACCGTTGCGGGCCCCCCTCGCCGCGTCGCAAGGATCCGACAACAGCCACGCCCTCGGCCGCACCGGCCGCCTCGGCGGTCAGGGCTATCCCCAACGTGAGCACCGGATGCGGGCTGGCCTCGACGAATCCGGTGATACCGTCCGCGATCAACGCGGTAACCGCATCGGCGAATCGGATCGGTTCCCGCTCCGACCGATACCAGTATTCGGCGTTCAGTTCCGCGGTATCCAATCGGTCGGCGAATACCGTGGAAAAGAACGGCACCGATCCGGATTGCGGACGGATCGGCTCCAGTTCGGCGAGCAGCCGATCCCGGATCCGCTCGATCGCCTTCGAGTGCGACGCGTAATCGATCGGAACCCGGCGGGCCCACACGCCATCGCGGGCGCAGTCGGCGAGGAATTCCGCCACTGCCGAAACGTCACCGGAAATCACACTTTGCGCCGGTCCGTTTACCGCCGCCAACGACAGCCGATCCCCATACGCCGAAAGACGTGCGCCAACCGCATCCGCGCCGAGTCCGATCGAGGCCATACCGCCGTGTCCGGCCAGCTCATCGGCCAGTGCCCGGGACCGCAGAGCCACCACGCGCGCCGCATCGGACAGCGAAAGTCCACCCGCAACATAGGCGGCGGCGATCTCGCCATGGGAATGGCCGATCACCACGTCCGGCGTCACGCCGGCCGCACACCACATGCGGGCCAGTGAGACCATCACCGCGAACAGCACCGGCTGCACCACATTCACGCGATCCAGCGCGGGTGCGTCTGCTTCGCGGCGCAGCACCGCCGTCAGCGACCAGTCCACATACGGCGCGAGCGCCGCTTCACATTCCGCGATCGACTCCGCAAACGCCCCGTCAGAATCCAGCAGATCCAGCGCCATGCCCTCCCACTGGCTGCCATTGCCTGGGAAAACGAACGCGACCCGCCTCTGCTCGGCCCGCCCGGTTATCGGCTCGATCGCCATAGCTGGCGCGGTCGGGTCGGCCAGGGCTGCCAAACCGGCCAGCAGCTCCGCTCGATGCCGCCCCACAACGCTTCCGCGCCACCGCATCTGGGCTCGCGTGGTCAGCAGCGAATGCGCCACATCAACCACATCCAGCTCCGGATACCGCACCAGCCACTCCCGCAACCGAGCCGCCTGCGCACGCACACCCCCCTCACTACGAGCCGACATCACCAACGGCACCACACCGCCCACGCCTTCCACCACAGCAGCGCCGTCCACCACGCCAGCGCCGTCCACCACGGATGCGTGGTCCCCGGCGGATTTGACGGCGGGCGCCTCCTCCACGATCACGTGGGCATTCGTGCCGCCCATACCGAAGGACGACACACCGGCCCTGCGCACCTCGGCCACCGGCCAGCTCTCGGTGCCCGTCACCACCCGTAATCCCAAGTCCGCGAGCGGAATTAGCGGATTCGGTGTCTCGAAGTTCAAGCTGGCCACCAGTTCCCGGTGGGTCAACGAGAGCACGGTCTTGATCAGGCCCGCGATACCCGAGGCACCTTCCAGATGCCCGATATTCGTCTTGACCGATCCGACGGCCAGCGGCACATCCTGCGCCCGGCTCCCGCCGTAGGTTTCGCCGAGCGCGGCGGCCTCCACCGAATCACCGGCGGGGGTTCCGGTGCCGTGCAATTCGACGTACTGCACCGACGCGGCCTCGACCCCTGCCGCGGTCAGCGCGGAGCGGATCGCCGCAGCCTGGGCATCTCGGCTCGGGGCGGTCAGCACTCGGCGTTCGTTGCCGGTGTTGACCGCACTGCCCCGGATCACGGCATGAATCCGGTCGCCGTCGGCCACCGCCTGCGCCAGTGGTTTCAACACCACCATGCCGCCGCCCTCACCGCGCACGAACCCGTCGGCCCGCGCATCGAAGGTGTAGCAGGCGCCCAGCGCCGACTGCGCGCCGAACTGCTCGATACGCTCACCGCTGGTCGGCGACAGAATCAGGTTCAGGCCGCCGGCCAGAGCCACCTCGCTCTCGCCGCTGCGCAGGCTCTCACAGGCCAGGTGAACTGCGACCAGCGACGATGCCTGGGCGCTGTCGACCAGGATGCTCGGGCCGCTGAAACCGAAGTAGTTCGAGATGCGGTTTGCGATGATGCCCCGTCCGACACCCCAGAGCGAGTGGCGGCTGACACCCTGCCCACCCTGGGAGGCCAGGATTTCGGCGAAATCGGTTCCGGTGCTGCCGACGAACACACCACACCGCCGGGCATCGCGCGCCGTGGCGGCCATGCCGGCGTCCTCGAGCGCCTCCCAGCTCAACTCCAACGCCAGCAACTGCTGCGGATCGATCGAACGCGCCTCATTGGGCGAGACCCCGAAGAAGTCGGCATCGAATTCGGTTGCGGTAGAGAGGAAACCGGCCGTCTCCTCGATACCGGGCCGGTCCGCCGGAGCGGACCCGACGGCGTCACGGCGGTCGCGCAGTAACCGCCAGAACTGCTCGAGATCGGCAGCGCCCGGCATCCGGCAGGCCATACCGACAATGGCGATCTCTTGGGAAGGTTCGAACATGGGATTCCTCTATCTCGCCGTATTCGATGCCAGGGATGGCGATTCAGCACTCGTTCGCTCGGCGAGCCAGCGCCGTATCTCGGCCGCCGCCGCAGTCGAGGCCGAGCCGATAATCGAGAAATGATCCGCGTCGATCTCGACCCTCTGAGAGGTATGCAGCCACGCGGCGACCGGTTCGGCGAGATTCAACCCGGGCAGTTGGGTCGCGGCCCGCAGATCGAACGTCGGCGCGGCGATCGGCAACGGTTGCCGTTCGTCGAATATCTGCGCATACTTCGCCATCGCGATCAGGCCGTGATCGCTGATCTCGGTGATCGCACTGTCGAGTTCGAGCACCGCGCCGATCGCGCTGACCAGCACTTCGCGACTTTGTTCTGGATCGGCGGGCGAATAGGTGTCCAGCAATATCACCGCCGCGATCGCGCGGCCGTCGCTTTCCAGCCGATGCGCCAGTGCGTGCGCGATCGCACCACCCGCCGAATAGCCGACGAGTACGATCGGCCGCGCATCACCGACGTCCGCGACAGTCGCGGCCAGGCTGTCCAGCAATGCGTTCCAGGACGCGGGCATCAGCTCCCCCGGGCGGGTGCCCGGTAGACGCAGCGCCGAGACGGTATGGTCGGCGCCCAATTCGCGTGCCAGTCCGCCGAATTGGTGCGGCCCGGTACCGACTACGAACGACGGCACACAGATGATCGCCGGGCCGGATGCGCCCCTGCTCAGCGGTATCGGCGTGGGCCGGACGGGCAATTCGACTGCGGTGGCGAAGGTTTCGACGAGCATGGCGCTCTCTCGCAACATCGGCAATGCCGCACCGACCCGCCCGCGCCGGTGCGCGGCCAGTACGAGGTCGGTGAGCCCACCGCGCGTCCCGGATGTCCGGGGAGCCGCAGCCCCGGCCCGAACCGCTGTGGCGGATGCCTCGACAGCGGTGTCCAGGATTTCGGTCATCCGAGAACCGAGGTACTCGGCCAGGCCGCGTGCGGTCGGGTGATCGAAGACCAGCGTGGACGGTAAAGCCAACCCGGTGGCCTTGGTCAACCGGTTGCGGAACTCCACTCCCGCAAGAGAATCGAAACCCAGCTCGGTGAACGGAGCTGTCGGATCGATCATGTCCCCCGACCCGTGTCCGAGACTGGCGGCGACGTGCTCCAGGACGACGGCGAGCACCACCCCGGCACGCTCGGATTCCGGGGCCCCGGCCAGCCGCTGTGCCAGCGACTCCCCGCTCTCGGCGCGACGAGGCGCCGCGGTGACGAGCGAGCTGAGCGTTTTGGGCAACGCACCCGCGGCGGCCTGCGTCGCGAGGGCCGACATGTCGAAACGAACCCCGACGATCGCCGGGACACCGGCGGCCATGGCCGTGTCGAGCAGTGCCATGCCGTACCGATTATCGACCGGAACCAGGCCCTCTCGGCGCATTCTGGCGAAATCGGCGGCCGAGAGGGTGCCGGTCATACCGTCGGTGCCGCGCCATGGTCCCCACGCGACGGCCGTCGCGGGCAGGCCGTCGCGGTGCCGCCGCCGCGCCAGCGCGTCGAGGAACGCGTTCGCCGCCGCATAGTTGGCCTGGCCCGGGCTGCCGATCGTCCCCGCGAACGAGGAGTAGAGCACGAACATCGACAGATCCAGATCCTTGGTGGCCTCATGCAGATGCCAGGCCGCATCGACCTTGGGTCGCAGCACCGTTGCCAGCCGCTGCGGGGTCAAATCGGCGAGCAAACCGTCGGCCAGTACGCCCGCCGCGTGGACGACGCCGGTCAACGGATGTTCCGGCGCGATGGCCGACAACAATTCGTCCAGCGCCGTTCGGTCGGCGACATCGCAGGCGACCACGTCCACCTGCGCGCCCAGCGCGGTCAGCTCGGCCACCAGATCGGCCGCGCCCGGCGCGGCGGGACCGCGCCTACCCGCCAGCACAAGCCTGCGCACACCATATTCGGCGATCAGGTGCCGAGCGGCCACGGCGGCCAATCCGCCGGTGCCGCCGGTGATCAACACCGTGCCGTCGGGCCGAGGCGTCGAGACGATCGCCGACGCAGTGTCGGTGCGGCCGCGACTCAATCGCGGCACATACGAAATGCCCTGGCGCAACGCCACTTGTGATTCATCGGTGTCGGCCAGCGCCGCGGCGACGCCGATGCGGTAATCCGCCCAGCGGTCCACGTCCACGATCGCGATGCGCCCGGGGCTCTCGTGCTGGCCGCTGCGCAGCAGACCCCAAACGGCGGCGGCGCCGAGATCCACCGGCTCGTCCGCGTGCACGGCGACCGCGTTGTGGGTGACCACGACGACGCGCTCGTATCGCATCAGCAGGGTGCCGACGCGCGTCGTTACCTCGGCGAGCCGACTGTGCACGGATTCGGGCAGGTCGGCATCCTCGATCGCTTCCTGCAGCCGGATCACGGCGACCGAACTGCCTGCGACGGCCACAGTTTCGCCGTCGTCGGTGAATGCCCATTGCTCGTCGGTACCGACCGGCGCGGCGGGTGCCGTGACCCATCCAAGCTGGTACCCGCCGCGACCTGCCGCAGCGGCGCCCGCGGCGTCGAGCGCGGCGATCGGAATCGGGCGCATGGTCAGTGCCGCGACCTCGAGCACCGGCACACCACGGGAATCGGTGAGGGTCACCGCGATTCGCTGATTGTCCGACTCACTGGAATCCGGATCGGCCGCGCGCAGCCGGACCCGGACCGACCCGGCTCCGACCGCACGCAGATCCACGTTCTCCCACGAATACGGCACGACGATTTCGCCATCGGCGCCCGCTGCGGTCAATCCGGTGAACCGAATGGCGTGCAGTGCCGCGTCCAGCAGCGCCGGATGCACTCCGAACCGGCCGGCCGATGACTGCTCCGGCAGGTTCACCTCGGCGAAGACCTCACCGTCACCGCGCCAGAGCGCGGTGAGCCCTTGGAACAACGGTCCGTGCCCGTAGCCGCGCTCGACCAGATCGGGATAGAAGTCGCCGATATCCACCGGCTGCGCTCCAGCCGGTGGCCAGTTCGCCATCACCGAATCGGATGGAGCCGAATCCGGTTGCGCGACCAGGGTTCCGGTCGCATGACGAACCCATTCCGCCGATTCCGGCGCGCCGTCTCGTTGCGGACGCGAGTACACCGACACGACCCGCGCGCCGGTGGTATCCGGTCCGGCCGCCATGACCCGCAATTCCACCGCTCCGTTCGGCGGCACGATCAGCGGTGCCGTGACGACCAGTTCGGCCAAGCGCGGACTGCCCACCATCGCTGCGACGTGCAGTGCCAGTTCGATGAATCCGGTGCCCGGCAGCAGCACTGTCCCACCGATCACGTGATCGGCCAGCCAGGGGTGGC
The DNA here is from genome assembly GCF_000308835.1 of Nocardia vinacea NBRC 16497. Classification (GTDB taxonomy): domain Bacteria; phylum Actinomycetota; class Actinomycetes; order Mycobacteriales; family Mycobacteriaceae; genus Nocardia; species Nocardia vinacea. The sequence continues at coordinate 5,981 of NZ_BAGN01000404.1, read as the reverse complement.
TGGACAACGACAGCCGTCCGGTCAGCGCCACCCCTTCGGAGTCCGGCAGCCATACCGCCGCACTCAACAGCGGGTGCGCCGCACTGTCCAGACCGGAGCCGCGGACGTCCCCGGCGTCGGGGGCAGCGGCCAGCCAATAGCGCTGATGTTGGAACGCATAGGTGGGCAAGGCGATTCGTCGCGTCGTACGCTCACCGAACAGTGACCGCCAGTCGACACCGCTGCCCGCGGTGTACACCTGGGCCAGGAAGGTCACCAACCGGACCACTTCGTCGGCGCTGCGGCGACTCGCCGCGCACACCAGTCGGGCGGCCGAAGTATCGGCATCGTCGTCCAGACACTGACGGATCATGGCTGTCAGCACGGCGTCGGGGCCGAACTCGAGGAAGCGCTGTACGCCGGTGTCGGCGAGCAACCGGATGCCGGGCGCGAACCGGACCGCGGCGCGCACCTGGCCGACCCAGTAGCTGGGGTCGGTGAATGCCTCGCCCATCGCGCCGGTCACATTCGACACGATCGGCAGCAACGGCGGCCGGTAGGTCACTCCCGCCGCCACGGAACGGAATTCGGCCAGCATGGGTTCCATCAGTGCCGAATGGAACGCGTGACTCACACGCAGTCGCGTCGTTGTGCGACCGGCGCTCGAGAACACCCGCTCGACGTCATCGACGGCGTGCGCGGCACCGGAGACCACCACCGAGTCGGGGCCGTTGATCGCCGCCAGCGACACCCGATCGCCGTAGTCCGCGAGTACCCGCACCGCCTCCGCTTCGGACACCGCGACCGCGAGCATCGCCCCGCCCCGGGGTAACGCACCCATCAACCGACCACGCGCCGCCACCAACGCGCACGCATCCTCGAGCGACCACACCCCGGCGACATAAGCCGCGACCAACTCGCCGATCGAATGTCCGATCAACACATCCGGTGACACACCGAACGACTCCACCAACCGGAACAACGCCACCTCGAACGCGAATAGCGCGGGCTGCGTCCACTCCGTCCGATCCAGCACGCCTTCGGGATCAGCGAACATCACTTCCCGCAACGACCCGCCCACGAGACGGTCGAACTCGGCGCACACTTCGTCCAAGGCCGAGGCGAATATCGGGAACGCCTGGTACAGCTGCGCACCCATACCGATCCGCTGTGCCCCCTGGCCGGTGAACACGAATGCCGTCCGACCCCCGACGGGTCCGCTGGCTACCGCCGACGCTGAACCGGACGAGAGGTCCGCCAATCCGGCGAGCAGTTGCTCGCGGTCCCGGCCGACGGCGACGCCGCGCCATTCCAACTGCGCCCGCGTATCGATCAACGACCGCGCCACACTCAGTGCATCGGCATCCGGATGGTCGAGCAGCCACGTCCGCAGCCGTTCCGCCTGGGCCCGCAAACCGGCCTCGGATTTCGCCGAAACCGGCCATGCCGCCACCTCGGCGTCCGGGGATACCGGCTCCCCGGAAGATACGTCCTCATGCCGGGTGAGCGCGGGGGCTTCCTCGACGATCACATGCGCGTTGGTGCCGCTGATGCCGAAGGACGAGACGCCCGCGCGGCGCACCCGCTCCCCCGCGCGCCACGGCTCCGCCTCGACCAGCAGCCGCACCGCGCCCGCGGACCAGTCCACATGCGGCGAGGGCGTATCCAAATGCAATGTCTTCGGCAACATCTCGTGCCGCAACGCCTGCACGATTTTGATCACGCCACCGACACCCGATGCGGCGACCGCGTGGCCGATATTCGATTTCAGCGAGCCGATCCGCAGCGGCTCGGCTCGATCCTGGCCATAGGCCGCGATCAATGCCTGCGCCTCGATCGGGTCACCCAGCGGGGTACCGGTCCCGTGCGCCTCCACGGCATCGATATCGGCGGGCTCCAACCCGGCGGCCGCCAGGGCCGACGCGATCACCCGCTCCTGGGACGGACCATTCGGTGCGGTCAGACCATTCGAGGCGCCGTCCTGATTCACCGCGGAACCCCGGATCACGGCGAGAACGTTGTGGCCCGCTCGCCGTGCGTCGGAAAGACGCTCGACGACCAGGACACCCACCCCCTCGGACCAACCGACACCGTCGGCGTCGGCGGAGAACGACTTGCATCGCCCATCGGGGGAAAGACCACGCTGACGTGCGAAGTCGACGTAGAGCTCCGGACTGCCCGAGATGGTGACGCCGACGGCCAGTGCCATCGACGTTTCGCCGTTGCGCAGGGCCTGACAGGCCAGGTGCAGCGCCACCAGTGACGACGAGCACGCCGTATCGACCGTCATGGCCGGTCCCTGCAGACCGAACACGTAGGCGATCCGGCCCGAGATCACGCTGTCCGAGTTGCCGGTCATCCGGAAACCCTCGTGCTCGCCGACCACCCGCTCGACATAGCCGGACGGGGTGGCGCCGACGAACACTCCGGTGTCGCCGCCGTGCAATGCCACCGGGTCGATCCCCGCGTCTTCCAAGGCCTCCCAGGCCGCCTCCAGGGACAGCCGCTGCTGTGGGTCCATGGCCGTGGCCTCACGCGGGCTGATGCCGAAGAAGCCCGCATCGAAAGCACTTACGTCGGTGAGGAATCCGCCTTCGCGGACATAGGTGGTACCCGGCTTGTCCGGGTCCGAGTCGAACAGGCGCTCGAGGTCCCAGCCACGGTCGGACGGGAAGGGCGTGATCGCGTCCGTCCCCGAGGCCACCAGTTCCCACAGCTGATCCGGCGATGCGACACCACCTGGGTAGCGGCAGCTCATCCCGACGATGGCGATCGGCTCGTCCGCCCGCGCTCGGCGGGCGCTGCGCTTCGGCCGGCGTTCGGTACTGGGCGCATCATCCAATTTGGACACGATGAACGTCGCAACGGCATGTGCGGAGGGGTAATCGAAGACCAGGGTGGAGGGCAGCGCCAGACCCGTGGCCTTGGTGAGCCGATTGCGGAACTCCACCCCGGCCAGTGAGTCGAAGCCGAGCTCGGTGAACGGAAGCGCCACATCGATCGCGGCATCGGAGGCGTGACCGAGCACGGCCGCCGCCTGTTCCCGGACTATCGCCAGGGCCACCTCGGCACGTTCGGCGGCCGACGCCGAGGCCAGCCTGCCCACCGGCGTGCCGGTCTGCCTGCGGGCGGGCGCTGCCGCGGTGACCAAGGGACTCAAGATCTTCGGCAGTGCACCGGCCTCGGCCTGCGCCGCCAATCCGGCCGAATCGAACTGTGCGCCGACCACTACGCCCGAGCCGGCCGTGAGTGCCGCGTCGAACAGCGCGAGGCCCTCGGCATCGGCGATGGGGCGAAAACCCAACCGCCGCAATCGCGCCAGTCCGGCCGCACCGAGTTCGCCGGTCATACCGCTACCCGCGTGCCACGGCCCCCAGGCCACCGCCACACCTGGCAGGCCCGCCTGACGCCGCAACCGGACCACCGCGTCCGCGAAGGCATTCGCCGCCGCGTAGTTACCCTGCCCGGGGGAACCCGCGACCCCAGCGACCGAGGAAAACACCACGAACGCGGACAATTCCGCGGCGCGGGTCAGGTCGTGCAACAGCCACGCCCCGTCCACCTTCGGTTCGAAGACGCGGTCCACCTGCTCTCCGGTCAATGTCTCGATGGTTCCGTCGTCTACAACACCTGCCGAATGGACGACGCCGGAGAGCGGGAACGCCGCGGGGATCGCGGCCAACACTGTCTCGAGAGCGGCGCGATCGGAGACATCGCAGGCCGCCACATCGACCTCGGCACCCAGCGCGGAGATCTCCGCGACGAGTTCCGCCACCCCCTCGGCAGCACGACCTCGCCGCGAGACCAGGAGCAGCCGGCGCACGCCGTGTTCGGCGACCAGGTGCCGCGCCACGAGCGCGCCCAACCCGCTGGTACCACCGGTCACCAGGACTGTCCCCGCGCCGAAGGACATCGCCGCCGCATCCGATGCGGGCTCGCGCCGCAACCGCGGCATCGACAAGCGACCGGATCGCACCGCCACCTGCGGTTCCCCCGTCGCCAGCACGGCCGACACCACCTCGGCGTCGATCTCGCCATCGCGGTCGAGCAGCACTATCCGGCCAGGGTGTTCCGCCTGGGCGCTGCGCACGAAACCGGCCACGGCGGCGGCCACCGGATCGGGTGACTCATCCGGCAGGCCAATCGCGTTGCGCGTCACCACAATCAGCCTGGTCTCGGCGAGCCGCGCGTCCGACAGCCACGAGCGCAACAACTCGATGGTCGCTTTCACCGATCGGCGACCCGCCTGCGCGACATCCGCACCGCCGGATTCGGCGGCGTCGACCAGCCAGACAGCCGCGTCCGCGACAACATCGGCGGCGGCGAGTTCGCCTACGCCCCCGACGTGATCGTCGATACCCGCCACGGTCTGGTCACCGAGTACCACCATCGACGACACCGGTGTCGACGACACCGGCGGCACGGACACCCACTCGACGCCATGGAGCACGGGCAGTGCGCCTCCGGCGCGCACCCGTGCCACGGTGCGGCGTTCGACCGGGTGCACCACAAGGGAATCCGCGCTCAGCACCGGTTCGCCCGTTACATCGACCACGTCCAGCCGAATCCGATAGCCGCCGGAACGCTCGGCGCGCACGCGGACCGGTCCCGAACCCGTCCGCGCCATCCGCACACCGGTGAACGACACCGGCAACGGCAACCTGCCCTCGGGAATGTCGTCCATCACGAAGTCGAGCGCGGGATGCAGGCACGCGTCGAACAACGCCGGATGAATGCCGAACCCGGCCACCTGCCCGGCTGCGGTCTCGTCCAGCGACACCTCCGCGAATACCTCGTCGCCGCGCCGCCACATCGCACGCACGCCGAGGAAGGCCGGGCCGTATTCGAGACCGAGATCGGCGATCCGCCGATACAGCTCCTGCTCGTCGATCTGCTCGGAATCCGCAGGCGGCCAGTCGGATTCATCCCAAATCGGGGGTGCACCCGCTGCGTCGGCGAGCACGCCACGGGCATGCGGCACCCATGCGTCAACCTGATCGGTGCGCTCGGTCCGGGAGAAGATCGTGAAATGTCTGCGCCCTTCCGGCTCGGCCTCGCCGACTGCGATCTGCAGATCGACCGGGTCCGCGCCGAGCGCCAGCGGAATATCCAGGGAGATCTCCTCGACGAGTCCGAGGCCCAGCCGGACCCCGATGGCCGAGGCCAATTCCAGATACGTCGTCGCCGGGACGACCGCGGTCCCGAAGACCTGGTGATCGGCGACCCACTGGTGCGCCGCGTCGGACAGCTTTCCGGTGAAGAGCCATTCGTCCTTGCTCGCCACCGGGACCGCATCCGTCAGAATCGGATGCTCCGAATTGCCGGACACCACTGAGCGATTCGGTTGCAGCCAGTAACGCTGGTGCTGAAAAGCATAGGTGGGCAAGGACACTCGAGCCGGAGACCGGTCGGCGAACAGCGGCGACCAGTCGACGTCGATGCCCGCGTTGTCGGCCTGCGCGAGGAAAGTCAGCACCTGCGTCACCTCGTCGACGCCGCGCCGGCCCGACGCGGCCACCAGCGACTTGGCTTCGATGTCGGCCGGCAGGCACTGACCGGTCATCGCCGTCAGCACGGCGTCGGGGCCCACTTCCAGGAATCGGCGAACACCCGAGTCCACCAGGGTATGCACGCCCTCGGCGAAACGAACCGTATCGCGCACGTGGCCGACCCAGTAGATCGGTTCGGCATGCGCCTCGCCCGCGACGACACCGAAGACGTTCGATACGACCGGCAGCAGCGCGGTGCGGTAGGTGAGCCCGACGGTGACGGCTTCGAGGTCCGGCAGCATCGGGTCCATCAACGCGGAATGGAAGGCGTGGCTGACCTGCAACCGCGACATCTTGATCTGCGCCGCGGCGAATGTCGCCGCCAATTCCGTGATGGCCGCCTCGGTGCCGGAGACCACGATCGAGGACGGCCCGTTCACCGCCGCGATCGATACTTTCTCGCCGAAAGGTGCGATGGACTCGGCCACCCGGTCTTCCGTGGTCGCCACGGCC